>JAKARB010000010.1 GCA_021819435.1 Pseudomonadota bacterium | reverse complement strand
AACAAGTGCGGTGGCCAGTTCGTCACCCACCCGCATGAGATCGCCCGCCACTTCACCTGCGGCCTGTGCAACCCCCCGGCACGCGCCGGCAAGGGCAAGGCGGCTGGGTCGCTGCAGTTGCACTGAGCAAGCAGCTTCAAAAAGGCCTCAAGTTCTGGTCAACGGCGGTCGATATCCCTCATGAGCGTCTTTTTGGAAGGAAGGCGCTCTGCTTGTCTCCTCCTGGCACGAACCCGTGCTTTCACGGCGGACCCTGATCGGGTCCGCCTTTTTTTGCGGTGACACCCATGCGCCCGACGAATTCCACCTGCTGGAAGCTGAGCCGGAATAGCGGCGTCTGTGCGGCGTTGTTCACAGGTTTCATCCAACCGGGGACAAGACAAGATCACGCCATGACCCGAAACAGCACCTGAGCGAGCCAACATGTTTGTCGCAATCGGCTACGTCGTCTGCCTTGGCTGCATCTTTGGCGCCTACATCATCCACGGCGGCAACATGAGCGTGATCATCCACGCCATCCCCACCGAAATGATGGCCATCGGCGGCGGAGCCATCGGCGCTTTCCTGGTGAACAACCAGCCCAAGACCGTCAAGGCGGTGCTGGGCCAGTTCGGCCCGCTGTTCAAGGGCTCCAAGTACACGAAAGACCGTTACCTGGAGCTGATGGCGATGCTCTTCGAGATCTTGCAGAAGGTGCGCAAGGAAGGCCTGATGTCCATCGAAAAGGACGTCGAGGATCCGCACAACTCCGCCCTGTTCAAGAAGTACCCCACGATGGGCCACGACCACCACGTCGTGGAGTTCATCACCGACTACCTGCGCATGATGGTCTCGGGCAACCTCAACGCCCACGAGATCGAGACCCTCATGGACAACGAGATCGACACCCACCACCACGAGGGCCATGGCGCCGTGGCGGCCGTGGCACGCCTGGCCGGCGCCCTGCCCGCCTTCGGCATCGTGGCCGCCGTGCTGGGCGTGGTCAACACCATGGGCTCAGTGGGCCAGCCCCCCGCCGTGCTGGGCGGCATGATCGGCTCGGCACTGGTGGGCACCTTCCTGGGCATCTTGCTGGCTTACGGCGTGGTGGAGCCCCTGGGCGGCCTGATGGAGCAGAAGCTCGACGAAGGCACCAAGGAGTTCCAGGTCGTCAAGACCGTGCTGCTGGCCTCGATGCAGGGCTATGCACCGCAAGTGGCCATCGAGTTCGGCCGCAAGGTGCTGTACTCGACCGAGCGGCCGACCTTCGCGGAGCTCGAAGCTCACGTGAAGAAGAAGTGAGCCGGCGCCTGAGCCCGCCCACACAAGGAACCCGACATGGCCGGTGATTCGAAGAAGGTCCAGCCGATCATCATCAAGCGCATCAAGAAGGGCGGCCATGCCGCCCATGGTGGCGCCTGGAAGATCGCCTACGCCGACTTCGTGACCGCCATGATGGCCTTCTTCCTGCTGATGTGGCTGCTCGGCTCGACCACCGAGGGCGACAAGAAGGGCATCGCCGACTACTTCAACAGCCCGCTCAAGATCGCCATGTTCGGTGGCTCGGGCGCGGGCGACGCCACCTCGATCGTCAAGGGTGGCGGCAACAACCTGGCCGAATCGACTGGCCAGATCAAGAAGGGCATGTCAGAGACCGCTGACGAAAAACGCCGCAAGAAGGCCATGAAGATGGAGCAGGCGCGCGCCGAGGCCGAGCGCCTGAAAGCACTCAAGCAGAAGGTCGAGGAAGTCATCGCCAACGACGAGCGGCTGTCCAAGTACAAAAGCCAGATCCAGCTCGACATGACGGCCGAGGGCCTGCGCATCCAGATCGTCGACGACCAGCAGCGGCCCATGTTCGCCAGCGGCGACGCGCAAGTGCAGGGCTACATGCGCGACATCCTGCGCGCCATCGGCGGGGTGCTCGACGAGGTGCCCAACCGCCTCACCATCGAGGGCCACACCGACTCCAAGCCCTTCAGCGCGGGCGAGTTCGGCTACAGCAACTGGGAGCTCTCGGCGGACCGGGCCAACGCTTCGCGTCGCGAACTCATCGCCGGAGGCCTGACTGGCGGAAAGGTCTTGCGCGTTCAGGGCCTGGCTGCGAGCATGCTGTTCGAGAAGGGCAACCCCGAGAGCCCGCTCAACCGCCGCATCAGCATCATCGTGATGAACCGCGAGGCAGAAGATCGCTTCTTCCAGGCCTCGAAGATCGAGGCCATCGACAACGACGACGAAACACCTTCGGCAGAAGAAGAGCCCACACCGGACATCAAACCCTCAAGGCCGAATCTCACAGGCCGATAACCTCTTGTACCCGAGGGCATCCGCAATCCGCCCGCGTTTGATAAAGGACGAGTCATGAGCAACCCTGCGGACATGAAATTTCTCATCGTGGACGACTTTTCCACCATGCGCCGGATCGTCCGGGGCCTGCTCAAGGAAAGCGGCTACAACAATGCCGAAGAGGCAGAAGACGGCGCGGTCGCGCTGAACATGCTCAAGAACGGCAAGTTCGATTTCGTGGTCAGCGACATCAACATGCCGAACATGAACGGCTTCGAACTGCTCAAGGCCATCAAGGCCGATGACAGCCTCAAGCACCTGCCCGTGCTGATGGTGACCGCCGAGGCGCGCAAGGAAGACATCGTGCTGGCCGCCCAGACCGGCGCCGCCGGCTACATCGTCAAGCCCTTCACCAAGGCCACCTTGGAAGAGAAGGTCCAAAAGATCATGCAGAAACTGGCCACCACGGCCTGAACACGGGAGCACGCCATGAAGGTGGATTTGCCAGAGAACATGGCGATGCCAGCGGCGTCGCCCGAGATCTTCCAGCAGCTCGGCACCCTGACCCGTCAGTTGCACGATACGCTCAACATGCTGGGCGTGCTGCCCGGCCTGAAGAACACCGTCGACGACCTGCCGGATGCGCGCAGCCGCCTGAGCTACATCGCGACCAAGACGGCCGACGCCGCCGAGAAGGTGCTCAACCTGGTGGACACCGCCAAGTCCGATCAGGAGCACATCGCCGCCGAGACCCGCAAGCTCGCAGCCCTCATCACCGCCGACCCGGTCAAGGCCGTGGCCAGCGGCGCGGTGTTCAACTTCGTGCAGGATGTCGAGACCGTCACCAAGCGCGTCGACGGCCACCTGACCGACATCATGATGGCGCAGGACTTCCATGACCTGACCGGTCAGGTCGTGGCCAAGGTGGTCAAGCTCGCCAACGACCTCGAAGGCCAGCTCATCGACCTGCTGGTGCAGGCCGCGCCGCCCGAGCAAGCCCAAAAGGTGGAAGCGGCACTGACCGCCCACAACCACAACGCGGAAGACCCGAAGCTGGAAGGTCCGGTGGTCAACGCCGAAGGCCGCTCCGACGTCGTGTCCAACCAGGGCGAGGTCGACGACCTGCTGGCCAGCCTGGGGTTCTGATCGAGCCATCCGGCCCCAAGAGAAAGATCAGCCCTTCGCGAACGAGCCAGGCCAGGTGCCTGGCTTTTTCATGGCTGCGAGCCGTTGCAAGCGATCACTGCGCCATGGCCTCGCGCACCGCGCTGACCTGGCGCCGCGACACCGCCAGCCACTCCTGCGTGGGCAGCACCTGCACCGCCCAGGCCTCGCCGCCATCGGGGTCGTCGGCGCGGCGCTCCAGCGCCTTCATGGCCTGGCGTGAGACCAGGGCGTTGCGATGAACGCGGATGAAGCGCGTGCCCACCCGCCCCTCCAGCTCGGTGAGCGAATCGTCGATCAGGCGGCTGTCGTGCTGCGTGCGCAGCAGCACCTGTTTCTGCTCGGCCTTGAAGTACAGCACCTCGGCCAGGCGGATGCGCTCGACACGGCCGCGCTCCTGCACGACCAGCACTTCGGTGTCGTCCAGCACAGGGTCGGTGGCAGTCATCAGCGCGGCGCGCAACTTCCGAACGCGCTCCAGCGAGGCGTCCAGCCGCTCCAGCCGCACGGGCTTGGTCAAATAGTCTGCAACGGCCAAGTCGAAGGCGCGCAGGGCGTGCTCGGCGTGCGCCGTCACGAACACCACCGATGGCGGCCTGCGCAGGTCGCGCAGGCGAGCGGCCAGCACCATGCCGTCAAGCCCTGGCATCTGGATGTCAAGCACAACCAGGTCGGGCGAACAACCGGCCTGATCCTGCTCCCGCAGCCACATCAAGGCGCTGACGGACTCGCCGAACTCGCCGACCACTTCGCTGGGCGTTGCGCTCTGGCCGAGCAGCGTGCGGATGCGCATGCGGGCCAGCGGTTCGTCATCGACGATGGCGATTTTCAGAGGGATGGCAGAGGCGTTCATCGGTGCGTTCATCGGTTGGCGACTCCTTGGGACGAGGGCGGCAACGGCACGGCGATGCGCACCACGTAGACCGGCGGCTGGGCACCCTCGCCTTTTTGCAGGCCCGCATCGAAATCGGCCTCGACATCGTGCATGAGCTTGAGGCGCTGGCGCACGTTGCGCAAGGCGATGCCATGGCCCGCCGTGGCCGCCGTGGGGCCCTGCGTGGGCACCGAGTTGCTGACGGTGAGCACCGCCTGGCCGGCCTGCAAACGGGTGCGCACCACGATCCAACCGCCCAGGGGGTTGGCCTCGACGCCATGCCGCACGGCGTTTTCTACCAGCGGTTGAAGGATGAGCGTCGGCACCTCGGCACCCAGGACAGCCTCGTCGAGCTCCCAGCGCACGGTGATGCGATCGCCGAAGCGCAACTGCTCGATGCCCAGGTAGCGGCGCGCCAGCTCCACCTCATCGGCCAGCGTGCCGCGCAGCGAGGGCGAAGACAGCGCCTGGCGGAACAGCTCGGCCAAGTCCTCGAGCACGGACTCGGCGCGCAGTGGGTCGATCTGCACCAGAGCGATCGCCGTGTTGAGCGTGTTGAACAGGAAGTGCGGGCGGATGCGCGCCTGCAACTCGGCCAGGCGCGCGGCGGCGTGGGCGGGCAATTGGCTGTGCGCGCGTTGCTTGAGCCAAGCCAGGGTGGCACCCGCCAGCGCAGCGCCTGTCAGCAAGGGCGGCACGAAGCTCCAGTCCAGCCCCACGGGCAGGCCGGTGACCCACTGCTCCAGCCAGCGCGCCTGCCAGTGCGCCAGGGCCCCTGCCACAGCGCCCAGGCTGCAAGCCCAGAGCCATTGGCCCCACTCGGGCGCCCGGCCCAGCACCCGGCGCGCCGCGCAGGCCACCACCAGCCACAACAAGCTGGCCGGCAGCGACACCATCGCGGACTGGGCCCAGCGGTCGAGCGCATCAGAAAGCCCCGAAGCCGCGAAGCTCACGCCCAGGCCCACCACGGCCTGCACACCCAGCACCACGCGCAGCACCACGCCAACGTGGCAGACATCGAAAGGCGACGGGGCGGCGGGCGCTTTCGCGGCCGGGGCACCACCCGCCACCGCATCCCCCTGCGGGAGCGCGAACTGGGTCGACACCGCCCACGCGGGGGTCGACTCGGGTGGCGTGGGCCGCACGGCCTTGGCGGGGTCTTTAGAATCCATGGTTTGCACATTCTGCGTGAAGCCAGCCCCCAGGCGGCCACCACCCCAGCGAGCACCGCCATGAGCACCAACCAACTCGACAAGAAGTCCCAGGCCTGGTCGGCCCTGTTTTCCGAGCCCATGAGCGAGCTGGTCAAGCGCTACACGGCCAGCGTCTTCTTCGACAAGCGCCTGTGGAAGGCCGACATCCAGGGCTCGCTCGCCCACGCCGACATGCTGGCTGCGCAGGGCCTGATCTCCGCCACTGACCTCGCCGCCATCCAAAAAGGCATGGCGCAGATCACCGCCGAGATCGAATCCGGCCAATTCGAGTGGAAGCTCGACCTCGAAGACGTGCACCTCAACATCGAGGCCCGCCTGACGCAGTTGGTGGGCGATGCCGGCAAGCGTCTGCACACCGGCCGCTCGCGCAACGACCAGGTCGCCACCGACGTGCGTCTGTGGCTGCGAGGCGAGGTCGATGAAATCGGCGTGCTTTTGACAGAACTGCAAAAAGCGCTGGTCGATGTGGCCGAGCAGAACGCCGACGTGATCCTGCCCGGCTTCACCCACCTGCAAGTGGCCCAGCCCGTGGCGTTTGGCCACCACCTGCTGGCCTACGTGGAGATGTTCGCGCGCGACGCCGAGCGCATGGTCGACCTGCGCCGCCGCATCAACCGCCTGCCGTTGGGCTCGGCCGCGCTGGCCGGCACCAGCTACCCGCTCGACCGCGAGCGCGTGGCCCGCACGCTGGGCTTCGAAGGCGTCAGCCAGAACAGCCTGGACGCAGTGAGCGACCGCGACTTCGCCATCGAGTTCACCGCCGCCGCCTCGCTCTTGATGGTGCATGTCTCGCGCCTGAGCGAAGAACTCATCCTGTGGATGAGCCAGAGCTTCGGCTTCATCGACCTGGCCGACCGCTTCTGCACCGGCTCGTCGATCATGCCGCAGAAGAAGAACCCCGACGTGCCCGAGCTGGCGCGCGGCAAGACCGGCCGCGTCGTGGGCCACCTGATGGGCCTGATCACGCTGATGAAGGGCCAGCCCCTGGCCTACAACAAGGACAACCAGGAAGACAAGGAACCCTTGTTCGACACGGTGGACACCTTGAAGGACACGCTGCGCATCTTCGCCGAGATGGCCGCCGGCATCACCGTCAAGCCCGAAGCGATGGAACGCGCCGCCAAGAAGGGCTACGCCACCGCCACCGACCTGGCCGACTACTTGGTCAAGAAGGGCCTGCCCTTCCGTGACGCGCACGAGGTGGTCGCCCACGCCGTGAAGGACGCCATCGCCGCAGGTGTGGACCTCTCGGAGTTGCCGCTGGACAAGCTCCAGGCCTACAACCCCGCCATCGAGCAGGACGTGTACGAGGTGCTGAGCCTGCGCGGCTCGCTCAACGCACGCAACCTGCTGGGTGGCACGGCCCCCGCACAGGTGCGCGCGCAGGTGGCTCGCCACCGCCAGCGCCTGGGCGGCGTCACGCAGCCCTGATCAGGGCCAAGTGCGCGGCGAGCCCTCGGGCGGGCTCCCACCGCTCACCGCCGTGCGCTGTCACGCCAGGGCATCCGCTCATAGGCCCAGGGCCTTGAGCCGGCTGGCCTGCTGCACGTAGAAGGCCACCGGGTCAGGCGCGCCCTTGCCGATCAGCGCGAAGAACTGGTTGACGCCGTCGAAGTGGTTCCACGGGTAGTCGTCGCGCAGCACACGGCCCCAGTGCGCAGCGCACACCGGCACCAGGCCATCGCTGGGCACCGCCCCTTCCTTGAAGATCAGGTCGGACGGATCCCAGGCGTTCGTCTTGGCGACGTTGCCCGCCACCGAGTAGTAGCGCACCCCATTGGCGGCGAGCTCAGGCCCCTGCCCGCAAGGCGTCGTCGGCATGCCGGCGGGCCACTTGGCGTTGAAGGCAGCCGTGTTGGTTGCCCAGGCCTGCAAGGCAGCCGGGTCCTGAGGCAGCGAGCCGTGGCCCGAGAGCCAGTCGATGAGTCGACCGAGGCTGGCGAAAAGATCGGGTTGCGAAGACAGCGTCGAGAGGATGGAATCGGGCTGGGCCGAATCGATCACGTTGGGCGACTGCACTGAGGTGACGCTGGCCACCAGTTCCGGCGCCACGCCTGCGGCATAGCGCGCGGTGGGGCCGCCCTGGCTGTGGCCCACCAGGTTGAACTTCGTGTAACCCTTCGCGGCCTGCCATTCGCGCAATTGCTTGAGCAGCTGTTCGCCACGCACGTTGTTGTCATTCACCGCGGACACCTTCGCAACCAGCACGGTCGCGCCCGAGCGGCGCAGGGCAGCGGGGATCTCGTACCAGTAATCCAGGCCGAGGATGTTGTCCCAGCCCATCAAGCCATGCACGAGGACGATGGGGTGGCGCGTGCGGGCCTCGGTGCTGCTGGCCGGGGCCAGGCTCGCAGCCTGGGCGGCAGTGAGACCCCAACTCAGCCAGACCATCAGGGCCAAGGCCAGGGCGCGGAAGTTCAAAACGTTGGTGTGTCGCAAGGGGCACCTCATCTGCAACGATACATAACAATCGCCCCGAATCTATTTGCCGGCCTCCCGGGCTGCATCGGTGATTACCTGCGCACCCCGCCGAACAGGGCGCATCGGGCGCCAAGCACCGCCAACCGCCAGACACTGATCGCCGTCGCCATCACCACCGCATGCCGCTCACATGGCAACGCAGCGCGCCATTGCGTCAACGCAAGGTGCATCGGCACCCTTCACGTTAGCCTTGCGCGGTCCTGTCGCTGCCCGGAGCCCGCCCGATGTCCCGCCTTGAATGGTCCCAAGCCCTGTCCGTGTCCCTGCCCGCCATGGACCAGACCCACGTCGAGTTCGTCGACCTGCTCGCGCTGGTTCAAGATGCCGAGGACGCCGAGCTGGTCACGCGCTGGCAGGCCCTGGTCGAACACACAGAAGAACACTTCGGCCAGGAAGACCGCTGGATGCTGGCCACCGGCTTCGCGCCAGGCAGTTGCCACCTCACGCAACACGCCGTCGTGCTCAAGGTACTCAAGGAAGGGCTGGAGGCGGGTCGCCAGGGCCAGTTGCAGCCCATCCGGCAAATGGCCCATGAGCTGACGCTCTGGTTCCCGCACCACGCGCAGACCATGGACTCGGGCCTGGCCCTGCACCTCAAGAGCGTCGGCTACGACCCGCTCACGGGCACGGTGTCACAACCGGAGGCGCTGCCGGCCCTGGCCATCCAAGGCTGTGGCGGCTCGTGCGGCGAAGAAGACGCCGGCAAGCAAGCTGCCCCCACGAACCAGACGAGCGACCAGAAGCAGGCCGCCTGAGCAGACCCATCGGTTCACCGAGGAGGCGAGGAAGAGACAAAAAAGAGGCGAAGCAGACGCGGCACGCGCTCCGAACAGCGCCGCCCACCGACGGGTTCAGGCGGTCGCCGCCAGCCTGTCGCGGATGGCCTGCTCGATGCCCGCCGCATCCAGCCCGCACAGGGCGAGCAGCTTGGCCGGGTCACCATGCTCGATGAACTGGTCGGGCAGGCCCAGCATCAACACGGGCTTGGCGATGCCGGCCGCAGCCAGCGCCTCGGCCACGGCCGAGCCAGCGCCGCCCTGAACGCAGCCTTCTTCCACCGTCACGATCAGGTCGTTGGCCTCGGCCAGTTGTTTGACCAACTCGACATCCAGCGGCTTGACGAAGCGCATGTTCGCCACGGTGGCATCGAGCGCCTCCCCGGCTTTCAGCGCCGGGTACAGCAAGGTGCCGAACGCCAGGATGGCCACGCGCTGGCCAGCCGCTTGCGCGTAGGAAGCATGGCGGCGCACCTCGCCCTTGCCCCAGGGCATGGGCTCGAGGTCGGTGGGCACCGGCACGCCCGCGCCCGCACCGCGCGGGTAGCGCACCGCCACCGGGTGGTTCTGTGCATGGGCGGCGCTCAGGGCCTGGCGCGTCTCGGCCTCGTCGGCCGGCGTCAGCAGGCTCATGTTGGGGATGCAGCGCACGAAGGCGATGTCGAAGGCGCCCATGTGCGTGGCGCCATCCGCCCCCACGATGCCGGCGCGATCGAGCGCGAACACCACCGGCAGGTTCTGGATGGCGACGTCGTGGATGAGCTGGTCATACGCACGCTGCAGGAAGGTCGAGTAGATGGCCACCACGGGCTTCAGGCCCTCGCAGGCCAGGCCCGCCGCGAAGGTGACGGCGTGCTGCTCGGCGATGCCGACATCGAAGTAGCGGCCGGGGTACTTCTGGTGGAACTCGACCATGCCCGAGCCCTCGCGCATGGCCGGCGTGATGCCCACCAGGCGCGGGTCTGCGGCGGCCATGTCGCACAGCCATTGGCCGAACACCTGCGTGAAGGTGGGCTTGGGCGGCACGTCCGACGGCGCCGGCTTCTTCAGGCCCACAGCCGGGTCGAATTTGCCCGGCCCGTGGTAGGCGATGGGATCCGCCTCGGCGAGCTTGTAGCCGTAGCCCTTCTTGGTGACCACGTGCAGGAACTGCGGGCCTTCGAGGTCGCGCAGGTTCTCCAGCGTGGGGATGAGGCTGTCGAGGTCGTGGCCGTCGATCGGGCCGACGTAGTTGAAGCCGAACTCCTCGAAGATGGTGGCCGGCACGACCAGGCCCTTGGCGTGCTCTTCGAGCTTCTTGGCCAGCTCGAACAACGGCGGCGCGTTGCGCAGCACCTGCTTGGCGCTTTCGCGCGCGGCCATGTAGAAGCGGCCGGACATCAGCCGCGCCAGATAGCGGTTGAGCGCCCCCACCGGCGGCGAGATCGACATGTCGTTGTCGTTGAGCACCACCAGCAGGTTGGGCATCTTGCCCGCATGCGGCACGCCCGCGTTGTTCAGCGCCTCGAAGGCCATGCCGGCGGTCATGGCGCCATCGCCGATGATGGCCACCGCGCGGCGCGACTCGCCACGGATCTGCGCGCCCTGCGCCATGCCCAGCGCCGCCGAGATGGAGGTGGACGAGTGCGCCGTGCCGAAGGTGTCGTATTCACTCTCATCGCGGCGCGGGAAGCCGCTCATGCCACCGAACTGGCGCAGCGTGGACATGCGGTCGCGGCGGCCGGTCAGGATCTTGTGCGGGTAGGTCTGGTGGCCCACGTCCCACACCAGGCGGTCATGCGGCGTGTTGAAGACGTGGTGCAGCGCGATGGTGAGCTCCACCGTGCCCAGGTTGGAAGACAGGTGCCCCCCGGTGCGCGCCACGCTGTCGAGCAGGTAAGACCGCAGCTCGTTGGCGAGCTGCTTGAGCTCCGTCCGCGACAGGTGCCGCAGATCCGAAGGCGAATCGACGCGCGACAGCAAGGGGTGGGTCATGTTGCTCATCCTGTGGGGGATTTCTTCTTGGTTCGGTGGTCGCTGAGTGATCGATCAATGGTCGCGATGGACGATGCGATGCGCCAGGGCCGCCAGGGCCCCGCTGGCCTCGGAAGGCAGGCCACTGCGAGCCAGCGCAGACAGGGACTGGGCCAGCAGCCCGTCGGCCTCGCGTCGGGCGCCGTCCAGGCCCAGCAGGCTCACGTAGGTGGGCTTGTTGGCGTCGGCGTCCTTGCCGGCTGTCTTGCCCAGCGTGTCGGAAGGCTGGGTGGCATCCAGCACATCGTCGACGATCTGGAAGGCCAGCCCCATGGCATGGCCATAGTCGGTCAGCGCCCGCCAGGCCGGGGTGTCGGCGGGCAGCTCGGCGCAGGCCGCGCCCATTTGCACGCTGGCGCGAAGCAAGGCGCCGGTTTTGAGGCGGTGCATCTCGCGCAGGGTGGCCTCGTCGAGCGAGCGGCCCACGCTGGCCAGGTCGATGGCCTGGCCGCCCGCCATGCCGGCCTGCCCCGATGCACGTGCCAGCAGGCGCACCAGCCGCGCCTGCAAAGCCGGTGGCACACCCAGGCCCTCGCCAGCATCTGGCGTGAGGACCTCGAAGGCCAGGGCCTGCATCGCGTCACCTGCCAGCATCGCCTGGGCTTCGCCGAAGGCCACGTGCACCGTGGGCTTGCCCCGGCGCAGCACGTCGTTGTCCATGCAAGGCATGTCGTCATGCACAAGCGAATAGGCGTGGATGAGTTCAACCGCGCAGGCGGCACGCAGGGCCGCTTCACGACCGACCGCGGTGTTAACCGCACCCACCGCCTCAGCCGCAGCCACGACCAGCAGCGCGCGGATGCGCTTGCCGCCGTCGAGCACGCCGTAGCGCATGGCCTCGCCCAACCCGGCTGGCGCCGAGGCAGGCACCCACTCGTCCAGGGCGGACTCGACACGGGCCAGCACATCGACCGACCAGCTGTGCAGTTGTTGGGGACTCATGCGGCGTCCCAGGGCTTGAGTTGCCCGCCTTCGAGCTGCTTGACCTGCTCCTCGACGGCCTGCAGGCGCTCGCGGCAGAAGCCCAGCAGCGAGGCGCCACGCTGATAGGCAACCAGCAACTGCTCCAGCGGCAAGGCACCCGCTTCCATGCGCGCGACGAGCTGCTCCAGCTCGGCCATGGCTTCTTCGTAGGTGGCGGGCAGGGCCTCGGCGCCTGCGTTCGACGCAGCGGCGCTGGGGGACGCGGCGGAGGAGGATGGTGGTCGGGCCATGGGGATGGGAAGCCGGAATGCGCCGTCAGGAAGACACCCACGGGGCGCGTGGGGACGCCTCTGAGGGCAAACAGCTATTCTATTTCGAGTGTCCTGGGGCGCACGCCCCGCCCCTGAGGGAGATTGGGCCTTGTTGCACCCCCTGACAGGCTGGGTGCCTGCCAAGCTTGAGCCGTCGCAATCCCTCAGGCTTGCCCCACTTCACCCCCCCGGCTAGAATCATGGGTTCCCCGGATCGCACCCTGAATCGCGTTTTCATCACGCCTTCACGCGTGCGCGGCTTGCGCCTTGCGGCACATGCCGCGTGTCAAGCAGATCCAGCCAATTCAGCAGATTCGGGGTCCGCCGTCCCCGGCCATGGCCGGGCTTCACAAATCTTCGCGAAACAATGCGTTGCCGGGCTGGCTTCCCTGTCCTGCGGCGCACTGCTTCACGAGGTGGGTTGACATTGGTTTTTGGAGATCCTGGGGATCATGTCCGACCTGAGTCCTGCGCTCAACGCCCTTCATCGCAGCAACTCCCAGCTGCCGGTTCACGTCTACTTCGACGAACAACTGTACAAGGAGGAGCAGATGCGCATCTTTCAGTCCGGTCCCCGCTACCTCGGCCACGCCGTCAGCGTGCCCGAGGTGGGCGACTACCTGGCGCTGCCTCAAGAGAAGGAAGGCCGTGTGTTGGTGCGCACGAAAGACGGCATCGAGCTGATCTCCAACGTCTGCCGCCACCGCCAGGCCATCATGCTCAAGGGGCGCGGCAACACGAAGCACAACATCGTCTGCCCGCTGCACCGCTGGACGTATTCGCACCAGGGCGAGCTCATCGGCGCGCCCCACTTCGACCACGACCCGTGCCTGAACCTCAACAACTACAAGGTTCGCGACTGGAACGGGCTGCTGTTCGAGGACAACGGCCGCGACATCGCGCGTGACCTGGCCGGCCTGGACGCCCGCTTCAAGCCGGGCGGCGACCTCGACTTCACCGGCTACGTGCTCGACCACGTCGAGCTGCACGAGTGCAACTACAACTGGAAGACCTTCATCGAGGTCTACCTCGAGGACTACCACGTCGGCCCCTTCCACCCCGGCCTGGGCAACTTCGTCACCTGCGACGACCTGAGCTGGGACATGGCCGATGCCTACTCGGTGCAGACCGTGGGCGTCTCCAAGGGCTTCGACAAGCCCGGCTCCGACGTCTACAAGAAGTGGCGCGAGGTGCTGATGAACTACCGTGGCGGCGAGAAGCCGTCGCAAGGCGCCGTGTGGCTGACCTACTACCCGACGATGATGGTCGAGTGGTACCCCCACGTGCTGGTGGTCTCGAACATGTACCCCCAGGGGCCGCAGAAAACACTCAACGTGGTGGAGTTCTACTACCCCGAAGAGATCGCCGCCTTCGAACGCGAGTTCATCGAGGCCCAGCGCGCGGCTTACATGGAGACCTGCATCGAGGACGACGAGATCGGCGAGCGCATGGACGCCGGCCGTCGCGCCCTGATGGAGCGCGGCGACAACGAGGTCGGCCCCTACCAAAGCCCGATGGAAGACGGCATGCAGCACTTCCACGAGTGGTATCGACGCATGATGGGCCACCCCCTACAGGCTTCGCCTGCCCCCTCAAGGGGGCACCACCGGTAGCCCGGCAAAGCCGGATCTACGGTGGTCGCTGGATCGGGGTGAGAGTTGGTGCACCGACAAGCGTTGATGCCCTCCCGGGCCCACGCCTCGCCCTACCTGCAAATGGTGCTGGCCACCGTGCTGTTCGCCTGCATGGGCGTGTGCGTGAAACTGGCCTCAGCCCATTTCGGCACGGCGGCCGTGGTCAGCGCGCGCGGGCTGGTGGGCGCGATCATCATGGCCGGCATCGCCTGGCAGTCGGCCACGCCCTTGCGCACCGCCGTGCCGCGCCTGCATGTGCAGCGTGGCCTGGCGGGTGTGCTGGCCCTGTCGCTGTGGTTCTACTGCATCGGGCACCTGCCGCTGGCCACCGCCGTCACGCTCAACTACATGTCCTCGGTGTGGATCGCGGTGTTCCTGCTGCTGCGCGCGGCGCTGTGGCGCACCGCCCAGGTCGAGGTGCGCCTGGTGGCCGCGATCGCCGTCGGGTTCGCGGGCGTGGCGCTGGTGCTGCACCCCACCCTCGCGCGCGACCAACTCTTCGCCGGGCTGCTGGGCGTGGCCTCGGGCATGCTCGCGGCGACAGCCTATGTGCAAGTCACGGCGCTGGGCCGCCTGGGCGAGCCCGAGGTGCGCGTGGTGTTCTGGTTCTCGGTCATGGGCACGCTGCTGGGTGCGCTCACCTGGCTCATCCCGGGCCAGGGCAATCCCAGCGCCCTGGCCGACATACCCTGGCTGGCCTGGCTCGAACTCGTCGGCGTGGGGGCCTTCGCCACCATCGCCCAACTGCTGATGACGCGGGCCTACGCGCGCGGCTCGATGCTGGTCAACGCCAGCCTGCAGTACCTGGGCATCGTGCACGCCAGCCTGTTAGGCGTGCTGCTGTTTGGCGAGTCACTCGGCTGGGACACGCTGATGGGCATGGCCCTCATCGTGGCCGCCGGGGTGGCCGCCACCCGCTGGCGACCTGCCTGAGGTCTGCACCGGAGGCTGACCGGCTTTCTCATGACCATGCCCGTGCTCATGCCCGCCGTGCAGCCCACCGGTGATCAGGCCGATGAAGCCCAGCCCCACCGCCAGCCACACGATCTGCAAGACCGTGTCGCGCAGACGCAGCCGCTTTTGCAATTGCGGGATCAGGTCGGCCACGGCCACGTACACGAAGCTGCTGGCCGCGAGCACCGTCAGGTAGGGCAGCAGGTGCTGCCAGGGCTCGATGAGGAAGTAGCCCAGCACCCCACCCACCACGGCGGCCATGCCTGAGATCAGGTTGTAGACCAGCGCACGCGCACGCGAGAAGCCGGCGTTGATCAGCACGATGTAGTCGCCCACTTCCTGCGGGATCTCGTGCGCGATGACGGCCATCGCCGTGACCGCGCCGACATGCGTGTCGACCAGGAAGGACGCGGCGATCAGCACCCCGTCGCAGAAGTTGTGGATGCTGTCGCCGACCAGCACACTCCAGCCGCCTCGGCCGGCCTGTTCCGCATCGAAGCCGTGGTGGTGGTCGTGGTGGTCGTGCTCATGGTGGTGGCCATGGCGATACAGTTCGGCCTTCTCCAGCAGGAAAAAGAACATCAGGCCGCCCAGCAGGGTCAGGAACAGCGCATGGGGCTCCACGTCCGACTCGAAGGCCTCGGGCAGCACATGCAGCAGCGCCGTGCCCAGCAGCACCCCGGTTGACAGGCTCACCAGGTGGCGCACGATCAAGCCCAACAAAGGGGCAGACAGGCCAGCGGCCAGCAACACGGAAACCAGGCCGCCGAACAGCGTGGCAGCCATGATGTAGGTCAGGGTCATGGCCTCATCTTAGCAACCGTGTCAAACCCCCCTTGGCGCGTTCACCCGGCCCGTCACACAATGCGGCCACAATAGGCGACCATGAGCCTCGCATCGCGCCCCGCATCCGCCAAATCCCGCCCCACCGAATCGACCGCCGCAGCAGACCGCAGCCGCCCCACCGACCTGCTGGCCGCCATCGACATGGGCTCCAACAGCTTCCGGCTGGAAATCGCCCAGGTCAGCAAAGGCAAGTACAAGCGCATCGACTACCTGAAGGAAACGGTGCGCCTGGGCGCCGGCCTGGACAGCCGGGGCATGCTGACAGAAGAAGCCACGCAACGCGGCCTGGCCTGCCTGGCCACCTTCGCCCAACGCTTGAAAGGCTTCGAACCCTGGCAGGTGCGCGCCGTGGCGACGCAAACGCTGCGCGAGGCGCGCAACCGCGACGCCTTCTTGCAGCGCGGCAACCGGGTGCTGGGCTGGCCCATCGAGGTCGTCTCCGGCCGCGAAGAAGCCCGCCTGATCTACCAGGGCGTCTCGCGACTGCAACCCAGCGAGTTGCCACGGCTGGTCATCGACATCGGTGGCCGTTCCACCGAAATGATCCTCGGCACGGGCCGCCGCGCGCGCCAGGTCGAATCGTTCGCGGTTGGCAGCGTGAGCCTGTCGATGCAGCACTTTCCGCAGGGCATCTACACGGCCGACAACTTCCGCGCGGCTCAAATCGACGCTGGGGCCGAGCTCGAAGAAGCGCTCACGCACTTCCCGCGTGAGGCCTGGGCCGAGGCACTGGGCTCTTCTGGCACGGTGGGCGCGGTGGCGCAGATCCTCGCGGCCAATGGCATCACCGATGGCAGCATCACGCCCGAGGGCCTGCGCTGGTGCATCGAGCGCTGCCTGGAAGCCGGCAACGCCGAAAACCTCACCCTGCCCGGCCTCAAGCCCGAACGCAAGGCCGTGCTGGGCGGCGGCCTGAGCATCCTCTACACCTTGTCGCAGCACTTTGGCATCGAGGTGATGCGACCGGCACGGGGGGCGCTGCGTCAGGGCGTCATCTTCGACCTGGACGACCGCATCGAGGCCACGCGAGACCACCGCCAGCCTGACCCGCGCGACACCTCGGTGCGCGAGTTGCAACGCCGCTTCCAGGTCGATGCAGGCCAAGCGGCCCGCGTGCGCCAACGTGCCCTGCTGCTGTGGCACGGCCTGGCGGAGCCCCAAGCCAGCACCGATGGCGAACACACCCGCGAACTGGGCTGGGCCGCCGCGCTGCACGAGATCGGCATGATGGTGTCCCACCACGACCACCACCGCCACAGCGCCTACCTGCTGGGCCACGTCGACGCGTCGGGCTTCTCGCAGTCGCAACTGCGCAGGCTGGCCACCCTGGCGCTGGGGCAGCGTGGCGAGCTCATCAAGCTGGCCGAGCACCAGCATGACACGGTGCTGATGTCGCAGGTGCTGTGCTTGCGCCTGGCCCTCATCCTGCACCATGCGCGCATGGAGCTGCCCGAACAGGTGGCCTCGCTTCAACCGACGCGCTCGGGCACGGTCAAGCTGCTGCTGTCACGCACCTGGGCGCAACAGCACCCGCGCACGCTGCACCTGCTCGACGACGAAATCCGGCGTTGGGCTGGTCAGGGCGACCGCAGGTTGGAGGTGGAACTCAGCAAAGGCTGACGAAGGCCAGCTCAGCCTGCCCGTGCGCTCAGAGCCCGCCGCGCACGCCCCCCGGCCAGAACACCCCGACCAAGGCCACGACGAGGCCCACGAAGCTGATGGCCAGCAACCAAACCAGGGGCTGCCGCCACAGCGCAGGTCGGTGGGAGCGCCGAGGTGCCATCTCAGAGCCCAACGAGCGCACGGGTCTGCTGCCGTCGATGCCATCCAGCCAGTCGCGCAACGCATGCGACAGGCGCCGCGCTGAACGATGGCGCTGAGACACGTCGCGGTGCATCGCCTGGGCCACGATGGCCGAGAGCTCGCGCGGGACCTCCGGGTTGACCTCGTGCACGGGCCTGACCGGCTGGTGCAGCACCGCATCGGCGATCTCGTCAAGCGAGCCGCCCGTGAACGCACGCCGGCCGGCCAGCAGCTCGTAGAGCACCACGCCCAGTGCGTACACATCAACGCGCTGATCGCCCTGCTCGCGGCGCACCAGCTCGGGCGCCATGTAGAAGGGCGAGCCGCCGATGAGCTCCTGGAAACGGCTGGCATCGTCGTCGCGCTGGGCCAGCGCCTCGACCTGGCGGATGCGCGCGATGCCGAAGTCCAGCACGCGCGGCTGCGTGCGCCCAACCATGAAGATGTTGGCCGGCTTGATGTCGCGGTGAATCACGCCCTTGTGATGGGCGTAGGACAGCGCATCGGCCACGCGCCGCACGATGAGGGCCGCCTGCTCCGGCGTCGGCCTCCAGCCCATGGACATCAGGTGGCGCAAGTCGCGCCCCTTGAGCAACTCCATGGCGATGTAGCTGCCTTGCTCGCTCGTGCCGGCATCGTGCACGGTGACGATGTAGGTGTGATTCAAGCCGGCCGAGGCGCGCGCCTCGTGCAGCACCAGCTTGTCAAACTGCTCGCGCTCGGCCGCAGGCAGGTGCACGTTCAGCGTCTTGATGGCGATCAAGCGCGACAACAGGGTGTCGTGCGCCGCGTAAACGGTGCCCAGGCCGCCCTCGCCGATCACGTACTTCAGCGCATAACGCCCGATGTGCCCGATGGTCGGCAGCGCCTCCGGCGGCACGCGGCGCAACTCGGCCGGGTCGGGCTCGGGCAGCGGGCGCGTCTCAGAAATCGTGTCGATGTCATCGACCACGAGCCGATCAACCTCATCTTCAAGAGGCTGGGTGACCGCATGTGGCGAAGAAGGCGTTGACACGTGAAAGAGACCCCTGATCCCTGAACGACCGCCTTTCAGCGGAGCTGAGCTCAACGTTGCTTCGGACGCGCCGCCTTCACTTCATCGGGACGCAGGCCAGGGGCCAGGTGGTCCAGCACACCGTTGACGAACTTGTGGCCATCGGTGCCGCCAAACGACTTGGCCAGCTCGACCGCCTCGTTGATCGCAACCTTGTAGGGCACGTCCAGGCAGTGGCTGAGCTCGTAGGCCCCGATCCACAGCACCGCGTGCTCGACAGGTGAGAGTTCTTCGACCGAACGGTCCAGAAACTTGAGCAGCGCAGCATCCAATTGAGCAGCCTGCTCGATGCAGCCATGCAGCAGGGCATCGTAGTGACCACGGTCGCACTTGGCGAACTCGGGCGCGTCGCGCAGGTCGGCGTCGATGGCAGCCGGGTCACGAGGGTTGAGTTGCCACTCGTAGAGGCCTTGCAGCGCGTACTCGCGAGCGCGCCGGCGCGAAGACTTGGCGCGGTCGCGCGGGGGGGCCGAGGCGTGGCCGTTGCGCTCACTGCGAGCGTCGTCAGGGGAACTGCCAGGAGGGGTGGAGGTCACGTCGCTCACAGCAGGTCGTCCAGCAGGTTGGCCATCTCGACGGCGACGCGCGCGGCGTCACGGCCCTTTTCCTCGACACGGGCCTCGGCCTGCGCCTGGTTCTCGACGGTGAGGATGCAGTTGGCGATGGGCACGTGGTGATCCAGGCTGACACGGGTGACGCCCGCGCCGCTCTCGTTGGACACGAGCTCGAAGTGATAGGTCTCGCCACGGATGATGCAGCCCAGCGCGACCAGGGCGTCGTAGCGCTCGCTGTCGGCCATGGCCTGCAGTGCCACCGGCACCTCCAGGGCGCCCGGCACGGTCACGTGGGTGATGTGCTTGCGCTGCACGCCCAGGGCGAGCAGCTCGTCGATGCAGACGGTGGCGAGGCGACCGGTGAGGTCGTCGTTGAAACGGGCCTGAACAAGCCCGACCCGCAGGTCATGGCCGTCGAGGCGGTTGGCGGTACCTTTGTCAGCGCCTTGCATGAGGGATCCAATCTAAAGAGCGTGAATAAAGAACGAAGGAAAGAACAAGCCGAAAAATGCGAGGAGCGAGCGATGCCGGCGACGCCTCAGGCGTGAGGCACCGGCAGGCTCTGGCCGTCGGCAGTCAAGAAACCGCTGACCTCCAGGCCATAGCCAACCATGCTGGGCAGGCGCTGCTGGTTGCCCATCAAGCGCATGCGCTGCACGCCCAGGGTCTTGAGGATCTGGGCACCCACGCCGTAGGTGCGCAGGTCAGCCGGAGTCTTGGGGGCGGCCTGCGGATCGGCGGGCAACACCCGGTCGAGCAAACGCTCAGGGTCGTCGCCCACGTTGAGCAGCACCACCACGCCACGGCCGGCCTCGCGCACGGCGGCGAGAGCCTTGGGGAGTGGCCACGAATGGCTGCGGCTGCCAGCATCCAGCCAGTCAAGCACGGACAGCGGCTCGTGCACACGCACCAGCACTTCATCGTCGCGGCCGGGCTTGCTGCCCTCGAGGCCCAGGCTCAGAGCCATGTGCACGGCGCCAGTGCGGTCCTTGAAAACGCGGGTGTCGAAAGCGCCCTCAGGCGTCTGCATGGTGCGGCGGCCGACGTGCTCGATCAGGCTCTCGTTGCGGCTGCGGTACTGGATGAGGTCGGCGATGGTGCCGATCTTCAGACCGTGCTCCTTGGCGAAGACCTCCAGGTCGGGCAGGCGGGCCATGGTGCCATCGTCGTTCATGATCTCGCAGATCACGGACGAGGGCGTGAGCCCGGCCATGGCGGTCAGGTCGCAGCCCGCCTCGGTGTGGCCGGCGCGCATGAGCACGCCGCCGTCCTTGGCCTGCAAGGGGAAGATGTGGCCAGGCTGCACCAGGTCGGTGGGCTTGGCATTGGGCGCGACAGCGGCCTGCACGGTGCGGGCGCGGTCGGCGGCCGAGATGCCGGTGGTCACCCCCTCGACGGCCTCGATGGACACCGTGAAAGCCGTGCCGTGCTTCGTGCCGTTGCGCGTGGCCATGGGGGGCAGCTGCAGGCGCTCGCAATGCTCACGCGTGAGCGTCAGGCAGATCAGGCCGCGACCGTACTTGGCCATGAAGTTGATGGCTTCGGGCGTGACGTGGTCGGACGCCATGACCAGGTCGCCCTCGTTCTCGCGGTCTTCTTCGTCAACCAGGATGACCATGCGGCCAGCGGCCAGCTCGGCGATCAGCTCGGGGATGGGTGAAATCGGCATCCCGCGATTGTAGGCGGGCGGCGGCACCCCGAGGGGACAAACCCGGGGTAGAACCGATCTGGCACGGGGACATAGCGCAGAAAAAGACGGTAGATTTCTGCGCGGGATTTCGCCAGGCAGGAGCGCCTGGCGTGTCGGGGGCCTGGCGACTCGCCCTGGCTCAGCCCAGCAGGCGCCCGTCGGCAGACAGCATGCGCTCCACGTAGCGCGCGATCAGGTCGACCTCGAGGTTGACGCGCGAGCCTGCCTTGAGCTCGCCCAGCGCCGTGTTTTCGATGGTATGCGGGATCAGGTTGATGTCGAACTCGGTGCTGCCATCGGCGGCATCCTGCACACGGTTGACGGTCAGGCTCACGCCGTTGACGGTGATCGAGCCCTTGTAGGCAAGGAAGCGCGCCAAGGCCTTGGGCGCGCGGATGCGCAGCAACCACGACTCGCCCACCGGCTCGAACACCGTCACATCGCCCACGCCATCAACGTGGCCGGTGACGATGTGCCCCCCCAGGCGGTCGTGCGAACGCAGCGCCTGCTCCAGGTTGACGCGATGACCACTGCCCGCCAGGCCCACGGTGCGCGCCAGGCTCTCAGCCGAAACATCGATGGTGAAGCGGCTGGCCGCAGCGTCGAAGGTCGTGACCGTCATGCAGGCGCCGTTGATGGCGATGCTGTCGCCCAGGCCCACACCCTCCAGGTAACCGGCCGGAGCCAGGATTGTCAGGCGCCTGCCGTGGGTGGGCTGGTCGCCCAGGGGCTGGTTGTCGGTGATCTGGCCAACGCCAGTGATGATGCCGGTGAACATGGGCTGGAATTCGGTTGGGAACTTCGAAAAGGAGCTGGGCGTCAGAAGCACTCACGGCCAGAGGGGCGCACGATCATCCGGACATCGGGGCCGACGAGCGACAGGTCGCGGATCTCACCTTGCCAGCAGCCATCGAGACCGACCAGCGGCGGCAACGCGGCCAACGCACGCCCAGGCCCCAGCAGCTTGGGCGCAAGATACACCAGGATCTCGTCGGCCAACCCCTGCGCGATCAAATGACCATTCAGTCGGGCACCCGCCTCGACATGCAACTCATTGACGCCCCGGCGGGCGAGCTCGGGCAACAGCCAGACGAGGTCAACCTGGGTCGGCATGGGGGCTGCCAAGCCAGCGGCCCCCGCCCCCGCGCCCATCGCATGGGCAGGCCCGCTCGCCGGACCCGAGGGGGACTCCAGCAACTCGGCGCCAGCATCCCGCAACGCGGACTGCCTGGACTTTCCGGCATCGTCGGTGGGCGGCAGCCCCACGACCAGCACGCCACCTGGTGTGCCCAACATGGCGGCGTCAGTCGGCATGCGCCAGCGGCTGTCAAGCACCACGCGAAGGGGCTGGCGCGGCGTTTCGAAAGCACGCACGTCCAGGCGCGGGTTGTCGTCGAGCACGGTGCCGATGCCGGTCAACACGGCCGAGGCCCGCGCCCGCCAATGCTGCCCATCCTCGCGAGCAGCAGGCGAGGTGATCCACTGGCTGACGCCGTTGTCCAGCGCCGTGCGACCATCCAGCGAAGCCGCCACCTTCAGACGCACCCAGGGGCGCTGGCGCACCATGCGCGAGAGAAAACCAATCTTGATCTCGCGGGCCTCTAAGGCGTCCGGGTGATTGGGCGAGATCTCGTCAACGACGACGCCCGCAGCCCGCAACCTCGCCACGCCCTGCCCAGCCACCAAGGGATTGGGGTCACGCAGGGCCACGACCACCCGCGCGATGCCCTCGCGAATGAGCGCATCGGCACAGGGCGGCGTGCGCCCGTGGTGCGAGCAAGGCTCCAGGGTGACGTAGGCGGTTGCCCCCCGCAGGCTTTCGCCCCGCGCCTGCACGTCGCGCATGGCCATGACCTCGGCATGCGGGCCGCCAGCCTGCTGAGTGTGGCCCTGACCGATGAGGCGGCCATCACGCACGATCACACAGCCGACCGGGGGGTTCGGGGCGGAGATGGGCTGGGCGAGGCGGGCCTGAGCCAGAGCGGCTTGGATCCAGGCTGAGTCAGGAGCAGAAAAATCGGGCATGGGCGGCGGGGTGATCTGGCAGCGAGAGCAACACGGGTTCAGCGCATCGTCTCGAGCTCGGCTCAGAGTTCTACCACGATGGCAGCTGCCACCGACCGCCCTTGGAGCATGGCGGGCTGTGTGCGGGTGTCCGGCAGAGGCCGAATGGCTCGCACGCCCCACTCCCAGGCAGGCTCGGCGTTGGCCATGGCAACGCAGTCGACGCACCGCGTGCGGACACCCGCCAGCGCAAACGCACATGGGCAAGGCCCCTTCGAGGATCGAGCCAGGAGCGTGAATCGGGCCTTGCTTGACCTGATTCGCCAGCTTCAGCGCCAGCAATCGGCCACGGCCTTGGCCAGGTCGCCCTCATATGGGCCGCCACGCACGCTGTCCTGGACGATGCTCTTGACCCCATGGTTGTCGACAGTGGGCGATCCGCAGCGGTCGCTCGCCATGGTGCCCATCCGCTGAGCGGTCAGCACATAACCAGACTTGTCGTCATTCAGGTCTATCTTCAACTCGTACCTCGCATCGCCTTCACCTGGGGGCGGGCTGGTGGCAAAGGTCTGGTTGCTGAATCCATTCCCGGCGTTGGCCGGAATGGACGCGTCGTCGTAGGCATGGCGTTCGCTGTAGCGACGCTCCATCCACTGCTGAGCCGCCAGCATCTGCACCTTGAGCTGGGTGCGGTGGCCGCGTGCGACGTACTCGACGTATGACGGGTAAGCCACGGAGGCCAAGATGGCCACGATCACCACGGTGATCATCACCTCCATCAAGGTGAAACCTGCGCGGGGATCAGGTCGTTTCACCCGGCTCGAGGTTCGACACGAAAGTCGACTCATTCATTCACTCCGCTGACAGGCATTGGCCTCACTTGGACTGGCTGGATCGCGTGCGCATCCCTGTCACCTCTCGCCACTGGAGGCGAAGGTTGGACGCAGAACTGGTGAGTCCAGTGTCTTTTTTGTTGCCCAACGCGATGGTCCTGGTTTGGCCTCCGGTGGTGACAGTCGCGCCGTCAGATGCATCCCCGGCCAAGGCCACTTTCAAGTCATCGATGTCCACTGCCATCGTCAGCCCCTCTGCGTCAAAGAGGCTTTGAATGGGCAAACCGCTCACAGGGCTGAACGCATACAGAGCACCCTGCGGTGCCACAGAGCATGCCGTGTCCCGCTCATGGCCCAACTTGGGTCGAACCGTTGTGAAGACGAGGAAATTCAGGCGGCGAACAGGCGAATGGATGACCGACTCAGCCGCACTCGGAAAATCAAAATACCAACCATCATTCACAGCGGGGTTGAACTGCTGGGCCGCGACCAAGTCTGTCATGCGGGCCTCCTGCCCGGAGGCATCGGTCACGACTTTGCCATCTTGGTCCGTTTGAACCTGGTGGACATGCCCCGCTTGGTCGCGCCGCAAGATGCGCTCAACGAAAGTCTTGACCGTGCGCTTCCCCCTGGCGGCATCAGAGATCTCGCGGATCGCGTCAAGCCTGGGCAATTCATTGACCTCGCCCGCAGCCTGACCCACGGGCGGGTTGATCAGATCCCCAGGGTAGCGTCCCTTGTCCCAGACAGAGATGAAGCGCTGAGTGCGGGACAGATCAGGAAAATCGGAGTCCTCGATGGACTGGCCCGTGCCGAACGAAACCATCACGCCCCCAAAGCTCGGGAAGTACGTGACGGGCGCGGTGGTGATGGGCAGGAACCGATCCCCGGACTGCGTGGAAAACAGTTTGGCTGCCTCGGCTGTGCCTGTGCTCGCTCTGCTTGGTGCAACGCTCCTGGTGACCAGGGCGGGCCCCCAATCAGCCGGATTGCTCGACCGGATGTCGAACTTCCACAGGTTGCCACGCAAGTCTGTGGCATAGACCACATCGGCCGTGCCATTGTTGTCCAGGTCCACCCAGGTCGCGCCCATCAGCCCGTTCTTGCCCCCGGCCTGATCGGGCAACAGCATCTTGCGGAAGGAGCCTCTGGCCGCCGCCGTGGTGGGCTGCCAAACACCGTTGCTCGGCCCGTTCACCGACAGGATGAACAGCGCTGCCCGGCCACCTGACGACCCATGTCCGTTTGGCACCAACAGCCCGAAGCCACCGCTGTTGAGAAAGATGACCTGCGATGGTTGGCCAGAGCCAGGATGGCGAACGGGATCGAGCAGTTGGTAGCCCATGTCGCTGTCATCGTGAGACGAAAAGACCCACTTGAAAGCAGCGGGCGCGGTCGAGGCGTTCGCCAACCGCGCAGAAGAGCTCACGTCGAGGGCGAACACAGCGCGCCCGCCTCGTCCCAACGAACTGAACAGGTACGTGCGCCAACCATGATCTGCGGGTGTAGCTGAGCCAAAGCCGGTCGTTGATGGCGCAACCAAGACATCTGCTGTGTAAGGACTTCCATCCATCAGAGCGACAGGAACGGCGTTGTTCGAAGACAAAGCCGCATCCAGCCGGCCAACCAAGGGGCTGGGCACGTAAGAAATGATCGGCACACCGGTTTGGGCATTCAGGCCATGCAACATGCCATCGTTCGAGCCCACCCAAAGCACCGGCGCATTGGACAAAGCCGCGTTGACGTGATCACGGTAAGAAGGCGCGCCGGGGAACGTCGCGTCGGTGTAGCGAGCCGACACGGCGGCACTCTGCAACCAGGGGGTGGAGTTGACGATGGGGCCCATCGCACCATCCCTGCGCACCCGCCGTGTCGTATCGCTGCCACCTCTCATGTAGGCGAGCAAATCCTGGATGCGGTGGGCACCTGCTTGCAAGTCAGCCAACTGATCGGGTGTCGGTGGATCGCTCAGCGTCAACCCCATCATGGCAGCTCGATACGGCCGCTGCGCATCGACCTGGAGACTCGTCCAATTGAAGTCAAGGCCACGGCGCCCATCGTCGGTGATGATGGTCCGGCCCGCACCAGCATCCTTCATCAAAAGCGTCGCGTCCCAGAGGGCGGCGTCCCCAAAGGCCCCGGAGCTCAAAAACGGGTAAGCCTTGATCGTCCCGCCATGACCATCGGTGTAGAACTCCGCCGTGTACTTGAGGGTGCTGCTCACCACTTGCACCGTCGATGTCGCCGGCGCGGAGTTGCTGCCCTGCATGACCCGGGTGAGCAGCCCCTCCAGGCGCTTTTCAAGCAGCTCAGGTCGGCGAGCGAGGAAGTAGCCGTCCGGCTCACCATCGGCACAACCTTGCGGACCACAGGCCCTGCCGCTGTTGTTCTCACTGTCCCAGTTCACCGGGGATGGGCCATTGGCATTGTCTGGCACGGCCGAGGTGCTCAAGGCGAATGATGTCTCACCTGTGTTGAAGCTGCCGTACTTGGCGATGTACCAAAGTGGGTCGCGCAAAGTCACATCGGCGGCACCATCTTTGACAAGGAAGGTCTTGGCAACCGTCGTGGTCCTTGGCGCGCTGCCGCCCCAGAAATCGACACGTTGCCCGTCGATGCTGGTCGGCCAGGCGAACTGGTCCTGGCCATCCATGCCTCGTTCACTGAACGCGCAGCGCATGCGGAACTCGGCACTCGTGCGTCCCCACATGGCGCAGTCAGAACCCGCCGCGTCATACCCCATGCCCCCATGGGTGAGATGGCGTCCATCTTGGGCGTAACCGCTGGGCAGGTTGTCTGCCACGGTGCCCATCACGCTGAAGCCATGGGCGCCTTTGGCACCCGCTTCTTGGTTGAGGACGTCGGTCAACACGGTGAGCTTGAAAGCACCTTCCCGCTCTTTCGATGGCTCCATTTCCCAGCGAAGAAAGCCCACGATGTCCATGTCGTAGTCGCCCCCAAACTGGGTGTCGTTCCACGTGACGATGTAAGACGCAGAGGCGGTCTGCTTGGCATCGTCCTTTTCAGCGTGGATGGCCCGGAAAGTCAGCATCGCGCCCGGCATGAGTTCACCGCGGGTCTGGCGATAGTCGGAAAAGTCCCATGAACTTTCGGGCGTGATGTAGATGAACTTGCCTCGCTTGCCCGGGATGGGCACATCGATGCGAGCCACACCACCGGACAAGGTGGCGGCATGAGAACGCACGCGCAGAGACGCTGGCGACATGTGCGCCGCGTCCACCGAGCGACCTGTGGCCTCGGTCAACTCATCGAGCCGACGGATTGCTCGCGTGTTCGCGATGAAAGCCGCGCCCGCGCCCAGGTAGGAGCCTTTGATCGCCGGGGCCTCGGGGCAGACCCCGGCCACCTGAGCCAGGCCAGTGCTGACGACCGTGCCGACCGCTTTGGCCGTGCAATCAGCTCCGAAACCAGCGGTCACGGAGCCGACAGAGCGCGACGACCCATTGATCCCCTCCAGATCGCCTACTCGATGCGTGGCAGCCTGGATAGTCGAGATCCCTCCCTCGGGGGCGTTCTTGCTCATGAAGGCGGTGGAGGTGGCGTACACGTCCTCGGCATTGCCTTCGAAGGTGTCGTGCGAGACCGCGCCACTGGATATCGCCAGCATGTGCATGGGCCGGCAAATCGCTCGGCCGAACAAATCACGGCGGGGCACGCCTGCCGCACGATCCAGCGCGGCATCATCGAGGGGGTCCTTGCGCTCGATGCCAGACGGCAGCCCCACCTCCATGTCCCTGGATGTGCCCTGGTCGCCTTGGCTGGATGCCGCCATTGGCAAGCCCGCAAAGTAGGCCAAGGCCTGAGTCACCATCTCCGACATGGGGTTGCCCCACGAAGGAAAGAGCCCATTCGACACCTCGCGCGGAAACGCGAACTCCAACGCGGCGCCATGACGGTTGTAGTTGCCTGCATCAAACAGGCGAATCTTGTCGAAGCTCTGGATGATCCCGCCCGAGCTTGCGGAGGCGGCCCCCAACGATGGACAGGTGGTGCCTGTGGCACCAGATGGAAGCATGTGGCAGAAGCGACCGGAGTTCAGGTCAACTTCGTCGTTGAGCGCGCCCATGTTCTTGCGCAGCTTGCCGCCACGCAGGTTGTCGTCATAGCTGCCAGTGATCAAGCCGAACTCGGCGCGAGCAGGTTGCTTCAACTCCTCGCTGGTGCCAAACGCCTGCAGCAACCCGATCGGCTTGTCGACCACTTTCGTGCCCGACACCCGATAAGGCCGACACCGCTCACCTCCGCGTTTGACGGCTTCGGTCTCGGGCACGCAGACTTCGACACGAACCGCCAACTCCGGCCCGATCCCCCCGTAGATGCCACCATCCATCGCCTTGGAAGGCAGGCTGGTCCGGTGCGCGGTGGGGTCCTCCGTGTTCGATGCCCCCTTGGGACCATACTTCCAATAGAAAGCTTTGGCTTTCTGCCCAAATTGGAAAACTTGGTCCTCAGACCAATTGCACACGGTCCCGGGCGTGGTCGCCCACAAGCTGTGGTTTCCCTTGGCGAGGCGGATCACCGGATACCCCAATCCCTTCGCCCCCTTGCCGCCATTTGACGGGTCTGAATCTCCCCGGCTGCAAAGTGTCAGACCAGCGTTGCCCAACTGGCTCGCCGTGAACGGCGTGTACGCCCCGATGTCTGAGCCGCTGTAGTACTTGACGAAAGCATGTGCGTCATGCGCGAGCGCCGCCATTTCCAGGGTGGTCCCGTCAACGCTGTCCAACACGCGCCGGCCACCATAGAGAATCTTGCGGACCACATCGAGCCGGGTCATCGTTGCCCAGTTCAGGAAGTTCCCCGCCCACAGTGATGCGCCCTCAGGACAACTCAGCTTGCCATTTGACGCGGTGGCCATCGCCTTGGGCTTGAAGCGCTTTTCGCCGTTGCTGTAGGCATAACACTTCTCCGAATCGAAGTAGCCGTGATAGCGAAAAGCTGGCTTGAACGTGTAGTCAACCACACCGTCCCCGTCGATGTCCTCGTGGTCGGTGTAGATGGGGGCGAACAGGGTGTGATCACGCGATGCAACCAGCATCATCATGGGGCCGCCCACGCCTGGACCCAGGTGGGGCGGGTAAGCAGAAAGACCCGTGGAGCTGAAACTGGGGTCGACGGGCGCCTGAGACCAGGCTGTCAGCGCAAAGAACAGCAGTGCCAGCGGAGCCAGGATGAGTCGGCGCAACGGATAGATCATGTGAGGACCTCAACGCTGAGGAACTTGAAAATAGGACTGAAGCACCACTTCTGTCGCCTTGCGATAACCAAACCCCCGCGCTGTGATGCGAAAGTACGTGTCCTCGCCTCTGAGGATGGCCTCGATCAGGTACTCCGGCTGATAGGCGGCGCCCTGGATGGGCAGCGCGCCAGTGAAGGTGCCAAGGGGAACACCCCCAGAGAAATCGCATTGGCTGCTGTCTTTGCCCGCATCACCCCAACGGCCGCCCCGGTCAATGGGCCACCACGCTTCCGCAAAATCCTGCCGGGACTCGGAGGCTTTGGAGAAATCGATCTGCCCACGCTGGTTCTGATCGAAGCTGCACTGTCCTCGAGCGCACGTCTTCGTGAACTGAACGGTTTGAGCCATGACTGGCCGCTCGATGTTTCGGCTGCATGCGGCGCCTGGGATGGCCATGCCGCCATTGACGATCATCAAATCCTTCTCGGCATCACGCAGGGCGGCTTCAGCGGCCTGTCGCGCCACTTGCAGGTCGAGCTGATTGCGGGCCACGCCCTCCCCCAACAACGCAAGTCGGGCGCTGACGATGGCAATGCCAGTCAAAGCCAAGGTGAACACCAGCACCACCAACATGGCGACCCCGCCCTGACGCATGCGGTGTCCAAATCGCCTCATGGCGCCTCTCCAGGGGCCGGGGCTGGTGAAGACGCCAACCTCAACCCAACGGTGTTCCCTTGTCGATTCTTGACACTGAAAACCTGCTCGAAACGACGAACCTGCGAGCCATCGACACGCGCAATCGATTTGCCATCACACCCAGCCACAGCCGGCGCGTCACGCAACGCGCTCGACTGAGGTGAACGCACGACCATGCAAACGCGAACGGTCGCCACCAGTTGCCAGCCGGCCAGGACTTCACCATCGATGGCAACGCTTTGCCCCGCCACGTCATCGGCAGACACGTACCGGGTCGGACGACGTGTTGCATCACCGATCAGCCCGTACTTCAAGACAAATTGTTCAACCCCCTGGACCAGCTTGGCCCTGATGCGGCCGCCGTTGCCCCAACAGGTCAAGGCAGAAGAGTCCACCTGGCGCCCGTCATCCAAGGTGAGCTTGTCTTTTTCCAAGTGATACGCGTTGATCACGAGCAGAGGCGCATCAGGCAAGGGTCCGAAATTGGGTTTCGCATCGCTCGCCTCAGGCTTTCGCCCATCTCGGCCCGCCTTGTCTCCGCCCTCAGACATCGCACCGGGCAGGCCCGTGATGTAGGTCGCGCGCGCACCGTTCTTGCCGATCAGCGCGTCTTTGATCACATCAGAGCGGGTGCAATCCGCACGCAGCCCAGTGGTCAGGGAAAACGAATCTTCCGTGAAGTATGAAAGCACCAGCGCATCCGATTTGGGTGTCACATCACCATCGCTCTTGCACATGCCTGATGCGCCATCGAACCCAACAGCCTCGCACCCGAACACCCCGTGGGCGTAAGGGACGGCCAATTTCATGCCCTCTGCGGCGGAGTCATGGGTCATGCGCACATGGCTCACGGTCACACCTGACATGGGTGGCTGCTCCATCGCGGCGGCTGGATAAAAGCCGGCCGATGTGATGTCCCGGCCAAGCAGCGCCATCGCGAACTGCCCTGTTTCATGCACCGCGCCGCGCTCGCTCACATCGCGTTGTGCGCTGCGCGTGTGCAAGTAGAGCAAGGTTGCGGCAAGAACCAGCACGAGGTTGATGGTGGTTGTGACCATCAACTCCACGAGGGTGACGCCAGCTTGCTGGCGCCGTCCAGACCGAATGCTCGCGCGCTCCATGACCATGGGCAAAGCCTTCATGGAACGATCGAGAAGGTGACGCAGCGAACGCCCGCGGGCGCATGGACACCCGTGGGGCAACACTCCTGCGGAGCATGGGCCACACTGGCTGCGGCGCACTGAATGGCTTTTGCGGCATTCCCGCTGACGCTGGCGACAAACTCTTTGTCAAACCACATGAAGGTCACGGCCAGCCCCCGAATGGCATCCCCCGCTATCCAGACCGAGCCACGAGGAAGCTCACTCCTGACGCGACGACGCCACTCCTGCATGTCGGCCTCGACCAGTTGAAGGTCTGAGCAAGGGCCGCCACTCGAACAGGAAGTCGTCACGACGGGATCGGCTTTCTGCGCATCCCAGTCTTGCGCGAACAGATAGCTGCCCCCCGTTGAGGCATGGCTCACAACCCCTGGCGCCTGTCCCAAGTTCGACCTCACTCGCTCGGCGTAGTCAGACAACAGCCCAGAGAGTTGCGCCCGATGAGCCGACCCCAATTGATAGCGGAGCGTGAAGTTCTGCAGGGCGGCCAAGCTGACCAGGCCGATGGCCATGATGACCATGGACACCAGCACCTCCACCAAGGTCACGCCGGATTGATGCTTCATCACGCGCCTCCGGACGACGCTTTCGGCTCGTGCTTGGCGACCCCAACACGCCCTTGCAAGGTGACCGTGATCTTTCGGGCCAGAGGGTTGCCACCTGCCTTGGTGTATTGCGTGTCCCGGGTGAAACCAGAAAAGATCTGCCCGATTTGGGTGCCACGTGCATCGAACGTCACAAGCCCGCTGGCACTGGGCTGGATCAACTGGAAACGAGGATCGCTTGCCTGCCTGACAGCGATGACATGGGTGCTGGCGATGGCGGCGGTCGGCAGCACCGCAGCGCAACTGTCGTTGGCGTACACGATCCAGCCTTCATGCCAGCCATCACGTGCCTTGACCACGCAGGCATCCGTCTTGCCATCAGCAAGCTGACAGATCGACACGCAGGTGTTGCGACTGATCGCATCCAACCTGGCCCGCTGCAAGGCAATCGAGAATTCATCCCGAATCGCGTTCATGCCTGAGCGGGTGACAAACGCCTGCAGGCCTGGCACCGCGATGGTCGCGAGGATCACGAGCACGGCGACCGTGACCATGGCCTCAACCAAAGTGAAGCCACCCTGGCTGTCAAAGATCCCTGTTTTTTTCATGCGGCGAATGTAGCGCTGCCGTCCCCCAGCGCAACACCGCTTTGGCGCCACTCCCCCGAACTCCACCCAAAATAGGCACATTCACAGGGCTCTTCCCCCATGAAGGGGAGCGGGGAAAGGTCAGCCCTCGTCGGCCGAGCCCTTGCGGGCCTTGCCCGTTTCCTTGATCGCCGCCACGAACTCGTTGACGTCGTCAAAGCTGCGGTAAACCGACGCAAAACGCACATAGGCCACCTTGTCGAGCTTGCGCAGCTCGCGCATCACAGCTTCGCCCAGCCAAGTCGAGTCCACTTCCTTTTCGCCTGACTGCCGCAGGCGAGCCTCGATGGCTTCCAGCGCCGTCTCCAAGGCCTCAGCGCTGACCGGCCGCTTGCGCAGCGCCAGCATCATCGACCCTTTGAGCTTGGCGCGTTCGTAATCGGTGCGGCGGCCGTCGCGCTTGACGATGGCCGGCAGTTCGATCTCGGCGCGCTCATAGGTGGTGAAGCGCTTGTCACAGCCTGCACACTTGCGGCGGCGGCGGATGCTGTCGCCCTCGTCGGAGTCGCGGGTTTCGACGACCTGGGTTTCAAGGTGCCCACAAAATGGACAACGCATGGCGGCTCTCTTTTTCTGGTTTGCGGGCTCGGCCCGCAGGCGAACGATGCAAAAAACCCGGCGAGGACTCGCGTCCCGGCCGGGTGCTTCACGTCATGCCTTGGCGGGCATCACGTCAGAGTCAGCTCAGCGGTAAACCGGGAACTGGCGGGTCAGTGCAGAAACCTGCTCACGCACGCGGGCGATGTTGGCTTCGTCGTGCGGGTTGTCCAACACGTCGGCGATCAGGTTGCCCACGATGACCGCCTGCTCTTCCTTGAAACCGCGCGTGGTCATGGCGGGCGAGCCCAGGCGGATGCCGCTGGTGACCATGGGCTTTTGCGGGTCGTTGGGGATGCCGTTCTTGTTGCAGGTGATGTGCGCGGCGCCCAAGATCGCCTCTGCTTCCTTGCCAGTCAAGTTCTTGGGCCGCAGGTCGACCAGCATCACGTGGCTTTCGGTTCGGCCGGAAACGATGCGCAGGCCGCGCTTGGTCAGCGTGTCGGCCAGGGCGGCGGCGTTCTTCAGCACTTGCTGCTGGTAGGCCTTGAACTCGGGCGACAGGGCTTCCTTGAAGGCCACGGCCTTGCCGGCGATGACGTGCATCAGCGGGCCGCCCTGGATGCCGGGGAAGATGGCCGAGTTGATCTTCTTGGCGATCTCTTCGTTGTTGCTCAGCACGATGCCGCCACGCGGGCCGCGCAGGCTCTTGTGGGTGGTCGAAGTGACCACGTCAGCGTGCGGCACCGGGTTGGGGTACACACCTGCGGCGATCAGGCCGGCGTAGTGGGCCATGTCGACCATGAAGTAGGCACCGACTTCCTTGGCGATCTTGGCGAAGCGTTCGAAGTCGATGCGCAGTGCGAAGGCAGAGGCACCGGCGATGATCAGCTTCGGCTTTTGCTCGCGGGCCAGGGCTTCCATCTTGGCGTAATCGATGTCTTCGTTGGCATCGAGGCCGTAAGAGATGACCTTGAACCACTTGCCCGACATGTTGAGCTGCATGCCGTGGGTCAGGTGCCCACCCTCGGCCAGGCTCATGCCCATGATGGTGTCGCCCGGCTGCAGCAGCGCGAAAAACACCGACTGGTTGGCCTGCGAGCCAGAGTTGGCCTGCACGTTGGCGAACTCGGCGCCATAAAGTTGCTTGAGGCGGTCAATGGCGAGTTGCTCGACCACGTCGACGTTCTCGCAGCCGCCGTAGTAGCGCTTGCCAGGGTAGCCCTCGGCGTACTTGTTGGTCAGTTGGGAGCCCTGGGCTTCCATGACGGCCGGCGAGGTGTAGTTCTCGGAGGCGATCAGCTCGATGTGGTCTTCCTGGCGCTGGTTCTCTGCCTGGATGGCGGCGAACAGCTCGGGGTCGACGTTGGCGATGGTGTGTTGAGCGCGAACGAACATGGGCAGTCTCTTCAAGACAGATGAAAACCCGCCACCCGGCATGGCACTGGATGGGAAAGGCTGCCCAGGCGAACGGCTGAAACGACATCCCTGGTACAAGGCCAGGGCGACATCGGCTGCGCTTCCCGGTGGTTCACCACCTCAGGCCGCTGGACGCGGCCATCTATCGCCAGTTGCGCAGGCTTGAAATTGTAGCGGAGGCGGCAGCGGCGTGCATGACAGCCGTCGCGCCGACCGGACCAGCGCGTCGACCTTCGGGCCAACGCCAGCCGAACCGCGCTGAGCAGAAGGCAGCGGAAGGCCTCAGCGACCGCTCAAGGGCTGAACCAGCAACGCCACCTGCTCGGTCGAGCGGGCAGGCGCGTGGTGCGCCGGAGCGACCTCACCTGCTGACGGAACGTTCTGCGCGGGCTCTGCAGCCTCCAGGGTGTGTCCACCAGCCGCTGCGCTCGAAGCGGCCTCGGGCGCCGCCACCTGAACGGCGTTGGGCAGGCTCGTCACCTGAGGCAGGCTGGCATTGAACGCCACTTTGCGACCCGCCGCCACCTGGCGCAGATAAGCGGCCTCGGCCAGAACCTTGGCGCCATAGCCGCCATCGTCGGCGAAGTTGGCCGCGCCCACGTAATACTTCAAGCCACCGGCCACGCTGCCAGCGCGCCGGATGCAATCCTGCAGCACCTGCACGCCCACGCGCAGGTTGGTGACCGGATCGAACGCTGCGTTTTGCCCGCCGAAGATGGCGTACTTGTCGTGGTGCACGCGGGTCATCACCTGCATCAGACCCTGGGCACCCACGTGGCTCTGGGCAAAGGGGTTGAAGCTCGACTCGACGGCCATCACGGCCAGCAACAGGGTCGGGTCCAGGCCCGAGCGTTGCCCGAGCGTCCAAGCCTCCTGGACCAGGCGGCTGACGGGTTCGGGCGCAACGCTGTAGCGGCGGGCGATCCAGTAGGCCACGGCGGCCTGCTGACGGTTGAGCTCGGCAGGGTTGGCGGCGGTGGCGCGCTGGATGGCTTCTGGCTCGGCCATGGCCAGCAGCAGATCCTGACTGCCTTCGGCCTCGGCACCCCCCTCCGCGCGCTGGATGGCGCGAGCAGACAACCAGTTCAGGGCCTGATCTTCCAGGCCATGGCGCAGATCAGGGCGCCCAGCCACGAAACCCACCAACACGACAGCAACCAGACCCACGGCAGCGAGCATGTGGTGGCTGGCATGGCGCAGACCACCCAGGATGTCCGAGGCAACAATGCCCAGGACCACGCCGATGCGGGAGGCGGTGTTCGACGCGGACGGGGCGTCCAGGGGCGCCTCGGCAGCACGTTCAAACGCAGACATGACTATCCTTTCCTCACCCCGCTGGTTGCTTGAGCAAGCTGCCATGAGGCAACCTGCGCAACCAGATCGGCGGTGATAATCGCCCCGGCTTCGAGGCTGCAGGCGGCCGCATCGCGACCATCGGCCTGACCTCGAGAGGGGTGTCCAGCCACTTTGGCGACACCCGGCAATGACAAGGACCGGAGCTGACGAGGGCGCTCAGAGCGCCCAGGGTAAACCCGGAAAACAGCGGTTCCGGGATCGACGGGGCGGATTCTAGGCAGCCTTGAAATAACCAGTCAAGCATAAAGACTTGATTCTTTATTCTTATCAGAGCATGAAATACCGAGATTTGCGGGACTTCGTCGCTGGACTCGCCCGCGAGGGTGAACTCAAGCGCATCGGCGAGCCGGTGTCCGTTCACCTGGACATGACCGCCTTGAGCGACCGCGTCCTGCGCGCTGGCGGCCCTGCCCTGTGGTTCGAACGACCGGTGGGCCGCATCGGCGCGAACGGCCAGCCCGAACGCCGCCACCGCACGCCGGTGCTGGCCAACCTCTTCGGCACCCCCAAACGAGTGGCCCTCGGGATGGGAGCATCTGACGTCAGCGAGCTGCGCGACATCGGCCGGCTGCTCGCCAGCCTCAAAGAACCCGAGCCGCCCAAAGGGTTGAAGGACGCCGGCAAGCTGCTGCACATGGCCAAGGCTCTGTGGGACATGAAGCCGGCCACCGTGCGCCGGGCCGATTGCCAGGCCGTGGTGCGCGAAGGCAGCGATGTCGACCTGACCGAGCTGCCCATCCAGCATTGCTGGCCGGACGACGCGGCGCCGCTGCTCACCTGGGGGCTGGTCGTCACGCGCGGTCCGCAAAACGTGCCCAACCCTCGCCGCCGCCAGAACCTGGGCATCTACCGCCAGCAGCTCATCGGCAAGCGCCAGCTCATCATGCGCTGGCTGACCCACCGCGGCGGCGCGCTCGATTTCCGAGAGTTCGCACTGACCAACCCCGGACAGCCCTTTCCCATCGCCGTGGCCTGTGGCGCTGACCCGGCCACAATCCTGGGCGCCGTCACCCCGGTGCCCGACACCTTGGGCGAGTACCAATTCGCCGGCCTGCTGCGCGGCAGCCGCACCGAAGTCACCGACACATCCGTGGGCGAAGGCGAGCACCGCCTGCAAGTGCCTGCCTCGGCAGAGTTCGTGCTGGAGGGACACATCCCCACGGCATCGGCGGGCTACCAGGGCGTGAGCGAGCACGGCGTGCCCCTGAAAGAAAAGAACGGCTACCTGCACGCGCTCGAAGGCCCTTATGGCGACCACACCGGCTATTACAACGAGCAGGACTGGTTCCCTGTCTTCGAAGTCAAGCGCCTGACGCATCGCGAAGACCCGGTCTACCACTCCACCTACACCGGCAAGCCGCCCGACGAACCCGCCGTGCTGGGCGTGGCGCTCAACGAGGTCTTCGTGCCCATCCTGCAAAAGCAGTTCCCGGAGATCGTCGACTTCTACCTGCCGCCCGAGGGTTGCAGCTACAGGATGGCCATCATCAGCATGAAAAAGGCCTACGCGGGCCACGGCAAGCGCCTGATGTTCGGCCTGTGGAGCTTCCTGCGCCAGTTCATGTACACCAAGTTCATCGTCATCGTTGACGACGATGTGGACATCCGCAACTGGCAGGAAGTGATCTGGGCCATCACCACCCGCATGGACCCGGTGCGCGACACCACCCTGGTCGACCACACCCCGATCGACTACCTGGACTTCGCCTCCCCGGTCAGCGGCCTGGGCGGCAAGATGGGCCTGGACGCGACCAACAAGTGGCCCGGCGAAACCAGCCGTGAGTGGGGCCGCGTCATCACCATGCCGAAGGACGTGACAGATCGCGTGGAAGGGCTGGTTTCACGCATCCTCGGCGGTGAAATGTGAAACCAGCGCGAGTCTTCGAGACTTTTTTGACCCTGTTCACATCTCGGCGTGATCGGGCACTTGCGGCGAGACGATCGCTGCATTAATCTGCACTTGCCTGCCGAGAGCAGGCACCACAAGCAGACGCAGTCCCTGCGTCTCGGGAAGTGACAGACCTTGCTCTCTGACGCTTTCCTGCGCGGCCCGCGAGTCGCGTCACCCCCGGCCCCTGCCGGGGGTTCTCGTTTCTGAGAGACTCTCACGCACAGCCCACATGGGCACCACATTGATGGGTGCGAAGACATGAGCGACTCCACACTTTCCGCAACCTCCACGCCTTCAACGACAGAAGAAGCCACCTTCGGGGGCGGCTGCTTCTGGTGCTTGGAAGCCGCCTTCAACCGCCTGGAAGGCGTGCTGCTGGCCGAGTCTGGCTACAGCAATGGCGACCATCCCAAGCCCACTTACGAGGCCGTGTGCAGCGGGCAGACCGGCCATGCGGAGGTTGTGCGTGTGCGCTTCGATCCGGCTCGCATCACCTACCAGCAACTGCTGGAGGTCTTTTTCTTCCTGCACGACCCGACCACGCTGAACCGCCAGGGCAACGACGTGGGCACGCAGTACCGATCTGGCATCTACACACACTCGGCAGAGCAGGCCGGGCAGGCACGCGCGCTGATCGAACAGCTGAGCATCAGCGGCGTGTATGGTTCGCCCATCGTCACCGAGGTGGAACCGGTGCGCAACTACCACGCAGCGGAGGACTACCACCAGGGGTACGTCGCCCAGCATCCCTTCCAGGGCTATTGCGCGGTGGTGGTGGCCCCCAAACTCGACAAGTTCCGGCGCACGTTCACCGAGCTGCTCAAGCATGACGGCTGAGCGCGGAGCCCCCAGGTCGATACGCGCGAACACCCGCTCGCGGCACAATCTGCTCCATGATGAACACCCCTGCCCCCTTCACAGCTCAGGACGCCAACCAACTGATCGCATTGTTCTCGGCAGGCCGCTACGCGGAATTGGAATCCCGCTGCATCGCGCTCACTCAGCGCCATCCAAACGTTGGCTTCATCTGGAAAGTTCTGGGCGTGGTTCACATGTTGCAGAACAAGGACGGGACACCCGCTCTCAGCAAAGCCGCCGAGCTGATGCCTCAAGACGCTGAAACATGGAGCAATCTGGGCAATGCCCAGCGTGCACAAGGGCAACTGCAGGCGGCCGAAGATTGCTACCGACGGGCGATCAGTTTGGAGCCGGAGCAGGCCTCGCACCACTACAACCTTGGCATCGCTCTTTCCGAACAAGACAAAAAGCAAGAAGCCATAACTGTCTATCGCCATGCATTGGCCCTCAACCCTTCTTTCCCCGACGCGCACTTCAACCTTGGCACCGTGTTGCAAGCACTGCGGGAGTTCGATGCGGCAAAGAGCAGCTACCAGCAAGCAATCAAGATTCAACCCGCACACGCACGGGCGTGGTGCAACCTAGGAGCCATACAAGCTCGACAAGGTCTGCTGGATGACGCCTTGATCTCACTGCGCCAGGCCCTCAAGTTGGATCCTGGCCTGGCCGACGCACACCACAACCTCGGCAATGTGCACAAGGATGCTCTGCGCATGGTGCAAGGGGCCCAAGCTTTCGCGGAAGCCATTCGACTGCAGCCCAATCACGTCGATGCCCACCATGGCCTGGGCCATGTGTTCATCAAACTGAGGCAATACAGGAATGCCATCGCATCGCTGGACCGAGCCATTCAGCTAGACCCCTGCCATGTTGACTCCTGGATCGACATGGGCAATGTGCGAAAGGAAATGGGGGAACTGCGAGAAGCGCTCAACTGCTTCGAACGGGCCGACCATTTTGATCCGACTCGCCTAGACGTTCTAGGCAACTGGCTGATGCTGAGCAATTACACCCCCAGCATCTCACGGGAACAATGCTTGGAGCGTGCGCGCTTGTACGGGCAGCGCGTCAGCGCACTGGCCAAACCTCTACCCGGCCTACACGCAACGCTGGAAGAGAACAAGGTGATGACCGTCGGTCTGGTCTCGGGAGACCTGAGACGCCACCCCGTGGGCTATTTCCTTGATACCGTCTTGCAGGCCCTGCATGCACAGTCAGCAGGACACATCAAGTTGATCGGCTACCCCACGCAGCCCATATCGGACGCATTGACGCAGCGCATCAGGGCTTGCTGTTCCAACTGGCATCCATTGACTGGCCTGGATGATGCCGATGCAGCACAGCGAATCGCCGACGACAAGGTCGACATCCTGATCGATATGGCCGGGCACACAGAGCACAACCGGCTACCCATGTTCGCCTGGCGACCCGCGCCCGTGCAAGTAAGCTGGCTGGGTTACTTCGCTACGACAGGGGTCAAAGAGATCGACCACGTGCTGTCAGACCCCTGGACCACCCCACCTGAACTGCAAAAGGAGTTCACAGAGCGCCTCTGGCTGCTGCCAGACACGCGCATGTGTTTCACCCCCCCGGAATCTTCCGTGCAAGTTTCCGAGTTGCCTGCGCAGACGACGGGACACATCACTTTCGGCTGCTTCAACAACCTCACCAAGGTCAACGATGAAGTGTTGGCCTTGTGGACTGCCATCGTGCAGAGAACCCCTGGGAGCAAGTTGTTTCTGAAAGCCCCTCAGTTGGACGATCACCAAATGCATGAGCAGACCGTGAGGCGACTCGAATCATTGGGCTTGAATGCCAAGCAGTTTGTACTGGAAGGGCACTCCCCGCGCGATGAGTACCTGCGGTCCTATGATCGCGTCGACATCGGTCTGGACCCCTTTCCCTTCACCGGCGGCACGACGACGGCCGAGAGCTTGTGGATGGGCGTACCCGTCCTGACTTTGCGAGGAGACACGATGGTAGGGCGCCAAGGTGTCAGCATGATGGCGAACGTAGGACTGGTCGACTGGATCGCGGACGACAAGCAGGATTATGTGGAAAAGGCCTGCGCTTTTGCATGCGACTTCGCCGCTCTGGCCGAGCTTCGCTCACGGCTGCGTGATCAGGCACTGGCATCCCCTCTGTTCGATGCCCCCAGGTTCGCGCGGCATTTGCATGCCGCCCTGCGAGACATGTGGCGGCAGCATTGCACAAATGTGCTGCGGAACAGCGACTGAGTCGACAAGATCAAGGCGCCAAACGGTGGTGAGACCATCCTCCTCCCGGCTGCGCCAGGTACTCGATGCGGTCGTGCAGGCGTGACGGGCGGCCTTGCCAGAACTCCCAGCGATCAGGCAGCAAGCGGTGCCCGCCCCAGTGAGACGGCCTGGGCGGCTGCTCACCCCAGCGGGCCTGTTGCTTGGCCCACGCCTGTTGCAGCACCTCACGAGAAGCCAACACCTGACTTTGGGGTGACGCCCACGCGCCGATCCGCGATCCGAGCGGACGGCTCATGAAGTACTCGTCGGATTCCTGCTCGCTGACGCGCTCCACGCGTCCCTCCACCCGGACCACGCGCTCCAGTTCTGGCCAGAAGAATTGCAACGCGGCCACAGGGTGGCTGTCCAGTTCCACGCCCTTGCGGCTCTGATAGTTGGTGAACCAGACCAGGCCGCGCTCATCCGCCCCCTTGAGCAAGATGATCCGGGTCGAAGGCCGCCCATCCTGGCCCACCGTGGCGAGGGTCATCGCGTTGGGCTCCATGGCTTTGGCCCTGACTGCGTCATCGAACCAGTGGTGGAACTGCGCAAGCGGATCGGGCAGGACCTGACTTTCATCCAGCTCGGCCTGCTCATAGCTCTTGCGCATCTGCGCCAAATCATGAGGTGTTTTGTCCATGGTTCCAGTATCGGTGCTTTGGATTGATGCCTGAAATGACTCAAATCAATTCAGTCCCCGGGTATGCCCCTAAGTGAAGCTGCCCTGGTTGCTGCGGCGCACCAGTTTCACACTTGCTCAGGGGGAACAACAAATGGAAACCGCCGTCACCGCCATCATCACGCCCAACCTGTCAGGCAGACAAGATGGTGGGGAGGCGGGAGCACGCCTGCCCTCGTTCTTCGACGGCACCTTGCATCTGGCTCAGGCTTGCCAGAAGTGCGGCATGCATGTGGTCCTGCTGGGGCCGACATCGTTGCTCGAAGCTGCCGCGCAATGGCAATGGCAGGCGCCTGTGCAACTGACCTCCTTCATGGAGCCCCACCCAGGAGAGCGGCTGTCATCCGCACTCAGGGCAGGCGTGCAGGTCAGTCCGCAGTCTTCCGCTTGGGTGCTGCTGCCAGACGGCGTAACGCCTCCTCGCCAGCACACCCTTTTGAACCTGCTCCATGCACTGAATCAGCACCTGCTTGTGTATCCAAGCCATGGCGGCCGAACCGGCATGCCAATGGGATTCGGGCAGGAGCTGTTCTCCGAGCTCATTCGCTTGAGTTCGGATCGGGAACTGTTGCGGCTGATGAGCCGCTACCCCGCACACCCCTTGGAACTCGACGACCCCGCCGTGCTGATGCAAGCTTGGGACGCTCTGTTCAGCCAGGTATCGCGCTTCACTCAGGCGCCTGCGCTGCCTCGCGAATCCCTTCGCAACTGAGCCTCGCGCATCGACGAAAAAGAAAGGGCCCTCTTAGCGAGGGCCCTTTTGACTGCTTGGCCGGGGCCGAAGCCCCGCTCAATCACTTGGCGACGTAGGGGGTCGAAGAGATCGACTTCTTGCGCAGGTTGGTGCTCACGTCCTGGGTCAGGGTGCCGTAGACGAAGCCCAGAGCGCCCTGAGCAACGTCGGGCAGCTTCAGCGCCGAATTGAAAGCGGCCTTGGCACCGTCGGTCAACAGCAGGTTGTCCAGCACTTCGTGACCGGTGACTGTCAGGGGGAACTTGTACTTCAGAGCCAGCTTGGTGTTGACGTTGAAGGTGTACAGGGGAGCCTGAGCGCTGGTGGTGCCGCCCATGGGGGTGATATCGGCCAGCACCTTCTTGTTGGCGTAGTCGATGGTGAAGTTGGCCAGGGTCAGGCCGTATTTGTCACCGGTGTCATCGTCAAAGCGATCGAAGAACAGGGCCGAGCCAGATGCCTGACCAGACTTGATCGACAGGTCGGAGCCGATGACGATCTTGGTCACGGGGAAGCTGTACGACTGGTAGTTCACCGAACCAGAACCGCCGTTGATCGGGGTGCCGAGGGCGGTGGCATTGCCCTTGGCAACCACCGACAGGTGAACCAAGTCAAAGCTGTCCAGGTTGTCCTGGGTGAAGGCTTGCACGGAGTTCGATTCGGTCCAGGCGAAGGGGATGGTCAGGTCGGCGTGAGCAGCCGAGACAGCAAACAGAGCGACGGCGGCAGCAGCGGCGCGGAGGGAAACAGCGGCGAGTTTCATGTGTTCTCCATCAGGTGATCTTGAGTTCAGGGGCGGCGATCAATTGCTATGAATTGCGTTGATCGGTGACTTCATGATGGCAACAAGCTGCGCTGCTGTGGCCCCTTGAATGCGGGTAGGAGGCGGGGGAATCCCCCCAAAAAACAGCCCTCCTCGAGGGCTATCCCTGAGCGTTAAATGATGCCAACAACCAGGGTAACCACCACCCATCACAAAATGCCCCATTTTTGATGACTGGAGAGTGGTCGGCTGCGCCGTGGCCGTGCATCATAAAAAAAGCGACCCGGAGGTCGCTTTGGCTCGGTAGGGAGGTTGCTGCTAGCTCAACCCCATTACCTCAAGCACAGTCACTTGGCCACATAAGGTGTGGTGCTGACGGCCTTAGAACGCAGTTTGGTTGTGACGTCCTGAGTCAGCGTGCCAAAGTTGAAATTCAGCGCGTCTTGGGCGACGTCAGGCAACTCAAGGACCGTGTTCATCACCTCCTTGGCCTTGGCCGTCAGCTTCAAGTCACCCAACTGCTCGTGCAGCGTGATGGTCAGTGGGAAGCTGTACTTCATCGCCAGCGCCTGCTTCACGGTGAAGTCGTAAAGAGGCATCATCTTGATCGTGGTGCCGCCTTTTGGCGTGGTGTCAGCAAGAACCTGCTTCTTGTTGTAGTCGATCGTGAAGTTCGCCAGGGTCAGGCCCAGGACGGCGCCGGTGTCCTCGTTGAAGCGATTGAAGAACAGCGCAGCGCCCATGGCGGAACCCGACTCGATGTTCAGCTTCGAACCGATCACGACCTTCGTGATGGGGAAGCTGAAGGCAGCAGGCGTGTCATAGGGACCAGCCTTCACAGCGGAAGCCGTGCCACGAGCAGAGATGGACAGGCTCACCGTGGCGAACGAATCCAGGTTGTCGGACGTGAACTCCTGGACCGAGTTGGCCACCAGGAAGTTGGTGGGCAGCGTCAGACCAGCGTGGGCCGAGACGGCGGACAGGCTGACGATGGCGGCAACGGTGCTCAGACGAAGAGAGAAGTGATGCATGGTGACTCCTGAGTGGCGGCCACCCAACCCATCCGGGTGACCATGGCTCTCATCATGGGTGTTCGGCCAGATCTATCGTCCCCCCGGAATGGGTGGCTGCCCTCTTGCAACCGTGGAATAGAACACGAGTTACCTCAAGGGGCGCCCCGGAAAGTTCAGGGATAGCCCTGTACGTCAGAAGTTATAGCCGACGCTGAGGGTCACGATGGTGTTGGTGATCTTCATCTTCTCCTCGCGCACATAAGTGCCCAGGTTGGCCTGACCTCGATTACGGGCAATCAGTTCTGTGATCAAAGTGGTACCACCCACGGTGTTGTCACCGGTGTCGCCCTGCAGAATGGAGTCACCATTGGCAACTGCTTCCGCAAGGTTCTTGGACAAATCGGTGAGAACAGCTGCGCCGGAATTGATCGTGGTGTTAGATGTCACCAGGCGGGAGGTGGTACGCAGGCCTATCTGTCCGACAGATAGATTGAGATGAAGGGAATCATTCAACGGCGCTTGGAATCCCACGAATGGCCCCACACCAAAGACATTTTTAGTGGAGATGGTGGTCTTGCCTCCCACATAGGAGTCTAGGAAAGCCGTGGTCTTGGCACCGTAAAAAATGGCGTACATGACACCGATACCGGCATATGGCCGCACCGGCCAAGTCTTGGCGTCACCAAAGTTATAGCTACCGATGACCAGAGGTGGCAACAACTTCGTGGTTGCGATTTGCTTACCGTTGACGCTGTTTGGCGTTCCATCCCAGCGCACACCTTCACCGTAGATCTTGACGCTCATGGGCATGGCCAGCACAAAGCCTTCCAGCAACCATTTGCGATCGTCATCCAACCAGTACCCAACTGAGACAGTAGGCGTGCCCAGGTTCTTTTGCGCCCTGGCCTTGATACCCGCAGGAGTGCCGATGCCGTCGACCCCATCTGCATCAAAGGCATCATTCAACACGCCTCGGGCAAAGCTGTCCCACGTCAAACCGCTACTGCCGTCCGCGTAACGAGTGCAGTCCGCTCCAGTCCGGGTTCCTGCGTTGCATTCGTCAGTGATGGTTTTACCCAGATCCAGGGCTTTGTTGATGTCCTCACGTGAAGTCACGAACCCGGAGAGATCCTTCACATCTTCCGATTTGGTGCGAGTAAAGGCCGAGGTATAGCCAATCCGCATGAACAAACGGCTGCGCACGCTGCTGTCCCAGCCAGTGGGGAAAATCGTGTTCGTCTGCTGCTGGGCAAAGGCTGGCATGGCCACGCATGCAGCCAGGGTGATCACCGCGAGCTGCGGGAAACCAAATCGACGGGAAGGCATGCTGTCTGTCTCCTAGCGACTTCGTGATGGGCCGCTTCAGGGGGGAAAATCGGGTGCAATAAAAAAGCCGCTCACGGTAGCGAGCGGCTGGTCGCACACGGAGCGCGAGCCCCGTGTGACACTCAATGTGCTCAGCGAGCAGCGCGACGGCGGCCGAACAGAGCCAGACCAACCAGGCCCACGCCCATCAGGGCATAGGTGCTGGGTTCCGGGATCGGGGTGGCGATCACGGTGATGTTGGACGTGATAGAGCCGAAACCGTCTGTGTTCGTAGAGCTACGGGTGTTGACGGTGTTGATACCCGACCTGCCAGTGTTGTTCAGGTTCAGCGCCTTGACGAAGATGTTGTCGACGTCAGCGGCATTGACCAGGAACAGACCCGTCAGGGTGTTGGTCGACGACAGGGTCTTGGCACCAGAGCTGGCGGGAGCGTGGGGATCCAGGCTGAACGTGGTCGGGCCGGAAATGCTGTCGTACTTCCACAGGGCGTAGTCGTTCAGCGTGCCCACACCATTGGCGCCAACGATGTCGGCGTAGATGGTCTTGGTGGTCAGGTCAACCTTCAGGTCGCTGATGCTCAGCGAACCAGGGCCGTTGGTGGCAGTGTTCTTACCCACGGTCTGCAGCGAGCCACCATTGGTTTGCACGCTGAGCACGTTCACAGTGGCGCCGTCGAAGGTGCTGGTCAGGCCAGTCACAGGGGCAGCAGCGCTGACGCTGACGTACTTGACAGCGCCGGAGGCATTCTTCGAAGTCGAAATGTTCAGGGTGGCTTCAGGAACAGCCTGCATGGCCACAAAAGCCAGGTTCAGCGCCGTGATGAGCGACTTGGAGAAGCTCAGGGTACCGCTGCCGGACAAGTCGCTGAAGGTATAGCCATTACTGGCGATGGACTCACCACGGTTCAGCGTGTTGGTTTCAACTGGATCAGGACCAGCAGCGTGAGCAACGCCAGCGATGGCCAGGAAGGCGGTGGCGGCGATCAGGTTCTTGTTGAATTTCATCGATTTCTCCACATTAGGGTGTCGATTGGAGCAAGCTTGGTTTGTTATTTCAAGTCTTGCTGACTTGGATCCACTGTACGAGGGAGCTCACCTTGAAGCATCGGGGAACTCCCTGTCGAAGCGTGCAATGCACCACGAACAGGTGGGGTGCCCCGTGAATTCCCCCTGCATGAGGGGGCGGGGCATCCCTGGTTCGGGACTCAGCGCACTTCGCGGCGACGGCGAGCGAACAGGCCGATGCCGACCAGGCCAACACCCATCAGGGCGTAGGTGGAGGGCTCAGGCACAGCGGACACCGAGATGGTGATGCTCGAACTGATCGAACCAAAGCCGTTGAGCCCATCGTTCACCCCGGCAAGGGTACCGCCGCCAAGACCATTCAGATTGGTGGCCTGAATGAGGGTGTTCAGGGCGTCCTGGTACATCGTGAGCCTGTTCAGGGTGTTGTTCACCGTGATGGTGCCCCCGGCGGCGATGATCGCATCCAGATCGAAGGTGGTCGGGCCAGTCATCGACTCGAAATGCCAGACCTTTTGGTTGGTCAGGGTGCCCACGCCGTTGTCACCGATCAGGGTGGCGTACACATCCTTGTTCACCAGGTCAACGCGCAGGTCGGTGATGGTAATGAAGCCAGTGCCATCCGCCACGCCAGCGTCAACACCGTCTGAGGTCAAGGTCTGGGTGGCGCCGCCAGCGGTGCCAACGTCCGTGATGGCCACGGTGCTGGAGGTGATCGGCGAGCCGGTCAGCGAGGTGACCGGTGCAGCAGCGCTGACGGAGGTGTAGCCCCCCGCACCACCCTCGATGGTGGAAGTGGCGCGACCGTAGTTGGACACTTGAACCACACCCAGGTTCAGGGTGTCGAGCAGGTCTTGCGAGAAGGACAGGGTGCCAGAGCCCACCAGACCGCTGATGCGGTAGCCACCAACATCCAGGGAACCGCCTTCGTTCACGGTGAACGAATCAGCGTGGGCAGCACCGGCAGCCAGGAAGGCTGCGGCCACGACCAGGCTCTTCAGATTGAATTTCATTGTGATCTCCACTCTCTTATGCGGACGTGCTTGTTAAGAGAACTTCAGGCTGGCCAGGGCGTCCGCAAGCTCCCCGACCGCCGGCAGGCTGGTACCACCTGCTTCGTGCACATCTTGAACCGCGCACCATGTCGGAACAAGTTAGGTTTCCCGAAGATTGCAACAATCCGTCAACCCACCCTCCCTGGCAAGGCACTCGCCCCCTCAGCCAAGGGTAGGGGAAACACGTAATCGGTGAAATTCACGTTTTTCGTGGGCCGGAAGGGGTCAAAAACCGCCTCAAACCTGCTTCAATCGAGCGTCACGCGTGCGAACTTGCGCTTACCTACCTGCACGACGAACACCCCGGCCGGCAGCTTCAGGCTTTTGTCGGACACCGGCTGCCCGTCGACCTTCACCCCACCCTGTTCGATCAGGCGGTTCGCCTCGCTGCTGGAAGGCACGAGGCCCGCCTGCTTGAGCAGCGCTCCGATGCCCAACCCCTCGGGGGAAGCGCTCAGCTTCACCTCGGGGATGTCGTCCGGCACGCCGCCCTTCGAGCGGTTGACGAAATCCTGCAAGGCGGTATCGGCGGCAGCGGCGCCATGGAAGCGGCTGACGATCTCCTTACCCAGCATCACCTTGGCGTCGCGCGGGTTGCGGCCCGCAGCGCATTCGGCCTTCAGGCGCTCGATTTCATCCAGCGAACGAAAGCTCAGCAGGGTGAAATACGTCCACATCAGGTCGTCGCTGATGCTCATGAGCTTGCCGAACATGTCGTTCGGGGCCTCGCTGATGCCGATGTAGTTGTTCTTGGACTTCGACATCTTCTCGACGCCGTCCAGCCCCACCAGCAAGGGCATGGTGAGGATGCACTGAGCCTCCTGGCCATATTCGGCTTGCAGGTGACGGCCCATCAGCAGGTTGAACTTCTGGTCGGTGCCACCGAGCTCGAGATCGGACTTCAGGGCAACGGAGTCGTAGCCCTGCATCAGCGGGTAGAGGAACTCGTGCACGCTGATCGAGGTGCCGGCGTGGAATCGGTCGTGGAAGTCGTTGCGCTCCATCATGCGCGCCACGGTGTAGCGGCTGGCGAGCTGGATCATGCCGCGCGCGCCCAGGGCATCGCACCACTCGCTGTTGTAGCGGATCTCGGTTCGCTCGGGGTCCAGGACCAAGCTGGCCTGCTTGTAGTAGGTCTCGGCGTTGGCCTTGACCTGCTCGGGCGTCAGCGGCGGGCGGGTGGTGTTGCGCCCGGAGGGGTCGCCAATCAGCGATGTGAAATCGCCGATCAAGAAGATCACCTGGTGGCCGATATCCTGTAACTGGCGCAGTTTGTTGAGCACCACGGTGTGGCCCAGGTGAATGTCGGGCGCGGTCGGATCCAGGCCGAGCTTGATGCGCAGGGGCACCCCGGTGGCTTCAGAGCGAGCCAGCTTTCGCAGCCATTCGGCCTCGGGCAGCAGTTCGTCCACGCCTCGGCGCGTGATCGCCAGCGCTTCCTTCACACGATCTGTGATGGGGTGGTCTGGCAGGGCTTCGGACGCTTTTTCGGGGTGAGACATGGTGAACCAACAGGTGAAAATCAGCAGGCGGAAAGGCAGTAGCTGCCCGCTATACTCCGCGCATCGCGCGCGCAGGCACCCAGCTTGCGTAGCCAGGGAGCTCATTTTAAGGGGGGCGACATGAGCGCCTCTCTGCATGCTGACAGGAAACCCGTTTTGGCTTCTTCCCGATTGGTCGATCGCCTGATCGACACGCTCCAGTCACTCAGACTGGCACCCATCGCCACCGCTGCCCGAGCCTTCCAGAACGCAGCCCATCGCCATCCCCGCCGCATCAGCGCCGCCGTCCTGACCCTGCTGGCAGGTTCCGCCGTCACCGCCTTCGGTGTCGCCCCGCTGACCAACCTGCCCGAGGGGCCCTCGCCCGTCATCACCCAGATCACGCAAGCCGTCGAGCCGGCGGACCTGTCCGTGCAATTGCAGCGCCTGGACTTGCAGAGCCTGCGCCTGTACCGCAGCGAGGTGACCCGCTCGGCCGACACCGCCGACACCCTGCTCAAGCGCCTGGGCGTTGACGACATGGATGCGGCCCAGTTCGTGCGCAACGACCCGGTGGCCAGCACCATCCTGCAAGGCCGCCTGGGCAAGTCGGTCAAGGCCATCGTCGAAGACGGCAAGCTGATCGAGTTGGTGGTGCGCGGCCCGGCCGACACCAGCGCCGACATCGACATCCATTTCACCAAAATCCTGATCAGCCGCCTGCCGCAGGGCGGCTTCTCGGTGCAGCACGCCGTGCTGCCCCTTGAACGCGCGCCACAGATGGCGTCAGCCACGATCCAGTCATCGCTGTATGCCGCAGCCGATGACGCCCGCATCCCGGATGTCGTCACCAACCAGATCGCCGAAATCTTCGGCAACGACATCGACTTCCGCCGCGAATTGCGCAAGGGCGATGCCTTCAGCGTGCTCTATGAAGCCCACTTGGCCGAGGGCGAGCCGGTGACCTGGGGCAACCCGGCCGGGCGCGTGCTGGCCGCGCGCTTCATCAACAAAGGCGAGGTGCATGACGCCGTCTGGCACCAGGAGCCAGGCCGCAAGGGCGCCTACTTCGACCTGACCGGGCGAAGCAAGGTGCGCGCCTTCCTGTCGTCGCCGCTGGCTTTCTCACGCGTGACCTCGGGTTTCGCGATGCGCTTCCACCCCATCCAGAAGACCTGGCGCGCCCACCTGGGCGTGGACTTTGGCGCCCCCACCGGCACCGCCGTGCGCACCGTGGGTGAAGGCGTGGTGACATTCGCGGGCTGGCAGAACGGTTACGGCAACGTGGTGCAGATTCAGCACAGCGGCAACCGCAGCACCGTCTACGCCCACCTCAGCCGCATCGACGTGCGGCGCGGCGAGCGTGTCGAGCAGGGTGAGCGCATCGGGGCCGTGGGCGCCACCGGCTGGGCCACGGGCCCGCACCTGCACTTCGAATTCAAGGTGGGTGGCCAACAGGTCGATCCGATGACGATTGCGCGTGCGTCCGAGAGCCTGCAACTGTCGGCTCAGGCCTTGGCGCAGTTCCGCAGCAAGGCCGTGGACATCGCCGAGCGCCTGAAGATGGCTAGCGAGTGGCAGGCGGCGGGCGCGCAGTCCGGCCCTCGCTTTGAATGAGCGGGTTGCCCGAGGCGAACGCATGAGTTCCGCCTCGTCACCTGGGTTGACCCAGGCCAGGGCCGGCGCGGGCGAGCTCTACATCGGGCTGATGTCCGGCACTTCGCTCGACGGCGTGGACGGCGTGCTGAGCCAGCTGGCCGATGGCCGCTGGCAAACCCAGGCCCACGCGCACATCCCCTTCCCGCCCACCTTGCGCCAGGCCCTGCTGGACCTGAACACGCCGGGCAACGACGAACTCCACCAGGCCGCCCTCGCCTCGCAGGCGCTGGCGGTGCTGTACGCCAAGGTGGCCCAGGCCGTGTGTGAACAGGCCCAGGTGTTGCCCGTGGAGGTCCGCGCCATCGGCGCGCATGGCCAGACGGTGCGCCACCGCCCCGAACTCGGCTACACGCTGCAACTCAACCAACCCGCCCTGCTGGCCGAACTCACCGGCATCGACGTGGTTTCGGATTTCCGCAGCCGTGACGTGGCGGCCGGCGGCCAGGGCGCGCCGCTGGTGCCCGCTTTCCACGAAGCCGTCTTCGCGCGGGCCGACCGCACGGTGGTCGTGCTCAACATCGGTGGCATGGCCAACCTGAGCATCCTGCAGCCAGGACACGAGCCGCTCGGCTTCGACTGCGGCCCGGGCAACGCGCTGCTCGACATGTGGTGCCACCGCCAGACAGGCCAGGCTTTCGACGCCAACGGCGATTGGGGCGCGGCCGGCACCGTGCACCAAGTCTGGCTGGGCCATGCCCTGGCCGACCCCTTCTTTGCCCTGCCGCCACCCAAGAGCACCGGGCGAGACCTGTTCAACGCAGACTGGCTGCGGCGCTGGCTCGCCCCTCACGGACTGGCGGGCGACTTGGCGAATGCGCCGGACACCCCACCGCAAACCGCCCCCGACCTCGCCCGGGACGTGCAGGCCACGCTGTGCGAGTTGACCGCCCGCTCCGCCGCCCAGGCCGTGCTCGACCACGCCCCCGATGCGACCGAGGTGGTGGTGTGCGGCGGCGGCGCCCTCAATGGGGACTTGATGCTGCGCCTGGCCCGGCAACTGCCCGGTGTGTGCGTGTGCCGCTCCGACGAGCGAGGACTCGGCGTGATGCAGGTGGAAGCCGCCGCCTTCGCCTGGCTGGCCTGGGCCCACGTTCACCGCCGGCCCGGCAACCTGCCCACGGTGACCGGGGCACGGGGGCCGCGCGTGCTGGGCGCGCTCTACCCGGCTTGACACCCACGCGCCCCGCCTTCAGAAACGGCAAACGGCCCCGAGGGGCCGTTTTGCTTGGGCTCGCTCGACCTGAAAAATCAGACCGAGAAGCTCGAACCACAACCGCAGGTGGTGGTGGCGTTCGGGTTGCGAATGACGAACTGGCTGCCTTCGAGGTCGTCCTTGTAGTCGATCTCGGCGCCCACCAGGTATTGCAGGCTCATGGCGTCGATCAGCAAGGTGACGCCATTCTTGTTCATCTGGGTGTCGTCTTCGTTGGTGATCTCGTCGAAGGTGAAGCCGTACTGGAAGCCCGAGCAGCCACCACCTTGCACGAACACGCGCAGCTTCAGGTCGGGATTGCCCTCTTCCGCCACGAGCTCGGCCACCTTGGACGCGGCCGCGTCGGTGAAGATGATGGGAGCGGGCGGCGCGTCAGCGGCTTGGGTGTCAACGATGTCTTGGGCGACGGCGGTCATGGTGGGGACTCCAGGAACAAGAAAATCAGGATGCGGCGCGTTCGCTGCCACCGGCACCAGGCGCGCTGGCCGCGAGCTTCAGGCCAGGCTTGGCCTCGGACTTCAAGGCCCGCAATTCACCATCGATGGTGGCGCCTTGGTGCATTTCAAGGGCCTCGTACTTGACATCGCCAACGATGCGGGCCTTGGGCTGCAATTCGAGCAGATCATCGGCGATGACCGGTCCATCGACGCTCCCATTGATGATGACATGACCCGCCCTGACCTTGCCATGCACGCGGGCTTTGTCGCTGATGACCAGCAGGGTGCGGCCATCGCCGATGGCCTGGACATCGCCACGCAGCTCACCGTCGATGCGCAGGCCGTCGGCGAAGCGGATTTCGCCCGTGATGACGGTGCCTTCACCGATCAGGGTGCGGATGGGGGGCGTTTTTTTCCAACCGAACATCGCGGGCTTCCTCTCAGCTCAGGGGGGTGAACAAGGTGGCCAAGGACCCGACAGCAATTGGCAGGTCAACCAAACGCTCAAGGGTACACCGACCGCAAGCGAGATCAAGACCCCGCTTGCGAGGTGAGTTACACAACGTGTCATGCATCACAGCCGGTACACCTGGGTGGCCTTGACCGCACCGGCCTCGTCCAGCACGCGGATCTGGATCTGGCGGATGACAGCTCCTGCGGGCGGCTGCAGCAGCCCTTCCAGGCGACGGTACTGCCTGAACTGAACCGGCTGGCGCACCATCGGCCCGCTGGTCGACCAGGGCGCGGCGTCGCGCGTGCCGGAGGCAAAAACCTCGATGGTGCCCTTGAAATCGGCCTGCCCACGCAGGCCTTGCTGCATCAGCAGCAACTGGTAGCGAACCGGCCCCGAAGCGGAGGCCTCGACTTGCAGGCCGCGGATGGCAATGGGTTCGCCCGATGTGGGCAGCAAGCGCTCAAAGAAGCCAAGGTCGGCCTTGAGGGCCTGGTTCTCGGTTTCGAGAGCGCGGACCTGGTCGGCCAGCTTTTGCTGGGTGACACGCTCGGCCTTGAGCAGGCTGTCGGCGGAATTGGCGATGGAGCGAGCTTGGTCTAGGTCGGCCCGCAAGCCGTCCAGCTGAGTGCGCAGTTCGGTGACCTGGGCCTGGGCCGAGCGGCTGCCCTGCCCCAGCCCAGCCAGCCCCCGGCCGAACTCGAAGGCCCACAGCGCCAGCGCCCCGGAAAACCCGAGCACGATGGCCACCATTGCCCAGCGCAGGGGCCAGGGCAGGTGGCTGCGAACGGCCATGCGCGGCGAGCTGATCGACAGCCGCCGGCGCAGCAGGCGCCAACGCATCAGGGCAGAACCGGCACGCCGGTCAGGCCGAGGTGCTCATCAAGGCCACACATCAGGTTCATGCATTGCACGGCCTGGCCCGAGGCGCCCTTGGTGAGGTTGTCTTCCACGACCAGCACCATGACGGTGTCGGGCAGCGGGCGGTGCACGGCGATGCGCACGGTGTTGGAGGCGCGCACGCTGCGGGTCTCGGGCGCGCTGCCAGCGGGCAGCACGTCGACGAAGCGCTCGCCACGGTAGGCGTCTTCGAAGATGGCTTGCAGGTCGGCGGCCTGGCCGGCGCTGTTGAGGCGCGCGTACAGCGTGGAGTGGATGCCACGGATGATCGGCAGCAGGTGGGGCACGAACAGGCAGTTCACGCCGGCGTCGCCCGCGATGGCACGCAGTTGCTGGTTGATCTCGGGGCCGTGACGGTGGCCCTTGACGCCATAGGCCTTGAAGTTGTCAGAGGCCTCGGCGTGCAGCGTGTGCACCTCGGCCTTGCGACCAGCGCCCGAAATGCCCGAGGCGCAATTGGCGATCAGGCCCGAGGTTTCGATCAGCTTGTGCTTGAGCAGCGGCGCGTAGCCCAGTTGCACAGAGGTGGGGTAGCAGCCCGGGTTGCCGATGATGCGCGCGCGCTTGATGGCCTCGCGGTTGATCTCCGGCAGGCCGTAGACGGCTTCTTCGAGCAGGTCGGGGCAGGTGTGGGCCATGCCGTACCACTTCTCGAACTCGGCGGTGTCTTTGAGGCGGAAGTCGGCCGCCAGGTCGATGACCTTGACGCCCGCCTCCAGCAGCTCGCGGGCCTGGGTCATGGCCACGCCGTGCGGGGTGGCGAAGAAGACGACGTCGCATTCGGCGAGCTTCGCTTCGTCGGGCGTGACGAAGGCCAGGTCGACGTGGCCGCGCAGGCTCGGGTACATGTCGGCCACGGGCAAGCCGGCCTCCTTACGGGAGGTGATGGCCTTGATCTCGACTTGCGGGTGCTGCGACAGCAGGCGCAGCAGTTCGACCCCGGTGTAGCCAGTGCCACCGACGATGCCGACCTTGATCATCTTCGATCCTTTCAGTGCCCGGCCCTTGCACGACCGGCGAAACAACGGCGCCCAGCGCGAACGCAGGCGCGCCAGGCGAGAGGCGCCATTGTAGGAACAATGCCCCACATGATGCCGCCCCTGAATGACAAACCCGCCCGGGGCCGAGGCCAGGGGCGGGTTGGCTGGACTGGCCGCCCCAAAAGGGGATGAACCAGCCAGGAGCGTCGATCAGCGCTTGCTGAACTGCTTCCTGCGGCGAGCGCCGTGGAGGCCGACCTTCTTACGCTCGACTTCGCGGGCGTCGCGGGTGACGAAACCAGCGCGGCTCAGTTCGGGCTTCAGGGCTGCGTCGAAATCGATCAGGGCGCGGGTCACACCGTGACGGACTGCACCGGCTTGGCCGGATTCGCCACCACCGTGGACGTTGACCTTGATGTCGAACGCTTCAGCGTTGTTGGTCAGCACCAGGGGCTGCTTGACCACCATGATGGAGGTCTGACGGCCGAAGTACTGTTCAACGGGCTTGCCGTTGATGATGATCTGGCCAGTGCCCTTCTTGATGAAGACGCGGGCCACGGACGACTTGCGACGGCCGGTGCCGTAGTTCCAGTTACCAATCATGTGGCCGCTCCTCAGATTTCCAGGGCCTTGGGCTGCTGGGCGGCGTGCGGATGCTCGCTGCCTGCATAGACCTTCAGCTTCTTGATCATGGCGTAGCCCAGGGGACCCTTGGGCAGCATGCCCTTGACGGCCTTTTCGATGGCGCGGCCAGGGTGCTTGGCTTGCATGTCCTTGAACTTCGTGGCGTAGATGCCGCCGGGGAAGCCCGAGTGACGGTAATAAACCTTGTCGGTGGCCTTGGTGCCAGTGACGCGGATCTTGTCGGCGTTGACGATGACGATGAAATCGCCGGTGTCCACGTGAGGCGTGTAAATGGCCTTGTGCTTGCCGCGCAGACGGAGAGCGACTTCGCTGGCCACTCGTCCGAGCACCTTGTCGGTGGCGTCGATCACAAACCACTCGTGCGTCACTTCGGCCGGCTTGGCGCTGAAGGTCTTCATGGGTGTTTCCTTTGAGGGAAGTAAAACAGTTGTCTGTCAGCCTTGGCGCCACTTCTTGGTACGGGGTGGCCTCGCAGCAGACTGTCGTGTCGCCCCAGGTGCCGCCTCACTCGAATGTTGACCATTCATGGACGCGAACTCGAAAACCTGTCGGGGTGACAACCCTGGCGCCCCCGCCCGAACGTTTCGCGAACACTCTCACGAACACTGCCAAGCAGGCGCACCATTCCCGGCAACCGCATCGGGAATCCAATATTCTAGCCCAGGTTCATGGATTGCCACAAGGTGCCGCAACGCCCTGGCGCCCGGAGGCGATCCGGCCGACGATGGCATGAACCAATGGCGTGAAGAAGTTGACACGCCGCAAGGTCAAGGCAAGGGGCACCTTGCGACACCAAGGGTTTTCACCTAAATTGCCAGCCAAGCCGGTGACGACAGTCCAAAGAGGAGGCCCAATGCTCCCACCCGGCCCAAGTCAAAAGGGGTCAGCCATGACCAAGATCCGCTCTCGTCCGCCCATCGACCGTTTCGGCATGCGCACGCCAAGTGAACAGCCGCCGAACACCGCTGCTTCGAAAGCCCGCCCCGTTGAGGGGTGGGTGCCCATCCGCGACCTGCACGCTCGCCACCGCCGCCGCATCCTGGACCACCTGATGGAACTGGATGAGCACGACCGTTACCTGCGTTTCGGCTACAAGGCCACCACGGAACAGATCCAGCAATACGTGGCCTCGATCGACTTCAAGCGCGATGAGGTGTTCGGCATCTTCAACAGCAAGTTGCACCTGGTCGCCATGGCACACCTGGCCGCCATGCCTGGCAAGGGCCCGGCCGGTGATGGCTCTTCACGAGGCCGCGCGATGGAGTTCGGCGTGTCGGTGCTGCCGTCGGGCCGTGGCAAGGGCCTGGGGCTGCGCCTGTTCGTGCACGCCATCATGCATGCGCGCAACCAGCACGCCAGCCACATGATGATCCACGCACTCAGCGAGAACGGCCCGATGCTGCGGATTGCCGCCAAGGCCGGCGCCATCATCGAACGCGACGGCCCCGATGCCGAAGCCTGGTTGAAGCTGCCGCGCGACACGGTGGGCACGCACATCGACAGTTCGATCCATTCGCTGGCCGCCGAGGCGCTTTACCGCGTCCGCTACAACGTGATGCATGCGAGCGACTGGCTGCGCATGCTGGTGACGCCGAGCTGAGCCGGCCGCGCGTCATCCACCATGTGGATGGTCGGTCGCGTCAACAAAAAAGGGCCCCGCACGCCGTGAAGCGTCGGGGCCAGTTTGTTTCCGGGCTGTTCGCCACTGCGGCGGCGCAGGCCGCCCGGCGTGCCTGCCTGGCTCAGACGGCGGCCGTCACGAGCAGGGAGTTGATGCGGCGCACGTAGGCGGCCGGGTCATCGAGCTGACCGCCTTCGGCGAGCAAGGCCTGATCGAACAGGATGTGGGCCAGCTCATCGAAGTGCTCACTGGCTTCGAGCTTCTTGACCAACGCGTGCTCGGGGTTGAGTTCGAGCACGGGCTTGACCTCGGGGGCGTCCTGGCCGGCCTGCTTGAGCAGGCGCGCGAGGTGGGCGCTCATGTCGCCCTCTTCTGTCACCAGGCAGGCGGGTGAGTCGACCAGGCGGGTGGTGACGCGCACGTCCTTGGCGCGCTCGGCCAGCGCGCTCTTGAGGCGCTCCAGCAGGGGCTTGAAGGCTTCGGCGGCTTCGTTGGCCTTCTTCTTTTCTTCTTCGTCTTGCAGCTTGCCGAGGTCGACGGCACCCTTGGTGACGTTCTGCAGCGGCTTGCCCTCGAAGTCATGGAGGTGCGAGAGCACCCACTCGTCGACGCGGTCGGTCAGCAGCAGCACTTCGATGCCCTTCTTCTTGAAGAGTTCGAGTTGGGGGCTGTGCTTGGCGGCAGCGAGCGAATCGGCGGTGATGACGTAGACGGCGTCCTGGCCTTCCTTCATGCGGCCTACGTAATCGGCCAGGCTGACCGACTGGGTGGCGCCGTCGTCAACCGCCGTGGACGCGAAGCGCAGCAGCTTGGCGAGGCGCTCGCGGTTGGCGAAGTCTTCACCGACGCCTTCCTTGAGCACCTGGCCGAACTCCTGCCAGAAGCCGGCGTACTGCTCGCGCTTGGCCTGCTCTTCGTTGTTCGCCAGGTCTTCGAGCATGGAGAGCACGCGCTTTGTGCAGCCTTCGCGGATGGCCTTGACGTCGCGGCTTTCCTGCAGGATCTCGCGGCTGACGTTGAGCGGCAGGTCGGCCGAGTCGACCACGCCACGGACGAAGCGCAGGTAGCTGGGCAGCAGAGCCTCGGCGTCGTCCATGATGAAGACGCGCTTGACGTAGAGCTTCAGGCCGCCCTTCTTGTCGCGGTTCCAGAGGTCGTACGGGGCCTTGGCGGGGATGTAGAGCAGCTGGGTGTATTCGCTGCGGCCCTCGACGCGGTTGTGGGTGTGGGCCAGCGGGTCTTCGCTGTCGTGGCTGAGCTGCTTGTAGAACTCGGCGTATTGCTCGGGCGTGATGTCGGACTTGCTGCGCATCCACAGCGCGGCGGCCTGGTTGACGGTCTCCCACTCGTCCTTGGTGACGTACTCGCCTTTGTCGGCGTCCCATTCTTCCTTGCGCAGCAGGATGGGCAGCGAGATGTGGTCAGAGTACTTGGCGATGACGCTGCGCAGCTTCCAGGCGGCGAGGAACTCGTCTTCGCCTTCGCGCAGGTGCAGGATGATGTCGGTGCCACGCGTGGGCTTGGTGATGGCCTCGACCTCGAAGTCGCCGGTGCCTTCGCTGACCCAGCGCACGCCCTCTTCGGGCTTGAGGCCGGCGCGGCGGGATTCGACGGTGATGCGGTCGGCCACGATGTAGCCGGAGTAGAAGCCCACGCCGAACTGGCCAATGAGCTGGGCGTCTTTTTGCTGGTCGCCCGAGAGGCGGCCCATGAAGTCCTTGGTGCCGGACTTGGCGATGGTGCCCAGGTGGTCGATGGCTTCTTGCTCGCTCATGCCGATGCCGTTGTCGCGGATGGTGAGCGTGCGGTTGGCCTTGTCGATGAGGATGCGCACGTCGAGGTTGGGCGCATCTTCGTAGAGGGCGGCGTTGTCGAGCGCCTCGAAGCGCAACTTGTCGCAGGCGTCGGACGCGTTGGAGATCAGCTCGCGCAGGAAGATTTCCTTGTTGGAGTAAAGCGAGTGCGTGACGAGGTGCAGCAGTTGCTTGACTTCGGCCTGGAAGGAAAGGGTTTGCTTGCTCATGGGACGAGGCCTCTTCTCTCTTCTTCTTCGCCTCTGCGGGCGGTGGGTTGTGGGTTGGACGGTGGGCGGATGCAGCGGCCTGGGGGCGGATGCGAGGCGCCAGCGGCGGTCAGGTGGGGATGGGGCGCGAGGTTTTCAAGGGGGCGCTGCGGGGGTGTTGTGGGTTGTGCTGGCTTGCTGGGTTCTGCCTTGATGCGTTGGGCCCACGGCGGGCGGGGGGCTTGCGCGCAGTTTGAAATCCGGTGTATAGTTCAAGGCTTGATGGCGCTTTAGCTCAGCCGGTTAGAGCGACGGAATCATAATCCGCAGGTCCGGGGTTCGAATCCCTGAAGCGCCACCAGTATTCAAAGGCCTCGCCCGCTGTTCTCAGCGCGCGAGGCCTTCTACATTGCGGATCGGCTTCTACAAACCGCAGCTTGTCGTGCAGGCATTTGTTGACCCAGCACCTCCTGCACAGGTCACGACCACCGCGCTCCACCGTCCTAGGCGGTGCGTACCAAGCGGAAAACCAGCGTGTAACTCGCGTCCTCCCCGTCTTCCGGCGTGTCGTACTGGTTCTCCTGTGCCCAGCCAGCCGAGAAGTCACCCTGCTTGAAGTCCTTGGGCAGAGCGCGCTCCGTGACCGTGACGACGTTGTCGTCATCGTTCGGGTCACCGAAGCTGCGGCCGTTGGGCGGTGGGAGGGAGCGTTTCGGATCCGTCCGTTCCCACGCTGAGGTCGCCTCGAGCAGCAACACATCGAGCGCGATCAGGTCTGCCGGCGCCCAAGCCGCCCACAGAGCCGTGCCGATGATGGTGACGACCGCGATCGCGGCCACTGCAACCAGGACTGCGGTGAGCGCAGCCTTCGCTGCGATGAGTCCCGCCTTGGCCGCCAGTTCGGCCACACTGCCCGCAGTACCTGAAGCACCGAGGGCCAAGCTGACGACCGACTTGAGCGCATACCACCATGCGTTGCCAAAGCCTTGCAGTTGCTGCTGCGCCGCATCTTCGCTGTCGACCTCGAACCCAACCAGGCCGATGGCTACCACGCCGCCGATTTCGAACGGCTTGCTTCCCCATATGTCGACCGAATATGCGCCAGCCGACTCACCGTCGTCCATGTCCTCCCAGGGGCCACGGGGGAACGAGCGCTGCTCAAGGGGCCGAATGTCGACAGGCGTTTTTCCATTGGCGGAGACGGCCACGTCACCCGGCACGATGTGCCCGACGAAGGCATCCCACCAGATCTCGTCGTCGCCCAAGCCCGGCGTCTCGCGATTGCAGCGGCCTGAATCGCTGAAGAAGTTGTACTTCAGGTTCGGGTCGGCCTCGATGCGCAGCAGCAGTTTGTTGGTCAGCAGGACCGGCGGCACTTGGCTGTCGTATACGACGTTGGTCGAGTTCTCGACTTCTATCCATATTTCGTACAGACCGGCCGGCAGAGGCGCGCCAGGAATCGTTGGGTGTTTGGCCTGAAGAGGGAAGCTCAAGGAATCACAAACACGCTCGTCGACGATGAAGTGGTTCAGTTCGTCCTTCAAGGGCGTTTTTTTGTCGCCCCACACCGGGCAGTCGGTCGACCAAGCAACGCTCGGGTCACCCACTTTCGCACAGCGCACTTTCACTGTCGGCGTGATGAAGTTGAAGCCTCGCAGCATGACCGCCGAACCGGGTTGGGCCGACGGAATGCGAATGCAGTCGTTGCCACGCGTGTAGTCCTGTCCGCCTTCGCAGAAGTTGCCAAAGAGACTCCCCGGCGACGGGGGCGGCGGGTGCTGCCTTGCGCACTCGGCTGTCAGCTTGCCAGTCGGATCGGGTTTGAACGTGCACTCGTTGGCGTATTGGTAATTGAGCCACACGTGAGCCCCGCCAGGCACCGGCCGGAAGCTCGCGACATTGCCGAACTCCTCGTCTCGGTCATGCCGGGGTGAGATGGCGGTCAGCCATGGCCACGGCCCCTGATAGATCGTCGCGGCGGAGCCGTTTGGCCCTCGGAAGACCGCGTTATCCCACAAGCGAACCAACCCCGGGCCGATGTCACCTTCTGAGTGGTCAAACAGAATCTGGCCGCCCAGCTTGAGGCCTTCTCGAAGGATGACCTCGCTGACCCACTCGCCCTCGATGGGGCCCTTGGCCGCGGCATCGGCAAGGCAGTCATCGAACAGGCATTCGGCCTTGCCAGAACGCCGAAGCTTCTCATATTCGATGAGCCCCTCGTTGAAGGCCTTTGCGTCAGCAGCGCCGATGGCCGACAACGCATCCTCGATTTTTTTCTCGAACTCATTGCGCGGCCTCTCACCCGCCTCGTGGCGACGCCACAGTGCGATCACCAGTGGGATCAGCGCATCGGTGATGCCAAAGGCGCGGCACAAGTCACCGACCTTTCTCGCTGGCTTTTGCTTGGGTTTGTGCGGCTTGGGGACTTCGATGCCAGGTGTGCGCGAAAGGATGTCGATGAGCTGCTCACAGCAGGTCTCCTCGCGCTTTGGTGGCCTTGGTTTTTTCGGCTTGTCCGAACTGGGTGGTGCGTTGTTGCCCTTGTGGCAATCACAGTCGCTTTGACCATCCCTCGTCACCCCTGAGCAGGGATTGGGCGGGACAGGCTGGTCGCTGTCATCGCACTCCTTGTGCGACGTGTCCAGGCGTTGGCCTGCGGGTCTGCGAGCGGTCGATGTATCGGCCATGGCGTGAATCCTGTTGGGGTGGCTGACGCCGGGCGAAAACCGACCGGCATTTCGTTATATCGATCCAACCTTCAGCAACGAATCCCTAGGTCGGCATGAAGATGGTGCAGGCAGCAGCACCAAACAACCACATCCAAGCCAACCCAGCCAAGGATGCCTAGAATCCGCGCCCATGCCGCCGCAGTCCCTCCCCTCTTCGCTGTCCGCCACGATCCCGGCCGCGTACGCGCTGTCGTTGCTCTCGTTGATGCTGGAGCGCGGCCACGATGAGGCCGCGTTGCTGGCCGGCTCGCAGCTCAGCCGCGAGCAGTTGCAGGACCAGCGCGCCCAGATCGGCGCCTGGCAGTACGCGGTGCTGTTGGCCACTGCGCTGCGGTTGGACAAGGACCACGGCCTGGCCTACGAGCTGGGCTTGCGCAGCCAGGTCACCAAGCATGGCTTCGTCGGCTTCGGTTTGATCAGTTGCGCCACGCTGCGCGAGGCGATCGAGTTCAGCGAGCGCTACTTCCGCGCCCGCGTGCCGGCCTTCACCAACGTGATGACGGTGCAGGGCGACGATGTCGTCATCGAACTGCGGGAGACGGTGCCGCTGGGGCCCTATCGCGCTTTCGTGATGGACCTGGTGGTGGTCGAGCTGTGCAGCCTGTTCGCCAAGGTCTTGGGGCTGGACACCGCTTCTTCCGGGTGGGCCAGTCGCATCCACGTGCCGCACGCAGAGCCAGAGGCCTACGCCCGCTACCGCGACCGCCTGCCGCCCTTCACCTTCAACCAGCGCGCGGTCGAGATCCACTTTCCTGCGCGCATGCTCGACGAGCCCATCGCCACGGCCGATCCGGTCAGCGTGCAGTTGGCCATCGAGCGCTGCGAGCTGGAGATGTCGCGCCAGGCGGCGGCCAGCGGCACGCGCGGCCAGGTGGCCGAGCGCCTGCGCTGCGAGCAGGGCCGCTACCCCGAGCTGGCCGAGGTGGCCGAGCAGTTGCATGTTTCCGAGCGCACGCTCAAGCGTCGCCTGCAGGCCGAGGGCTGCTCCTTCCAGGCCTTGCTCGACGAGGTGCGCCAGCGCGACGCGCAGCGCCTGCTCTCTGACCCCAAGCTGGCGATCAAGCAGGTGGCCGATGCCGTGGGTTACGCCGATCCGGCCAATTTCGCACGGGCGTTCAGCAAGTGGACGGGCCTGTCGCCGAAGGCTTGGCGCGAGAGGCTGACGGCCGGCCGTGGCCCGAAATGACAGGCATCAGGCCCGCCCACCCCTCACGCGCTCCCCGCCCTCTTCCTTACGCTCCAGTCTCGTCATGAGACCGCTGGGCCGCCGTTCGCGGTGGTCCGGTGGGCAAGCGCCAGACACAAGGCGCGCACGAAGATCCCATGAAGCGCAAACGAGGAGCACATGAGCAAGAAGCAGTCCCCCAGGTCGCTCGACCCGCGCCGCATGAGCGACGCTCAGAAGTCAGAGCACATCCGCGCCGTCGTCCTGAAAGCCGGTGAAGATTTGCGCGCGCGCCATCCCTGGCTGCGCCACCAGGACGCCATCGGCGCCACCATCATGGCCGTGTCGCTGCTGGGCATGGTCGCCAGCGGCTGGGCCTACATCGAGGGCCTGATGGCCTGGTGGGTGTGCGTGCCTGTGGTGGCCATCTTCGCGTCCTTCATCCACGAGCTGGAGCACGACCTCATCCACCAGATGTACTTTCGCAGCAAGCCTTGGGCGAACAGCTTGATGTTGGCGCTGGGCTGGCTGGCGCGGGCCTCCACCGTCAGCCCCTTCGTGCGCCGCAAGCTGCACCTGCATCACCACAAGTTCTCGGGCACCGAATCGGACCTGGAAGAGCGCGGCATCACCAACGGCGTGCCGTGGGGCCTGCGCCGGCTGCTGATGACCGGCGACAACATGCTGGCCGTCGCGTTGCGCCCTTTCGAGATGCGCCGCGCCACCGCCAAGTTCATCAAAGCGCAAAAGCCCGCCAGCAAGGCCGAGGCTCACCGCATGGCGCTCGAACAGACGCTGGCGTACGTGCCCATCGGCCACATCTACTACGTCACCTTCCACGCCTGGGTGGTGCTGCATGCGCTCATGTTCGCCGCGCCGCTGCTGGGTGTCGACATCCCCTGGCCGCAGTGGATGCCGCAGCTCATGCACGGGCTCGACATCTTCGGCGTGGTCTACGCCCTGCCCTGCCTGTTGCGCACCTTCTGCCTGCACTTCATCAGCTCGAACATGCACTACTACGGCGACGTGGAAGCGCGCAACGCCATGCAGCAGTGCCAGGTGCTCAACCCCTGGTGGCTGATGCCGATGCAGCTGTTCTGCTTCAACTTCGGCAGCACGCACGCCATCCACCACTTCGCGGTGAAGGAGCCCTTCTACATCCGCCAGTGGAACGCCGGCATCGCGCACCAGGTGATGCGCGAGATGGGCGTGCGCTTCAATGATTTCGGCACCTTCCGGCGTGCCAATCGGTTCAAGCTGAAGGCAGCCTAACGGGCTGGGCGTGGGTCGATCGATGGGAGGGGCTTGGGTTCGCAAGCAACTGAGACAGCCCCACGCCTGGGCCAACATGTCTGTGTGTAAACGGTGCCGATGAGGTCAACCGGTGAGAGAAGGCGCCCGTTGGATGAGCGGCTGGCCGCCAAACACTCCCACCCCTCCGATTGAAGGAACCGCACCGTGTACAAGACCATCATCGCTCTGGCCATCGCCACCGTTGGCGCCTCTTCTGCCTTTGCCCAGGTGCCCTCCCCTGGCACCGATGCCGCCGCCATCCACCAGGTCAAGAAGGACAACGCCCACATCCGCCGCGACAACGCAGACATCGCGCACGAGAAGAAGGAAATCGCGCAAGACAACGCCGTCATCAACAAGAACAAGCTGCGCGTGAACGCCGACCAAAAGAAGATCGGCGAAGAACGTGCGGAGCGCCGTGCAGATCAACGGCGTGAAGACGCCGACACCAGGAAGGGCAACCTCCAGGCAGCCCAAAAAGAAGAAGCCCGCCGCGAGCAAGAGAGCCGCGAGATCACTGGCCTGAAGAAGAACGAGCTGCGCGCTGAAAAGCAAGAGGCCACAGAGCGCCAGGATCGTGCACATGAACACAAGGAGCTGGCCGATGCCCGCCAGGCCAAGGCGCACGATGTTCACAAGCGCAATCACGACGCCGCCCAGATCCACTGAGATCGGCTGACGTTCAACGCGACAAAAGGCTGGTTGATCCAGCCTTTTGCCATTGCGCACACCAAGCGGTGCGGGCGGCATCGCAGCGCCTCGATGCGCCAGGCGCCGTGCAATCGCATGGACAATGTGGGCGCATGAGCTCCACGCCTGATTCTTCGCCAGCCAACCTGCCCGCCCTCATCCTCGCCGCTGGCCGTGGCGAGCGCATGCGCCCGCTGACCGACACCTGCCCCAAGCCCCTGCTGAAGGTGCGCGGCAAGCCGCTCATCGTGTGGCACCTGGAGGCCTTGGCCCGCGACGGCGTGCGCGATGTCGTCATCAACACCGCCTACCTGGAAGAGCAGTTCGAGCCCGCGCTGGGTGATGGCCGCAGATGGGGCTTGCGCATCCGCTACTCGCATGAGCGGGCCGACCACGGCAGCGCGCTGGAGACGGCCGGCGGCATCGCCAAGGCCTTGCCCTTGCTGGCCGAGGCTGCGGGTGGCGAGCGTGCTTTCTGGGTGCTGGCAGGTGACGTATTCGTGCCGGGTTTCCGATTCGATGCCGAGGTGGCGCGGGCGTTCGCCGAAGGCTGCGCAGACCTCGCCCAACTGTGGCTGGTGCCCAACCCGGCCCACGTGCCGCAAGGCGACTTCGCGCTCGATGCCCAAGGGCGCATCCACCACAAAGGCCAGGCGCCCGCAGGCACCCCCACCTACACCTACTCGACCATCGGGCTGTACCGACCTGGCATGGTGGCTGGCGTGGCCGTGGGCGAAAAGGCCGCGCTGCGCCCTTGTTTTGATCGCGCGATCGACAGTGGGCGGTTGAGCGGCCGGGTGCACCAAGGCGAATGGACGGACGTGGGCACGCCTGAAAGATTGGCCGCGCTGAACGGAGCGGCAATGAACATCCGCAAGAACGTCTGAATGAGCGCAACGATGGATGCCCCGAACAGCCCTCGCACCAGCACAACCTTGGCAGGACATCACCTCACGGCAGACTTGTCTGGCTGCGAGGCTGCCCACGTGTGGATGCAAGACAGCGATGCCTTGCGAGAGGCCTGTCTGTCGCACGTTGACGCCGTCGGCCTGACGGCTGTCGCCGACCGCTTCCACCGCTTTGCGCCCAGGCAACCGGGCGTGCCGGCCGGCGTGACGGGGGTGGTGCTGTTGGCCGAATCGCACTTGGCCGTGCACACCTGGCCCGAACGAGGCGTGGTGACGCTGGACGTTTTCGTGTGCAACCTGCTGGGTGACAACCAGTCACGAGCCCATGCCTTGATGGAGGCCCTGATCGAGGGCTTTCGCCCTCGCTTCATCAACCGTCAGGCGGTCCGGCGCGAGATCCCGGACGCTGCCGCGACCGATTGAGCCGCGCGCAAGCCATGGCTGAAGGCCTCCTCGAACACCGAGTAGGCGGACAGGTCGCTGTGCGCGAAATGCAAGCGCCCCTGAGGACGCCACAAGGCCGCCAAGGCGGCATGGCTGCGCAAGCCAGGCACGGGGATGGCCATCGCATGCCCCCATCGCATCAGGTCCATGCGCTCGATCAGGGCAGGCCACTCGGGGTGCACGCGAGCCAGATCCGCAGCCACGCGCGCCGCCCAGGTTCGCCAGTCATCAGCCAGCAAGGCACGTCGCATGGCCAAGGTCTGCTCGGCCGACTGTCCGCCCAAGGCCCAGTAGTGGGTCAACAGCCTGGGTCCGGTGGGTTGGGACAGATCCTGATGCCGGGCGTTCACGTAGCCCAGCGATGGCATTGGCACGCCCCCGACACCTTGCTGACTGAACGGAACGTTGTCCCAGGCCATGGGCACTCCGGTGCGATCGGGCGCGGCTTCATCGAGCACGATGTTGCTCACCAGCCAGGGCGCCTGCGACAGCAAGGGGCGCAGGGCAGCCAGCGCGGGCATGCCTTGCGGCAGCAGCCGCCATGCCATCGTCAGCGGCAAGGCCAGGATCACGTGGCGGGCCTGCCATCGCCACGCGCGCCCATCAACGGCCGACACGGCGCTCACCGAGACGTCGTGGAGACCCACTTCGACGCGGGTGGCGACGAGCCCGCCATGCCAGCGCTCACCCAATGGATCGGCCAGCCGCCGGACCAGGGACGCATTGCCCTCCGCCCAGGTGAGCAAGCCGGCGTCACGTCCACCGGCGTCGGCGCCTTCGTCGTCACCCATGCCCAGGCCGTGGCGGCTGGCGAGGTACTGCAAGCCCGCCCAGGCAGAGACCCGGGACAAGCCCGCGCCGTAGTCGTCCCGGCAGGCGTAGTCCAACCACCACAGCAGTTCGCGGGTGCGCACGCCTTGCCGGGACAGCCAGTCGGCGAACGTGACCTGGTCCAAGGCAGTCAGTTGGGCTGACCAAGGCGTCCGCCACGTTGGCAGGCGCAGGCGCACACCAGACAAGGCTGCGGCCATGGCATGGCGCAAACGATGCAGGTCGGCTCGCATCGCCGGGTCTTCGGCTCCGGGCACCAGGCCCTCCTGCCAGCGCCCGCGCCAGAAGCCATTGGCTTGCGGTGGCGACAGCCCTCCGTCCGGCACAAAAAGGCGCTCTTGCGGGCTGTGAACGAGGTGGCGCTCGTCGCCCACCCAGCGCCCCGCCTGGCGCCGGATCAAACCCAGTTCGGCCAGCCAGGCAGCGACATCCTCGGCCCCATCGTCGGGCACCGGCAGGTAATGGGCCCCGAGCGGGCAGCGCATGCCCTGGATTTGGTGCCCGCGTGCGTTGCCGCCCGGGTCATCCTCCAGGTCGATCAGGGCGAAGTCGTCGATGCCGGCCCGCATCAAGCCACGCCCGGCCGACAAGCCCGCCACGCCCGCGCCCACGATCAGGGTGTGCACGCGACGCACCGGCTCGCCCCCAGCGGAGGATGGCAGTCGGCCATCGCGCCAGGCGTGCCCACGGTCCACCTGGGCACCCACCCAGCCGCCAGCGATGCCTGGGCGCAAGGTCGTGACGCCGGCATCCCGGCAACCGGCCAGCAGCCCGGTGCCCAGGCACCAGGCCGCGCCGTGTCGCAGCACGTCGCGACGGCGGGTCGTCATTGGTGCACCCGCCCCCACTCTTCTTCGAAGGTGTGCACCAGCGACTGGTTGCTCAGGCGATTGGGCTCGGCCGGCACCCGCGCCATGTCGGGCGGGAAGTCGAACAGCACCGACATGCCCTTCGTGGTCAGGAAGCGCAGCCCATCGGGCAAACGCTCGGGCATGCGCCAAAGCCGCCGATGCGCCAGCACGAAGCCCCATTCGCCGAAGCTCGGCACATGGGCGTGATACGGCGTGGCTTGCAAACCCACCGCCTCGATGGTGCTCACCACCGTCCAGAAGCTCTTGCGCGCGATCAAGGGCGAGGTGGTCTGTATCACCGCGAAACCACTGGCCGAAAGGTGCTGGTCGAGCAAGGCGTAGAACGTGGTCGAGTACAGCTTGCCAATGGCATGGTTGGTTGGGTCAGGGAAGTCGACCACGATGGCGTCGAACACCTCGTCATGCGCCCCCAGCCAGACGAAGGCATCGGCGTTGACCACACGCACCTTCGGGTGCTTCAGCGCACCGGCGTTCAGTGCCACCAGGCGCGCATCCTGGCTGAACATGCGGGTCATGGCCGGGTCCAGCTCCACCAGCGTCACCTGCTCCACGCTGGGGTACTTCAGCACCTCGCGCACCGCCATGCCATCGCCACCACCGAGCACCAGCACTCGGCGCGGCGCCCCTTGCGCAGCCAGCGCGGGATGCACCAGTGCCTCGTGGTAGCGGTATTCGTCACGCGAGGAAAACTGCAGGTTGCCGTTCAGGAAGAGCCGAGTTTGGCCGCCCCCGTGGGTCAGCACGATGCGCTGATAAGGCGTGTCCTGCCTGATGACGATGTGATCGCCGTAGAAGCGGTCTTCGGCCCAGGTCGTCAGCGGCTGCCCTGCCAGCATGCCGAGCGACAGCAGCACCAGCGCCAGGACACAAGCCGCAGCATGCTGAGGCCAGGCGCGCAGCTCGGCACGGAACTGCCAGCACACCCACACCGCCACCATCACATTGAGCAGGCCGAAGAAGACGCCCGTGCGGACCACCCCCAGTTGCGGCACCATGATCAGCGGGAAAGCCAGCGACACGACCAGCGCACCCAGGTAGTCGAAGGTCAGCACCTGCGAGACCAGGTCCTTGAGCGCATAGCGCTCGCGAAAACGCCGCTGCAAGATCCGCATGACCAGCGGGATCTCCAACCCCACCAGGATGCCGATGAGCAGCACCATGCCGTAGAGCAAGGCCCGGAACTCCGACGCCGCGCCAACGGGCAGGACGCTGTGCGCGGCGAACAGCCCAGCCGGCATCAACCCCCCAATGACACCGACCAGCAATTCGATGCGCATGAAGTGGGCCACCAGTTGCCGCTCAATGTGCCTGGACAGCCACGAACCCACGCCCATGGCGAACAAGTAGGTGCCGATGACGGTGGAGAACTGCAAGACGGAGTCACCCAGCAGGTAACTGGCCAGGGCCCCGGCAGCCAACTCGTACACGAGCCCGCAGGCCGCCACAACGAAGACCGAGACCAGCAGCGCGAGCTCGGCGGGTTCGATGCGGGGGCGTGCGTCGGCGAGCGCCACTTCGGCCCCGCCAGCGATCTCATCAGCCATGGATGGCCGCTGCCACGATCTGCCCAATTGCCAGGCACATGGCCCCCACCACGATGGCCAGGGCCACGTTCTTCTTCTCGACGATCTCGCCCCACAGGTCATAAGGCGTGAGCTTGTCGACGACGATGAAGCAAACCCAGAACAGCACCACGCCGATCAGGGCGTAGCTGATGGACGCCACGAAAACGCTCAATTTGAACCACTCAAGTTCCATGATGTGCCAGTCCTTTCTTCATTTGTGGAAGCCTCCGCTGCTGTAGCCGCCGTATGAGCCGCCACCGCTGCCGCCGCCACGACCGCTAGGCCTGCTGATGCATTGGCGATATTCGAGGCTTTGATCACCATACCGCTCCCTCACGTCCGCACAGTCATTCGAGCACATGAGCAGCATGAGGACGACGAGCACGAACAGGATCGCCAGCCACACCGAGGTCGGGAGCCCCCATAACACCCCGTCGCCCATGGGCTTGACATCGCGCTTGAACGCCGCCACCGGTTGCCCCGTCAAGCCGAAAGCTTTCATGACCACGTCGTGATCGATCGCCTCGCCGGCGGACCAGACCACCTCCGCGCCGGTCGACTCGCGGTTGAGCAGCAAGGTCTTCTCCCCTTCCCGGCAGGCGTAGTCGGCGTTGCGCGTGATCTGGTCGCGTTGCACGGGCCAGTAGAACTCCCCGAGCACATGCGTGGTGACACCTCTGTAGATGTACTTCAGCGTGTAATGCCGCCCCTGCCACTTCACGCCGTTCGCGGCCACGCTTGGCGCCCCCGTGATGGGCGCAACCACGCTCCAACCGTCCGCGGCATCCACCAGGAATGCGAAGCCACGGCTGCGGTGATAAAGCAGGTACTCACGCCAGAAGACCTGCGTTGCCTCGGGCGAATCGGCCTTCTCGCAGCGCTCCTGGTAACCGACCACCTGCCACTTGCCCAGCTTGCCACCCACCGTGAGCTGCCCCACGAGCCCAAGCGGGATCAAGGGCTCGAGGGCGTTGCTTTGCTGGTAGTAGGAGAGGTCAGCCCCCACACCCCGGCTGATGTCGATCACCGTGCGGCAACTGTCGCAAACGATGGTGCGGGCCTGGTCCAGGCGAGGCGTCAGCGCGGCACCGCAGTTGGGGCACGCCAGGGCCTGGGACTTCACCTTGCCCGAGGAGGCCTCACCAGGATCGAAACTGCCACCCAGCCGGAGGTCATCGAGCTGAACCGCTCGCCCCAGGTCCGCGCGGCGTCCGGTCGGCATGTCCTCGATGCTCAGCACCTCGCCATCGCCATTGCGCCACTCGGAGACCGTGAACGGCCCCGACACCTGCGGCGCATGAAGCACCTCGCCTTCTAGCGCGTGCACGCTGGCCTGCAGCCGAGACGACAGCGTCCAGCGCCGGCCACCGATGTGGCGATCCGTGCCGACCAAGGTATCGGGGATGGCCGCGAGCTGCTTGGCATCGAGCTCGAAGGGGAAGCTCAGGACGTGTCCGCCGTTGTCCTCGCTCAACGTGGCGGTCCGACCGTTGTCAAACACCACCTGCCACTCGGTCCAGCGACCGGCCTGGCCGTCCGGATCCTGATAGCTCAGTTGAATGCGCCCGATCAGGGCAAAGCCTTCACCCTGCCAACGGCCCTGGGTGCCCAGCTTCAGAGGACTGTGGTCGTCGAACAGCACACCGCTGCGGCCCGTGCGACGCAAGGTTTCGCCGTCGCGCACCAGGGTGCTGCGGCAGAAACTGCACACCGCCATCGGTGAAACCGGCGAGCGGAAGGTCACCGGTGCACCACAGAAGGTGCATGCGGCCTGCCAGGAGCGCGGGGACGAGCTCGAAGGATCAGCCATGGCGGGTCACCCCGCCATGCTCAAGCATGGAACACAACGTCGACTCCTCAGACCAGCTTCTTGAGCAATTCGGCCTTTTTGGCGCTGAACTCTTCCGGGGTGAGGATGCCCTTGGCGTGCAGGTCGGCCAGCTTCTCGATGGTGGCCATGACCTGATCGGGCGACAGGCCCGCTGGCGCGGCAGAGGACGTGGCTGCCCCCGAGCCCTGCAGGCCTTGCTGGATGGACTGCGCCATCACCTGACCCAGGGCCAGGCCGGCGCCCAGCGAAGCGGCATCGCCCGCTACGCCCGAGCCCTGCCCGGCTGAGGCCGCGACCTGCGGCAGGGCCTGCGCGGCCTGGTATTGCACGAACTGGCCCATGTTCTGGCCCACCATGCCCATGCCGATCTTCTGGTCCAGCACCTTCTGCAGCTCTTCAGGCAGGGACACGTTCTGCACGGTGAGGGCGTCGAGTTGCAAGCCCAGTTGCTCAAACGCGGGCGTGACCGCCTTTGCCAGGGCCTGCGCGAAAGCCACCTGGTTGGCGGCCAGGTCGAGGAAAGGGATGCCGCTTTGGGCGACCGCATCACTGAGGTGTTGCAGCAGCACGCCGCGCAACTGGCCGTCGAGGTCCTCGACGCTGTAGCGCTCGCGCGTGCCGGACACATTCACATGGAAGTGGCGGGCATCTTTCAGGCGCACGGCGTAATTGCCGAAGGCGCGCAGGCGCACCGCACCGAAATCCTTGTCACGCAGGGTGATGGGCTGGCTGGTGCCCCAGCGCAGGTCCAGCTGCTGGCGGGTGCTGAAGAAATAAACGTCGCTCTTGAAAGGGGAGGCGAACAGCTTGTCCCAGTTCTTCAGGTTGGTCAGCAGGGGCAAGGTCTGGCTGGTGAGCCGGTGGGTACCCGGCCCGAACAGGTCGGCCACCTGCCCTTCGTTGACGAACAGGGCCAGTTGCGACTCGCGCACGACCAGGGTGGCACCGTTCTGGATTTCGCGGTCCTCGAACGGGTACCGCCAAGCCAGCACGCCGTCTCCGGACTCGTTCCACTCGATGACATCGATGAACTGCTTCTTGATGAAATCAACCAGACCCATGGTCTCTCCCTTTGAGCTTTCTGTTGTGACCCGAGGCTGGCTGCGTGGCCAACCTTTCAATGCGGCACATCTTATCGCTGCCTGGCAGGATGCGGAGCCTGGGCATGTCCTAAAATCACGCATCCCACAGCCCCTGGATCTACACCATGCCCCGCTGTCTCCCCACCCGCTGCGCCACGCTCGGCGCATTCATCGGCTCGGCAGGTGCGCTGCTCGGCGCCCCGCTGCTGATCAGCACACTGGCCCTCGTGCCCACGCTGGCGCCCACGGCCGCGCACGCCCAGGCCGCCCGCCCCGTGCCCATCCCCGTCAACACGCTGCGCGGCGAGATCACCTTCGGCATGCCGCCTGAAATCGTGCTCAACGGCAAGGTGGCCACGCGCTTGTCGCCTGCCTCGCGCATTCGCGGGCAGAGCAACACCCTGGTGATGTCGGGCACGCTCGGCGGCCAGACCCACGTCGTGAACTACAACGTCGACGCTCAAACCGGCCTCGTGCAGGACGTGTGGATCCTGACAGCGGCAGAAGCCGCACGCCTGTGGCCGACCACACCCCAAGAAGCCGCCAAGTGGGTGTTCGACCCGGTCTCGCAGAGCTGGTCCAAGCCCTGATCGGCCAGATCGGCCTGCATTCGCCTGAAGCAGTCGCCATCACGGCGTCGATCCCCGCATCAAACCACCCCATTCTCCGCGCATGGCACCCCGCGTGCCCACCGCTTTCGTTCTCTGTCCTCAGCCTCAAGCAGGCAGGCTCCCGTCCCCGAGACGGCCCTGAATCCGCCATGTCCCTCGACCACCCCATCACGCCCCAACCCGCCGCTGACCAACCTCAGAAAAAGGTCTACATCAAGACCTACGGCTGCCAGATGAACGAATACGACTCGGACAAGATGTCCGACGTCATGAACGCGGCCAAGGGCTACGTGCCCACCAACGACCCCGAAGAGGCCGACCTCATCCTCTTCAACACCTGCTCGATCCGCGAGAAGGCGCAAGAGAAGGTGTTCAGCGACCTGGGCCGCGTCAAGCACCTGAAAGAAAAGGGCGTGATGATCGGCGTGGGCGGCTGCGTGGCCAGCCAGGAAGGCGCTTCCATCATCGAGCGCGCGCCTTATGTGGACGTGGTCTTCGGCCCGCAGACCCTGCACCGCCTGCCCGCCATGCTGGAGCGTCGCCAGCAGCAAAAGCGTCCGCAGGTCGACATCAGCTTCCCCGAGATCGAGAAGTTCGACCACTTGCCACCGCCGCGCAAGGAAGGTGCATCGGCCTTCGTGTCGATCATGGAAGGCTGCTCGAAGTACTGCAGTTACTGCGTGGTGCCCTATACCCGAGGCGAAGAGGTCTCGCGCCCGTTTGATGACGTGCTGACCGAGGTCGCCGACCTGGCCGACCAGGGCGTGAAGGAAGTGACCCTGCTGGGCCAGAACGTCAACGGCTACCGGGGCAAGATGGGAGACACGGCAGACATCGCCGACTTCGCCATGCTGCTCGAATACGTCGCCGAGATCCCCGGCATCGAGCGCATCCGCTTCACCACCAGCCACCCCAACGAGTTCAGCCAGCGCCTCATCGACGTCTACGGCAAGACGCACAAGCTCGTGAACCACGTGCACCTGCCCGTGCAGCACGGCTCCGACCGCATCCTGATGGCCATGAAGCGCGGCTACACGGCGCTCGAATACAAGAGCACCATCCGCAAGCTGCGCGCCGTGCGTCCGGACATCCGCCTGTCCACCGACTTCATCGTCGGCTTCCCTGGCGAAACGGATGAAGACTTCGACAAGCTCATGAAGCTGGCCACCGACCTCGAGTTCGACGCCTCCTTCAGCTTCATCTTCAGCGCCCGGCCCGGCACGCCAGCCGCATCCTTGCAGGACGACACCCCGCACGAGGTCAAGCTGGGGCGCCTGCAAACGCTGCAGGCCTACCTGGAGGGCAACGTGCAGCGCTACAGCCAGATGCTGGTGGGCACCACGCAGAAGATCCTGGTTGAGGGGCCCAGCCGGAAAGACCCGTCCGAATTGATGGGTCGAACCGAGTGCAACCGCATCGTCAACTTCGCTGCCGGCCCCACCCAGGCCCTTCGCGACCGCCTGGTCGGCCAGCTCATCGACGTCAACATCACCCTCGCCTACCCGCACTCGTTGCGCGCCGAGTTGTTGCTCGCGCAGCACGCTTGAGCCGGGCAGGTTCACCACGAGGCGCCGATCGCCACAGACCCATGGCGCTTCGGCGCACACCCTGGCAACATGGGTGCTCATGAGCAGCACACCCTGGCATGACCCCGCCGCGCCGGACCCGTTTTCGGTGTGGCACGGCGTCCACGCCCGGGTCGCCCACCTGCTCAGGCACCCCACTCAGGCAGTCTTCTCCGACGAGCTCGACGCCGTCACCGACATCATCCTGCGGACGGTGGATGCCGCACCCGAGGCCAGCCTCTTCGAGATGATCTATGGCGAGGAGATCGCGGGCTATGCGGTCGCCCACTCGCTGCAAACAGCGTTCGTGACCGCCCTGGTGGCCCAGCGCATGGGCTGGCCGAAGCAAGACAGGCAGACGCTCATCAGGGCCTCGCTGACGATGAACATTGCCATGCTGGACTTGCAAGACACGCTGGTTCGCCAGCCCACCTCGCCCACGCTGAAGCAGCGCCAGGAAATCGACAGCCACCCTCAGCGCGGCCGCGACATGCTGAGCGCCCTCGGCATCAGCGACGAAGCCCTGCTCGACACCGTCGCCCTGCACCACGTCACCCCCGGTGGCCACGCCCTGCCCAGCGGACGCGGCTACCTGAGCCCGTTGGCCTGCCTGGTGCATTACGCGGACGTCTACCTCGCCAGGCTCAGCCCACGGGCCACGCGAGGCGCTCTGGCCATCAACCTGGTCGCGCGCGAGCTGCAAGCCAGCGCAGGCGGCGCATCGAACCCCTACGTCACCGCCATCGTGCAGGAAATGGGCATCTACCCGCCAGGCACCTTCGTGAAGCTGCGCAACGGCGACACCGCCATCGTGCTGCGCCGGGGTGCCACGCCGGACACCCCCCTGGTCAGCAGCTTGCTGCGCGCCGACGGCACGCCCTACCTGATGACCCAACCCGCCGACACCACCGAGCCCGAACACAAGGTGGTGGCGGCGTTGCCCCGGGGCCTCGTCATGCTGACGCTCAACCGACGCCGGTTGTACGACCAGGCCGAGGGCTGATCAGGCTTGCTTGAGCTGACGGCTGCGGGAGGCTTGCGCCAAAGCCGTCACCAGTTGATCGACCTGTTCCAGCGTGTGCGCGGCCGACAGCGAGATGCGCAAGCGCGCCGTGCCTTCGGGAACCGTGGGCGGGCGGATGGCAGGCACCCACACGCCTTGCTCATCGAGCCGGTCCATCACGGCCAGCGCGTCTTCGTTGCTGCCAATGACCAGGGGCTGGATGGCTGTCTCCGAGGGCATCAGCGCCCAAGGCAGCCGCGCGGCCCGCACGCCTTCGCGCAGCCTTTGCCGCAAGGCATCGAGGTGGGCTCGGCGCTGCGGCTCGTCATTCATGACCCGCAGCGCCGCACGCAGGGGTGCGGCCACCATGGCGGGCGCCGCGGTCGCGAACATGTAGGTGCGCGCTTTCTGCATCAGCCATTCGATCATCGACGGCTCGCCCGCCACGAAGGCACCAGCCACGCCCGCAGCCTTGCCCAGCGTGCCCATGTAGATGAGGCGGTCAAGCCGCCCGCGCCAGGCCGGGCTCACGCCATTGACCCCAGCGATACCGTGGTGCGCCAGCGTGCCTTCGCCATGCGCACCCAGCACACCGAAGCCATGCGCGTCGTCGATCATCAACCAGGCGTCGTGGCGTTCACACAGCTCAAGCAAGGCGGGCACGTCGGCCACATTGCCGTCCATGCTGAAAACGGCGTCGGTGATGACCAGCTTGCGCCGTGCCGTGCTGGCCTTCAAGGCCTGCGCCAGCGCACCCAGGTCGGCGTGCGGCACCACGTGAGAATCGGCACGCGACAGGCGGATGCCATCGATCAGGCAGGCGTGGTTGAGCGCATCCGAAAAGATGGCGTCGCCCCGGCTCACCAGCGCCGGCACCGCCCCGACGTTGGCGGCATAGCCCGCGTAGAAGTACAGCGCACGCGGCAGGCCCACGCGCTCGGCCAGTTCCCACTCCAGCGCCTCGTGCTCGGGGCTGTGGCCGCACACCAGCGGCGAGGCGGTGGCGCCCACGCCATATCGGTTGATGGCCTCGTGCGCGGCGGCCAGCAAGGCAGGGTGCTGGGACAGTCCCAGGTAATCGTTGCCACCGAAGGACAGGCGCACCTTCCCGTCGATCAAGTAGGTGGTGGCGCGCAAGGCTTCATCATGCGCAGCCAGGTCGGCGGGGGCCACGGCGGGCTGCACCTGGCGGCGAAGTCGAGCCAGGTGCGCAGCTTGCAGCTGCCCCAGCTCGCGGTCGAACAATCCAGTCATCCTGCGAGGTTAACAGGGTCGGGCGTGCGACCGCTCAGCGGTTCCAGGCCGCGAACAGGCCCTTGCGCGCTGCTTCGGCGATGGCCGCCACACCGGGGTGGGTGATGCGGCGCTCCACGGTGATCAGGTAGAACTCCTCGATGAGGTCGGGCGCTTCGCCGAGCAGCTCGGCGCCATACTGCTGGCGCACCTCCTCGTCGAGCACCATGGGTGCCATGAAGACGCCGTGCCCGAACTTGCCCAGGGCCTTGGCCAGCGCCCCGTCGTCCAGTTCGGCGATGGGCCGTGGATGCAACTTGTGCCGGCCCAGCCACTGTGCAAAGCGCTGCCCCAGGGCGGAATCGCTGCCAGGCATCAGCATCGGCGCTTCATCCAGGCAACGTGGGAAACCGCCCCGCAGGCGCTCGGACAGCTCGGGCGTGGCATAGAAGCCCACCGACGAGCCGCCCAGACGATGGTTGAAAGCGTTGACGCTGAGGGCAGGCGGCAGTGGCGTGTCGGAGAGCACCAAATCAAGGCGGTGCACGGCCAGCTCTGCCAGCAGGCTGTCGAGCTTCCACTCGCGGCACACCACCTTGAAGGGCTGTTCGCGTTGCAAGGCCGGCTCCAGCAGGCGGCAGGTCACCATCTTGGGCACGGCGTCGGCCACGCCCACGCGCAGCTCCAGCGGGCGGTGTGCGCCACGCGGCTGGCGCACCACCTGGTCCAGTTCGGAGCCGAGGGTGAATATGTCCTGCGCGTAACTGAAGGCGAGTTCACCGGTTTCTGTCAGCGCGAGCTGGCGCCCCTTCTTCTTGAACAGCGGCCGCCCGAAATGCTCCTCCAGCAGCTGGATCTGCCCGCTGATGGTCTGCGGGGTGACGTGCAGGTGTTCTCCGGCCTTGACGACGCCGCCCAGTCGGGCCACGGTCCAGAAGTAGAGCAGGTGCTTGTAGTTCATATCGGTTTTATCGAAACCTGACGATCAATATTTCGAATTTACACGATGATCTGAGTGCCTCAGGATGTGACTTGTGTTCGCATCTCTTCCCACGAGGAAATCACCATGTCCGATTCATCGCACCCGACCCGCACGCTGAGCCTTTCGGCCGGCACCGCTGTTTCGACCTCTGTGTCGGACAGCAGCCGTCGCGTGCTTCGCAACACCTATGCCCTCTTGGGCCTGACCCTGGCTTTCAGCGCCGGCATGGCGGGTTTGGCCATGACCCTGAACGTGCCCTCTCTCGGATTGCTTGTCACCTTGGCGGGCTTCTTCGGCCTGAGCTTTTGGGTGCACAAGACCGCGCACAAGGCGCAAGGCCTGCTGGCCGTTTTTGCCTTCACGGGCTTCCTGGGCTTCACCATGGGGCCGCTGCTCAATGCCGTGCTGAACCTGCCTCATGGCGCCGCGGTGGTCACGCAGGCGCTGGGCACGACGGCCGTGGCCTTCCTGGGGCTGTCGGCCATCGCCTTGACCACCAAGCGTGACTTCAGCTTCATGGGCAGCTTCTTGATGATCGGCTGTCTGGTGGCTTTTGCCTTGGGCCTGGGGGCGGTGTTCTTCGAGGTCCCGGCCTTGAGCTTGGCGGTGTCCGCGCTGGTGGTGCTGCTGATGAGCGGGATGATCCTGTTCGAGACGAGCCGCATCGTCAACGGGGGCGAGACCAATTACATCCTGGCGACGACCAGCTTGTATCTGTCGATCTACAACCTCTTCAGCGCTTTGCTGAGCCTGTTCGGCATGGGTGGTGGCAGCGACGAATAAGCCGCTCTCACGCTCCTTTGCTTGAAAAGAAGCCCGCGCCGGTCACCGGCCGGGCTTCTTGCTTTTGGGCTTGTTGTGCTGAGGCGTTTTCATTGATCGTGAGGCTGCTGTCATGCATGGGCCGAGCGCTTTGCCGTGGCAGCGCGAGGCGGGGCTGCGGCGGTGTGCGGGCGGGCTTCGAGAGTGGTGGTCCTGCCTGCGGCAGGACTGCCCTGCGGTGCTCAGCTCGCTCAGGTGGCTGCGGAACTCGCGGCCTGCGGCCGCTCAAACAGTCCTCGCCATCCCCTTGCCTGCGGCAAGGGGCAACCTGATCGAGCTTGCGCTCCTCGGCACCACCCAGGCGCCCGCCCACACACCGCCTCCGCCCTTTTCCGCCTCGCTCGTGGCATGCCACGTTGGCTCTCTTGCGCGGGCGTATTCGTCACTCACATGCTGGATCCAATTCCGGGCCGCATTGCATCGCATCTCCCGGGCTGTGACATGACGAGAGTTTCTGATCGTTGAACAAGCCAGCGATCTTTCGAAGGCTTGCGAATTAGCACCACCAACGAGCCTGACGCCACCTTCCTCGCATGAGGAAAGCGGGGCATAAGGGGCGAAGCCGGCATCGGCTCGGGCGCCTCGCGGGTGCCGGGGAGCGGAGCGGCGAGGTGTGGATGCGAAGCATGCTTCGTCATCTGACTGGCCCGGATTGTCTGAACGCAGCGCCCACAGGGCGCGGAGTGAGTTGGAGGGCCCCACCTCGCTGGGAGCACCGCAGGGAAGTCACGCCAAAGGCGTGACCACCCGCGTGGCGCCCGAGCCGATGCCGGCGCAGCACCGCCCCGCGCTGCCACGACAAAGCGCCAGAAAACTTCCACGCCCAAAACAGGCATGCAAGCAAGCACGCCCTCACCCAAAGCCCGAGCCCATCAGCCAATCAAAGCCCAGCCAACCGCCCCCGCACCTCAGCCGCCTCACGCATCACCCTCGCCACGATCTCCGCCACCGGCACGACATCGTGGACCAAGCCCTGCGACTGCCCGATCAACTGCACCCCATCGTCGTGGTTGCCCTCGTGGATGGCCTTGCGCATCGCCAGCGTCGCCGCGCCAAAGTACGCCACCTTCACCGCCCCGACCACCCCTTGCTGCATGGCCTCGCGAGCCAGGTGATGCAAAGGCGTGTTCAGCTCGCGCGCGGCCTTGAGCGAGCGTGAGATCGCCACCGGCGGGCTCAACCGATGCGCCGTGTAGCGCCTGCCGCCCGGCGTCTTCATCACGCGGCAAGGCCAGGTGTCGAAGTTGGGCGAGTAGATGGTCTCTTCCGCCTCTTTCGAAACAATGAGGCGCTTGGTGTCGGCGTGCACCGGGCTCTCGGCCGAACTTGCGAAGCGCGTGCCCATGGCCACGGCGTCCGCGCCCAGTGCCAGCGCCGCCACCAGCCCGCGCCCATCGGCAAAACCGCCGGCGGCGATCAGGGGTTTGTCCGTCATGTCGCGCACCGCAGGGATCAGCACCATCGACGTCACCGCGCCACCATGGGCCGCAGCCTCATGCCCCGTCACGATCAGGCCATCGACGCCGGCTGACAGGGCGGATCGCGCATGCGCTTCGCTCGAGATGGTGGCGATCACCTTGCCGCCGTAAGCACGCACGCCTTCGATCACCCATTCGCCTTTGCCCATGGACACGTTGACCATCGGCACGCGTTCTTCGATGGCGATGCGCGCGCATTCGGCCGCACCAGGCAGGCCCAGGCTGCAGCCCACGCCGAAGGGTTTGTCGGTGAGGCGTCGCACCTCGCGGATGGCTTCGCGGCAACATTCGGGCGTGAGCGCGCCAGAAGCGAGGATGCCGAGCCCGCCCGCGTTCGAGACGGCCGCGACGAGCGAAGGCACGGCGATGTAGGTCATGCCGGGCAGGACGATGGGGTGGGCGATGCCCAGCAGCTCGGTGAGGCGGGTGCGCATGGGGATGGCAGGAACAGCAAGGGGAACAAGTAAAGCAAGGCCCAGGCGCTCAGGCCGCCGAGGTCGACACCAATTGGCTGTCGGCCCGCTTGCGCAGCCAGTGCAACAAGGTTGTGTACATCAGGTGCGTGTCGATGGGCTTGCCCAGGTGGGCGTTCATGCCGGCAGCGTAGCAGGCGTCACGCTCGTCTTGCAGCACGCTGGCCGTCATCGCGATGATGGGCAGGTCAGCCATCCCCGGCATCTCGCGGATGCGGCGCGTGGCGGTCAAGCCGTCCATGTCGGGCATGTGGATGTCCATGAGGACGAGGTCGCAAGGGTGTGCGCACAAGTGTTCAATCGCCTCGGCCCCCGTCTCAGCGACGTCGGGCTCGATGCCCGCGACGTGGAGCAGTTCGCACACCAGCAGTCGGTTGATGGCGTTGTCGTCGGCCAGCAGGATGTGAGCGCCGCTGAAGCGCTGGCGCAATTCCGCCAACACATCGGCGACCAGGTCCATGCCCGAGCTGGTCACCGGCATGGCTGGGGGTGGCAAGGCCGATGCGAGCGTGGGCATGGTCGGCAGCCTCACCGTGCACCAGAAGGTGCTGCCTTCGCCAGGAACGCTGTCCACCCCGATGCGCCCGCCCATGAGCTCAACCAGGCTGCGCGTGATGGCCAGGCCCAGGCCGGTGCCGCCATGGCGGCGGGTGGCCGATTCGTCGGCCTGCACGAAGGCGTTGAACAAGCGTTGCGCATCCGCCTGAGAAACGCCAATGCCCGAGTCAGAGACCTCGATGCGCAGCATGCCCGGCTGATCAACGGGGTGCACGCTCAACCGCACCGTCCCCCGGTCGGTGAACTTGACGGCGTTGCTCAGCAGGTTGAGCAAGATCTGCGACACGCGGGTGGCGTCGCCGCGCACCCACTCCGGCATGCCCGTGGTGTCGAGCCGCAAGCCAACGCCCTTGTCGGCCGCCTTGAGCGCGACCAACTCGATCGCCTGGTCAACGACGGCGTGCAGATCGAAGGGCTCGTCGACCAGCGCGAACATGCCGGCTTCGATCTTGGACAGGTCGAGCACGTTGTTGACGATGTCGAGCAGGTGGTCGGCGGCCTGTTGGACCGTGCCCAGGCGGTTGAGCTGATCGGGGTCGCGCGCCGATTGCCGCAAGAGGTAGGTCATGCCCATGATGGCGTTCATGGGCGTGCGGATCTCGTGGCTCATGTTCGCGATGAAGGCGCTCTTGGCCCGGTTGGCCGCCTCGGCGCGGTCACGGGCTTGCTGAAGCTCGTGGGTGCGCTCGGCGATCTTTTCTTCGAGGTGGTCGCGGTAGGCCGCGAGCTCGCCCACGCGTGCCTGCACGCCGGCATGAAGTTCGGCCAGCGCGGTCGACAGCAGGGCCACCTCGTCGCCCACGTCACCGGGCTCGTCGAAGCGAGCTGGCTTGCCGGCGCGCAGGTCACGCGCTGTGCGAGCAAGCTGATCGATGGGCCGCACGATGCGGCCGGTCAACCACCAGATCAGCCACATGAAGGCCAGTGTGCCCACCACCCCACCCACCGCCAAGCGCCGTTGCAATGCCTGCAAGGGGCCGAAGACGCGTTCCGGGTCCTGGCGCAGCACCAGCGTCCAGGGCTCCTGGTCAGGATCGGGTGACCAGCGCACCGGCACGATCGACGTCAGTCGCTGTCCCATGTCAGGCCAGTCGAGCACGCGGGAATGGCCGTCTGCGCGGATGCGTTCGAAGCCGACCGGGCGCATGACTCGGCCACTCAAGGCGGGCGGCCCGATCGACACGACGCTGTCAGGCGACAGCAACAAGGTGTGCCCCGGCCCGTCAACACCATCGGTGAGGCGGCGCTGCTGGTCACCGATGCGCCGCCAGTTGAGCATGCCGACGAGCACGCCGATGCGCTGCCCCTCCGGGTCGATCACGGGCACGGCCACATCGATGAGCTGGGGCGGCTGGCCATCAGGCTCCATCGGCAGGAAGCGTGCAAGGGGTCCGGCCACATGAGGCCGTCCCACCCATGGCCTTCGGCTGCCCTGACGGAACCAGGGTTCGGCTGAGGACTCGTGTTGTTCGAGGCGGGCGCCCGTGGCAGAGATGATGAGCCCGCCTGCATCGGTCAGCGCCAGCCATTCGAACTCGGGGGCATGGGCGCGCAACTGTTCGAGTTGCAGCCGGGTGCTGCCGAGGTCCTGCAGGCCGCTGGAGATCTCGGGCGCGGCCGCCAGTCGCTGAACGCGCTCCACATGCAGCCGCAGCGCTTCGGCCATGCCATCGCCCATGGCCTGGGCCTCGCGGCGCACGGAACGGTCGACCGCATCGAGCAGTTGGGTCCGCTGCCCTTGGGCGACCCACCAGGCCAGCACCAAGGCGAAGATGACCCCACCGGTGCCCGCAAGCAGGGTGAACCGAGAGCGCAGGCTGCGCCTGGGAGAGAGAATGGCCAGCAGGCCACGGGATGAGGTAGGCATGTTGGCAATGTTGTGACAGCCCGCGAGGGCATCCTCAGACCTGAAGTATCCTGAGCGAAGACGCCTTCGTCACCCGGGCATGAACCCGGTGATCGAACGGGTCACCGGCCCAGGCTGCGGCCCGACTCCATTCTGACGGAAGCTTCGCATGAACTCGCTTCGACGGAAGTGCCCCTTGAAGGTCAAGCTGCGTGCCGCGCTGTTCGGGCTGATGGCCGCGCTGCCCATGGCTGGCCAGACGTGGGCGCAGGAGCTGGTCGTCGCCACGGTCAACAACGGCCACATGCTGACGCTGCAAAAGCTCACGCCGCATTTCGAGCAAGCGAACCCTGGGGTGCGCATTCGCTGGGTGACACTGGAAGAAGACCAGTTGCGCCAGCAGGTGACGCGTGATGTGGTCACGAAGGCAGGCCGCTTCGACATCCTGACCTTGGGTGGCTACGAGGCCCAGGTCTGGAGCGGCCGAGGCTGGCTGCGCCCGCTGAAACCCAGCGCGGCTTATCAGGTCGATGATTTGTTGCCTCCGATCCGCCAGGCGCTCACGCACCAAGGGCAGCTTTATGCGCTGCCCTTCTATGGCGAGAGCACCATGACACTGGTGCGCCGGGACCTGCTCAAGCAAGCCGGCATCCAGTTGCCCGCCCAGCCGACCTGGGAACAGGTGGCGCAGGCCGCGCGCAAGCTGCACGACCCGGCAATGGGCGTCTATGGCATCTGCCTGCGTGGCAAACCGGGCTGGGGCCAGAACCTCTCGCTGCTGACCACGATGGCCAACACCCATGGTGGCCAGTGGTTCGACATGGCTTGGCGGCCGCAGTTGCAAAGCGCCCCATGGCGCCAGGCCCTGACGCTGTATGCATCGCTGCTGCGTGAGGTGGGTCCGCCTGGCGCCGTCGCCAATGGCTACAACGAGAACCTGGCACTGTTCTCGGCCGGGCGCTGTGCGATCTGGGTGGACGCCACGGTCGCGGGGGCGTTCGTCAACCGCCCATCGGAATCGCGGGTAGTGGACCGGGTTGACTTCCTGCAGGCGCCAGTGGCCAGCACGCCCAAGGGCGCGCATTGGCTGTGGAGTTGGTCGCTGGCCATCCCCGCCAGTTCGCGGCAAGCAACGGCCGCGCAGGCCTTCATCGAGTGGGCGACATCGCGTGAATACATCGAGCTGGTGGCGCGCGATGTCGGCTGGCATGCCGTGCCCGGCGGTACCCGGCGATCCACCTACGCAGCCGCACAGTTCCGACGAGCCAACCCACATGCCGAAGTCGAGTTGCAGGCCATCTTGTCGGCAGACCAGGAGCACCCGACCCTGCCGCGCTCGCCCTACGTCGGGATCCAGTGGGTGGGCATCCCCGAGTACCAGGCCATCGGCACGGCGGTGGGGCAGGAGGTGGCGCGGGTGCTCGCACCCCGCCCTCCCAGCGTTGCCGAGGTGCTGGCGCGCTCGCAGAAGCTGACCGAGCGCAAGGTGCGCGAGGCCGGTTACCTCAAGCGCTGAACGCGACCATCGGCAGGCCGTCCTGGCGATGGCGGAAAAGGGTCCTTGTGCGGCGGTATGCCGCAAGGAGCGGCCCGCGGCGTCGTCCAATTCCCAGCATGCGGGATGGCTCAAGCACAGTGCACTTTGGCCGAAAACCCCATGAGGCCGAATGCACCAGCAGCCGGCCCAGCGACCTGCCAGCAAACCGCTCGGAAACCCGGCTCCGACACCTCATGCAGTCAACGAACCCCACGCCATCCAGCCGGGCGAACAGCCTCGGCGCCAAGCACCTGAGACGGGTGGCCCTGTTGCTGACGGTCAGCGGCTGGCTCACCGCAGTCATGACCATGGGATGGACGCTGGGCCTGTGGCATCTGGTGGGCTGGCAAGCGGCGCTGATCCCCTTTCCGGGCGTGCCGGCCGGGCTGCTCGCAGTCTGGTTCGCAAGCCGGGGCCATCCGTACATCGGGGGCGCCATCCAATGTGGCGCGCTGTGCACCGTCGTCTGCCTCACCTGCCTGTTCCTGGACCAGACCACGGCCCAGATGCCCCGCACCACGCACCTGTTCCTCGTACCACTGGCCACCGGCATGTACATGGGCATGCGCGGCTCCGTCGCAGCGCCAGTGCGGCATGCCTTGGTCGGCTGCGTGTTCTTGACGTTCGTCGTGCTGGCCTGCACGTCCTTTGGGGCACAGCCCGATCACAACCTGCCAGATGCCCTGCGCATCGTTGGAGGCAAGATCAACACCGTGGCGGCAGCGGTCGCGATGTACGTGGCGATGCACATCATGCAAGCCGATGTGGAGGCGCGCAACGCCTACGAGGCCGATCTGCGCGAAGCAGTCCGCACGGGGCAATTGATGCTGCACTACCAGCCCCAGGTCGACCAGGACGGCCGGGTGCAAGGCGCCGAGGCCCTGCTGCGCTGGCATCACCCCAGGCGGGGCATGATTTCACCCGGTGAATTCATTCCGCTGGCGGAAAAGTCGGGGCTCATCGTCCCCATGGGCGAATGGGTGATCGACACCGCCTGCGCGCACTTGGCGCAACTGGCACGGCACCCTGGCACGGCACACCTCACCATCTCGGTCAACATCAGCGTGCATCAGATCCGGCAGCCGAATTTCGTGGTGAGGGCCATGGCGGCCATCGAGCGCCATGGGGTGGACCCACGGCAGTTGAAGATGGAGTTGACGGAAAGCGTGTTCGCCCGCGACATGGACGACCTCATCAACAAGATGAAGGTGCTCAAACAGTACGGCGTGTCTTTCTCGCTGGATGATTTCGGAACCGGGTACTCGTCGCTGGCCTACCTCAAGCGCCTGCCTCTGGAGCAGCTCAAGATCGACCAGGCCTTCGTGCGCGACCTGCTGACGCAGCCACGCGACCTGGCCATCGCGAAGACGATCATCGAGCTGGGCAACACGATGAACATGTCCGTCATGGCGGAAGGTGTCGAGACCCGCGAGCAACGCCAAATCCTGGAAAGCATGGGATGTCGGCAGTTCCAGGGCTACCTGTTCGGCAAACCGATGCCATTGGGTGCTTTGATCGAGCTGACCACCCAGGCGGCCCCGGCGGCTCATGTTTTCACGCCACCCGAGCCCGCGGCAGATCCCCTCTGCGACACACCGCTGCACGCTTGATGCATGGTGCGGCATGGGATTGCATAGGGCTGCATGAGGCCGAAGCTGAGCTCAGCCCGTTTTTTGCCAAGCTTCAGGCGGGCATGACCAGGCTGGCCGCCAGCTCAGCCGATGTGGCCTGCGGCGCCCACGCGAATCGACCGAGCAGGGGCGCCATCAATCTCTGCCTCAGGGTGTCGACGTTGGCATCTTGTGCCTGCATGGCCACGTCGATGTGGTTGGCGACCCAGCCCGCCAGCTTGAGCCCGCGCGCAGCGATGGCCTCCTGCGTGAGCAAGGCGTGATTGAGGCAACCCAGGCGCATGCCGACCACCAGCACGATGGGCAATTGCAGGCGCACGGCCAGATCGGCGCTTGTGGCCCATGACCCTTCGCCGGTGTGCGGATCGGGTTCGTTCAAGGGCACGACAAAACCGCCCGCGCCTTCGACGACCACGGCATCGGCGTGCTGGCGCAGGGCATGGAAGCTGGCTTCGATGTGGTCGAGGTCGATCACCTCGCCCGCCCGGCGCGCGGCCAAGTGCGGCGAGAGCGGGTCGGGCAGCGCATAGGGGTTGTCGAACACCGAGGGCACGGCGAGCGTGCTGGCCGCGCGCAAGGCGGCGACGTCTTCGTTGAGCCACTCGCCATGGGCGCTGCCATGCTCAGCGTCTTCGTGGGTCACCCAATCGCAACCCGCCGCCACGGGCTTCATGCCAACCACGCGCGCATGGCCAGCCTGGTGCAAGGCCCTCAGCAAGGCGGTGCTGACACGGGTCTTGCCGACCCCGGTGTCCGTGCCGGTGACGAAGTAAGCGACCATTTCGGCTTCGTGTGGGTGAAGGGTGGGAAGTCTATTGAAGAACTTTTGCAGGTGCGCGCGGGTGGGGTTGCTGGGCGTGTGCCGGGTGTGCGCCAGGTGACGATCAGGCCAGCGGGTGCACCCGCTCGCTCGCCATCGGCAAGGCATCGACCTCGGCCAGCACCTGATCGAGCACGCGCCGCAGGCCATCGGCCAGGTGGCGCTGGTCGTCGGGCGTGAGCACGTAAGGCGGCATCGTGTACAGCGTTGAGCCGATGGGGCGAAGCAGCAAGCCGGCGTCGAGCGCCGCGCGGTGGTAACGGGCCGCGAAGGTCGGCTCGGTGGTGTCGATGTCCCAGGCCCAGATCATGCCGAGGTGGCGGCTCGCCTTCACGCGCGGGTGGCGGCGCAGCGGTTCGGTCAGGGCGTTGAAACGCGCGGCGGCTTCGCGGTTGCGGGCCAGCACGTCGCGGCCCTGCTCGTCACGCGCCTCAAAGGCGTCGAGCACGGCCAGCGCGGCGCGGCAGGCCAGCGGGTTGCCGGTGTACGAGTGCGAATGCAGGAAGCCATGCGCGGTGCGATCGTCCCAGAAGGCGGCGTACACGGCGTCCGTGGTGAGCACGGTCGACAGCGGCAGCACCCCGCCCGTGAGGCCCTTGCTCAGGCAGATGAAATCGGGGCGCACAGGCCGGCCGTCTTCACCGATGGCCTGCTGGTGCGCGAACAGCGTGCCCGTGCGGCCGAAGCCCACGGCGATCTCGTCGGCAATCCAGTGCACTTCGTGCTCGTCACAGAGGCGGCGCACGGCCACGAGGTAAGCGGGATCGTGCATGGCCATGCCGGCGGCGCCCTGCACCAAAGGCTCCATGATGATGGCAGCGGTTTCGTGCGCGTGCTCGGCCAGGTAGGCGGCCAGCGAGTCGATGCAGTGCCGCAGGTGCTGCTCGGCGCTCACCCCGGGCGCGGCTCGGCACGGATCGGGTGAAGGCAGCGTGGCACTCAGGCGCAGCAACGGCGCGTAGGCCTCGCGGAACAGCGGGATGTCGGTGACGGACAAGGCGCCCGCCGTTTCACCGTGGTAGCCGCCTTCGAGGCCGATGAAGCGGTGCTTGCCCGCGCGGCCCTGGTTGCGCCAGCTGTGCGCGCTCATCTTCAGCGCGATCTCGGTGGCGCTGGCGCCATCGCTGGCGTAGAAGGCGTGGCCCAGGCCCGTGAGCCGGCCCAGCCTCTCCGAGAGTTCCACCACCGGCGCATGCGTGAGCCCCGCCAGCATGACGTGGTCGACCCGGTTGAACTGGTCGGCGATCGCCTGCCCGATGGGCGCGAAGCCATGGCCGAACAAATTGACCCACCACGAGCTGACGGCATCCAGGATGCGGTGCCCCTGGTCATCGATCAGCCAGGGCCCCTGCGCCTGCACGATGTGCCGTGGCGGCAGGTGCTCGTGCACCTTCATCTGCGTGCAGGGGTGCCAGACGGCCTGGCGGCTGCGTTCAGCCCAATCCATGGGCTCAGGCCTGCGGCCGGTAGACACAGCGGTCGCCCGCCGCACGCGACACCGCCACGGCAGACACCTGCGGGATCTGCTTGTGCACCTGCGCGAAGATGAACACGCACAGGTTCTCCAGCGTGGGCGCGCCCAGGCCTGCCACCTCGTCGAGGAAGTGGTGATCGAGCTGGTTGCGGATGCCGGTGATCACCTCGCGCAGCACGGCCAGGTCCACCACCATGCCGCTTTCGGGCTGGCGCTCGCCACGCACCATGACCTCGGCCGAGTAGGTGTGGCCGTGGATGCGGCGGCTGCCCGCGGCCTCTTCGGGCGAGACCTGGCGCTTGAGCGTGTGCGCCGCATCGAAAGAAAAGGTCTGGCTCAACTCGAACATCTCGGGAATCCTTCAGCGGGAGGGCGCTGGTGCATCACGCCTTCAGCGGATGCCCAGCGTCTTGTGGGTCTGGACACTCAGGGACCAGCGCGGGTGGTCCAGGCACCATTGCACGGCCCAGGCCATCGCATGGCGGCGCGCGGCCGGGTCGGCGCTGTCCATGGCCTGCACGCGCAACTGCTCGAAGCCCAGCTTCTCGAACGCGAGCAAGTCATCTTCGGTGAAACCGGCCTGCGGCACCACCACCTTGAGTTCATGGCCCGAGGTCTGCGCCAGGGTCGAACCGGCCTTGGGGCTGACGCAGACCCAGTCGATGCCCGCTGGCGCGGCGATCGTGCCGTTGGACTCGACCGCGATCTCGAAGCCCTGCGCATGCAGCGCGTCGATCAGGCCGGCATCGAGCTGCAGCATCGGCTCGCCGCCAGTGAGGACCACGAAGCGCTGGCCCCCTGCCCCGGCCGGCGTCGAAGGCCAGAACGAGGCAATGCGCCCGGCCAACGCCGCCGCCGTATCGAACTTGCCACCACCCAGGCCATCGGTGCCGACGAAATCGGTGTCGCAGAAGCGGCAGACGGCCGACGCGCGATCAGCCTCGCGGCCCGACCACAGGTTGCAGCCCGCGAAGCGACAGAACACCGCTGGGCGACCGGCGTGACTGCCTTCGCCCTGCAGGGTGTAGAAAATTTCCTTGACGCTGTAGCTCATGGCTGGCCGATGGAGGGGTTCCGTGCGCGGCGGCGCGTGAATGAACGATGGCAATGAATGCGGTCGAGATCGATGGGGGCAGGCAGGAGGACGAAACGATGGGCAAGCACCCGACGCGCTCAGCGCAACCCCGTCCACCAGACCGCGAGCGCCGAGGCCAGCACCAAGCCGGCATAAGTCCACATCGCGCCGTCTCGCCCGAGCACCAGCAAGCCCAGCACCAACACGGCCACGTTGATCACGACGGCCCACCACACCTGGCGCAACCAACCAGCCGCAGCCAGCGATTTCCACCAGACGATGCGCGCCAGCGTCGGCACCAACAAGGCCATGGCCACCGCCGGCAGCAGGAAATTCAGGATGTGGCTGAAAAATTGGCCCAACACGTGATTTGTACTCCGCCCGAAGTTCGCCACCCAGGGTGGTATCCCCGCACGGACCCGAAAGCAAACCAGCGATTTTATAATCTTTGCCCATGACTGTCCTGACCCTGGGCCTCAACCACCAAACGGCCGCCGTCGACCTGCGCGGCCGCTTCGCTTTCGCGGTGGACCAGCTCGCCCCCGCGCTCAAGCACCTGCATGAGCGCCTGACCGGGTCACCGCAGTCCGCCCAACCCGCCATCCACCCAGAGGTGGCCCTGCTGTCCACCTGCAACCGCACCGAGCTCTACTGCGCCGTCAATGGCGTGGGCGCCTCACTCGAATCGCTGCGCCTCAACGCGGTGGACTGGCTGGCCCAGATCGGCCGCGTCAGCCACGACGAACTGCTGCGCCACACCTACCTGCTCGAAAACAGCCAGGCCGCGCGCCACGCCTTCCGCGTCGCCAGCGGGCTCGATTCCATGGTGCTGGGCGAACCCCAGATCCTCGGCCAGATGAAGCAGGCCGTGCGCGAGGCCGACACTGCAGGCACCCTGGGCACCACGCTGCATCAGCTCTTCCAGCGCAGCTTCGCCGTGGCCAAAGAGGTGCGCACCTCCACCGAAATCGGCGCGCACTCCATCAGCATGGCCGCCGCCGCGGTGCGCCTGGCCGCCGAACTCTTCGAAGACCTCGGTCGCACCAAGGTGCTCTTCGTGGGCGCGGGCGAAATGATCGAGCTCACCGCCACGCACTTCGCCGCGCGCACCCCTCGCACCATGGCGGTGGCCAACCGCACGCTCGAACGCGGAGAAAAGCTCGCCACCCACCTCGGCGCGCAGGCCATCCGCCTGGCCGACTTGCCCGAGCGCCTGCACGAGTTCGACATCGTCGTCTCCTGCACCGCCAGCACCCTGCCCATCATCGGCCTGGGCGCGGTCGAGCGCGCCCTCAAAGCCCGCAAGCGCCGCCCCATCTTCATGGTCGACCTGGCCGTGCCGCGCGACATCGAGCCCGAAGTCGCCCGCCTCGACGACATCTACCTCTACACCGTCGATGACCTCTCCGCCCTCGTGCAGACCGCCGGCGAGAAGCGCCAGGCCGCCGTCGCCCAGGCCGAAGCCATCATCGAAACCGGCGTGCAGGGCTTCGTGAGCTGGCTCGACCAACGCACCACCGTGCCCCTGATCCAGGCCTTGCAAGCCCAGGCCGACGACTGGCGAGCCACTGAAATCGCCCGCGCCCGCAAGCTGTTGGCCAAGGGCGAAGACATCGAAACCGTGATGGACGCCCTCTCGCGCGGGCTCACCCAGAAGATGCTGCACGGCGCCCTGGCCGAGCTGCACAGCGCCGATGCGCGCCACCGCCCGCAGGTCGCGGCCTCGCTGTCGCGCCTGTTCCTGCGCGGCGAACCACCACGCAGGAGCGCTGGCCCCGCCGACGCCCGCCCCGGCGGCACCTCGCCCACGGGCCCAACCAAGGAGCCCGGCGCGTGAGCCGCTCGCTCGCGCCCGCCCTGGCCTCATCGCTCGACCGCCTGGCTCGCCGCCTGCAAGAGCTTGACGCGGCCCTGGCCGACCCAACCGTCGCCGCCGACAACCGGCGCTTCCGCGATCTCTCGCGCGAACACGCCGAGGTCAGCGCCGTGTGCGATCTGGCCCGCCGCCACACCCGCCGCCAGCAAGACCAGGCCGAAGCACGCGAGATGCTGCATGGCGCCGGCGACGACACCGAGCTGCGCATCATGGCGCAAGAAGAGCTCACCCAGGCCGAGGCCGACCTCGACCACCTCATCGACCAGTTGCAGACCGCCCTGCTGCCCCGCGACCCGGACGACGCCCGCCCTGCCTTCCTCGAAATCCGCGCCGGCACGGGCGGCGAGGAATCGGCCCTGTTCGCCGCCGACCTCGCCCGCATGTACACCCGCTTCGCCGAACGCAAAGGCTGGCGCTGCGAGGTGATGTCGGCCAGCGACTCCGACCTCGGCGGATACAAAGAAATCGTGCTGCGCTTCGAGGCCGAGCGGGCTGACCCAACCTTGCTCACGGGTGTCTACGGCCAGCTCAAGTTCGAGTCAGGCGGCCACCGCGTGCAGCGCGTGCCCGCCACCGAATCGCAAGGCCGCATCCACACCAGCGCCTGCACCGTGGCCGTGCTGCCCGAGCCGGACGAGGCCGAAGAGATCCAGATCAACCCGGCCGACCTGCGCATCGACACCTTCCGCGCCAGCGGCGCCGGCGGCCAGCACATCAACAAGACCGACTCGGCCGTGCGCATCACGCACATCCCCACCGGCATCGTCGCCGAATGCCAGGACGACCGCAGCCAGCACCGCAACAAGGCCAAGGCGCTGGCGGTGCTCGCCGCGCGCATCCGCGACCAGGAGCGCATCGCCCGCCAGGCGAAGGAAGCCGCCACCCGCAAGGGCCTGGTCGGCACGGGTGACCGCTCCGACCGCATCCGCACCTACAACTTCCCTCAGGGACGGCTCACCGACCACCGCATCAACCTCACGCTGTACAAACTGGGCGCGGTGATGGAAGGCGAACTCGACGAGGTGATCGCCGCGCTGCTGTCGGCCCGGGCCGCCGAGCAGCTTGCCGAGCTGGAGGCCGCGCATGGCGTCTGAGCGGAACAACGCCGAGCCCTCACACGCCAACGCCACGCCAGCCATGAGCACCACGGCTGGCGGCGCCCCCCCGGCCGACTCGTTCAATCCCGCGCCACGCACCGTCGCCGAAGCCCTGCAACAGGCCCGCGCCGCCGGCCTCGACCGGCTCGATGCCCAACTCATCGTCTGCACCGTGCTCGGCGTCTCACGTGCGTGGGTGCTCGCGCACGGCAGTGACCCGCTGCCGGCCGAACACCTGGCCCGCCTGCTCGACTGGCTGCGCCGCCGCGCCTCGGGCGAGCCCTTCGCCTACTTGCAAGGCGAAAAGGAATTCTTTGGCCTGCTGCTGCGCGTCACCCCCGACACCCTGGTGCCCCGGCCCGACACCGAAACCCTCGTGCACTGGGCGCTCAATCTGCTGCCAGAGGGCCAACCAAGCCGCGTGGCCGACCTCGGCACCGGCAGCGGAGCCATCGCCCTGGCCATCGCCCAGCAGCGCCCGCAAGCCCAGGTCACGGCGGTCGACTTCTCAGCCGGCGCGCTGGCCGTGGCCCTGGACAACGCTCGCCGCCACGCCCTGACCAACGTGCGTGGCCTGCAAGGCAGCTGGTTCGCCCCCCTGGCCGGCGAGCGCTTCGAGCTCATCGTCAGCAACCCGCCCTACATCGCCGAGGGCGACCACCACCTGGCCGCGCTGCGCCACGAGCCCCTCACCGCCCTGACCTCGGGACCCGACGGCCTCGACGACCTGCGCCAAATCGTTCGCCACGCCCCTGCGCACCTTGCGCCAGGCGGCTGGTTGTTGTTGGAACATGGCCACGACCAGGCCGCCGAAGTGCAACAGTTGTTGCAGGCGGCCGGCTTCACCGAGGTGAGCACCCGCTTCGATCTGGGAGGCAATCCCCGCTGCACAGGGGGCAAGTGGCATTGACTTCGGGTTAAACCCATGCCCGGGGCGTGGACCGCGTCGCTAGCCTTGTCCTCCCGTCGCGCCAAACCCAAAACCCATCAGGCAAAAAGACCCCAACAAGGTCTCACATCTCGGAGCCACAAACCCGGTGAGCACGCCTAGCATGGAACCGCCATGGACGTGACCCCCAGGAATGCCGCATGCGCCCAACCGAACACCGCCGCCCTCTCGCATCATGGCCCGGCTCGCCGGTCGGTGGGGGCACGCGCGCGTTCGGAGGTCTGGCCGCCGGCCTGCTGATCGGTTTCACACTGATCACCCCGGCGCAAGCCCAGATGGTGCCTCGCGGTGCGCACGTCCTCAGCCAGGGCGCCACCGGAGACGGCATCACCACCGCACGCCTGCCTTGGCCCGGCCGCCTGAGCAACGGCCTGGGCAACAGCCCCATGGCCGAACGCGGCGGGGCGGGCGCCGATGGCAACGGCCTCGCCCTGCGCGACAACGGCCCCTGGCCCAACTGGGAAGGCCGCATCGGCGCCGTCATCGAACGCCCCGTCAACCCCCTGCGCGACAGCTTCGTGCTGGCGCAACCGGTGGAAGGCGGCCTGCGCGTGCGCAGCCTGCACCTGCTGGCCGACCACTACGTCGAAGGCGGCTTCCGCGCCACCGTGGGCCTGGTCAGCGGCGAAGCCGGCCAGGCCTGGTGGTCCAGCGGCGACCATGGCGGCGGCCTGAACCTCAGCCTGCAACAACTCGACACCCTCGGCTCGCCACTGGGCCTGGGCCGCCGCAATCTGCTGCCTCAGGCCCAGGCCTACGTGGGCGCCGGCTACAGCACCCGCAGCGATGCTTTCGGGCTGGGCCGCAGTTGGCGCTTCAACGCCGATTTCGGCCTGCTCAACACCGACCCCGACAGCACCGAACGCTTCACCGGCATGCTGCAGGGCGACCGTTCCTTCGGCGACATGGTGCGTGGCCTGCGCATGCGTCCGGTGGTCAAGGTGTCGCTGGGCTACGCCTTCTGAGGGGTCCGTGGCCGCCAAGCGCCGCCCCTGTCCAGGGCCCTCGGGTGCCCCTGCGCCGCGCTCAGTCGGGCTGGCCTGATATAACCTCTGGCCTGTTTTCGATTTTTCCGCGAGAGAAGCACCCATGAGCGACGTTCAACAACGCATCGATGCCCTGGTCAAAGGCCACAAAGTGGTCTTGTTCATGAAAGGCACGGCCCAATTCCCCCAATGCGGTTTTTCCGGTCGCGCCGTGCAGATCCTCAAGGCCTGCGGCGTCCAAGACCTGCAGACCGTCAACGTCCTGGAAGACGAAGCCATCCGCCAGGGCATCAAGGAATACGCCAACTGGCCGACCATCCCGCAGCTCTACGTCAACGGCGAGTTCGTTGGCGGCTCCGACATCATGATGGAGATGTACCAGTCCGGCGAGCTGCAGCAGGAACTGGCGAAGTGAGCCTGGGGGCGCCGCGCCTGATCGTCGGCATCACCGGCGCGAGCGGCGCGGCCTACGGCGTGCGCCTGCTTGAGCGCGCGCGCGACCTCGGCGTGCGCACCCACCTCGTGGCCACGCCCGCCGGCATCCTCAACGTGCACCATGAGCTGGGTCTCGACCGCACCGAGCTCGAAGCCCTGGCCACCCAGGCCCATGCACCCGGCGATGTCGGCGCCTGCATCGCCAGCGGCAGCTTCGCCACCGACGCGATGGTGATCGCCCCCTGCTCGATGAAGACGCTGGCATCCGTGGCGCACGGTTTCGGTGACAACCTGCTCACCCGCGCCGCCGACGTCACCCTCAAGGAACGCCGCCGGCTCGTGCTGATGGTGCGTGAAACACCCTTCAACCTGGCCCACCTGCGCAACATGACCGCCGTCACAGAGATGGGCGGCATCGTCTTCCCGCCGCTGCCGGCCTTCTACAACAAGCCGCAGAGCATCGCCCAGCTCATCGACGACACGATCGAGCGGGTGCTGCAAATGGTGGGCATCGAGGGCGCGCGGCCGAGCGAGTGGCAGGGCCTTTGAGGCGCCTGCTCAGTCAGCGCTGCGCAGACCGGCTGACCAGCCTCACGCCCCCGTCGGGCGCGGCGCCATCGGCCTCAGCCACCCGGGTACCACCCAACACGCCATCCGCCACCTTCCAGGTGCGCCAGGCCGCCGTGACCATGTTCGGGTACTCCGCCCGCCCCCGGCTGCCGTTGTAGCGACCCAGGGCCATGAAGAGGTCACCCCGTTCGCGGTCGAGGTAGTGACGCAGGATCACGCAGCCAAAGCGCAGGTTGGTCTGCATGTGAAAGAGGCTGGATGGGTCACCCGTGCCGATCAGGCGCGACCAGAAGGGCATGACCTGCATGTAGCCGCGCGCACCCACCGGCGAGATCGCGTACTTGCGAAAGCCGCTTTCAACCTGGATCAGGCCGAGGACCAGGCTGGGCTCCAGCCCAGCGCGCCGAGCCTCGTAGCAGACGGTAACCAGGAACTCCCTGCGCACCAGCTCCTCGGGCTTGCGCTTGAGCAGTTTGCTCTCGAGCGACGCGGCCCAGGCTTCGCACTGCTGGCGCTGGCGGGCATCGGCGAAGCTCAAAGAAGGCGCGCTGCGCCCGATGGCCGAAGACAGCGCCGTGCGCACCGAATCGGCCAGCGGCTCTTCGGCCTGGGCACCTGCTTGCGCCATGCGCGGCAGAAACGCCAGGTACAGCACAGCCACGGCGATTTGGGCGGGACGCAAGAGGGGCAGCATGACAGGCCTGACCTTAACCCACGCACACCACCGCGATCAGCCGATCTGCAGCAGGGAAACCAGGTGGTTCAGGACTTCGTTCACGGGCAGCTTGGTGGCTTGCTCGTCCTGGCGCCCCTGGTACTCGGCCACGCCGTCCTTCAAACCCTTGTCGCCGAAGACCACGCGGTGCGGCACGCCGATGAGCTCCCAGTCAGCGAACATGGCACCTGGGCGCTCGCCACGGTCGTCGAGGATCACGTCCACCCCCTTGGCCAGCAACTGCGCGTGCAACTCGTCGGCGGCAGCCTTGACGGCCTCGGAGCGGTCGTAGCCCACCGGGCAGATCACCACGGTGAAGGGCGCGATGGCGTCCGGCCAGATGATGCCGCGCTCGTCGTGCTTCTGCTCGATGGCCGCGCCCAGGATGCGCGTCACGCCAATGCCGTAGCAGCCCATCTCGAAGTGCTTGGGCTTGCCATCCACATCCAGGAAGGTCGCGTTCATCGCCTTGGAGTACTTGGTGCCCAGGTAGAACACGTGGCCCACCTCGATGCCCCGCTGAATGGCCAGCACGCCCTTGCCGTCGGGCGAGGGGTCGCCCTCGACCACGTTGCGGATGTCGGCCACCACGTCGGGCTCGGGCAGGTCGCGGCCCCAGTTCACGCCACGGATGTGGAAGCCCGCCTCGTTGGCGCCGCACACCCAGTCGGCCATGTGGGCCACGGTGCGGTCGGCCACGATCTTCACGCGCGCGCGGAATTCAGCCGAGTATTCCAGCCCTTCCACGGTGTTCTGCATGTGTTGCCCGAACACAGGCCCCAGGTAGCCCGGCCTGGTGCCGAAGTGCTCGACGATTTCGCTCTCGGTGGCGAAGCGGAAGCCGGCCTTCAGGCCAATCAGCTTGCCATTCACATCGGCCAGCTCGATCTTGCCAGCCTTGACTTCATTGAGGTCATGATCGCCACGCACCAGCAGCAGCCAGATCGTGGACTTAACGATCTCGCCCTGCTCGTTGGTCTCGTCGGTGGCCAGCACCAGCGACTTCACGGTCTGGCTCAGCGGCAGCCCCAGCAGCTCGGCCACGTCGGCGCAGGTGCTCTTGCCCGGCGTGGCGACCTTCTCCATCGCTTGCGTTGCGGCCCCACGGGTGGCGATCAGCGCGACGCCCTCGGCCAGCTCGATGTTGGCAGCGTAGTCGCTCGTGGGGCAGTAGACGATGGCGTCCTCGCCCGTGTCCGCGATCACCTGAAACTCGTGCGAGCGGTCACCGCCGATGGCGCCGGTGTCGGCCGCCACAGCTCGGAACTGCAGGCCCAGGCGCTCGAAGATGCGGGTGTAGGCCGCGTACATGGCGTCATAGGTTTTGCCCGCGGCTTCGACATCGCGGTCGAAGGAGTACGCGTCCTTCATCGTGAACTCGCGGCCGCGCATCACGCCGAAGCGCGGGCGGCGCTCGTCGCGGAACTTGGTCTGGATCTGATAGAAGTTCTTGGGCAGCTGGCGGTAGCTGCGCAGCTCCTGGCGCGCGATGTCGGTGATCACCTCTTCGGCCGTCGGCTGGATGACGAAGTCGCGGCCATGGCGGTCCTTGAAGCGCAGCAGCTCGTCGCCCATCTTGTCGAAGCGGCCCGTTTCTTGCCAGAGTTCTGCTGGCTGCACCACGGGCATCACCAGTTCGACGCAACCCGCCCGGTTCAGCTCCTCGCGGATGATGTTTTCGACCTTGCGGATGCTGCGCAGGCCCATGGGCATGTAGTTGTACAGGCCGGCTCCCAGCTTCTTGATCAGGCCCGCGCGCATCATCAGCTTGTGGCTGACGATCTCGGCATCAGCCGGGGCTTCTTTCAGGGTGGAGATGAAGAACTGAGAGGCTTTCATGGCGGAAAAAAAGAGCACCGCTCAGTTGAGGCCTTGACAAACGCACTAGGCGTTTCGGCTCAGCGGTGCAATAATGAAACCAGTTGAAAATTCGGAGTTGATTATGCTCGACCGTGAAGGCTTCCGGCCCAACGTCGGCATCATCCTGCTCAACCATCGGAACCAGGTATTCTGGGGCAAACGCATCCGCACCCACTCCTGGCAGTTCCCGCAAGGCGGCATCAAGCATGGTGAGTCGCCGGAGCAGGCGATGTTCCGCGAACTCCACGAGGAAGTGGGTTTGCTGCCCGAGCACGTGCGCATCGTCGCGCGCACCCGGGACTGGCTGCGCTACGAGGTGCCCCAGCACTTCATCCGCAAGGACGCGCGCGGCCATTACAAGGGCCAGAAGCAGATCTGGTTCCTGCTGCAGCTCATGGGCCGCGATTGCGACATGAACCTGCGCGCCAGCACCCACCCCGAGTTCGACGCCTGGCGTTGGCACGAATACTGGGTTCCGCTGGAAACGGTGATCGAGTTCAAGCGCGACGTTTACCAACTGGCCTTGTCCGAACTGGCGCGCTTCCTGCCCAAGCCTCAGAACGGGGGCGGCAACCGCTACCTGCGGGGCAACACGCGTGGCGCCACTGGCGGCAAAGCGGACGGCAGCGAGTGGTCCCATGCCGAAGACGGCCCGGATCTCCAAGCACGCTCCGCCGCATCAAGCAGTTGAGCCCAGCACCCCGCTGCTCTAACCTGCCCCCTCGGGGCACAGTGCAACAACACAGGCCCCCGACGAGGGGCCTGTTTACTTGACGGGCCGCGCCAAGCATGCCTGCCCGTGAAGCAGTTGGCCATTCGGTGTTCAACTTTCCAGACAGGTGACCGAAAAGCCAGGGACATCCAAAAAAGGGTTTCCCCATGTCCCGAGCCTGCCAACAACTTGTCCGAACCTTGCTGAGCACCAGCCTGCTGTTGGGCTGTGCCCTCAACGCTCACGCCGAAGACGAAGAGCCGCTGGCCACCGACCGCCCGGACTTCGTCGAATCCAGCGACGTGGTTGGCGCGGGCCGCTTCCAGATCGAAACCAGCGTGGCCTTCGAGCGAGGCAAGGCGGATGGCGCTCGCGAGAAACTGCGCTCCACGCCCACCCTGCTGCGCATCGGCCTCGGCGACACCCTGGAAGCCCGCATCGAAACCGACGGCGCGCTGGCCCTGCGCAGCACCGACGAGAACGGTTTGACCACCCGCGACAAGGGCCGCGCCGACGTCTCGTTCGGCCTCAAGTGGCACATGCAAGACGGCGACGAAGCCACAGGCCGCCCTGGCATTGGCTGGCTGGCGCACGTGGATACCGACAGCGGCTCGCGGGCGTTTCGCGGCAAAGGTTGGCGCCCTTCCCTGCGCATGGTCGCCGAGTGGGATCTGCCTGGCGGCCATTCCCTGGGCGTGATGCCGGGCTTGTACGTTGACCGTGATGAGGCTGGCTCGCGCTACGTGGGAGGCATCGCCGCAGTGGTGTTTGGCAAATCATTCACCGACCGGCTGCGCGGCTTCGTCGAGCTGTCCGGCCAACAACTCACCAGCGGCCGGCATGGCGGCAACGTCGTCACGGGCGATGTCGGTGTGGCCTACCTGCTCACGAATTCGGTGCAGATCGACACAGCCGCATCATGGGGCATGAGCAAGGCCGCCCCCGATTTCGGCTGGACCATCGGCCTGTCCGTGCGTTTCTGATCAGGAGGCACTGCACCATGAAACTGCGCACCCAGATCATCGCTTTTGGCTTGGCCGGGGCATCGGCCGCCGCCATCGTCGGCAGCATCGGGCTGCTCGCTTCGACCCGCCTGGGTCATGCCATCGACGGTGCGATCCTCTCCAGCCAAGCCCTGCAAGCCAGCCAGGAAGCCGACATGATGCACGACGCCGTGCGGGGTGACGGCCAGTTGGCGCTGTTCGGCGCCATGCAGCACAACCCCGAACGCGTCGAACAGGCCGCCAAGGACCTCGCTGACCATGCCAAGACCTTCAACGAGGCCATCGGCAAGCTGGAAGGGCTGCCCCTCACCGAAGAAAGCCGCGTCGCGCTGAACAAGGCCAAACCCCTGGTGCAAGCCTACCTTGAAAGCGCCGACCGCCTGGTCAAGGCCGCTCGCACCGATCAACACTCGGCCGAGCAGATGGTGCCCACGCTGCAGGCCAGCTTCAGCAAGCTGGAAGATGAAATGGCCGCGCTGTCCGACTCGATCGAGAAGAACGGCGACGCCCTCAACCAGCACGCCCAGGACAGCATCACCACGACTCAGGCCGCCATCGGCATCGCCCTGACCATGGCGCTGGCCGCGATGGTGACGCTTGCCTTGTGGCTGGCCCGCCGCATCACAGAGCCGATGTCGCACGCGGTGAGCGTGGCCAACCTGTTGGCTCAGGGCGACCTGACCGCGCGTGTCGAGCCCGATGGCAACGACGAGACCGTGCAGTTGCTGCAGTCGATGGAGCGCATGCAACGCAACTTCTCGGGCATCGTGCGCGAAGTCAAGCACAACGCCGATGGCGTGGCCACGGCCAGCGCCGAGATCGCCCAGGGCAACAACGACCTGTCGGTGCGCACGGAGCAGCAAGCCGGTTCGCTGGAGCAGACCGCTTCGTCAATGGAAGAGCTCGGTGCCACCGTGAGGCAGAACGCGGACAACGCCCGCCAGGCCAACCAGTTGGCGATGAGCGCCTCGAGTGTGGCCATTCGCGGGGGCGAAGTCGTGGCCCAGGTGGTCGACACCATGAAGGGCATCAACGAATCCTCGCGCCGGATCGCCGACATCATCGGCGTGATCGATGGCATCGCCTTCCAGACAAACATCCTGGCCCTGAACGCGGCCGTGGAGGCGGCGCGTGCCGGCGAACAAGGGCGCGGCTTCGCGGTGGTGGCCAGCGAGGTGCGCAGCCTGGCAGGGCGTTCGGCGGGCGCCGCCCGTGAGATCAAAGACCTCATCGGTACCAGCGTGGAACGCGTGACGCAGGGCTCGGCACTGGTGGATCAGGCCGGCGCAACCATGACCGAGGTGGTCAACGCCATCCAGCGCGTGACCGACATCGTCGGGGAGATCAGCTCGGCGAGCACCGAGCAGGCATCGGGCGTCGCCGCAGTGGGTGAGGCCGTCACTCAGATGGACCGCAGCACCCAGCAGAACGCCGCGCTGGTCGAACAAAGCGCGGCCGCAGCCGAAAGCCTGCGCCAGCAAGCCGACACGCTGGTGCAGACCGTGGCGGCCTTCAAACTTGACTGAGGCTTGCCTGGCCGGGGCATGAAAAAAGGGCGGCCTCAGCCGCCCTTTGTGCGCCCGTCCGAGATCAATCGATCTCGGTCTTGGTGACGCATTCGGCGTCGCCGGGGTTGATGCCGCAGCGCACGCGCTTGATGATGTTCAGGCCTTGCTTGTTGTAGTGACCAGCCTTGGCGATGTCGATGCGCGACTCGCGGAACATGATCACGTACTTGGGCACGGACTCGGGGGGCAGGTCGTTCCAGTACTGCGCCGGGATGCCCGCTTCCGCAGCCTTGATCAGCTTGAGGGCGTGATCGAACTTGGTCAGCCAGTATTCACGCGAGATCTGCCCGTAGCCTTCAGGGAACTTGCCACGGTTGATGATCATCTGCACGGTCGGGATCATGATGGGCAGGCGGCCGATGCCACCGGTCTTGCCCAGGCCTTTGTTCAGCTCAAAGGGCTTGAAGGCCACGGCCGGCAGGGTCACCATGTCAACGTTGCCGTTGTTGAACTTCGGGCCAATGTTGGTCACGTCCACCGACACGGGCTGGGCACCGATGCGCTGGATCATCACGCTCTGAGCCTTGTCGTAGTCGAAGGCGGCGATCTTCTTGCCCGACAGGGCCTCGACCGAGTTGATGTTGCGGTCGCGCACCATCGGGTAGGCGGCGCCCAGCGGGAAGATGCCGGCGACTTCGTAGTTGCCTTCCACCATCAACTTGGAGGCCTTCGGGTCGGCGAACACCTGGATGACCTTGCGGACGACCTCGTAGGAGGCGTCGATGTCAACCTTGCCACCCTTGACGACGGTGGTCGAACCGATGGAGTCGATCGAGGTGGAAACCTGGTTGAACTGGCGCAGGCGCAGCGCGGTGGCGATCACGGCGTCGCACTGGCCAGCGCGGAAGTCTTCGACCGCCACGCGCTCATCGACGTAGCTCTTGAGTTCGATGTCCACCTTCTGCTTTTGCATGGAGATGGCGTAGTCGGTGGCTTGGGAATAGACATCACCGGTCTTGCCAGCGACGTCCCAGACGCAGACCAAGGTTTTGGCTTGCACCGCTGGGGCGAAGGCCAAGGCTGCGACGGTGGCGGTTGTCGCCAGGGCCAGGGGCTTGAAACGCGAGAGCGCGAGGGAGAACAGAGACATGGAAGAGGACTCCAGGGTGGGGTCGAAGAACCGATCAGGTACAGCGTTGTAACGCCCCGCGTGGGGACGTGTCGGACAGTGACAACCCTTGGTCCGTCCTTCTGGGGGGACCGGCTACCCTGTGCAGCACCCGAACATCATGCCGCCAATTCAACCCTGGATTTGTCACCCAGTGGAAAGCGCCCGCTGCCGACTCCAAAAATGGCGGCCGCCCCCTCACCCGCAGGCCAGGGATAACCCTGCTGCGGACCTCAGACCAGCGGCCTCGGTGCCGGCCGGCCGTCCCCATACAGATCAGCAACCTGCACCAAAGCCTGTGGTTCGAGCAACTGCAACCGACCTGCGTGCCAAGCCATGAGTCTGCGGCGCTCCAGTTTGCGAACGGTCTTGTTCACATGCGCCAGCGAAAGCCCGAGGGCATCCGCCAAGTGGTTTTGCGTGATGGGGAAGGCAATGTCTGCCATCGCCGATGCGCCTCTGGCGGCAGGCGGAGCCACCGCAGCAGCCCGCTTGTAAAGCAAGATCAACGCGGTGGCGACGCGCTCCTCGGCGGTGCGCCGGCCAACCGACAAGAGGTTGTCGTCGACCAAGGATTCTTCGTGGGCCGCCAACCAGGTCACGTTGTATCCCATGGAGGGTTGGCGACGGTGCAACTCCCAGACCGCGTCGCTCTCGAAAACGCACAGTCGCGCGTCCGTCAACAGCGTGACCCCATGCGCGGCACCCTCGCTCATGCGTTGCTGCAAGCCAATGAAATCGCCGGGCAGCAAGAAGTTGAGGATCTGCCGGCGGCCGTCACTCAAGGTCTTGAAGCGGAACGCCCATCCCTCGCGCAGCGTGAAGAGGCCTGGCCTTGCCGCCCCCTCACGGATCAACTCATCACCGGCCTTGCCTTCGCGTTCCCCGCGCTTGAGCGACTCGATGGACTCCAGCTCCTGCGGCGTGTGAGGCAAGAACAGGGGCAGTCGCCGCAGCGGGCAAGCCTTGCAAGAAGTCGATGCATCGAAATTCACTAGCACATCTCCAGATCAGGCGATGCGATCTATCACGCATTGGATCGCCGAGGACGTGAATAGAGTCGCCAGCTCCCACTCAAGAAGCCACGCCTTGTGCAACACCTCGTCTACATCAGCGAATCCAGCACCACACCTCTCGCGCCGGAGTTTGCAAGGATCTCTCGCGTCAGCAGACACCGCAATGCATCGAACGGACTGACAGGCGCATTGCTTTTCGATGGTCATCGATACTGTCAATGGCTGCAAGGGCCTGGACCTGCGATGACGCTGACTCGCGACGCCATTTACAGCGACAGCCGCCATCACAACATCGACACCCTGCTTTGGACAGAGCGATCACCCGTGACGAACGTCATCGCATGGTCGTCGGGGTTTGTCGAGCCCTCGGCGCTGGATGCCTTCATCGAGCAATGTCGCGCTGGAGAGCAGGCCGTCTTGGACGCCTTCCTTGACATGCTGCGAGGCGCCGACCTTTGAGGCTTCACGCACAGTGGCTTGAGGCATGCAGCATTCAGGGGCCCACGCCGATCGGTGCTCAGGCCAACACCAGGTTGTCCCGGTGAATGATCTCGGGCTCGTTGACGAAGCCCAGGCGGGCCTCGATCTCGGCGGAGGGCCGCCGCACCAGCAGGCGGGCTTCGGAGCTGGCGTAGTTGGCCAGGCCACGGGCGATGTCCTCACCGCGCAGGTTGCGCACGGCGATCACGTCGCCACGGTGAAATTCGCCCAGCACCTCGACCATGCCGATGGGCAGCAGGCTGGCGCCGCCTTCGAGCAGGCGGGTGGCCGCGCCTTCGTCGACCACGACAGCGCCGCGCAGCTGGAGGTGATCGGCCATCCATTGCTTGCGGGCGGTGACCTTCTGCGTGGCCGCCACGAACAGCGAGCCGATGGACTCGCCCTGCGACAGGCGCACGAGCACGTCGCTCTCGCGGCCCCAGGCGATGACGGTGGAGGCCCCGCTGCGCGCGGCCCGCTTGGCGGCGAGCACCTTGGTGATCATGCCGCCGGTGCCCACGCTGGAGCCGGCACCACCGGCCATGCGTTCGAGCTCCGGGTCGCCGGCCGTGCAGACATCGATGAAGCGGGCGGCCGGGTCCTTGCGCGGGTCGGCGCTGTACAGGCCCTTCTGGTCGGTGAGGATGACGAGCGCGTCGGCCTCGACCAGGTTGGCCACCAGCGCGCCCAGGGTGTCGTTGTCGCCGAACTTGATCTCGTCGGTGACGACCGTGTCGTTCTCGTTGATGACGGGCACCACCTTGTGCGAGAGCAGCGTCAACAGCGTCGAGCGCGCGTTGAGGTAGCGCTCACGGTCGGCGAGGTCGGCGTGGGTGAGCAGCACCTGCGCGCTGCCCATGCCATGGGTGCGCAACTGGGTTTCGTACATCTGCGCGAGGCCCATCTGGCCGACGGCGGCGGCGGCTTGCAACTCGTGCAGCTCTTTCGGGCGGGTCGTCCAGCCCAGGCGCTTCATGCCTTCGGCGATGGCGCCGCTCGACACCATGATGACTTCGCGGCCGTCGGCGGCCAGCGCGGCCATTTGGCGGCACCAGTTGCCGATGGCATCGGCGTCGACGCCCTTGCCCTCATTGGTGACCAGGCTGGAGCCCACCTTCACGACGATGCGGCGGGCGTGCTTGAGGGTGTCGCTCATGAGCGCTTGGCCTTCTTTGCAGGCGCGGCCTTCTTGGCCGAGGCGGATTTCTTCGCGGGCGCCGCCTTCTTGGCAGGTGCGGCTTTCTTAGCCGGCGCCGCCTTCTTAGCGGGTGCTGCCTTTTTCGCAGGTGCAGCTTTCTTGGCCGGTGCGGCTTTCTTCGCAGGCGCAGCCTTCTTTGCAGGCGCAGCCTTCTTTGCAGGCGCAGCCTTCTTTGCAGGCGCTGCTTTCTTAGCCGGAGTGGCTTTTTTGGCAGGCGCGGCCTTCTTTGCAGTTGCAGCCTTCTTCACCGCCTTGGGCTTGACCAAGGCCTCGATGTCGGCGTCGTACTTCACGCCATGCTGGGCAAGCAGATCGACACCGGTGGGCAGAGAGGCTTCGACGTCAAAGCGCACGTCGGACTCCTCGTGGTGCTCTTGCATGCTCGCCACGTGCTGGTAGATGGTCTGCACCAGCTTTTCACAGCCCTCACGGGTGAGCGCGGAGATCTGGAAGACGGGGCCCTTCCAGCCGTAGCGGCGCACGAAGTCCACCACGCGGCCGACGCGCTCTTCTTCCGGGATCATGTCCAGCTTGTTGAGCACCAGCCAGCGCGGCTTGTTGTAGAGCTCTTCGTCGTAGATCTTGAGTTCGTTGACGATGGCGCGGGCCTGCTTGACCGGGTCGACGCCTTCGTCGAACGGAGCAAGGTCGACCACGTGCAGCAGCACGCGCGTGCGTTGCAGGTGGCGCAGGAAGAGGTGGCCCAGGCCGGCACCTTCAGAAGCGCCTTCGATCAGGCCGGGGATGTCGGCCACCACGAAGCTCTTCTCCGGGCCCACGCGCACCACGCCGAGGTTGGGGTGCAGGGTGGTGAAGGGGTAGTCGGCGATCTTCGGGCGGGCGTTGGAGATGGCCGTGATCAGGGTGGACTTGCCGGCGTTGGGCATGCCCAGCAGGCCCACGTCGGCCAGCACGCGCAGTTCAAGCTTGAGCTTGAACATCTCGCCGGGCCAGCCCAGCGTCTTCTTGCGCGGGGCGCGGTTGGTGGCGGTCTTGTAGTGCAGGTTGCCGAAACCGCCGTCGCCGCCCTTGGCGAGCAGGCGTTTTTCGCCGTGCTCGAGCAGCTCCATCATGACCTCGTCGGTCTCGGCGTTGCGGATGATGGTGCCCACGGGCATGCGCAGGACGATGTCCGGACCGGCCGCACCGAACTGGTCGGAGCCGCGCCCCTGCTCGCCGTTGCGCGCCTCGTGGCGGCGGGCGTAGCGGTAGTCGATCAGCGTGTTGATGTTGCGGTCGGCCTCGACGTAGACGTGACCACCGCGCCCGCCGTTGCCGCCATTGGGGCCACCGAAGGGGATGAACTTTTCGCGACGGAAGCTGATGCAACCGCTGCCACCGTTGCCGGCGGCCACATCAATGGTGGCTTCATCGACGAATTTCATGGACGTGTCCTGATGGGTTCTGTTTGGTGTGCGACACCCGAGGTGCCCTCACCCGGGCAGCGGCGATTATCGACGCTGGGTGCGCTTCAAGCGCGGGGCCTCGTCGGCGACGCGACCCGAGAATGACAAAAGCCCCGGCGGACCGGGGCTTCGGGGTGTCGACCACGCCACGGAGGCATGGGCGACCGGGGCTGAACATCAGACCGGGGTGACGACCACGGTCTTGCGGTTCAGGGGGCCCTTCGTGGCGAAGGACACGGTGCCATCGACCAGCGCGAACAGGCTGTGGTCGCGACCGGTGCCGACGTTGGGGCCAGCGTGGAAGCGGGTGCCGCGTTGACGAACGATGATCGAGCCTGCGGGAACCACTTGGCCACCGTAGACCTTCACACCCAGCATCTTCGGTTGGGAGTCACGGCCGTTCCGCGTGGAACCGCCGCCTTTTTTCTGTGCCATGGATCTGCTCCTTGGAAGTTAGGCGACCGGCATCAGCCGTTGATCGAGCTGATTTCCAGCTCGGTGAAGTTCTGGCGATGGCCTTGGCGCTTTTGATAGTGCTTGCGGCGACGCATCTTGAAGATGCGGACCTTGTCGTGGCGACCGTGCGAAACGACGGTTGCCTTCACATTGGCGCCAGCCACCAAGGGCGTGCCCACCTTGAGTTCAGCGCCGTTGCCGACTGCCAGAACCTGGTCGATCACGATCTCTTGGCCAACGTCCGCAGCAATCTGTTCTACTTTGATCTTCTCGCCAGCGGCAACTTTGTATTGCTTGCCACCGGTTTTTATGACCGCGTACATGTTGAGACCTTTCAGGAAAAGAGCTTGAACTCCGCCCGCCATCAGTGAGCTTGCCAACGCGTTCACACACGCAGCAAAACACAAAAACACAAGGCAGAGCTCTCCACTCTAACCCGGTTTGATCCGCCTGTCAAGAAGGCCCATGTTGCGGCGCCACCGCCGGCAGCGTCACCCGCACGGTCAGACCCCGTGCCCCCTCCTGCCCGCGTCCGCCCTCGCCACCCTCCAGACTGACCTGGCCACCATGCGACAGCACGATCTCGCGCACGATGGCCAGCCCGAGGCCGCTGCCCTCGGTGCGGTCGCCCCCCAGGATGCGGTAGAAGCGCTGGAACACCTTGGCGCGCTCCTCGGGCGGGATGCCGGGGCCGGTGTCCGACACAAGCAGGCACACGTCGGGGCCCACCGCCACGCGCGCCGTCACGCTGCCGCCCGGCTGGGTGTAGCGCAGGGCGTTGTCGATCAGGTTGCTCGCCATCTCGCGCAGCAGCGCGGCGTGCCCCCAGACCGGCGCGCCGCGCGCGGCATCGCCATCGGCCTCGAAACCCAGGTCGATGCGGCGCTCGATGGCCAGCGGCGAGAGCTCGCCCGCCACCTCGCGCACCAGCGCGGCGAGGTCGACCTGTTCACGCTCGCGCGACAGCCCGTTGATGGCCTCGGCGCTGGAGAGGGACAGCAACTGCTGCGTCAGGCGCTGCATGTGGCGCACGCTGCGGTCCACGCCTTCGAAGGCCTCGCGCAATTCACCCGGGGTGTGCTGTCGCAGGCCGTAGTCGATCTGGGTGCGCAGCACCGCGATGGGCGTGCGCAACTGGTGCGCGGCATCGGCCACGAAGCGCTTGCGGGCTTGCAGCATGGCCTCGATGCGCTGCATGTGGTGGTTCACCGCGTCGATGAGCGGCCGCACTTCGGCCGGGATGCCGTCCGTGCCCACAGGCGTGAGGTCGTCTTCGCGGCGGCGCGCGAACGCCTCGCCCAGTTCGGTCATCGGGCGCAGGGCCCGCGTGATGATCACCCACATCAAGAGCAAGCCGAGCAAGGCCATCAGTCCCTGGCGCCAGAGGTCGTCGATGAGGATGTCGCGAGCGAGGGCCGAGCGGCCATCGACGGTCTCGGCCACGACGACGATCACGCTGCTGGCGTTCATCTGATCGGGGTCGTAGAGCTTTTTGCGCATGGCCACGAGGCGCACCGGCTGGCCCCGGTAGTCGGTGTCGCTGACCACGATGTCCTGGCCTGGAGGCAGCAGGCGGGGCAGGTCGTCGTAGCCGGTGATCACTTCGCCGTCCGGCCAGAAGACGCCGTAGAACACGCGCTCGTTGGTGACATCGAGCGCGGCATAAGGCAGGTCGACCACCACCTCGCCGTGCGTGGAGTAGGTGCGCTCAGCGATCAGGTGCGCCGACGACATCAGGCCTCGGTCGTAGGCGCGGTTGACGGCCTGCCCGGCGTTGCGCTGGCCGAACCAGGCGTTGAGCAGCAGGAAGCCCAGCAGCAGCGAGAAAAGCCAGCGCGCGATGCGCTGCCGCAGGCTCGTCACGGTGTTTCGCCCAGCAGGTAGCCGAGGCCGCGCAAGGTGGTGATGCTCACGTCCGATCCTTCGAGCTTCTTGCGCAGGCGCGAGACGTAGCTCTCGATGGCTTCGGGGCGCGCGTCGGCGTCCATGTCGAAGACTTTCTCGAACAGCAGTTCGCGCGCGACGGGCCGGCCGAGGCGGGCCATCAGCGCCTCCAGCACGGCGAGTTCGCGCGGCGTGAGCGGCAGAGGGCGGCCGTCGATCATCACCAGCCGGCTGCTGGAGTCGAATTCGAGGCGGCCGACGCGCAGAACCGGCGAGCGGCCTTGCCCACGGCGCAGCAGGGCCTTGACGCGAGCCTCCAGCTCACTGAGTTCGAAGGGCTTGACCAGGTAGTCGTCGGCGCCCAGGTTGAGGCCGATGACGCGCTCGTCGGTGCTGCCACGCGCGGTGAGGATGAGCACCGGCAGGTCGCCGCCGCGTGCGCGCAGGCGCTTGAGCACCTCCAGGCCGTCCATGCCTGGCAGCGACAGGTCGAGGATGACGAGGTCATACGGCTGGGTGGCGAGGGCGTGATCGGCGTGGTCGCCGCGCCCCATGAGGTCGACCGCGTGGCCGCCTTGCCGCAAGGCCTTGGCCAGCCATTCGGCCAGCTCTTCCTGGTCTTCGACAAGCAACAAGCGCATGGGTTGGCTCGGCTGAGGCGGTGGGTTGGCGCGTGGGGCACGCGTTTGAGAAAGGGTCGCGGCGGATTTCAGCACGAATCGATGCGGCTTGTCAGTGTGGCTGGCCGCAGGGGAGCGCCATGGCCTCGGTGTTTTCCCGTGAACTGCGGCCCATGCGGTCCCATCGCCAGAAACTTGACAGGAAGGCTCTCGATCATGCGATCCCACTGACCACACACATTCCTTCGAACCAGGTCAGATGGAGACCCCCGCATGACCCCAGCTTCCCGCACCACACGACACCTGACCCTCGGCGCCGCCGCGCTGTGCTCGGCCCTCGGGCATGGGCTGGCGCATGCGCAAGCAGCGCCCGCCAGCAATGCGAGCAGCAACGTGAGCATCTACGGCATCATGGACCTCGGCGTCGAGTACCGCACCCGCAACACGGCCGATGGCAAGGGCGTGCTGCGCGTGAACTCGGGCGGGCTCAACACCTCGCGACTGGGCTTCAAGGGCAAGGAAGACCTCGGTGGCGGCCTGAGCGCGCAGTTCAACCTCGAGTCCGAGGTGGTGGCCGACACGGGTGCCACCGGATCGGCCTTCTTCGGCAGGCAGGCCTGGGTCGGCATCGACCAGCAGGGCATCGGCGGGATCTTGCTGGGACGCATGTCCACCGTGGCCTATGACTTCACCATCGGCCACGACTTCATGGGCTTTGCGCCGCAATACTCGTGGGTCACATCGACCGCAACGGTGCCTTCTTCGGCCTTCACCAGCCGCATCAGCAACGCCGTGCGCTACCGTGGCACTTTCGGGGCCTTCAAAGTAGGCGCCAATGTGGGCCTGGGCGAGGTCTCGGGTTCGGTCAACGCCAACACCAGCCGTGGCGTGTCGGTGGGCTACGACGAAGGGGCGCTGTCGGCCCAGATCAGCCTGGACGATGGCCGCACGGGCGCCACCGACACCTTGCACGCATCGACCAGCAACCGCAGCTGGATCGCATCGGGCACCTACGACTTCGGCAGCGCCAAGCTGTACGCCGGTGTGCGCGACACGAGCCGCCACCCGGTGGGCACCATCAGCGCGAGCAACCCGAAGTTCCACAGCACCTTGTACTGGCTGGGCGTGAGCGCGCCGCTGAGCGAGCGGATCACAGGCTTCGGCGGCTTCTATTACGAGAACAAGGGCGGCACCGATTCCGACCCGCTGATGCTGGCCGCCAAGTTGCACTACAACCTCTCGAAGCGCACCTGGCTGTACGCGACGGCCGGCGTGGCCCGCGCGAAGTCTGACAACGGCAGCACGACGCTGACCGGTGTGTACCGCGATCAAACACCGCTCAGCGGCCACCAGGCCGGCCTGGGCGTGGGCATCCAGCATCGTTTCTGACCCGTGAACCCCCAACGAGGAGCCACCACCATGAAGACCTCTTCTCCGCAACGCCGCGCCCTGGCGCTGGCCGCCGCCGTGATCGCCCTGGGCATCGCCTCGCCGGTGCGCGCGCAGTCTTCCGCCGACATCGCCAAGGCCAAGTCCGAAGGCAAGCTGGTGATCTACAGCACCACGGACCAGAAGCAGGTCGCGCCGCTGATCAAGGACTTCGAGTCGATGTACCCGGGCCTGCAGGTCGAGTACCACGACATGAACTCGACCGAGGTCTACAACCGCTTCATCTCGGAGAGCGCGGTCGGCGCCTCGGCCGACGTGGTGTGGTCCTCGGCCATGGACCAGACCGTCAAGCTGGTCAACGATGGCTACGCCCAGCCCTACAAGCTCTCGGACACCAGCAAGCTGCCCGCCTGGGCGATCTGGAAAAACGAGGCCTTCGGCACGACCTTCGAGCCCATCGCCATCGTCTACAACAAGCGCCTGCTGGATGCGGCCGACGTGCCCAAGACCCACGCCGAGTTCACCAAGCTGCTGCGCACCAAGGCCGACAAGCTCAAGGGCAAGGTCACGACCTACGACCCGGAGAAGTCCGGCCTCGGCTTCATGCTGCACAGCCAGGACGCGCTGGCCAACAGCGCGGGCTTCTGGGAGCTGGCCGCCGCCATGGGCCAGACCGGGATGCGCGTGCAGACCTCGGTGGGCACGATGCTGGAGCGCATCGCCTCGGGCGAGAACCTGATCGGCTACAACATGATCGGCTCGTATGCGCTGGTGCGCGCCGCCAAGGACCCGAGCATTGGCGTGGCGTTCACGAACGACTACAACCTCGTGTTCAGCCGCGTGACCTTCATCGCCAAGCAGGCCGCGCACCCCGCCGCCGCGCGCCTGTGGCTCGAGTACGTGCTGTCGCAACGCGGCCAGACCCTGATCGCCAACCAGGCCGATCTGTTCGCCATCCGCAGCGACGTTCAGGGCGAAACCACCATCAGCTCGCTGCAGGCCAGGCTCGGCAACGCGATCAAGCCCATCCCCATCGCGCCGGCCTTGCTGACCTACCTTGACCAGTCCAAGCGGCTGGAATTCTTGAAGAAGTGGAACAGCGTGAAGGCACCGAAATGAACAACCACGCCACCGCATTGCATCCCGACACGGCCGAGGTGGTGCGCGCCCGCCGCCTGCTGCCCTGGAGCGTTCCGCGCCTGGCCACCACCCTCGCGCTGGCCACGCTGGTGCTCACGCCGCTGCTGCTGATCCTGTATCAGAGCCTGCTGTCGGGCGCCTTCTTCCTGCCGGGCGCGCAGGCCACGCTGGACAGCTTCCGCTTCATCTTCGCGGATGAGGACTTCTACGTCGCGGCGCGCAACTCGGTGGCCATCGCCGTGGGCATGGCCGCGATCTCGATCCCGCTGGGCTCGGGGCTGGCCTTCCTGATGGTGCGCACCGACCTGCCAGGGCGGCGCTGGCTGGAGCCGCTGCTGCTGGTGCCGGTGTTCATCTCACCCGTGGTGCTGGCCTTCGGCTACGTGGTCGCCATGGGGCCGGTGGGCTTCATCTCGCTGTGGGCGCAGCACGTGTTCGGCACCGTGCCCTGGAACATCTATTCCCTGTTCGCGATCGCCGTGGTGGCGGGGCTGACACACGTGCCGCACGTGTACCTCTATGCATCGTCGGCGCTGCGCAACCTGGGCTCCGATGTGGAAGAGGCCGCGCGCATCTGCGGCGCCCACCCGTTCAAGGTGGCGTGGCACGTGAGTGTGCCGATGGTGGCCCCGGCCCTTCTGTACGTCGGCGTGCTGATCTTCTTCCTGGGCTTCGAAATCTTCGGCCTGCCGCTGGTGCTGGGCGACCCCGAAGGCCACCTGGTGCTGACGACCTACCTGTACAAGCTGGCCAGCAAGCTGGGCACGCCCGCCTATCAGCTGATGGCGGCCGTGGCCGTGTGCATCATCGCGGTGACGCTGCCGCTGGTGCTGCTGCAACGCGCTCTGCTCAAGCACGCCAACCGCTACGCGAGCATCAAGGGCAAGGCCGCGCGCCAGCGCCCGCTGATGCTGGGCAAGTGGAAGCACCTGGCGCTGGGCCTGGTGAGTGTGTGGTTGCTGTTCACGGTGCTGGTGCCGCTGGCGGGCGTGACGCTGCGTGCCTTCGTTTCGACATGGGGCGAAGGCGTCAACGTCCTCGAGGTGCTGACGCTGGACAACTTCCGCGCGGTGTTCGAAGACAGCACCATGGTGCGCGCCATCGTCAACTCGGTGCTGATCGGCACGGTGGGTGGCGGGCTGGCCGTGGCCTGCTACACCGCCGTCGGGCTGGTGGCGCACCGCAAGCACGACGGCCTGGTCCGCGTGGTCGATTACCTGGTCATGACACCGCGCGCGATCCCCGGTCTGCTGGCTGGCCTGGCCATCTTCTGGGTCTTCCTGTTCGTGCCCTTCTTGCAGCCGGCGCGCAGCACGCTGGTGAGCATCTGGGTGGCGTACACGGTGGTTTGGCTGGCCTACGGCATGCGCCTCATCCAGAGCGCCCTGCTGCAAGTCAGCCCCGAGCTGGAAGAAGCCGCGCGCCTGACCGGGGCCAGCCCGCGCCGCGTCATCACCGACGTGACCCTGCCCCTGATCCGCAACGGCCTGCTCGCCTCCTGGCTGCTGATCTTCATGATCTTCGAGCGCGAGTACTCGACCGGCGTCTACCTGCTGTCGCCGGGCACCGAGGTCATCGGCTCCGTGCTGGTCTCGCTGATGGCGGCGGGCGCCGTCGAGATCGTGGCCGCGCTCTCCCTGATCAACATCGTGCTGGTCGGCTTCGGCCTGGCCATCGCCCTGCGCTTCGGCGTCAAGCTCCATGACTGAGGTGAAAACCATGAACACCCTCTCCACCATCCCGTCCGTGCTGCGCGTGCAGAACCTGGAACTCGCTTATGGCGACAACCCCATCCTCAAGGGCGTGTCGCTGGAGCTGCGGCGCGGCGAGGTAATCTCGCTGCTGGGCCCCTCGGGCAGCGGCAAGACCACGCTGCTGCGCGCCGTGGCCGGCTTGGAGCAGCCGCACGCCGGCCAGATCGAGATCGCGGGCCAGGCCGTCTTCAACGGACAGACGGGCGTCGAGGTGCCCGCCGAGGGCCGCAACCTGGGCCTGGTGTTCCAGAGCTACGCGCTGTGGCCGCACAAGACGGTGTTCGACAACGTGGCCTATGGCCTGAAGCTGCGCAAGACCACCACGAAGGACATCCACGACCGCGTCAGCGACGCGCTCAAGAACCTGGGCCTGGCGCACCTGGCCGAGCGCTTCCCGCATCAGCTCTCAGGTGGACAGCAGCAGCGCGTGGCGATCGCGCGGGCGCTGGTCTACAACCCACCGGTGATCCTGCTGGACGAGCCCTTGTCCAACCTCGACGCCAAGCTGCGCGAGGAAGCCCGCGCCTGGCTGCGCGAGCTCATCATCAAACTGCAGCTGTCGGCGCTGGTGGTGACGCACGACCAGGGCGAGGCGATGGCGATGTCCGACCGCATCCTGCTGCTCAATGGCGGCAAGATCGAACAGCAAGGCACGCCGACCGAGATGTACTCGCACCCGACCTCCTTGTTCGCCGCCGGCTTCATGGGCACGAACAACACCTTCAAGGGACGCATTGAGGAGCGCGGCGAGGACGGCATCTGCATCCGCATCGGCGAGCATCCGCTGTGGGGACGCCAGCGCGGCACATCCTCGGGGCCTGCTGGCGGCGAGGCCACGGGCGTGATCCGCGTCGAGCGCGTGAAGCTTGCCGATGGCCCGGGCCGCAACCGCCTGCCAATGGATCTGGTGACCTCGATGTACCTGGGCGACCGTTGGGAGTACGTGCTGGACAACGGCCAGACCATGGTGCGTGCGCATGGCGCCGAACCCTTGCCTGCCGGGCCCCGCTGGGTCGAGATCCCGCCCGAGCAGCTCTGGGTGTTCGCCTGAAAGGGGCCCCTTGTCGGGGCTCCTTGTTGGGAATCCTTGTGCTGCGTCAGCAGACGGCTTCGTTTTCCAGCGGGCTGGCAGCCGTGTCGGCTGCATCGGGCTGCCCACCGCTGTCTTGCCCCCAGCCGAAGAAGCTCACGACTTCGTCGCGCTTGGCCAGCGCGTCGGTGAAACCCAGGTGGATGAGCTCGCGGGTGAACGACGACTCGAACAGCAAATAGCTGGCCAGCGCCGTGCCCCGCGCGCTGCGGCCCGTGCCATACACACCGACAGCGCGCAGCATGGCGCGCACGGCCGGTGGCAGCGCCCACAGGTGGCGCGCGGCGATGTCGTCGATGCGCTGGCTTGGCGCGATGACGAGGATGTCGACCGGGCGCAGTTCGGTCTTCTCGCGCTGCTCGGGTGTGAGCAGCTTGAGCGTGCTGTTGACGCGCTGCATGCGCTCGATGTCCACAGCCAGCGCGTCCAGGAAGATGCTGGACATCGCGTGGCCGGCGATCTGCGCCAGGTTGGGGTATTCGGTGGCCATGGGCCTCGCAGCCTGCGGCTCGTGCAGGCGCCCGGCACCCACCACGAGGATGCGGTCGGCGCCCAGGTGGATGGCCGGCGAGATGGGTGCTGCCTGGCGCATGGAGCCATCACCCAGGTAGTGCGGCCGGCCCTGCACGTCGAGTTTGACGGCGGGGAAGACGAAGGGGATGGCCGACGAGGCCATCAGGTGGTCGAGCGTGAGGCGCGAGCGCACGGCCAGGCGCTGCGAACGCGTCCAGGGCTCGATGGGTTCTGCGCTGTCGTAGTAGGTGACGTGCTCGCCACTGGTGTAGCTCGACCCGGTGACGGCCACCGCGTCGATGTGGCCATTGGCCATCAGCTCGGGCAGGCGCTCCATGTCGAAGAGGTGAGGCAGCAGCTCGCGCAGGGGCTCGTTGTCGAGCAGCGAACGCGGGCGGGCCTTGCGCCACCGCGCCACGGCCCAGCCGAGCGAGAACAAGGTCAGCCACTTGGCGCCACTTTGGATGACACCGAATGAATCAGAGCGGTAGACCTGCTCGGTGCGGAAATCGCGCCAGACCTCGACCATCGCGCGCAAAGCCAGGTCGTAGTGGTCGGCCCGGCTGGCCAGCGCCATGCCGTTGAGCGCGCCCGCCGATGTGCCGCAGATGATGCGAAACGGGCTGGTTCGGCGCTTCTCACCCGCATCGCGACGGATGAGCTGCAAAGCCTGCAACACACCGACCTGGTAAGCGGCGCGCGCGCCCCCACCAGTCAGGATCAGTGCGGTCTTGCCAGGCTTGCTCATGTTCGACGCGGCCGTTGCCCCATGCCGCAAGTTAGCAGCATCGTGCGAAGCGGGTGCGTTTGTGGACATCGGTCGGCGCCTGAAAGCGGCAATCCTTGGCGAGCCGTCACCAGCCGCAAGCCGAATCGGCATCGGGTTGCCCCAAGCCGTAGAGCTGCTGCAGGGTCGACCAGGCCTCGTCGGCGGTCTCGACAAAGCGGAACAGGTCCACGTCTTCCGGGCTGATCATGCCGGTCTCAACCAGGTGCTCGAAGTTGATGAGCTTGGTCCAGAACTCGCGTCCGAACAGCAGCACGGGGCGCTTGCGGCACTTGCCGGTCTGGATCAGGGTCAGCGTCTCGAAGAGTTCATCGAGCGTGCCGAAGCCGCCTGGGAAGCACACCAGCGCCACCGAACGCATCAGGAAGTGCATCTTGCGCAGCGCGAAGTAGTGGAACTGGAAGCACAGCCTGGGCGTGATGTAGGGGTTGGGCTCCTGCTCGTGGGGCAGCACGATGTTCAGGCCGATGCTCTTGCCACCCACCTCGTGCGCGCCCCGGTTGCCCGCTTCCATGATGCCGGGGCCGCCGCCGGTGACGACGTAGATCGGGTGCTCCAACCGAGCCGAATGCTCGGTGACGAGGCTGGCGAAGCGGCGCGCCTCTTCATAAAAGCGCGACATGCCGAGCAGGCGCTTGGCTGCGCGGATGGCCTGCTCGCGGGCGCTGCCAGGCGGCAAGGACTCGGCTTCGTCAAGGCGTTCGCGGGCCACATCGGCCGGCAGGATGCGCGCGCTGCCGAAAACGACGATGGTCGACTCGATGTTCTCCTCGCGCTGGATGAGCTCGGGCTTGAGCAGCTCCAGCTGCATGCGCACCGGCCGCATCTCTGGGCCCAGCAGGAAGTCCATGTCGGTGAACGCCAGCGCGTAGCTGCTGTCCGGGCCACCATACAAGGGTGACTTGGCGGCGGCCTCGGCGTCCTGCCCGGCGGTGGGGAAATTGCGTTCGCGCAGTTCCTTGGGGTTGTTCATGCTCGGCGATCCTGGTCTCGCCCCTCATGGGGCCTGAAGGCCAGTATGAGCCGATGTCTTTGGCCTCAGGCGAGGAAAAGGCCGCTCAAGCAGGCGGAGTTGCGGCGACGCGACTCCGCTGGCCCGCCCGTGGCTGCCCCTCGAAGGGCCGCACCGCTCAGGCCGTTGCGTTCGCCAGCGTCGGGTGGGTGCCACCGCAGACCGAACAACCGGGCTGACGCTTGACGCGCAAGCGGGTGACGCTGCCGTCGCGGCCATCGACCATGTGCAGCACGCCGGTGAGCGAGCGATGGGCGACAGCGCTGCCAGCAGGTCCCGTCAGCCCGGCCAGCAGCCTGATGGCTTCGCCAGCCTGCATGACGCCCATCTGGCCGACAAGGGGCGCAAACACCCCCATCAACGCACAGCGCGTTTCCTGAGGCGCTGGCTCGGGCGGGAAGAGGCAGGCGTAGCAAGGGCTCTGCGGATCGCGCGGATCGAAGACGCTGAGCTGGCCGTCCCAGCGCAGCGCCGAGGCCGAGACCAGCGGCACGCCCGCCGCCCAGGCCGCGCGATTGATGCGCTGGCGGGTGGCGAAGGCGTCGGTGCAGTCGAGCACCACGTCGGCGCCCGGCAGGTGGGTGGCCAGCCAGACCTCATCGGCGGACTGCGCGAAGGTGCGCACGTTCACGTCCGGGTTGAGCGCCGCCAGCGTGCGAGCCGCCGACTCGACCTTGGCCTGCCCGACGCTGGCCGTGGTGTGCGCGATCTGGCGTTGCAGGTTGCTGAGCTCGACGGTGTCCGAGTCGACCACGGTGATGCGGCCCACGCCGGCGGCGGCCAGGTACATCAAGGCAGGCGCGCCCAGCCCCCCGGCCCCGATGACGACAGCGTGTGAACGCAACAGCCGCTCCTGGGCTGCTTCGGACCATTCGTCGAGCAGCAGGTGGCGGCTGTAGCGGAGTTCCTGTTCGTCTTGCACGGCAAGCGGCCCAGCGCCCGGCCGAGGCCGGGCAACCAGGCAGGGTCAGCGGGTGCTGGCGGGAGCCGAGGCCGGCGCTGGGGCCGATGCTGGCGCAGACACAGGCCCAGATGCAGCCGGCGCCACGGGCGCGGAAGCCGCATCACCCTGGGCAGCAGCGCCTTCGACCTTGCGTTCGGTCATGGTCTTGGACACCGCCACGGGCTTGCCCTGCAGCTTGTTCAAGGCCTGGCGCAGCGGGAAGTCATCGGTGCTGCCGAACTCCGGCAGCGGCTTGGGCGCTTCGGCCTTCTTGCCATTGCCGTTGCCATTGCTGGCCTCTTCGAGCTTCTTGATGGCTTCCTCGCGGGCCTTCTCGCGGGCGGCGTCTTTTTCTTCCTTGCCCTGGCCGGAGGTGATGTGCTTTTCCAGGTCGGCTTCGCGCACGCGCAGCGCGGCGTAGACGTTGCCCTCTTCGGTTTCATCGACCATCACATCGGGCACGATGCCTCGCGCCTGGATGGAGCGACCACTCGGGGTGTAGTAGCGCGCGGTGGTGATCTTCAGCGCGGTTTCGGCGGTGAGCTGGCGCACGGTCTGCACCGAGCCCTTGCCGAAGGTCTGACCGCCCATGATGATGGCTCGTTGGTGGTCCTGCAACGCGCCTGACACGATCTCGGAAGCCGAAGCCGAACCTTCGTTGACCAGCACCACCAGCGGCACGGTCTTGAGCGCGGCGGGCAGCTTGGCCAGCGGGTCGGTGCCGAAGCGACGGGTGTAATCCTCGGGGCGAGCCTTGAAGATGGCCTTGGATTCAGGCAACTGGCCGTTGGTGGACACCACGGTCACGTCCTTGGGCAGGAAGGCCGCCGAGATGGCGATGGCGCCTTCGAGCAGGCCACCCGGGTCGTTGCGCAGGTCGAGCACCAGGCCCTTGAGCTTGGGGTCTTCCTTGTAGAGGGCGTTGACCTTGGCGACGAAGTCCTCGACCGTGCGGTCCTGGAACTGGCTGACGCGGACCCAGCCGTAGCCCGGCTCGATGATCTTGGCGCGCACCGACTGCACGCGGATTTCCTCGCGCACGATGGTGACGGGGAAGCTGCGGTTCTCGGACTTGCGGAACACCGTCAGCACGACCTTGGTGTTGGGCTCGCCGCGCATGCGCTTGACGGCCTGGTCCATGGTCAGGCCCTTGACGAAGGTGTCGTCGATCTTGGTGATGAGGTCACCCGACTTGAGGCCGGCGCGGAAGGCAGGCGAGCCTTCGATCGGGGAGACGATCTTGACCAGGCCGTCTTCCATGCCGATCTCGATGCCCACGCCGACGAACTTGCCGGTGGTGCCTTCGCGGAATTCCTTGAACGTGGTCTTGTCGAAGTAAACCGAGTGCGGGTCCAGCCCCGAGACCATGCCGCCGATGGCGTCGCTGATGAGCTTTTTCTCGTCGACGGGCTCGACGTAGTCGGTCTTGATCATGCCGAAGACCGCCGCGAGCTGCTGCATCTCTTCCAGCGGGAGTGGCGACACCGTGTTGCGAGCGGTCGCGCCGAATTGCAGGGTGGTCAGGCCGCCGGCGAGCGCGCCCAGCGCAACCCAACCGGCAATCTTGATTTTGGAAGTCATGGCAGGAGTGAGGCCCACGTTCACAGTGTGGGAGGCAGTATAGGGTGTGCCAAGTGCCTTCTGCAGGCGATCAAGGCGCTTGTCAGGGCCCAGATGACGGGATTGAATCGAATCGGCCACAGCCCGACCCCATGGGTTCACCCCAGGCGGACCGACGCGACGCTTCGGTGCGGGCGTTCAGCGAGGAGCGTACTCGGGCACCAGTTGATGCAGCCGAGCCCGCAGCACCGAGGGTGTGCCGGCGGCCTCGTCCCGCGCCAGCGTCAGCAGGCGCTCGATCCAGTCGGCGGGCAGCTCGCCGTTGAGGCGGGCCAGGCGCAGGCGCGGATGCGGGGTCGGCAGCGTGGTGTCGGCATCGGCCAGCAGCTCTTCATAAAGCTTCTCGCCGGGGCGCAAGCCGCTGAAAACGATGGGGATCTCGGCTTCGGTGTGTCCGCTCAGGCGGATGAGCTCGCGCGCCAGGTCGGCGATCCTGACCGATTGCCCCATGTCCATGACGAAGACCTGACCCGTGTCGGCCAGCGCGGCGGCCTGCAGCACGAGCTGGGCGGCCTCGGGGATGGTCATGAAAAACCGCGTGATCTCGGGGTGGGTGACGGTGACCGGCCCGCCCCGCGCGATCTGCTCCTTGAACTTCGGGATGACGCTGCCGCTGGAGCCCAGCACGTTGCCGAATCGCACGGCCATGAAGCGCGTGCCCGACGCCTGCGCCGCCCAGTGCGAAACCACCATCTCGGCGGCGCGCTTGGTGGCGCCCATGACGTTGGTGGGGTTGACGGCCTTGTCGGTGGAGATCAGCACGAAGCGCTGCACGCCGGCCTCGGCTGCGGCCTGCGCGCACAGGTAGGTGCCCAGGGTGTTGTTGCGCAGCGCGATCCAGGCGTTGTCGTCCTCCATCAGCGGCACGTGCTTGTAGGCCGCCGCATGGAAGACGAGGTCGGGGCGATGCTGGGCCATGGCGCGCCGCAAGGCACCGATGTCCTTCACGTCGCCGACCAGGCGCACCAGCGGCAGGTGCGGGAACTGCTCGCCGAGCTCCTGCTCGACCTGGTAAAGCGCGAATTCGCTGAGCTCGAACAGCACGATGCGGCTGGGGCCAAAGCGGGCGATCTGGCGGCAAAGCTCCGAGCCGATCGAGCCCCCAGCCCCGGTCACGAACACGGTCTGGCCGCTGATGAGGGACGAGACAGCGCTCTCGTCGAGCTTGACGGGTTGGCGGCCCAGCAGGTCTTCGGGCTCGATGTCGCGCACGCGGTCGATGCGCGAGCGGCCTTCGCGCAGCTCGTCGGCCGAGGGCACGGTGACCACGGGCAGGCCGGTGGCGGCGGCGAGATCGAGGGCGCGTTTGCGGTCGGCCTGCGTGGCCGAGGGCATGGCGAGGATGAGGTGGGTGACCCCTCGCAGGGTGTCAGGATCGCTCAGCAGCTCCAGGCCACCCCAGACGGTGACGCCCGAGATCGTGCTGCCGTGCTTGCGGCGGTCATCGTCGAGCAGGCCGACGACCGTCCAGCCCCGGTGCTGGATGCCGGCGATCAGCAGCTTGGCCGCAGCCCCCGCCCCGAGCACCAGGGCCTGCTGACCCTTGGCCGAGGCGCCGGCGCGGCGCGCGCGCGAAGATTCACTGAGCATGCGCACCGCCATGCGGCCGATGGACAACAGCGTCAGCGAGAACAGCGGGTGCAGGGCCAGCACCGCGCGCGGCACCTCGACCAACTGGGCCATGAGCACGATGACGGCGCTGGTGAGGCCGGCGCCCAGGCAGACCCAGCCCAGGCGGCTGATGTCGGGGAAGCTGACGTAGCGCCAAGCTGCCCGTGGCACGCCCGCCGCCCAGGACAGCACGCTGTAGATGGCGATGACGCCCAGGATCACGGCCCAGTCATACGAGGGGCGCTCGTGCAGCCAGCGCTCCACCCCCATGCGAAAGAGGTAGGTGAGGTGCCAGGCCAGCAGGATCAGGCAGGCGTCCGCCAACAAAACGACCGCCTGGCGCTTGGGGCGCAGGCGGTCGAGTTGGCGGTTGATGGAAGACCAGAGCATGGGCGCAGGCGGCAAGATCAGGCTGATGCAGCGGCCAGGCGCTGCGGCGCGCGGCCAAAGCCCGTCATTGTGCCTGCGCCGCAGGCTTCAGCTCATCACTTGGCGGCCGAGGCAGCCGAAGCGGCGTGGGCAGCACGGTGTTCCTTGTGCTCCTTGCGCTTCTCGCGACGCTCCTTGCGGGCTTCGTGACCGGCCTTGTGGGCACCGGAAGCAGCCGAGGCAGCGGGGGCTGCGGCGGTGGCCGGGGCGGCGGGAGCCTGGGCGAAGGCCGAAGCGGAAACAGCGGTGATCAGGGCGGCGGTGAGCAGACGGATCTTCATGATGATGTCCTTGGGTCGTGGTGGAAACAGTTCACTGAGGAAGGTCAGGACTCGCGTCCTTGAGGTGTACAACGCCAACCACGCGCGGTTCGTGGACAATCTTCTTCGTAAAGGATTTGTAAAGTTGAGCTCTGCCCCATGCGCATTGAGGACGACCTGACGCCCCTGCCCACCCTGCCCTCCGGCCTGTACACCCATCACAAGGGCGGCCTGTACGAGGTTCACGGCGTGGCCCGGCACAGCGAAACGCACGAGGCGCTGGTCGTCTACCGCCCGCTTTATGGCGAGGGCGCGCTGTGGGTGCGGCCCTTCGCGATGTTCACCGAAGAAGTGGAAAGCAACGGCGTGCGCCAGCCGCGTTTCAGGTGGACGCCCGACGCGCCAAAGGCTGGTTCAACGTGACATCGCCCTGCGGCAGCGCCACGCAGGGCAGCACCTCGCCGGCCTCGTGCTCATCGGGGCTGAGGCCGGGCCACTCGATGCGGTAGCGCACACTGCCTGACACCATCTGGCAGCGGCAGGCGCGGCAGGTGCCGTTGCGGCAAGAACGCGGCAGTTCAATGCCGGCGGCAAGCGCGGCTTCCAGCAGGCTCTGGCCGGCTGGCACGGGCACGCGCGCCCCCAGGGGCTGGATGGTCAACCAGGCGGCTGCGTCGGCCATCGCCTCACCCTGCACCCTTCAATGGCTGACGGGCCAGGTGGGTTCTTGCCAGGTGCGCTGCGGTGCGGCCGAGCCGCCCTGGGCATTGGGCGCTGCCGACTGTGGCGTTGTTGGATTCGCGGCTTGTGCGGGTTCGGGCGGCTGGCCGGGGTTCGCCTTCTGCTCGACGGCCCTCTCATCGGCCTTCGCGGGGCCCTTGTCATCGCCGGTGGCGGCGCGCACACCGGCGGCGGCCACGTCCACGGTCGTCTCGACCACCGTAGCCGTCACGCCGACAGCGGTGGAGGCCACCGTGACCGCCGCATCGGCCACGGCCACCACGCTGCAACCCGACAGCGAAGACAGCGACGCCGTCGCGGCCAGGATGGCCAGGACGCGCAAGGAAGGCAGCGAGGGTGAAGACATGGTGTGAACTGGGCGGGAAAAGAAACGCCGCCGGGAGGATCAAGTTTCGGTCAGGTCGAAGAGGTCGAAGAGGGGCAGCGAGCGCGGCCCGAGGTCGGACGGCGGCGCACTCCCGTCGCCGGGCACCAAGGACGACATTTTCACGCCAATCAGGCGCAAGCGCTGATCCAGGGGCACTGTCTTGAGGCAGCGGCCAGCCCCTTGGCGGATGAGGGCGGCGTCGCGCGTGGCGTGCGGCAGGCTCAGGCTGCGGGTGACGATGTGGAAATCATCGTAGCGCAGCTTGACACCCACGCTGCGGCCCGCATAGCCCTTGCGCAGCAGGTCGGCTGCGAGCTGCTCGCACAAGCGGGTGAGGATCGGGGTGAGCAGGGCACGGTCCTCGCGCGGGTGGAGGTCGCGCTCGAAGGTGGTTTCACGACTGATGGATTTGGGTTCGCGCCAGGTGACGACGGGGCGTTCGTCGCGGCCGTGCGCGGCAGCGTGCATCCACTGGCCATGGCTGCTGCCGAAGGTTTCAACGAGCACCGACAGGTCGGCGGCGGCCAGTTCACCGATGGTGTGGATGCCGATCTCGCCCAGGCGGGCGTTGGCTTTCGGGCCGATGCCATTGATGCGTGAGGCCGGCAGGGGCCACACGCGCTCGGGCAGGTCGGCGTGGCTGAGCAGGGTCAGGCCGTCGGGCTTGTCGAGGTCGGATGCCAGCTTGCTCAGCAGCTTGTTGGGCGTGACGCCGATGGAGCAGCTCAAGCCGGTGGCCTCGCGCACCGCCTGCTTGATGCGCGAAGCCACCTCGCGCGCGCCGGCCATGGGGTCTTGCGAGGTGCGGTCACGCGCGCCGGGCACATCGCCCAGGTCGATGTAGATCTCGTCGATGCCGCGGTCTTCGATCACGGGCGCGATGGTGGCGACGGCCGCCTTGAACAAGCGCGAGAGGCGGCGGTACTCGTCGAAATCGGCGGGCAGCAGGATGGCGTCGGGAGCCAACGCGGCGGCCTTCATCAGGCCCATTCCGGAGTGCACGCCAAAGGCGCGGGCGGCGTAGGTGGCGGTGGTGACGACGCCTCGGCCGGCGTAGTCGCGCAGGCGGGCATGGTGGACGGTTTGCTCGCCGCCGTCAGCATGGGGATCGGGCTGGCGTCGGCGCCCCCCGCCAATCACCACCGGCTGGCCTTGAAGCTCCGGGTAGCGCAGCAGCTCGACCGACGCGTAGAAGGCGTCCATGTCGAGGTGGGCGATGAGGCGGTCGGGCACCGCCTGGGGTGCGGGTGGCGCGGAGGTGAGTTGCGGATCGGTCACGGCTGGGCACCCGCCGCGCTGAAGGCGGGGTGCCAGACGCATTGTCGCGCGAGCTTGGCGGTCACGGGGCGACAGCTGACGGGTGGTGCGGCGCACCCGTGGCCGGGCAAGGGGCGAGGCTGGGGCGGGGCTGGAGCGTGGGAGTGGCCCGAGCGTGACCGCCAGGCCGCACGCTTCAGGCCTGGATGTCGAGCAGGCTGCCGCTCATGTGCTTGTCGGCCTCGATGGTGCGCAGGTTGGCGCGAAAGGCGTAGGTGGCCTGCATCTGCTCGACGAGGTCGGCTGCGAGGTCAGGGCCCACTTCCTGGGCTTTGCCGACCACGGTGAGCACGCCTTCCTGCTCTTGCGTCTGCTGCATCACCATGTCTCGGCGGAAACCTGGCGTCTGGCTGTTGGCGATGTTGTTGGCGGCTACGTCGAGGCGGTTGGACGCCGCCTGCATGCCGCTCATGGCGATGGATGTGACGTTCATGGCGCCCTCCTGGTGCAAGCAGTGTGCAGCCTCGCCCCGCTCACGTCACACCAGGGCGCCCTGGAAAGGCCGCCGACCGTGCGGATTGCTCGGCATTGGCATCGATGCCGGGCGTTAACGCAACTCGAACAGCACGCTGCTGCCGCCGGATTTCTCGGCGACCTGGCCTTCGGCCCCCACGCGAGAAGCCGTCAGCCGCACACGCTCGGGGTCGAGCCGTTCGCTGAGGTAGGCCTTGACCTCGTTGGCGCGGTCGTCGGCGAGGGCCTTGAGCGTGGCCTTGTCGACCACGGCACTGGCCTTGAGCAGGGCCGTCATCTGCTCGTCGGGCAGACTCTGGGCCATGCCGATGAAGTTGCGCGGCTTCTTGATGTCGGCGGCCTGGTAGGCGGCCTTCAGCCAGGTGCTGCGCTCGGCGGGGTCGATCACCACCTCGTCCACATCCAGCCCTTTGGCCTTGGCTTTGGCGCGGCGCATGAGCTCCTGCACATGGGCCTGGCGCAGGCCCTCCAGGTCGAGGTCGGCATCGGCCCAGCCAGTGGCTTCGAGCTTGAGCGAAGGGCGATCCTTGAGCTTCTCGGCGAGCTTGTCGAGCCGCGTGCGCGCGGTTTCATCGAGCACGGCCACGCCCGGCTGGAAGGGCACGCTGCCCAGTTCACCGCCGTCGTCACCGGACAGCAAGGAGAACGGCGCGACCACCGCCTTGGTCAGCAGGTTGGCGATGACACGCCAGATGATGCCGCCCACCGAGAACTCCGGGTCGTCGAGCGAACCGGAGATGGGCAGGTTGACATCGATTTCGCCCTTGGTGTTCTTGAGCAGCGAAACAGCGAGCAGCACGGGCAGCTTGGTGGCCTGCGGGCTCTCGACGCGTTCGCCAAAGGTGAGCTGGTCGAGGAAGACTTGGTTGTCGGCCTGGAGCTTGCCGCCATCGACGCGGTAATGCACGTTGACCGACAGCGTGCCTTTCTCGATGGCATAGCCGGCGTAGCGCGCTGAATAGGGCGTGAAGCGGGTGAGCTCGATGCCCTTGGCCACGCCTTGGATGTCGGTGAAGAGCCTGGCACCCAGTGGATGCAGTTGGCCGCTGATGCGCACGGGCGCGCTGTCGTCGAGCGTGGCGTTGACCTCGACCTTGGCGGGCTCGGGCAGCGTCGACGAGACGGCAGAGATGTCGCCGGCCAGACGCGTGAGGTGGGCGGAGTAGTTGGGCTGGATGAAGGTGTCGGTGAAATCGACCTCGCCCTTTTCGAGGTGGATGCCTTGCCAGCGCAGGCGGGGCGATGTGCCGCCTGGCGCCGCCGCCACGGCCGGCTTGCCCGCATCCTGCGGCGTGGTCACCGAGGTGGGCTGCGCTTCGCCGCTGCGGCGCACGATGCTGGCCAGGTTCAGGCTGCCATCGCGGTTGACGATGACGCGGCCGTAGAAATCCTTGAGGGCGATGAAGCCGAGGTCGGCATCGATGGCGCCGTCGCGCCAGGCGAGGTCGGCGCGGTCGAGCGCGAAGCTGGTCCAGCGCAGCAGCAGCGCGTCGTTGACGCGATCGCGCAGGCGCAGGTCTTGCAAGCCCAACCGGCCTTGGTAGCGTACATGGAACGCCTCGCCGCTGCCGCTGCGGGCAGCGTCCACGTTCACCTGGCCCTGGGCCGCAGCCATGGCGCCTGCCAGCGTCACGTTGACGTGGGGCGAAAGGTAAGGCTGCAAGGCGCGCAGGTCGAGCGCGCTGGCCGACAACTGACCTTTGATCGACAGCGGCTGGGGCCGCAACTCGCCCTTGAAAGCGAGCTGGCCCTGTCCCTGCGCGCGGGTGCGGAGGTCGACCTTCATGGCCTGGTTGAGTTGCTGCGAAACGCCTTGCACGCTCAGGTCGGCCTGCTGCAAGGCGAAACGGGCGGTGGGCTGCACGCCCTGGTCGGTGAAGCGCACGGCGCAGCCACGGCATTGCACGAGGTCGACCGAGATGGTGGGTGGCTCAGAAGGCTGGGGGCGGGGTGAGGCGCGCAAGGCGGAGCGCGCAGGCTCCGCCGAGGCCGCAGGCGCGGTGGCCCGCATCAGGCCAGCCAACACGCGCCCCTGTGCATCGCGCGAGACGGCTGCATCCAGCGCATCGGCGGTCACGCTGGCAACATGCAACCGTCGCAGGCCAGAGGCGCCTTCGGCGAGGCTGACATCGGCCTCGACGCCGTCGAGGGTCAGCGAGCGCCAGTTGGCGTGGTCGGCATCGGGGCTCGTGGCGGAGCCCGATGAGCCCCGGGCAGGCGGCGCCAACAGAACCTGTGCGCCCTCGATGCCCAGGCCGGTGCCCTCGATGTGCAACATGGGCGGCTGACCTGTGGGCGAGGACAAGGCGTTCAGGCGCACGCGGGTGTGCAGGTTCAATTGTCCTTGCGTCAACATCACCGGCAGCAGACCGCTTTGCCCCACGGGCGCGAGCCAAGGGGGGAGTCGCCATTGGTCGACTTGCAGCTCGGCCTCGGCCGTCCCCTGCGCGATCTGCGCCTGGCCTTGTGCCGCGATGCGCCCTTCGTGCTCATCGGCCAGCGACAGCGTCCACTTGGCGGGCTTGGCGCGTTCGCCGCCGTCCAGCCCCTGGACTTCGATGAGGCCTTGGGTCAGGCGTGGCCAAGGGGCGGCCAAGTTCTGCACATCGGCATCGGCCAGCGTGATGCGAATCTGGCCGACCGACCAGGACCAGGGCGCGGCCGGTGACGATGCAGATGGCGATGCCTTGAGGGTGGCGGCGTCGCCTGCTGCCGAGGCGACAGTGGATGCACCGCGAGCGTTCAGCGAGCCTTGCGCCGCACCCGTGGCTGGCCGCAGCTTGACGCCCACGCCATCGAGCGACAGCTTGCCCAGCGTGACCTTGCGGGCCAGCGGTTGCAGGTCGAGGCCGTTGAGTTCGAGTTGTTGCCAACGGGCGTCCAACGCGCCGGCTCCCGGCACGGCCGGCAATGAGAGGTCGAGCCCCCTCACCCCCAAGCGGCCCTGGACGGCCAGCAGGGGCAAGGCCGGCGCGGGCCGCTGCTCGAACACCACTTTGAGGTCGGTGTCCAGGCGGCCCTCGCGAGCCTGCGGACGCCAGGGCTCGGGCATGAGAGGCCGCACGGCGTCCAGCCAGTGCACCAGGTCAACGTCCTGCCAGCGCACATCGACCTCGCTGTGCAGCGTCGCCTGGAAGGGGTGGGTGCGGCCGGCCACGCGCAAGGCGCTGCCGTCGATGCGGGCCTCCAGCAATGGCTGCACCGTGACGTCGACATCGCTGGGCAGGCTGCTCAGGAAGGGCACCTCCAGGCGGATCTGGTCGATGAGGTGCGACTGGTCGAGCACGCGGTCGGCGTAGCGCACCACGCCGTCATGCAGGCGGATGTTGAAGATGGCGAAGCGCGCCGGGCCGGTGTCTGCATTCGGCTCGGGCGAGGGCTGCCGCAATTTGTCGAGCAGCGGCGAGAAGTTGAAGCGGTCGGCGCTCAGGCGCTCGACATCGAGCTCAGGGGCTTGCAGATCGACCCGCTTGATGACCGGAGCAAACCGCCACAGCGACTCCAGCGACAGCCCGGCTTCGGCCTGCTTGAGCTTGAGCCAGGGCCGCTCTGCGGGGCCCACGGCCAGATCGGTGGCGGTGACTTCCAGGCGCCAGGGTGCGATGGCGAGGCCACCCAGGCGCACAGGCGTGCCGAGGGCATCAGACGCGGCGGCTTCCACACGCGGACGCAACCAGCCGGGCAGCCAGTGCCCCACGGCACCCGTCCAGGCTGCCGCGACCAGCGCCGCGCCAGCCCCGACACGGACGACCATGCGCGAGCGACTTGGCGAAGGGGTGGACTGGGGGGAAGCGTTGTCGGCGTCGGACATGGTTTGGCGGTGTTGGTCATCGATGGTGACCAGATGGAGCCAATGTTATCCGCCCAGGTCGGCTGGTGTGTCGATGTCGATCAGGATGCCGCGATCGGGCACATCGACACGGGTGGCTCGAAACCAGTCCACGGTGTGGCGCGCGCCCTCGTCACCCGACAGATCGAACAAGGCGGGCCAGTCTGCTCGGGGCAACAGGCGGGGGTGGCCAGGTTGGCCGCCATGCCAGGGCCAGGCGGGTCGGCCTTCGCGTTGGAAGGCGCTGACCAGGGCCCTCACCGTGGCGGTCTGAACCCAGGGCATGTCGGCCAGCACCATGAGCGCGGCGTCGAAACCGGGCATCGACGATGCGGCACCTGCGACCGAACTTTCGTCGTTCATCAGCGCGCGCAGGCCTGCGGCCAGGGTGCGTCCCATGCCCCGGTCGGCATCCGGCACCGTCAGCCATGCGGCACCGTGCTCGGTGCACAGCGCCCGGCCCCACGCGTCGTCAGGGCGCAGGAGCACGCGCACGTCATCACAGGCTTCGCGCTGAGTTTGCAAGACCGCTTCCAGCAAACAGCGGCCATCGGGCAAGCGGGCCTGGCGCTTGTCCGAGCCGAAGCGGCTGGCACGGCCCGCAGCAAGCACCAAGGCCACAACCCGGGGCGAAGAAAGACCGGGTCCTCCCGATGCCTCGCCCAGTTCGGTGCAGCGGCTCACGACACCGCCGTGTCCGGATCGTTCCCACCAGGCTTCAGGCGCAGAGGCAGGCTGCGCAGCCGCTCGCCCGTGAGCACGAACAGCGCATTGGCCAACGCCGGGGCCAACGGCGGCACGCCCGGCTCGCCCACGCCGCCTGGCGGGTGCGCACTCGGCATCAGGTGCACGTCGATGCGTGGCGTGCGCGCCAGCGACAGCAGCGGCTGGTCGGGGAAGCTGCTTTGCTGCACACGTCCTTCGGACACGGTGATCTCGCCGAACAGGGCCGCCGTCAACGCGAACACGATGCCGCCTTGCATCTGCGCGATCACCGTGTCGGGGTGCACCACCACGCCGCAATCGATGACGCAGGTGACACGGTGCACGCGCACCTCGGCGCCCTCGATCGAGGCTTCGACCACCTGAGCGCAGATCGAGCCGAAACTGCCCTGCAAGGCCACGCCTCGCGCATGCCCAGGCGGCAATGGCGTGCCCCAGCCCGCGCGGCGAGCCACCTCGTCGAGCACGGCGCGATGGCGAGGCTGCGAGCCCAGCCGCGCACGCCGCCAGGCCACCGGGTCGGCCCCCTCGGCGTGGGCCAGTTCGTCGGCGAAGCATTCGGTGAAGAAGGCGTTGTACGAATGGCCCACGCTGCGCCAGTAGCCCACCGGCACGGGCGATTCGAGCTGCAACTGCTGCACCTTCATGTGCTCGATGGCGTAGGGCACGTCGAAAGCGCCCTCGATCTGGCTTTTGTCTGGCAGCTTGGTGGAGGCCCAGGGCAGCAGGCGCACCATGGCCATGTTGGTGGGCGGCTGAGCGGCCACGCGGTTGTGCCAGGCGATGACGCGGCCCTGTTCATCCAGCGCGGCGCGGAAATCGGCCCAGGCCGCCGGGCGATAAAAGTCGTGCTGGGTGTCCTCCTCGCGCGTCCACACCATTTTCACGGGCTTGCCTTGCGTCTGCATGGCCAATCGAACGGCCTGCTCCACCATGTCGACCTCCAGCCGGCGCCCGAAACCGCCGCCGAGCAACGGCAGGTGCAAGGTGACCTGTTCGGTGTCGACACCGGCCACTTGCGCGGCCCGCCAGCGTGCCAGCGAGGCCACCTGGGTCGAGGCCCAGACTTCGACGCGGCCCTCTTGCACGCGGGCTGTGCAGTTGATGGGTTCCAGCGCGGCGTGCGCAACGTGGGGTGCGTGGTAGCGGGCTTCGAGCAGGCGCGGGCCCGGACCGCCGGCCGGAGCCTGGGACGAACTTGACTGACCTGCTTGCCCGGCCACGGCCTGCCGGGCCTGCTCGATGCGTCCCTCTGCGTCGCCCCGCATCACATAGGGCATGCCGAAGCCATCGCGCAAGGCCTCGTCAGCCGCGCGGGCCAGGTCCTGGCTCGCATAGGCATCGTGAGGCGTGGCCGTCCATTGCACCTTGACCAGCTCACGCGCCTGCTTGGCGCGCCACCAGTTGTCGGCGATGACCGCCACCGCGTGCGGGATGCGGATCACCTGCAAGACGCCGCGCTGCTTGAGCGCCTCACCCCCATCGAAGGAGGCAACCTCGGCGCCAAACACCGGCGCCTGGATCAGCGAGGCGTAGACCATGCCCGGCACGCGCACGTCGATGCCGAACACCGCCGAGCCATTGACCTTGGCCGGGATGTCCTGGCGCGGCGCGGCGTGGCCGATGAGGCGAAACTGCTTCGGGTCCTTCAGGCGGACGTGCGCGGGAGGTGGCAGTTTGGCGGCCTCGGTGGCGAGCTCTCCATAACCCAGCTTGCGCTGTCCATCCGGGTGGATGACGTGGCCCGCATCGGTGCGGCAAGCCGAGAACTCGACCTGCCAGCGTTGGGCCGCCGCCTGCACGAGCATGGCGCGCGCGGTGGCGCCGGCCACTCGCAAGGGGCACCAGGCATCGCGGATGCTGCTGGAGCCACCCGTGGCTTGCAGCGACAGCACGCTGCCCAGGCGCTCCATCATGGCCGAGCTGGCGCGCACCAACCAGCCGTCTTCCTCGACCCCGAAGGGCAGCGCATTGAGCATCATGGCCTGGTTGGCGTAAATGCGATCAACCGGTGCGGGCTCGGCGCGCACGTCGTCCCAATCGGCGTCGAGTTCTTCGGCCAGCAGCAGCGGCAGCGCGGTGAACACGCCCTGCCCCATCTCGGCTCGCGGCACGGCCACGGTCACGGTGCCATCGCGCGCGATGCGCACCCAGCCGTTGAGGGCGACATGGCCTTCGCGCACGGGCAGCACGTCGGGGCCGCCCAGGCGGTCTTCGGGCGTGGGCGCACCACAGCCCACCAACAGGCCGCCGCCCAGCGCGGCACCAGCCAGCAGGAAGCGGCGGCGGCTGCGGTCAACGCCCTCGCTCATGGCGGGGCCGCCCCACGAGGTCGGGCTCATCAGGCCTGGTTTCATGCGCGGCTTCATGCAACCCCCGTGGTCGGCGGCGCCGGCGTCTCGGCCGCCGTGTGGATGGCGGCGCGCACGCGCACGTAGGTGCCGCATCGGCACAAGTTGGTCATGGCCGCGTCGATGTCGGCGTCGGAGGGCCGTGGGTTCTGCCGCAACAGCGCGGCCGCTGCCATCAACATGCCGCTTTGGCAGTAGCCGCATTGGGGCACCTGGTGCGCGACCCACGCGGCCTGCAGGCGCGCTAACACCGGGTCGCCCTCGTCTTCGATGGTGCGCACCGACTGGCCAGCCACCGCCACCACCGGCATCACGCACGAGCGGATGGCCGCGCCTTGGAGGTGCACCGTGCAGGCGCCGCACGCGCCCACGCCGCAGCCGAACTTCGTGCCGGTGAGGCCGAGTTCATCGCGCAGCACCCACAGCAGGGGCATGTCGGGTTCGACATCGGCCTGCACGGAGCGGCCATTGAGCTGGAACTGGATCATGATGTACAGCGTACACTTTACAAACCCCAATCGTCAACCGGGTACATTCGCCCCCATGTCCTACCCCCGCAAACTCAGCCGAGAAACCATTCTTGAGGTGGCGCTGGACACGCTCGAAAGCGAGGGGCTGCAAGCCCTGTCGATGCGCGCGTTGGCGTCCGGTTTGCAGGTCGCGCCGAACGCGCTGTACCGATACTTCCCCGGCAAGGCCGAGTTGGTGGCGGCCCTGGCCGAAGAAGGCAGCCGCATCCTGCTGGACGCCTTGCGCACGGCCAGCGCCGGGCAGCCACCTCTGCTCGCCCTGCGCACGCTGGCACGTGCCTACCTCGATTTCGCCCGCTCGCGCCCCGCTCTATACCAGGTCAAGATGGCTGAGGTGCGCAGCGGCGAACAGGCACCGCCCAGCCACGATGCCATCTGGGCCTTCGTGCTCGAACTGGCTGACGCCCTGCCCCTGGCGCACGACCCGCGTGATGTGGGCACGGCACTCTGGGCAGGGTTGCACGGCCTGGTCGAGCTAGACCGCCTCAACTTGCTGGACGGGCGGGATGCGCAGCACACGCTGGACGTGATGCTGGATTTGACCGTCGCCGGGCTGGCGGCGGGGCTCAATCAGGCAAAGCCTCCGACGGCGGCGGCGTGAGTCCCAGCAGGTTCCACAGCGGCAGCCACGAGTCCGGCGAGTCCCAGTGCGACAAAGGCAAGGTCGTGCTCACATGCATGAGCCGCACCTGCTCCGATTCGCCAAACGGTTTGGGCGAACTGGCCAGTTGCCAAATGAGCACCCGTCCATCGGCCTCGGAGGCATCACCCTGCCGAGCGGCCAGGCGCGCCAGCATGACCTCGACCGGGGCTTCGCACTGCACCCAGGCCCAAGGCACTTGCAGACGCTCGGCCAACTCGCGCACCCGCTCGCGCTGCGCCAACGCCAGGAAGGTGGCGTCGAGCACCACGCGCTGGCCAGCCCGCAACAGGCCCTCGGCCCGATCAAACAGCGCATCGTAGACCGCCTCGCGCGCATCGGCCGAGTGATCGGCCGGTTCACCAGGCGCGTGCAAGCGGTGGCGCTCGACATCGGAGCGCAAGCGGATGGCCCCGAGGCACGCCAGCAGGCGCTGCGACACGGCCGACTTGCCACTGCCCGACACGCCTTGCATCGCCACCAGCACAGGCTGGCGCGGCGACAGCAGCTGGATCGCGCCTGACAGGTAGCGCTCGGCCAGGGCCTCGCCTTGTGGGCCACCCTGCAGCCGCGCCACCTTGAAGCGCACCAGCGCGCGCCAGGCCATGGCCGAAGCCAGCAGCGGCACACCGGCGTGGTCACCCGTCGCATCCAGGTAACGCGACAGCGCGCGCCAGGCCAATTGCGGCCACTCGCGCACCAACAGGTCCATCAACAGGAAGGCCAGGTCGTTCATGACATCCAGCGTGCGCAAGGGCTCGCAGAAGTCGATGGCATCGAACACCGTGACCCGCCCCTCGAACACGCAGACATTGCCCAGGTGCAGGTCGCCATGGCATTCGCGCACGAAGCCATCGCTGCGCCTCTGCCGGCACAGGCCATCGAGCGCCCGCTCGCGTTCGGCGATGGCGTGCAGCACGCTGTCGACCCGGTCCCATTGTTCGGGGCCTTCGCACACGGCGCGCCAGGAGGGCACGGTTTCGTGGGTGGCGCGGCGCAGATCGTCGATCAGGCCTCCATGCGTGGCGTGGCGTGCCTGCGCGTGCATGGCCACGATCTGATCCACCAGTTGATCGATCCAGCGTTCGGCCACCTCGTCGCTCACATCGCCATCGAGGCACAACAACTGATCGAGCGTGGCGGCCGGGTCGAAGCGGCGCATGTGCACGGCGTGATCCACGGCCTGGCGGTCATTCGCCAAAACCCATTGGCCATTCGCATCGATGCCACGAACGCCCAGGTACAGCGAGGGTGCCGTGCGCCGATTGAGCCTCACCTCGGTTTCGCAAGCCTGGCGGCGCGCCTCGCGCCCGCGCTGATCGACAAAGCCCAGGTCCACCGCCTTCTTGACCTTGAAGGCCTCGGTGGGCGTGACCAGCACCCAACTGAGGTGGGTTTCGATGCACGCCACCTCGTGACCATGGGCCTGTTCCTGCAAGCGCTGGTGCAGTCGGTCGACGAGGCGACGCTGGGCGTCCGGCACGGGCACGCTCACGGCAGCGGCACCTCCGACGCGTGGCGTTCAGCGCGCGGCACCGGTTGCCCCGGTCGCCAGCCGGGCGGCAGCACGATGTAGCCCAGCGCCTCGCGCAGGCTGCGTGCGGATGCCAGGTCACGCAGCAGGTCGAACCAGCCGGTGAACCACACCTTCAGCGGGTTGTTGCTCAGGATGGGCTTGACCAGGCCGTAGCGAGGCGGCACGTCTTCGCGCTCCGGCACGTAGGTGCCGAACAGGCGGTCAAAAATCAGCAACACGCCGCCATAGTTGGCGTCGATGTATTGCGGGTTGGAGGCATGGTGCACGCGGTGCGCCGAGGGCGTGTTGAGGATGCCCTCCAGCCACCCCAGCTTGGGCAGCCAGGTGGCGTGGATCCAGAACTGGTAGAGCAGGTTCACCGTCAGGGCGATCGCCACCAACTTGGCATCGAAGCCCAGCCAGACCAGAGGAGCGAAAAACACGAAGGTGCCGGAGACCTTGCCGAAGATGCCGATGCGCACGGCCGCCGCCAGGTTGAGCTGATTGGGCGAATGGTGGATCGAATGGTTGACCCAGAACCAGCGCATGCGGTGCGAAGCACGGTGGAACCAGTAGTAGCAGAACTCCAGCCCGAAAAAGAGCAGCAGGAAGGCCTGCCAGCCATCAAGCGAGAAATCGGCCAGGCGGTGCTCGCGCGCCCAGTTGGTCACTGGCGTCGACAAGGCGAAAGGCACGTAGAGGTTGACCAGCAGGCGCGTGATCAGGTCGAGCATCGACATGCCGGTGGCGCCCCAGTCATAGACCTGGCCGGCATGGCGCCTGGACAGCCACCACCCTTCCAGCAAGGTGATGAGGACGATGACGGGGACGACCCCGAAGAGGAGAAAGCGGTCAAAAGCGGTCATGGGAGTTCGGACAAGGATGACAGGGCCCGAACTGCAGCCCGTGAAGGGCGCAGTGTGTCACAGCGCTTGTCACCATGTGGAATCAAGCCTCAGGCCGGGGCGTAAGCCGCCTGCACAGCCAAACCCACCGTGTCCTGCACGAACCGTCGGATGAGCGCGTGGTCGGGTTGCGGCAGCAAGTCCATTGGCGAGCCGAAGGCACCCGTGGGTTCGGCGATGAGCCCCCGATGCCCTGACCCAGAGCCGGCCGCAGCCACCAGCCTGTGCCGAGCCCCGCAGACCGGGCAATGCAGGTGCTCGCCGACGTGGTGCTCGCGCCGCTGCACCATGGTCGGGCCACAGGTGGCGCAATGCTGCAAGGGCATGCCTTCGTCGCTGTGGCCGAGGATCCCCTCGAATGCGCCTTCGCGCGCCAGCGCCAGGAAGTGCCGACCCAGGAAATCGTCGAACTGGCGACCCAGCTGAACCTCGATGGCCGAGAGGGCCTCGCTGACGCTCATGGCCGCGCGCCAGGGCCGGCGCGTGGTCATGGCGTCGAACGCATCACACAGGCCGACGATGCGCGCACCGGCCGGGATCGTGGGGCCACTCAGGCCACGGGGGTAGCCACGGCCATCCGGTGTCTCGTGGTGCAGCAGCACGATGTCATGCACGAGGGGGCCATAGGGGTGGCCGGCCAGCAGACGCGCGCCCATCTCGGGGTGGGTGCGCACCACCGCGTGCGCGGCTTCACTCAGGGGTTCGCTCTGGCGCAGGATGGCATCGGGCACAGAGAGTTTGCCGATGTCATGCACGAAAGCAGCCAGCGCCACCTGGGCACGCTCTTGCGGAGCCATGCCGGCTCGACCAGCCAACAGCTCGGTGTAGCGGGCGACGCGCCAGAGGTGGCCACCTGTCCAGGGGTCTCGGGCCTCGACGGCCCAGGCCCAGGCCAACAGGCTGGCGACGATGGCCTCGCGCTGGGTTTCGGGGCGCATCGCCAGCGCCACCGGATCCCGGCGGGTGAAGAAAGCCATCATGCCCATGAACGAACCCTCCGTGCGGCAACCCGTGCGCGACAAACCAGAACAGGCGGGGAGCTCACAGACTACCCTGCGGACGGTGTATCGACAAGCACTTCACAAAACTTGAGGTTGGCAGCTGCGGTAGGGGTGTCGCAGCAGGGCTTGCTCAGGGGCCTGGAGCGGCCGTCCCGAACTGGCTCGGGACAGGCATCAGTAATGCGGAGGCAACTCGTCACGCAAGCTGCGGAAGGCCGGTTGCGACGCATCGGCCTGCTCGCGAAGTTGCAGCAGCTCGCGCACCAGCATGTCGATCTGCTGTTGCTGGCGCACGATGGTTCGGTTGAGCTCCTCCAGCAGGTCTTCGGTGAAAGCGGCCTTGATCTCCAGCTCGGTCAGGCGGTGATCGACCTGGGTGTCCAAGGGTGAGGCGGGTGTGCCTGGGTGAGATGCAGGGGTGAGGCTCATGGCCGGATTGGACATCAAATCCAGCCGCCCGCAAGGCATGTGCAAGACACCAGCAAGCCGAGGCATGATCCCTGGCATCGTCCACGCCTTCAGGATCAGGAGGATTCGCCATGGCATCCATGTTTCGCATCATCGCTTCCGCCCTGCTGCTCGTGCTGGCAGGCCATGCCCATGCCGACTCGATCGGCGAGGTCGACACCGTCTTCAAGCTCGTCGGGCCCGATCACAAGATCGTGGTCGATGCGCACGACGACCCGAAGGTGCAAGGCGTGACCTGCTACGTCGCGCGGGCCAAGACCGGCGGCATCAAGGGCGCGCTCGGCCTGGCCGAAGACCGCTCCGAAGCCTCGATTTCGTGCCGCCAGACCGGTCCGCTGGTGGTCAAGGGGAAGCTTCCGCAACAGGAAGAAGTGTTCACCGAACGCACATCGCTGGTCTTCAAGCGCCTGCGCATCGTGCGCATGCTCGACCCGCAGCGGCATACGCTGGTCTACCTGAGCTACTCGGACCGGCTCGTTGATGGCTCGCCCGACAACAGCATCTCGGTGGTGCCAGCGCCCGGCGTGCCGATGTCGAGGGACGGCAAGGACTGATCCGCGCCGCAGCGCGATTCGTTCATCGCGCCTGCCCCTCACCGCAAACGGTAACAATTTGCCCAGCATGGGGGGAAGAGGCCGGGCGGGGTGCCCGCGTACAGTCGCGCCTGCGCGCGCAACGCACCCGCACCGACCACGGCGGCGTCGTCATCGGCTCGTCTCAAACCACCGACGTCCATGGCGAACGCATCGCCCGTGTGGGCGACGAAGTCACCTGCCCGAAAAAGGGCCATGGCGGCACCACCGTCATCGTCTCGGGCGACCCAACGATGATCATCGACGGCCAGCCCGCAGCCCGGCATGGTGACAAGTGCGCGTGCGGCGCGATGTTGATCTCCAGCCAGTTCACTTCCACGGCTGCTGGTTAACTTCGCCAAGCACAAAACGACAAGGCAAGCCTCGCATTGGCTGAACGGAAACCGTCAGCACAGGGCAAGGCATCGACAAAATCGGCTTGACGCGGTTGAAGCCGGCACGCATCGACAAGCTCTGGCGCCCCAAACCGGGGGCACAGGATGACACGGGGATCGATGGCGGCACAGGCGTCGATGCGTTTCGACTCATCGCGGCTGCGGAGCACTTCGATGTCGAGCCATCGGACGCATGCGCATACCTGCTTCGTGCCAACGCGCTGGTGAAACAGCACTGGGAGCAGATGCTGCGCTCGACATTGAGCCCCATCGAGCCGCATCGGCCCAAGGGCTACACCGACCAGGTGATTGAAGACGTTCGGGCTGCGTTCGACCTCAGCAGAAGGTACGCCGAGCAACCCGGAGCTGTGGAGCATGCGCTCGTGGATCACATGGCGCCTCGCAAGCGCGGACGAAGGCATCGTCCGTGAACCAGCCTCTTCGTCTGAGCGGGTTGAACCTGTTCAGGCCAGTTGCTCGTCCAGCGCCTGCAGCAGTTGGCGCAAGCGCGGCGTGGCATGGCTCAGGAATGCGCTGACCTTGGCCGTCGCCGCGCGCGCATCGGCGTGCACGAGGTGAACGGGTGAGGCGGGCGGCTCCCACTCGGCCATGACGATGCGCAAGCGCCCCGCAGCCACCGCTTCGGCTGCCTGGTAAGACTGCAAGCGCGCCAGGCCAGCCCCTGCCTCGGCTGCATCACGCACCACCTCGTTGTGGTTGACCATCAGGCGCACAGGCGGCATGGTGACGGGCCGCAGCGGCACGTCAACGGCTTGAAGCGCCGGACCGCCCGCCTTGCGAAAAGCCAAGGCCTGACCGCGCAACACCCAAGGCTGAAACGGGTGCCCTGCCCGGTCGATCCCGATGACCTGGTGGCGTTGGATGTCGTCCGGTGTTCGTGGCACGCCATGACGGCGCAGGTAAGCGGGCGAGGCCACAATCACCCGCCGCACAGAGCCCAACGGCACGGCTCGCAGGCTCGAATCAGGAAGCCGCCCGATGCGCAGAGCCACGTCCAGCCCTTCGTCGATCAAGTGGGTGACGTGGTCGACGAAATGGGTCTGCACCGAGACCTTGGGGTGCGCCTTCAGGAAAGACAGCACCACCGGCAACAGGTGCAGGCGGCCGAACACCACGGGAGCCGTCACCCGCAGCAGGCCCACGGGCTCCACGTGGGCACCGCGCGCGAGTGCGTCGGCGTCAGACAGGGCTTGCAGGATGGCGCGCGCATCCGCCAGGTAGCGGTGCCCTGCGTCCGTCAAGCGCAGGCTGCGGGTGGTGCGGATCAACAGGCGCGCGCCCAGGTGCTGCTCGAGCGCGGCCACCTGCCGCGTCACGGTCGCGGTGGAAACCCCCATCTGGCGTGCCGCGCCAGCAAAACCCGAGGCGTCGACAACGGCCATGAAAGCGCGCATGGCTTCGATCTGATCCATGCCCCATTGTTGCATTTTCTGCAACGCTGCAAGCCAGCAGGCGGTGATTCCAAAACCGGCCACCATCTCCTATCGTGCAGGACATCTTCTCCCGCCATCCCAACCCGAGGCCACCGCCATGCCCCCCATCCGCATCCACGACTTCACCCTTTCTGGTCACGCCCACCGCGTGCGCCTGTTCTGCAGCCTGCTGGGCCTGCCCGTCGAACTCCACCCCGTGGACTTGCGCGCAGGGCAGCAGAAGTCGCCCGCCTTCCTCGCCATGAACCCGTTCGGGCAGGTACCGGTGATCGAGGATGGCGACGTGACCCTGGGAGACAGCAACGCCATCCTGCTGTACCTGGCCCTCAAGCATGACCCCGCTCGCACCTGGTGGCCCGAAGCGGCGCTGGACCAGGCCCGCGTGCAGCAATGGCTGAGCGCCGCTGCGGGCCCGCTGGCCAATGGCCCGGCCCGCATGCGCGTGCTCAAGCTGTTTGGCGGCGCGCCCGAGGCACGGGCGGCAGACCTCTCGCAACACCTGTTCGACAGCATGGAGCGCCAGTTGGGGCGCAGCCGCTACCTGGCTTCGCAACAGCACCCCACCATCGCCGACATCGCCATGTACAGCTACACCGCGCGCGCGGGCGACGGCGGTCTGAGCCTGGAGGCGTGGCCCGCCGTGCGCCGTTGGCTGCAAGACATCGAGCAACTGCCCGGCTTCACGCCGATGCCTGAAGCACCTCAACGCGGCTGATCGGAGGCCTGCCATGCCTGATGCCGACGACACGCGTGCTCCCTTCCACGCCGGAGAACGCCATTGGCACGAGGCCATTGGGCAGAGGGATGCCGTGGACGCCATGGGGCGGCGCGTGATCCGCGACCACATGCCGCAGCAGCACCAGGAATTTTTCCCACTGCTGCCTGCCGTGTTGATCGGCCTGCTCGACGAGCTTGGCAACCCCTGGGCCACCGCGCTGTGCGGCCCACCGGGTTTCGCCTGGGCGCCCGATGAGCACACGCTGCGGCTCGATGCCCGCCTGAGCGCTGACGACCCTGCCATCGGTGGTTGGCGCCATGGTGTTCAGGCCGGCCTGCTCGGCTTGCAACACCACACGCGCCGGCGCAACCGGCTCAATGGCACCTTGCGAATCGACGCATCGGGCACCGCCACCATCGGCGTGCGCCAGAGCTTCGGCAATTGCCCTCGCCACATCGAGCCCCGCGAGTGCGCTTTCGAAACGGGCTGGCAGGCTTCGGCATCGCCCATTCAAAGCGCCTGGGAGGCGGGTGAGCTGACATCGGAGGCCTGCGCTGTCATCCTGCGGGCAGACACGTTTTTCATCGCGTCCAGCAGTGCCTCGGCCACGTCGAACGAATTGGCAAGCAGCGAGGGCGTCGACGTGTCACACCGGGGTGGGCCGGCCGGCTTCGTGCAAGTCGGGCAGGACGACAAGGGCCAAGCCGTGCTGAGCTGGCCTGACTTCCCTGGCAACAGGATGTTCAACACCTTGGGCAACATCCAGGTGCAGCCGCGCGTCGGGCTGCTGTTTCTCGACGTGCACAGCGGCGGATGGCTGTGGCTGCAGGGCAAGGCGAGTATCAGCACATCGGGCCTCGGTCCAGACGCCGAGCGCCACGTCCACGTCTGCCTCACCCAGGCGTGGTGGCGCCCTTCGGGACCCCTGCGCTGGAGCGCTGCATCGCAGACGCGTTCTTGAAAACGGCATCGCAGCAACCCGCTCGCTGCCCACCACGGCTCAAGCCTGGAGCCATTTCATCAGCGTGGGCAGCACGAAGGCCGTGAGCAGGCCGTTGAGCCCCATCGACAAGGCCGCGAACGCGCCGCAGGCCTCGCTGAGCTGGATGGCGCGCGAGGTGCCGATGGCGTGGGCGCAGGTGCCCAGCGCCGTGCCCAGGGCCGCGTCGTCGCCGGGACGCAGGCGTGCGAACAGCCAGGGCCCGATCACGGCACCCAACAGGCCGGTGATCAACACAATGGTCGCCGCGATGGCAGGGTTGGCACCGATCTCTTGTGCCAGCACGGTGGCCAGGGCGGTGGTGACCGACTTCGTGGTCAAGGCCAGCAGCAGGCCCTGGCTGCCGCCCAGCGCCCAGGCCACCAGCACCGCCGAAACACTGGCCACCACGCTGCCGACCAGCAAGGCCGCCAAGGTGCTGCGCCAGCGCGCCTTGAGCTGCGTGAGCTCGCCGTAAAGGGGAACGGCCAGGGCCACGATGGCCGGCCCCAGCATCCAGTGCAGGAAGCGCGTGCCTTCGAAGTAGGTGGCGTAGGGCATGCCCAGGCCCTTGAGCGCCACGATGACGATGGCCACCGCCAGGATCAGGGGATGGAAAAAAGGCGACTGCCCGGCCCGGCGGTGCAGCCAGGTACCCGCCGCGTAGGCCGACAAAGTCAGCCCCAGCGGGAAGATGGGGAGGGCCAGGATGACCTGTGCGGCGGCGTGCAGGAGTTCAGCCATCGTGGGCCTCATTGCGGGCTGGCGACTGAGCTGATGGCCCCTTGGCCGCGTGCCCGCCGGGGCCGTCATCCAGGCCATCGAAACGGCTGAACCAGCGCACAGCCAAGCCCGTGGCGGCCATCCCCAGCACAATGCTCACGAGCAGCGCAGTGGTCAGCGGCCAGGCGTCGGCGCGCAGCGCATCGAACTGCTCCATGATGCCCACGCTGATCGGCACCAGGAACAGAGGCACCAGCATCAACAGCGTTTGCCCTGCCCGCCTCACCTCGGGCATGCGCCCTTTGCGAGCCAGCAGCGCGGCCAGCACCAGCACCATGCCGACCACGGCGCCAGGCACGGGCAGGCCGGTCACGGTGACCACGGCCTCGCCGACCAGTTGCCCGGCCACCAGCAGCACCAGGCCTTGGATCATGAGCTGAATGAAACAGAGGACTTCATCGGGACAACATTGTCACCGAGGAAGTCCTCTTCACAGGGGCCTTCGTGCGGATCTTCGTCACCATGCAGGCCGGGCCGCAGACCGGACACGCGCCATGCATGACCGCGTTGACCGGCATCGATCCGGTTTGCGCACGGCCTTGCTCAGGCAGCTTTTTGCTCATCCATGTGATGGGGTTCAGCGACCTGTGCCACGGCCACCGAAGCCACGGCGCCGGCCAGGCTGCCTCCGCGCAGTTCGCGGTCCAGGGCCTCGCGGTCGAGCTGGCCTTCCCAGCGGGCGACGACGATGGTGGCCACGCTGTTACCGATGAAGTTGGTCAGCGCGCGGGCTTCGGACATGAAGCGGTCCACGCCCAGGATCAAAGCCAGGCCGGCCACCGGCACCTGCGGCACCACGGCCAGCGTCGCGGCCAGGGTGATGAAGCCCGCGCCGGTCACGCCCGATGCGCCCTTCGAGGTCAGCATGGCCACGCCCAGGATCGAGAGCTCCTGCGTCAGCGTGAGGTCGATGTTCAGGGCCTGGGCCACGAACAGCGCCGCCATCGTCAGGTAGATGTTGGTGCCGTCGAGGTTGAACGAGTAGCCCGCGGGCACGACCAGGCCGACCACCGGCTTGGCGCAACCCAGGCGTTCGAGCTTGCGCATCAGCGGCACCAGGGCGGCTTCGGACGAGGAGGTGCCCAGCACGGTCAGCAGCTCTTCCTTGAGGTAGGCGATCAGCTTGAAGATGTTGAAGCCGGTGAGCGCGGCGATGGTGCCCAGCACGCCGACCACGAACACCACGCAGCACAGGTAGAAGCTGGCCATCAGGAACATCAGCGGCTTGAGCGAGTCGACACCGTACTTGCCGAGCGTGAAGGCCATGGCGCCGCCGGCACCGATGGGGGCCAGCTTCATGATCACGTTCATCATCGAGAAGAAGATGTGCGAGCACTCTTCGATGAAGGTGTGCACGGCCTTGCTGCGACCGCCCATGCGCTGCATGGCATAGCCGAACAGCAGCGCCAGCAGCAGCACCTGCAGCAGGTCGCCCGAGCCGGTGAAGGCATCGGTGAAGGTCTTGGGGATGATGTGCAGGATGAAGTCCACCGTGCTTTGCTCGCCGGCCTTCTTGGCGTAGGCCGCGACGGCCTTGGCGTCGAGCGTGTGCGGGTCGGCGTTGAAGCCCGCACCGGGCTTCAACACATTGGCCACCAGCAGGCCGATGCCGAGCGCCAGCGTGGACACAACCTCGAAGTAGGTGAAGGCCTTCACCCCCACGCGGCCGACCTGCTTCATGTCGCTGCCATTGGCGATGCCCAGCACCACCGTGCAGAAGATGATCGGCGCGATCAGCATCTTCACCAGCGAGATGAACCCATCGCCCAGCGGTTTGAGCGCCACGCCGAGCTGCGGGTTGACGATGCCGATGCAGGCGCCAGCGACGATGGCGAGCACGACCCAGAAGTAGAGGCTGGAGGCGATGCGTTTCATGGGAGCGTCCGGTGAACGGGGACCGACAAGACAAACCGGCCGCGCGGGCCGGTGCACATGAAACGAAGGTTATCGAGCGCGGATCAGAAAGAAATTGTGGGCCTCCACATGCGCGCGAAGTCAGCCGGCGTCACCCGGTGGATCCTGATCCGGCCGCATCCAGCGCTCCCGCTGCGCGCGCACGATGTCGTCGAGCCGCTGGTCGTTGGCCGCGAAAGCCCGGCAGTGGGGGCAGATCAGCCGGTGGTGGCCGGCTTGCAGCCGCGTCAGCCAGCCGGCCTCGCCGAGCTCTCCCGAGGTCTGCAGGAAGACAAAGCGTTGGCAACTGATCATGCGGCCCCTCCGGCAAACCAGTTCTGCGTCAGGCAGACCTGCAACTGCTTGCGCGCGCGGCTCATGCACTGCCAGTAATCGGTCTTGCTCAGGCCCAGCGTGGCGCAGATCTCTTCCGCCTCGCACTCGAGCAGCGCCTTCATGCTGAAGACGCGCGCCGGCTTGGTGGGCAGCTTGTGCACGCAGGCATCGACCACGGCAAAGAACTGGTCCGAGGCCAGCGTGCCCTCAGGCGACTGCCACAGCGTGGGCTCGACACCCGTGTGCCAGTGGCCGCGTTCGTCGAACAGCGCCTCGTCGAACTCGGCGCCATCGCCGTCGCCAGCGAGTTCGCTGACCGGGCGCTCGCGGCGGTAGCGCTGGCGCAGCCGGTCGGTGACCTTGTGCTTGAGGATGCCGAACAGGTAGCTGCGCGGGTCGGCGATGTCGGCGGCGCCGGCTGGCGCCATCAGCGCGGCGGTCAGGGCCTCCTGCACCGCGTCCTCGGCGTCTTCGCGGGGCTGGATGTGGAGCATGGCGAAGCGCAGCATGGGCGTGCGCCACTGGCGGACCCAGTCGGCCACGGTGTCGCTGCGTCCCGGCGTGATGGTCTGATCCATGGCGGGATTCAACCACGATCCGGGCGCTTCTTGGGGTTTTCGGTCGCGGCGGACCAACAGGGCTCGGATGGTCCGCGCAGCCTTTGGGGCTCGTGGGCCGGCGAGGTCTTCGCAGGGCGCACAATCGCCGCCCATGCATCCCGCCCTGCCCTTCATCGCGCTCTGGCTGGCCGGCCTGGCCTTGTGTTGCCAGCCCGCCGCCGCACCTGGCCAGCAAAGCGTCGGCACCAGGCATGTGCACACGCCGGCCGGCAGGGCGGTACGGCGCGGTGGCCGCACTTGGGCCATGACCTGGCTGCTCGCCGGGGGCTTGGCCTGGTCGGGCGGGCTGCTCGATGCGAGGGGCGCCTTGGCGGTCCTCGGGTGCATCGGCCTGGCAGGCTGGTGGCGCGGCGTCGCGCCGCACGATGGAGGCCTGGGTGGCTCGTCGGGCAAGGCCCAGCACAGCACTGGGCCGCAGTGGCTCCACGCCATGGCCCCCTGGCTGATCGGCGCCTTGGCCCTGGCGTTGGCCCTGCACATCATCCCCGGTTTCCACAACCCGCTCGTGCTCGACGGCGCCCGCTGGCGCCCCGGTGACCCGCCGTTCAGCCTGAGCGCCTCGTTCGACAAAGCCTGCGCCGGGCTCTTGCTGCTGGCCACCGTGGTGCCGCGCTGCATCCCTCTGGCTGCGGTCAGCGCGAATGCCAGCGCGAATGCCAGCGTCAGTGCCAACGTTGGCGCAAACGCAGCCACCATCGCCCGCGCGGCGCTTCTGACCACCTTCGCCGCCCTCGGACTGGGCTGGGCCTGGGGCTTGACCGAGCCGGCCATGGCCTGGCCCCAGGTGCCAGGCCACCCCGAAGCCATGGCGCTGTTCCTGGCGCTCAACCTCTTCGTCACCTGCGTGGCCGAGGAAGCCTTCTTCCGGGGCCTGCTGCAATCGGCCCTGATGCGCCGCTGGGCGGCTCGGGGCATGGCCGGCACGGTGGCCGCCATCGCGCTGCCCGCCGCGCTCTTCGGGCTGGCGCACCTGGGGGGCGGCCCGCTGATGGCCGTGCTCGCCACCATCGTCGGAATCGGCAGCGGCTGGGCCTTCGCGCGGACCGGCCGCATCGCCGCCGCCGTGCTCACGCATTTCACGGTCAACGCGGTGCACCTGCTGGCCTTCACCTACCCGGCGCGTGTGGCTTGAGGCGGACGCGCGGGCCTCGGTAAACTGGCGCCCTCGCGAAAAAAACCAACACCATGAGCCAAACCGAACGCCCCGAACTGCCCGACCGCCTCTCGATCGACCCGCGCAGCCCGCACCACGTCGCCGCCGTGTTCCAGCACGACATCGGCATCCGCTTCAACGACAAGGAGCGCAACGACGTCGAGGAATACTGCGTCAGCGAGGGCTGGGTCAAGGTGCCGGCCGGCAAGACGCTCGACCGCAAGGGCCGCCCGATGTGCATCAAGCTCAAGGGCAAGGTCGAGGCCTTCTACCGTTGAGCCCCGACAACCGGCTGGTCAACATGCCCGCTCCTGGCGGCGTGCCCAGCCCCTGCCGCAGCCTGTGCCGCCTCAACGAGGACGACCTGTGCACCGGTTGCGGCCGCAGCCGCGACGACATCGGCCGCTGGACTTCGATGACCGACGACGAGCGCCGCGCCTGCGTGGCCCGCGCCGCGCGCCAACGCCAACTGTGGGATGCCCAGCCAGCGCCCCGGCCCGGCGCGAACGACCCCGCTTGATGCACCTCAAGCGTGCCTGAGCGCCTCCCGCGCAGGCCATGAGGTCGCACCATCGCGGTGCAAGTGCATGCCAATCAACATGACTCCCCCAGGCGGATCAAAGCCGGCACAGCCCTTGCATGAGATGACGCATCCGACCCGGCGGTGAAGTTGCCCCCGGTCATGCACGACTCCCGCTGACGACGGCGGACTCAGTCGGCACCCGCGCTTTGCGCTGGTCCCCATCTGCACGTCCACGTCTTCTCTGGAGCAATCATGAAAATCGTCGTTGTTGGCCACGGCATGGTCGGCCACAAATTCCTGGAAAGCCTCGCCGAAACTGGCTTGACTGGCACCCAGGTGACCGTGCTCTGCGAAGAGCCCCGCCCCGCCTACGACCGCGTCCACCTTTCGTCCTACTTCTCGGGCACGACCGCCGAAGAGCTCTCCGTCGTCGAGCCCGGCTTCTTTGACCGCACCGGCTTCGACCTGCGTCTGGCCGCCCGCGCCGCCAAGATCGAGCGCCGCACGAACACCGTCACCACCGTCGACGGCGAAGAAATCCAGTACGACAAGCTGGTGCTGGCCACCGGTTCGAACCCCTTCGTGCCGCCCATCCCGGGCCGCGACCGCCCGCACTGCTTCGTCTACCGCACCATCGAAGACCTGGACAAGATGAAGGCCTCGGGCGCCAAGTCGAAGTCGGGCGTTGTGGTCGGTGGCGGCCTGCTGGGCCTGGAATGCGCGAAGGCCCTGCGCGACATGGGCCTGGACACCCACGTCGTCGAGTTCGCCCCGCGCCTGATGGCCGTGCAGGTCGATGATGGCGGCGGCCGCATCCTGCGCAAGAAGATCGAAGACCTGGGCGTGCACGTTCACACCAGCCACAGCACCGTCAAGATCGTCGATGGCGCCGAGCACCGCCACCGCATGGTCTTCGAAGACGGCAGCCACCTCGAGACCGACATGATCGTGTTCTCGGCCGGCATCCGCCCCCGCGACGAACTGGCCCGCCAAAGCGTGCTGGCCGTGGGCGCGCGCGGTGGCGTCGCCATCGACGACCACTGCCGCACCAGCGACCACCACATCTACGCGGTGGGCGAATGCGCCGCCTGGCACGACCAGACCTTCGGCCTCGTGGCCCCCGGCTACGACATGGCCCGCGTGGCCGCCAAGCACATCGCGGGCGATGCGAGCGCGGCCTTCACCGGCGCCGACATGAGCACCAAGCTCAAGCTGATGGGCGTGGACGTGGCCTCCATCGGCGACGCGCAAGGCAAGACGCCCGGCTGCCGATCGTTCCAATACGTGGACGAAGTCAAGCAGGTCTACAAGAAGATCGTGGTCAGCGCCGATGGCACCAAGCTGCTGGGCGCCGTGCTGGTCGGCAACGCCGATGAATACGGCACCCTGCTGCAGATGGCGCTCAACGGCATCGCCCTGCCGGCCGACCCCGAGTTCCTGATCCTGCCTTCGAGCGACGGCAAGGCCAAGCCCGGTCTTGGTGTCGAAGCCCTGCCCGACAGCGCCCAGATCTGCTCTTGCAACAGCGTCACCAAGGGCCAGATCTGCGCGGCCGTGTGCGAAGGCGCCACCGACATCGCCAAGCTCAAGGCCTGCACCAAGGCCGGCGCCACCTGCGGCGGCTGCGTGCCGCTCGTCACCCAGGTGATGAAGTTCGAGATGAAGAAGCAAGGGATGGAGGTCAACAACCACATCTGCGAGCACTTCGCCTACTCGCGCCAGGAGCTGTATCACCTCATCCGCGTCGGCCAGATCAAGACCTTCGACGAGCTGCTGCACAAGCATGGCAAGGGCCTGGGCTGCGACGTCTGCAAGCCCACCGCAGCCAGCGTGCTCGCCTCGGTGTGGAACGACTTCGTGCTCAAGCCCGAACTCGCCAAGCTGCAAGACAGCAACGACTACTTCCTGGGCAACATCCAGAAGGACGGTACCTACTCGGTCGTGCCGCGCATGGCCGGTGGCGAGGTCACGCCCGAAGGCCTGATCGCCGTCGGCATGGTCGCCAAGAAGTACGGCCTATACACCAAGATCACCGGTGGCCAGCGCGTCGACCTCTTCGGCGCCCGCGTCGAGCAACTGCCCCTGATCTGGGAAGAGCTGATCGCCGCCGGCTTCGAGTCGGGCCACGCCTATGGCAAGTCGCTGCGCACGGTGAAGTCCTGCGTGGGCTCGACCTGGTGCCGCTACGGCGTCGACGATTCGGTCGGCCTGGCGGTGGAGCTGGAGAACCGCTACAAGGGCCTGCGCGCCCCGCACAAGATCAAGTTCGGCGTCTCGGGCTGCACGCGTGAATGCGCCGAGGCGCAGGGCAAGGACGTGGGCGTGATCGCCACCGAGAAGGGCTGGAACCTCTACGTGTGCGGCAACGGCGGCATGAAACCCCGCCACGCCGAGCTGATCGCCTCGGACCTCTCCAAGGCCGAGCTGATCAAGCTGATCGACCGCTTCCTGATGTTCTACGTCAAGACGGCCGACCGCCTGCAACGCACCAGCACCTGGCGCGACAACCTCGAAGGCGGCCTGGACTACCTGAAGTCCGTGCTGATCGACGATTCGCTGGGCCTGGGCGCCGAACTCGAAGCCCAGATGCAGCACGTGGTCGACACCTACCAGTGCGAATGGAAGACGGCGGTGACCAACCCCGATGTGCGCAAGCGCTTCCGCTCCTTCGTCAACAGCGAAGCCAAGGACGAACGCATCCTCTTCGTCAAGGAACGCGGCCAAATCCGGCCCGCGCGCCCTGAAGAACGCACCGGTGCGGCATCCACGGCCACGACCGAGACCGCCTGAGCAGGAGCCGACAACATGAGCGCCGTCCTCACCCCCACCATGACCAGCACCGCTTCCACCACCTCCGCCTGGACCGACATCTGCCCGGCCGATGACATCCTCCCCGACACCGGCGTCTGCGCGCTGGTGCAGGGCCGTCACGTTGCGGTCTTCCGCGTCAAGTCCACCGACCAAGGCGACCGCTTCTTCGCCATCGACAACGTCGACCCCAAGTCCGGCGCCAGCGTGCTCGCACGCGGGCTCGTGGGCAGCCTGGGCGAGCGCATCGTCGTGGCCTCGCCGCTCTACAAGCAGCACATCGATCTGCAAAGCGGTGAATGCATCGAGCAGCCCGAACTCTCGGTGAGCGCCCACGCGGTGCGCACCGAAGGCGGGCTCGTGCAAGTCAGCCTGCGCTGACCCACGCCTGACAAGACCGTACCGAAGAGACAACCCGAGCACACAGAGGGCGGACCACCGCCCCGCTCGCCTGACGACGACCCGACAGAGGCGCGCAGGCCCACTCCCCCGCTGACACAGGAAATAAAAAAGCATGACCTCCGTTCTCGCCTACGGCCTCTCGCCCGGCTAGCCCCCTCGTTGCGATGCCATCGCGAAACCAGAAAACCGCCACTGGCACGGCCAAAGGGGGGACAATCAGGCTTGTCCGACGCCCACCGACCGAAGCCATGCCCCTGTCCGTCTCCAGCCTCGTCCTGCGCGCCAAGCAACTGGAGCTGGAGGGCATCCGGCACCTCGCGGGCCGCATCGAGCTGGTCGACGTCATCGGGCAGTTGATCCATGCGCTGCAACGCGAGCGCGGCGCCACCAGCCTCTACCTCGCGTCAGCCGGCCAGCGCTTTGCCAGCGAACGCGTGGCCACGGTGGAAGCAGTCGCCCCGCTCGAAGCCCGCCTGCGCGACCTGTTCGAGGCGCAACTGGCCCCCGAGGCCGGCGCGTCCGCGCGCATGCTTTCGCTGATGGCCTGGGTGGTGCTCGACCTCGACGCCCTCTCCGGCCTGCGCGCCCAGACCGTGCAGCACACGGCCACGGCCCATGCGGCGGTGACGGCCTACAGCCGCCTCATCGCCGGTCTGGTCGAGCTGATCTTCCACGTGGCGGATGCCACCTTGCACCCCGGCATCTCGCGCCTGCTGGTGGCCTTCGTGCACCTGGTGCAGGGCAAGGAGGCCGCCGGTCAAGAGCGTGCCGTGGGCGCGCAGCTTTTCGCCTCGGGGCACTGCAGCGAGGCTGAGCAGCAGCGCGTCATCCACCTCATCGACGCGCAAGAGCGCAGCCTGCACGTCTTCGAGGAGTTCACCGACCCGACCCTGCGCGGCCGCTGGCTGCAATCGCAGCTCACGCCCAACATGGCGCAGCTCGAACGCCTGCGCCGCAGCCTGTGCACGGCCCGTCCTGGCGCCAAGCTCGACACCGCCCTCAGCGAAAGCTGGTTCGAGGTGACCAGCGCGCGCATCGGCGAGATGGAGACCATGCTCGTGGCCCTGGTGCATGCCCTGCGCCACGACTGCGAGGCCCAGATCCGCGCCACCGAACAAGACCTGCAAGACTCAGAAGGCCTGTTGCAGCGCCTGCGCGATAACCCGCCACGCCACAGCCACGCGGTCGATCGCTTCTTCAACGACGCGGAGCAGTCCGAGGCCCCGGTGCTGTCAAACCTGCCAGATGGACTGAAGGACGCGCCGGGCACAGGCGCCGGCTCGGCCCTGGTCGAGCTGCTGCAAGATCAGTCGGCGCGACTCAGCCGCATGGAGGCCGAGCTCGACGCCGCGCGCCGCGCGCTGCACGAACGCAAGGTCATCGAGCGGGCCAAGGGCGCGTTGATGTCGCGCCTGGGCCTGAGCGAGGAAGAAGCCTTCCGGGCGCTGCAAAAGGCATCGATGGACCACAACAAGCGCCTGCTCGATGTGGCCGAGGCCACGCTGGCGCTGCCCGACTTCGCCTTCGCATCGCAGGCGCGCGCGGCGGAGCGCTGAACCCGACGCTGAACCGACCCTCAGGCGGCGCGAGCCCACGGGCTTGCCAAGCCTCAGGCTCAGCGCCCGCGTTCAGCCGTGAGCCAACAACACGCGGGCGGCCTCGATGCGCAACGCCAACTCCACGCCCTGGTCGTTCATCACCGAGAGCAGGAAGACACGGGGGTCGCCGAAGGGCGGCTGGGCAGGTGAGGCCGCATTCGCGCCCGATGCCGGCATGGGCACCTGAATCGACGACGACACCTCGATCCCGCTCGCCACGTCACTTCGCGGCGCGGCACTACCCGGGCCCGATGCGGTGGTGCCCCGGGCTTGGGCTCGCTCGGCCTCCACCAGCCGCGCCCACTCCGCCTCGCTGATCGGGCTCAGTCGGGCTAGCAAAGCGGCCTGTCCCTCCTCGCCCGGAGCACAGTCCAGCCAAGGCGATTCGGCAAAAACCGGCACCAGGTCGGGGGCGACAAAGGCCGACCATCGTTCAGGGCCGACTTGCCTGGGCACAGGTGGCCAAACCGCATCCGACTTCGCCGACGCGGCAAGGCCAATCGCCGCACCACCATCGGGCCAGCAGGTGAATGACCATGCCGAGCCCTCCTCTCGCAGCTTGCCCGGCCCGGCCAAGAAATCTCCTGCATCCGCCAGCCAACCCTCGATCAGGTGCCGCAACACCCGCTGCACCTCGGCCCGTGGCCGTGGCGATGCCAACGCGAACCACAGCGCCCACCCCGAAACCCCATCGACCGACATGGCGGGGGCCGGCAGACCGGCCTGCGTCTGCGCGAGCGACCACACCCGGCTCACCCACCCACTGTGGGCGGCGGACACATGCCAGGCCACCACGCGTGCGCCTGCGGCATCGCCATTCGGCAAGGCGCCCGGTGGGCTTGCCGAAGAGGGCGCATCCGCTGGCAGGCCCATGAGCCGAGCCCACTGTTTCACAAGCGGAGAGCTCACCATCCCCTCCGCTTCACAGCGCCGCAGTCACGATGACCTCGATGCGCCAGGCCGGGTTCACCAGCGGCGCCTGGAAGGTCGCGCGCGGCGGGGCGGTCACGCCATCGAACCAGGCCTCCCATACATCGTTCATGGCGGGCACATCGGCGATGTCCCGCACGATGACCTGGGCCATCAGGATGCGCCCGCGCGAGCTGCCCGCCTCGGTCAGCAAAGCGTCGATCTGTTCGAGCACCTGGCGAGTCTGGCCCGCCATGTCGGCGCCCGTGTCAGTGGGCACCTGGCCGGCCAGCCACACCACGTTGCCGTGGATGGCGGCGTCGGAATAACGGCGCTCCGGGTTCAGGTAGCGAACGGGCTGGCCGAGTGAGTCGGGGTTCTGGCTCATGGTGATGGCGATGAAAAAAAGAACTTCAGGTCAGGACATGGTCAACCGGCTGCGGCAAGGCAGGCAGGTCGCGCTCGCCCAGCAGCTCAAGCAGGGCCGATTCGATGCCGGTGGCCATGGCATCGAGCGCCAAGTCATTCGGCATGGTGCCAAAGGGCTCCTCGATCTCGTCGCTCAGGGCCTCGATGGCGAAGAAGGTGTAGGCCACGAAGGTGACCATGATCGGCGTCATCACGCCGATGGCGTCGAGCAGGCCGAAGGGCAGCATCAGGCAATAAAGGTAAACCGTGCGATGCAGGATCACCGAATAGGTGAAGGGCAGCGGCGTGGAGGCGATGCGCTCGCAGCCGCCATGGGCGTCGTTGAGGCCGGCGAGCGACCGGTCAAGTTCACCGGCCAGGAAGGGCGAGAGCCCCTCGCGTTCGCGCCTGGCCTGAGCCTGGGCGGCCAGCCACAGCAGGATGCGCTGCGCGGGCACCCGGCGGCCGCGCAGATCGGCCACCAACTCGGCAGGCAGCAGACGTTGCAGGTCGGCGCCGGGGTCACCGCCGCGCAACTGGTGGCGCACGGCATGCACGAAGGCCGCCAGGCCGAGCACAAAGGGGCGAGCCGTGTGATGATCGGCAACAGGCCCGAAGCTCAGCCATTGGCGCGCGGCATCGCGGCTGCAGATGAGCAGGCGGCCCCAGAGCTTGCGCGCCTCCCAGTAGCGGTCGTAGCTGGCGCTGTTGCGAAAGCCCAGGAAGATGGCCAGCGCCACGCCCACCAGCGAAAAAGGCACGGTCGTCAGCGTGACCTTGTGGTTGAGCAACTGCCCATGGAAGACGACGACCAAGACCGAGACGGCCGCCACCACGCCAAGCTGCGGCGTGATCTTGCGCAGCACCGAGCCCCGCCAGACAAACAGCATCCGCAGCCAATTGGGGCGGGGTCGAACGATCACGGCAGGCCTTTCAGAGCGGGTTCGGGGGCGATGTCAGGGGCGGCAACCCCGAATCATCGCCTGAACTTCACGCCGTGCGCGCTCAAAAAGCCAAACGCGTGAGCCGGGCCTGGCGGCGGAAGTGATCCAACGCCCCAAGCGGCCCCGGCAAGCCCCCAGCAGGCAAGCCCCACTCGCGGTAGAGCGTGCAGGCGGAGGTGAACAGGCGCTCGGGCGCCAGCCATGCGGCAAAGGGCTGGCTGCGGAAATCAGCGCCTTCCAGCAGGCGCCGGCAGGCCTGCTCTGGCGGCAAGCCTTGTCGCGCCAGCGGCTCCAGGCGGGCCTGCACCCATTCCCAGTAAGCGATCTGAGCATGCAGGTCGGCCACGCCCGCCAAGGGGCCGTGGCCCGGCACGATGACCCGTGGCGCCATCGCCAGCACGAGCTTGAGGGACTCGACGATGCGCGACACCGGCCCCGCCCAGGCCACCGGCGTCACGCCCACGAAAAGGATGTCGCCGGTGAAGACAACGCCCCGCTCGGGCAGGTGCACGATGCAGTCGCCATCGGTGTGGCCCGGCCCCACCTCCACCAGGTGCAGCACCGTGCCGCCGATCTCCAGCTTGGTCTCGCCTTCGAAGGTCTGTGTGGCGGGCGTCAGCTTCACATCGCCGAAGCGGTAGGGCCGCAGCATGTCGCCCATGTAGCGACCCAGCTCATCGACCCCGGCGGCGGGCACGCAGCGAAACAGCTTCGAGCCCCATTGCAAGGCTCGCAGTTGGCCGGGCGGATGGTGGCCCATCTGTCCGACGCACGCGCGCGTGGCCAGGATCGGATTGTCGGCAAAGAGCTGGTTGCCCCAGCAGTGGTCACCATCGGCATGGGTGTTGATGACCCGCGTGATGGGTGCTTCACGCAGCACCGGCTCTGCGTGGCGCAGCATCTCGCGCGTGAAGCGCAGGTCCCAGCAGGTGTCGATGAGCACGGTCTCGTCGCCGCAACGCACCAGGCCCAGGTTGGTCTCGCCCCAACTGCCGTTGGGCACCAGCCAGGCGTGCGTGTCGCGCGCCAACTCGTAGAGCCCTTCGGCATAGCGCGGGGCCTCGCCCATGCGCGTGACCTCGCGGCCCGTTGCCGCGACCAGGCGGGCGCCCCTCACGCCAGCACCTGGTGCTCAATCTGCCCAACGCCCTCGATGCGCAGCCGCAGCTGATCGCCCGGCCTGGGCCAATGCCCGTTCTCCATCCCGCTGCCATCGGGCAAGGTGCCTGATGCGATGAGTTCTCCGGGCAGCAGCGTCTCCTCGTTCGACAGCGCGGCCAGCGTCTCCCCCCAACGGTGCAGCATGCCGGTCGTGCTGGTGCGGGCCACGATGCGACCATTGATCTCGACGATGGCCTCCAGCGCTTCGATGCGCGCCAGCACGTCGGCCGCGTCCACGCATTCGGCCGACATCGAGCTGCAAAAGTGCTTGGCTTTCTGCGGCCCCAGGCCAGTGGCCATCTCCGCGCGCTGGACGTCGCGCGCGCTCCAGTCGTTGACGACCACGAAGCCACCGATGGCGGCGAGCGCCTCATCGGGCTTGGCATTGCGCAAGGGCGCGCGCAACACCACGCCCAGTTCGAGTTCGTAATCGAGTGCCCGCGTGAAACCGGGTGCGCGCATCGGCGTGCCGCTGGGCACGAAGCTCAGGTGGTTGCCAAAGTAGTAGACCGGCTGGACGCGGGCCAGCGGGTGCGGTCGAAAGGCCGGGAAAGGCCGGCGCAGCACGGCCTCGAAGAGGTCGGTGAACGCCGCCACAGCGGGCATGAAGCGGTGCACATAGCCGCGCGAGGACTGCACCCAATGCCGCTCGTAGAGGCTGCAGTCGCGGAATGACCGGGGCTGCATCGGCAAGGTGACGTCACCGGGCCGCCAAAAATCAGCGAGCAACCCCTCGCGAGACGGCGCCACCGCCCAGGCCCGCTCCAGCTGCTCGGCGGGCGTGGCCGCGCGCCAAGTTCCACTTTCCTCGACCTGGAGGACCGTCGCGTCGCCCCCATGGGGTGAGATCGTCCTTCTCCAACGCATGCAGGCTCCCAACATCAAAACGGATGAAATGTATCCACTTGGATACTTGGTTGTCAACGGCGCAACGACCCGCATTCAACGCGGTCACGAACAAGCCGTGCCACGCCGCCACACCTCCACCAAAAGCTCAAGCTGGCGAGCAGCGCGAACTTCGATAGACTGGGGAGGCCTCACCACGGCACCTCTGGCTGCCGTCTGCACCACCCCGCGAAAGCCTGTTCACCCAAGCCCACGATGATCCGACGCCTGTGCTGGTTGATGCTGCTGTGCAGCCAGCTCCTCATCGGCAACGCCATCGCCGATGTGCTGCGCATCGTCCCGGGTCAGCCGGTCTTCAATGTGCACAAGGCAGCCGACGTGCTCGAAGACGAGCCTGGCCGCCTCACGCTGCAGGACTTGCTCTCAGGTGGCGCGAGCGAGGGCTTCCGGCCGGTCGATCCTGAGTCGTCGGGGCTCGCGAGCTTCGGCTTCACCCGCTCGGCGTACTGGTACCGCTTCACGCTGGACAACCCCGGCACCACCTCACGCCGCATGCTGCTCGTGTTGCCCACGCCCTGGCTGGACACCGTACACCTCTACGCCGCCGATGCGCAAGGCGGCTTCCATGAACGGCTGGTGGGCGACGACCTGCCCTTCGCCGCGCGCGAACACCTCACGCCGGCCTTCGTGCTCGAACTCGACGTGGCACCCGGCCGCCACACCCATTACCTGCGTTTGAGCACCCGCCAGGCCTTCATGACGCCGATCGAACTCTGGCAGCCTGAGGCCTTTCAGGCCGCGCAACAACGCTGGGCCGCCTACTACGGCATGTTCTACGGCATCCTGCTGGTGATGGTGCTCTACAACGGGCTCATATGGCTGTGGACCCGCGAGGCCAACTACGCCTGGTACTGCCTCTACCTGCTCGCCTTCAGCGCGATGAACGCGTCCTACAGCGGCTTCGCCTTTCAGTTTTTCTGGCCCGAGTCGCCGCGCTGGAGCAACTGGGGCCACACCTTTTTCATCTTTACCTTCCAGCTCACCGCCCTCCTGTTCTCGATGACCTTTCTGGAGTCGAGGACGCGCCTGCCGCGCTTGCACCGCTTGATGAAGGGCTTCGTCGCGCTGCTGCTGGCGAGCTGGCTGGGCGTGAGCGTATGGGGCAACGCCGTGGCCTATAACGCTGCGCCGGTGTACTTCATCTTCCTGGGCACGCCGCTGATCCTGGCCGCCGGCCTGAGCGCGTGGCGCCATGGCTACCGGGCCGCGCGCTTCTTCGTGATGGCAACCATGGTCAGCCTCAGCGGAGCCATGTGCACCGCGCTGACGGTCAGCGGCTTATTGCCTTATGGCTTCGTCACCTACCACGCGGCCGAGCTGGGCATCCTCGTTGACGTGGTGCTGCTGTCGCTGGCCCTGGGCGACCGCATCAAGCTGCTGCGCGACCAGCACCACGCCGCCCAGCAAGCCGTGGTCGATCAAAAGCTGCGCTCCAGCGAAATGCTGGCCGAAGCCAACGCCGCGCTCGAACGCACGGTTCAGCAACGCACGGCCGAACTGGCCCGCGCGCGTGACGAAGCCGAGCGCCTGGCGCGTACCGATGGCTTGACCGGCGTGGCCAACCGCCGCTGCTTCGAAGAGGTCGCCGCGCAGGAATTCGCCCGGGCGCAGCGCTACCCCCAGCCGCTGTCGATGATCCTGTTCGACATCGATCTCTTCAAGCAGATCAACGACGCCCATGGCCACGCGGCCGGCGACGCGGTCATCCGCGCAGCGGCCAGCGTGGTGCGCGAGGCCGTTCGCGAAGTCGACTTCGTCGCGCGCGTGGGTGGTGAGGAGTTCGCCATCCTGCTGCCGGGCATCCACCAGGCCCAGGCGGTGACCACGGCCGAGCGCCTGCGCGAACTCATCGCCGAATGCGTGGCCACGCATCAAGATCTCAAGCTGAACTTCACGGCCAGCCTGGGTGTGAGCGAGCGTCGCAACGACGACCCCGGCTTTGGCGCCTTGCTGCACCGCGCGGACCAGGCCATGTACCTGGCCAAGCAACGCGGGCGCAATCGGGTGGCCGTGGCGCCCGAGGCCGCTGCGGCTTGAAGCTCGGGGCTCGGGGCTCAGCGCTCAGGGCTCAAAGCTCAAGGCTCAGCGCCCGACGTGAGGCCTGAGCCGATCAAGCTGGAAGCGCTTGCGCAACATGTCATCGAGCTTGCGAACCGGTACCCATTGCTTGAGAAACGGCAGCAGCCGGCTCTTCTCGCCCAAGCGCACGATGGGTGGGCAGTCGGCACGCGCAAGCTGCGCCACCAGCAGGCTGGCAAAGGTGTCGGCGGGCATGGCCTTCGATTGGCTCTCGTTGGCGCGCGCCAGCACGCCATCGCGAACCGCTTGATAAGGCGAATCAGGCGTCAGGCTGACCTGGTTGCTCGCGTTGCTGCCAAACGATGACTGGATGCCACCGGGCTGAACCGTCACCACCCGGATGCCCAAGGGTTCGGCCTCCAGCCGCAGGGCATCGGTGGCGGCATTGAAGGCTGCCTTGCTCGCGCAATAGGGGCCGGCGAATGGCGTGGTCATCACCCCTGAAACGCTGCTGATGTTGACGATCAAACCCCGACCGCGCGCCACCATGCCGGGCATGACCGCTCGCACCAGCGCGATCGGGCCGAACAAGTTGACATCGAACTGCCGCTGCCACTCCGACTGAGGCACATCGAACATCGGCCCCATGGCGCCGTAGCCAGCGTTGTTGACCAGCGTGCCCACGCCCAGGCCTGCGGCGGCCAGCGAATCCAGCAAATCCGAAGTGCCCACCGGATCGGTCACGTCGAGCGCACGGACCATGATGCCCTCGGCCTCCAGCGGGGCCAGGGTGTCCAGGCGACGTGCGGTGGCGCACACCCGATGGCCAGCACGCTGAAAAGCCCGCGCCAGCGCCTGGCCAATGCCCGATCCGCATCCGGTGATCAGCACCAACTCTTGTGTCTGTTGTGTCTCTTGTTTCATGTTTGGCCTTTGCCTGATGTGTCATGAGATGAGGTGCGCGCAGGGCACCGCGTACCGCATTTTGTTACCAATCACACCCCGTCGCGAGCTAGTCCGCCCTGGACTGATCGGCTCAAGCCTGGCTCGCCCGCTTGCATCGCCGTGACACGCGGGCTCCTTAGAGTGGTTCGAGTCCGCACCAACAGGAGTCACCATGCGTTCACTGCATCGCGCCATCGCGATCGCCGCCGGCTTGATCGCCGCCAGCCCTGCGGCCTTCAGCGCCGACTGGTCGCTGAGCTACATCGGCCAGCAAATCGTGGCCTCGGGCACGACCTTCCAGGGCACCACCGTGGGCGGCCTCTCCGGCATCGACTATGACGCCGGCACCGGCTCCTACTACGCCATCAGCGACGACCGCAGCGGCGTGAACGCGGCCCGCTTCTACAACCTTGGGCTGAACCTGAACCAGTTCGTGCGCTCAGCCACCCCGGGCGCGGCCGGCGTCGCCTTCAACAGCGTGACCACACTGCAAACCCCCGCTGGCACGGCCTTCGCGCCCAACACCGTTGACCCCGAGAGCATCCGCTACAACGCAGCCAGCAAAACGCTGGTGTGGAGCAACGAAGGTCAGCGCACCGCCGCCGGCCTGCAAAACCCCACCGTGCGCGAGATGCGCCTTGATGGCACGCACATCCGCGACTTCGGCGTGCCCACCGCCTACAAGCCTGTCGGCAGCCCCGCCGGTACCGCAGCGGGCGACCGTGGTGTGAACAACAACCTCGCCTTCGAGAGCCTGACCTACTCAACCGATGGCCGCACGCTCTACACCGCCACCGAGAACGCCCTGGTGCAGGACGGCCCCACGGCATCGGTGAACAATGGCTCGCGCAGCCGCATCCTCTCGTTCGACGTGGCCACTGGCCAGGCGGGTGCCGAGTACGCCTACGATGTCTCGCCCGTGGCCCTCGCCCCGAACCCCGCCGGCGCCTTCGCCACCAATGGCCTGACCGACCTGCTGGCCATCGGCGACCGCCAGTTCATCGGCATCGAGCGCTCCTTCGCCACCGGCGCGCAAACGCCTGGCACCCCGGTGACGGGCAACACCATCCGCCTGTTCTACATCGACGCGCGCCACGCCACCGACATCTCGGGCCGCGAAAGCATCGCTGGTGACGGCAGCGTCGTGGCCGCCAGCAAGGAACTGCTGCTCGATCTCTCCGATCTGCGCAACGACGACGGGTCAGCGCTCGCGCTCGACAACATCGAAGGCCTGACGCTGGGGCCAGTCGTCAACGGCAAGCAGACCTTGGTGCTGGTGTCAGACAACAACTTCAGCGGCACCCAGTTCACGCAGTTCGTGGCCCTGCAGATCTCTCAGGTGCCCGAGCCAAAGACCTGGGCGATGCTGGTGGGCGGCCTGTGCGCGCTGCTCGGCCTTGGCCGCAAGCCTGGGCGCTGAAAACGCGGGCAAGACATGGCTGCTTGAAACGGGGATCCGGCCAGCTCAGGCCTGCCGCCTTTGCCGGTCGGCATCGGCATGTCCATGAGCGCCAGCGGTGGCGGCGAACGCCGCCGCCCACATCAACCCGAACGCAGCCAGCCACACGAAATAGCCAGGCTGGCTCAGCAGGCCAGGCAGCGGCACCTGCCCGTCGGGCCTGAGCGTGCGCACCCCGACATAAACGTTCACGAACACCATCGCGGCCAGCAGCCAGGGCGACCACAAACCGAAACGCTGCCGCCAGCGCGGCACCAACGTCAACAGTTCACGCAGGAAGACCACGTTGCTGGCCAAGCTCAGCAGGTGCAACGGGTAGCCGATGGATTGAGGCAGGTACAGCGCCATCACCACGCTCTTGGCGAACAGGTAGGCACCCCGCAGCGGCGTGCCGGGCAGGTTGCCGATGTCGGGGGTGGGCAAGGTGGGCAGGATCAGGCTGGCCAGCCACAGCAGCAAGGCCAGGCGCCGCAGCAGCCATGCCCATGGCACGGCCAAATGCTTGAGAGGTCGAGCGTCCATCCGTCCATCGTAGCGGCATGGTTTCAACGCCTCAGGGCACGGCTTTGCATAATGCCCTTTCAACGGTCTCAAATGGCCTCATCCCGTCCAGGAGAAGCTCCCATGGCACTGCGCATCAACGACATCGTCCCCGACTTCAAGGCCGAAACCGACCAGGGCCCCATCCAGTTCCACGACTGGATCGGCTCGGGCTGGGCCATCCTCTTCTCGCACCCGAAAGACTTCACGCCGGTGTGCACCACCGAGTTCGGCGCCGTCGCCAAGCTGTCCGCCGAATGGGCCAAGCGCGGCACCAAGGTGATCGGCGTCTCGGTGGACAGCGCCGAGTCGCACAAGAAGTGGAAGGGCGACATCGAGAAGTTCGCGGGCGCGCCAGCGGGCTTCCCCATCATCGCCGACGAAGGCCTGGCCGTCTCGAAGGCCTTCGACATGCTGCCCGCCGAAGCCTACCTGCCCGATGGCCGCACGCCCAACGACACGGCCACCGTGCGTTCGGTCTTCATCATCGGCCCCGACAAGAAGCTCAAGCTGTCGATGACCTACCCGATGTCCGTGGGCCGCAACTTCGCCGAGGTGCTGCGCGCCCTCGATGCCCTGCAGCTCACCTACAACGTGCCCCTGGCCACGCCCGCCAACTGGGACCTGGGCCAGGACGTGATCGTGGCGCTGTCGCTCAACGACGAGCAGGCCCGCGAGAAGTACGGCAGCATCGACGTCAAGCTGCCTTACCTGCGCACGGCCAAGGCGCCACCAAAGTGATCCACATGGGGCGATGAGCCCCAGGCCTCAGGCCGGACTCCATGCGCATGACCACGGCGCCCTTGGGGGCAAACGGTCTCCTACGTCCGCTACGCCGATGGCTTGCTGGTCGAGCTGTGCGCGCCGGTCTCCAGCTGACGGCCATGGCCACAGGGCTAACATGATCGTTGCGCATGCAAGGTGACGGGAAAGTGTCTTGAAGCCCTGGGGGCGTGCGGGTTCAATGCCAGTCAACCCGCAGCACATGGAGTCCCCAATGACACCTCCGCATGACTGGCTCGGTAGCCTGCTCGCCTCGGCCGCCCCGCAACCGGCCTCAGCCCGAGTCAGGGCGCCGCTGAGCTACCTCACGCCATCCAGCGCCAAGCCGTTCAGCTATGCCCACGAACCGCCCCCGGGTGTGCCCTGGGAAAGCGGTGAACATGAACAGGTCTGGACGGACATCCGCGACGCGAGGCTGCATGGCGGTTCGTTCAGCATCGACGCAGAAGGATTCGTGCTGCTCGATTCCCCGACCGAGGTGTCCGACTTCACGGATGACGAACAGGTCCGCCGCGTGTACCACCCGGAGGCCGAGGCCATCGCCTTGCACGTCACCGGGGGCCAACGAGCCTTCGTTTTCGATCACCTGGTCCGCCGGCGTGAACGAGACCGTGCGCCACTGACCTTTGGCAAACGCAGCGCCGAAGGGGTCGCGGCCACCAACGGCCGTGTCCACAACGACTACACCGAGGCCTCTGGGCTCAAGCGGCTGAGCATGGTCTTGCCTGATGCGCCCAGCCATGGCCGCATCCGGCGCCACTGCATCGTCAACATCTGGCGCTCCATCCGGAGCCCGGTGCTGGACACGCCCCTGGCCGTCTGCGATGCCCGCTCGGTTTCACCCACAGACCTGGTCTGCAGCGAAGTGCGCTATCCACGCCGAACCGGCGAGATCTATGCCGTGACGCACGCCCCCGGGCACCAGTGGTTCTTCTATCCTGAGATGGACCGCCACGAGGCCTTGGTGTTCAAGCAGTTCGACTCCGCCACGCAAGGTGTCGCCCGATTCGTGCCTCACGCGGCTTTCGACCTGCCCCACGTCCCCGCCGACGCGCCCCTGAGAGAAAGCATCGAGCTGCGCTGCCTGGTGATCTACGAGGAAGGTTCACAGCCATGACGACGACCACGCTTCCGTCCAAGCCCGCGCGGATCGAGTTCTGGTTCGATTTCGCCAGCAATTACAGCTACCTGAGCGCGATGCGCATCGAAGAAGCCACGCGCCGGTTGGGCATTGAGCTCGCCTGGCGCCCTTTCCTGCTCGGCCCCATCTTCAGCGCACAAGGCTGGAGCAACTCACCCTTCGTGCTCCAAAAGGCCAAGGGCGACCACGTCTGGCGAGACATGGCCAGACAATGCGCGAAGCATGGCCTGCCGTGGCGGCGGCCTTCGGTGTTCCCCAGGGCGTCCGTCCTGCCCGCGCGGATTGCCTTGCTGGGCTCAGAGCAAGCTTGGATTGGGGACTTCTGCCGTGCGGTCATGACGCGCAACTTTGCCCTCGACGAAGACATCAACGACCCAGAATCGGTGCACGCCGTGCTGCACGGCCTGGGGCTGCCCGCTGACCAGGTCATCGCCGAAGCGCTGTCCGAAGCCCATCAAGGCCGCCTGAGGGCGCAGACCCAGGCGGCCATGGACCGAGGCGTGTTCGGCGCCCCCACCTTCTTCGTGGGACATGAGATGTTCTGGGGCAACGACAGGCTGGACGACGCGCTCGCCTGGTGCGCCCAACCGTGATCGGGTTGAGCGATCTCAGGCCTGCGAAGGCATCAGCAGGCCGGCCTCTTGCGATGTGCAGCGCGCCTCCTCCTCGATCCACCGGGCCACTTTGAGCACGTCTGCCTTGGGGTGCTCGCTGGCCTGCAACAGCCAATGGCCTCGCATGGCCTCGGTCTGGCTTTTCGGCGGTGCAAGCTGGATCAGCCGCTTCGAGGCCAACAGGGGCCCGATCAGCTCCAAGCGCCCCAAGGCAACGCCCTGTCCATTCAGGGCTGCCTGAATCACCTGGTCGTACTGGTTGAAATGCAGCACGCTGTGCGGCTTCACCTCGCCCCAACCGGCGGCACCCAGCCAGTCAGCCCATTGCAGCCAGGGACGCTGAGGGTCGTCGAATTCCAGCAGCGGCGCCTTGGCCAGGGCCTGCGGGGAGCGCAACGATTTGATTCCCAACGAAGGGTGAACCACCGGCGCCACCGACTCGCCAAAAAGAAGCATGGCACCTGCCGGAGCCAGGGATGGCGACGTGTAGCGCACGGCCAGGTCAATGCCCTCGTGACGCAGATCGACCACGCGGTTGTTGGCTGACACACGCAGGTCCACACCAGGGTGCTGTTGCTGGAAGCGACTGAGCCTGGGCAGCAGCCACAAGCCCGTGAAGCCGATGCACGCACTCAGCACAACCGGCCGTTGGGTGCTCTCTGTGCGGATCTCGCCCAGCACGTCCTGCAACTGCTGCACGGCGCCATCGGCGCTGCGAAACAGGCGCGCGCCTTCTGGCGTGAACGAGATGGAGCGATGCCCTCGCACCAGGAGCTTGACGCCCAACTGCTCCTCCAGCGCATTGATCTGCCGGCTCACGGCGGACTGCGTCAGGCACAGGTCCTGCGCCGCCAGCGTGATGCTCATGCGCCGTCCAACGGCAACGAAGCCCCGCAACAAATCCATGAACGAGAGCCGAACGAGCGGTAGTGACATTCCTTTGGCGCATGCGTGGTGTGTGATCCATTGATTGAAGCACAAAGCCCGATGCCTTGTAATGTCGATGACCTCCCTCCTGCTCATCACCAGCCATGCAGCCCAACGACCCGTCCGAAGCCCCCATCACCCAAGCCGAGAAAGCCCGGCGATTTCGGGCGCTCCACGCAACCGGAGCAGGCTTCATCATCCCGAACCCATGGGACCCCGGCTCAGCCCGCCTGCTGACCTCGCTCGGTTTTTCCGCCCTGGCCACCACCAGCGCGGGCTTTGCTTTCTCGCGGGGCCTGCCGGATGGAGACACCTCACGCGAATCACTGATGCAACACCTGGGTGAACTGAGCGCATCCACCCACCTGCCCATCAGCGCCGACTTGCTCAATGGCTTCGGCCCACAGCCTGACGATGCGGCGCGCTGCATCATCGACGCGGCCAGTCAGGGCGTGGTGGGCGGCTCCATCGAAGACAGCACCGGCGACGACGCCTCACCCATCATGGACATTTCGCAGGCCGTCGAGCGCGTCACAGCCGCCGCCGAGGCCGCACGCTCGCTGCCTTTTCCCTTCACCTTGACAGCCAGGGCCGAGAACCACTTCTTCGGCATCCACAAGCTGGACGACACCATCCGCCGCCTGATCGCCTTTCAGGAGGCAGGCGCCGACGTGCTGTTCGCGCCAGGCCTGGCCCGCCGCGAAGACATCGCCGAGGTGCTCAAGGCCATCGACCGCCCCCTCAACGTGCTCATCGGGGCGCCCGGCATGAGCTTGACCGCGCAGGAGCTTCTGGACATGGGCGTTCGGCGCATCAGCGTGGGCGGATCGCTGGCGCGCGCGGCGCTGGGTGCGCTGATGAGCGCCGCCACGGAACTGCGTGACCTGGGAAGCACCCACTACAACCAGTCGGCCATGCGGGGTTCCGCGCTGAACAAGCTGTTTCGGGATCAAGGCTCGGCGCCTCACACCTCACACGTGAGCCAGACGACCAGCGCACAAGCGGGTTGAATGCTGGCTCAGAACCTGGCCGCTCAGTCACGCGGCCTGAGTCGACCCGGCGCGCGTTTGGCCAGATGCCGGGTCAGCCGGTGTAAACCAGACGGATCGGCATAACCCACGCGGGCCGCCACCTCGCTCACGGGCAAGGTCGTGGTCTCCAACAGCAGCTGCGCCTTGCGCATGCGGATGGCCTGGATGAACTGGTGGGGCGTGCCCCCGGTTTCCTTCGCGATACGACGGGCCAGCGTGCGTGAAGACACGCACAACTGGCTGGACAGTTCTTGCAACGAAGGCACCTCGGGCAGCGATGCCACCACGAGGTCTTCGATGCGCGTCGTCAGCGGGCTTTGCACGGCCAAGCGCTGCCAGACCGCGTACAGGGCCTGTGACGAGCGCCGATCAAGCAACAGGTTCTTGAGCACAAGATCAACCACCTTGCTTCCCACGCGGCGCCCCAGCAAATGCAACATCAGGTCCACCTGCCCCATCGCTGCGCCTGCGGTCGTGATGTTCGCATCCTCCACCACCATGCGCGCAGCGTCCACTTGGCAGGCGGGGCTGATTTGCTTCAACCAGTCGCCCAGAGCCCAATGCGTGGTGGCGCGCCGCCCCTCGAGCAGACCGGCCATGCCCAGCAGCAGCGTCGATGAGCAAGACGCAGCGATCGCGCCACCCCTCGAATGGTGGCGACGAAGCAAGGGCAGCAGCAGTTCCTGGATATCGGATGCTTGGCATCTCCGGCTCAAATACAGCCGAGGGTCCTCACCCGCACGGAAGGCCGCCAGTGGCAGCAGGTGCAGGCCGGGCAACACCACGGTTGAACGGCCGAGCCTGGTTCGGCTCGTCAAGGGCAAAGTCGACATGTGCATGCCTGTGCCCAGGTCGGCCTTCTTGCCTGGCGAACGAACCACCCATCGAAGACCGCGGCCAATGCCTAGCGCCTGTGTGAATTGATCAGCGGCACCCAGCATGTCCAGCGTCACGGCGACGGCAGATGACAGGGCACCGTCCAGCACGATGACGGTGAAATCAACGTTGTCGTTTTTCGCCATCTTTTTGTCAATCCAGACAGTTATCAATGCCAAAGATTATGGGTGAAATGGAGCCATCCAACAGCTCAAACACGTCGCACGCACCATGAACAAGTCTCCATCCACAGTCGATTCGATCTTGGCCCAATGGCATGAACAGGCAGAGCGGATCCGGCAGGCAAGCGCACCCGCCGGCATCCAAAGCGAACGCTGGCCAGGCATGACCGGGCTTGAGATCCTCCGAGACTTGATCGCCGGCCGGCTGGCGCCACCGCCCATCCACGACACCATGGACTTCATGCTGATCGAGGCCGGACCGGGACGCGCAGTATTCCAAGGCGCGCCCCAGTTCAAACACTACAACCCCATGGGCACGGTGCACGGCGGCTGGTTCGCGACGCTTCTCGATTCGGCCGTGGCGTGCGCCATTCACACCACCCTTCCGAGAGGAAAGAGCTACACCACCGTCGAGCTCAAGATCAACGTGGTTCGGCCTTTGACAGAGAAGGTGGGGCTCGTGCGAGCAGAAGGAACCGTCATCCACAGCGGCAACAGGCTGGCAACCGCCATCGGCAAGTTGCACGGCCCCGATGGCAAGCTCTACGCACACGCATCGACCACCTGCTTTGTGATGGACATCTGAGTCGGGCGCCGCCTCGTTTTGCGCAGAGGCTCAGGCAGCCAGGCGATCCATCAGGAACTCGATCATCACCCGCACGCGCAAGGGCATGTGCCGCTGAGCCGGGTACAGCAGCGAGAACGGCCGCGAAGCGCCGCCCCATGCCGTCAAAACTGGCACCAGCACACGCTGCGCAAGGTCTTCTTCAACGATGAAACGGTAGGTCTGCAACAAGCCCGCACCGTGTCGAGCCAGCGTCACTGCCCCGAGGATGTCCTCGGAACAGCAGATGCCGCCCTTGGTGAGGTGTTCGACATCCACGCCTTGTTGCCGAAACAACCAGGGCATGAGCTGGCCGGTGCTGGGCAGCAGGAATTGGATGCATTCATGCTCCCGCAGGGCGTCCGGCGTCCTCGGCCGCCCATGCCGGCGAAGGTAGGCGGGCGTGGCCACCACAACCAGTTCGGCGTCTTCCAGCTTGCGGGCCACCAGCCCCGAGTCTGGCAGGGTGCGGCCCCGCACGGCCAGGTCAAAGCCCTCTGCCGTGAAATCGATGTTGCGATTGGTGAGCTGCACATCCAGCGTGATGCCTGGGTACTTCGCACGGAAGGCCGGCAGCAAAGGCAAGACGCGATGGTGCCCGTATGAGGTGGGCAAGCTCATGCGCACCAGGCCAGTAGGCGACTGCTGCTGGCCTGCAGCCTCCCGCTCCGCGTCGATCAATTGCCCAATGGCCTGGCGGCAACGCTCGAAGTAGGCCTGTCCGGCATCGGTCAGGCGCACCTGCCGCGTCGTTCGAACGAGCAATTGAACCCCCAGTCTCGCCTCCAGCCGGCTGATGGCGCGGCTGACCGCAGCTGGCGTCAGGCCCATGGCCTTGGCCGCCGCCGTGAAGTTCTGCAGCTCCGCCGTGATGCAAAACAGCTCGATGCCGCCCAGCTTCAGGTCTTCAAAGTGCCGTTGCATGAGGTTCCTCGCATTACGTCATTCTGTGTCAACAGTGAATTGAATGATCACATCTTTGTTGACTTGAACATCATCAATACGATGCCAACACCATCTCATCACCGGAACCCACCTCATGAAGCTTTATCACGCCCCTGGCACATGCTCGCTGGCGCCTCACATCGTCCTGCGCGAAGCGGGCCTGCCATTCACGCTGGTCAAGGTTGACCTGCAGAAGCACACCTTGCCCACAGGCGAGGACTACCACCACATCAATCCAAAGGGACAAGTCCCTGTACTCGAACTGGCCGATGGAACCCGACTGACAGAAGGGCCTGTGCTCGCGCAATTCATCGCCGACCAAGCCGGGAACACCTCCCTGATGCCAGCGAGCGGGAGCCTTGATCGCTACCGCGTCATGGCTTGGCAGAACCACATCACCGCCGAATTGCACAAGTCGTTCAGCCCGCTGTTCACCCCCCAATTCGATGCGAACGCCAAGGCCTTGCACCGAAGCCTGCTGCGCAAGAAGTACGAATGGATCGAGCAGCAGCTGTCTCCAGGCCTGTTCCTCACCGGAGCGGCCTTCACCGCCGCCGACGCCTACTTGTTCGCCGTGACAAGGTGGGCCAAGCATGTCGACCTCGATTTGTCGGATCTGCCCGCGCTGATGAAATTCATGTCACGCGTGGCCGACCGACCTGCGGTTCAGGCCGCCATGCAGGCCGAAGGGTTGGCCCACTGACACACAGCCAGAAGGAGATCGAACATGCCTTTGGTCCACATCCACATCACGCGCGAAGGCGCCACGGCCGAGCAGAAGGCCGAGTTGATTCGGGGCGCCACCGATCTGCTGGTGCGCGTCTTGAACAAGAACCCAGCCACCACCTTTGTGCTGATCGACGAAGTCGACACCGACAACTGGGGCATCGCCGGCCAGACCGTGACGGCGCGGCGCATCAAGGACGCTGCGCAATCATCCCGCGCAACGCCACAGCAAGCATGAGCGCGCGCTTCCACGAGGTCACCGCGCTGCTGGAGGCCTACTTCGACGGCCTGTATCACAGCGATGCGGAGCGCCTCAGCACCGTCTTCCACCCGAGCGCGCTGTATGCCTGCGCCACCGGCGGCACGCTCGTGTGCTTGCGCATGGACGAGTACCTGCCGATGGTTGCGCGACGGGCATCGCCGGCCAGCCGAGGCGACCCCAGGACCGACCGCATCATCGCCATCGAGTTCGTTGGACCGGTCACCGCCATGGCACGCGTGCAATGCGCCATCTTGCCCAAGCACTTCACCGACCTGTTGACCCTGGTGAGGCTCGACGGCCGGTGGCAGGTGATGGCCAAGGTGTTCCACTTCGAACTGGACGAGGCACATCGGGCATGACGACTCAGCGTGTTCGCGATGCACGAGACAAGGCGCGCTAGCCTGCCACCCCGAGCTGGCCAGACGACATGGATTGCGCGGCCGTCAAATCATCCAACCCCGTGAACACGGCCTTCGCCGCCATGAGCCCATTGATCGCCGCCGGGAAACCGGCATAAACCGCCATCTGCATGATGACCTCGACGATCTCCTGCCGGCTGACGCCCACGTTCAGCGCTGCCCGCAAGTGCACCTTCAACTGCGGCTCGGCGTTGCCCAGGGCCGTGAGCGCGGCCACCACGGCGATCTCCCTGGCTCGCAGGTCCAAACCGGGCCGGCTGTAGACATCGCCAAAAGGGAACTCGATCAGGTAGCGCGCAAAGTCGGGGGCGATGTCGGCCAGACTCGCCACCACGCGCTCGCCGGCCTCGCCGTCAATCTCCTTCAGCTTCGCCAGCCCGCGCTGGAATCGTTCGTTTTCTGCGCTGTTCATGTGCGGACCTTTCTTTCCATGCCTCGATAGTGATCGACCTTGGTTTGCAGCGCCTGTGCGGCACGCTGCATGGCATGGATGGACGCCAACACCTCGACAAGGTGTTGCTCCAGCAGCGCCCGCCGTTCGGTCACCGTGGAATCGCCCTGGCTGCGCAAGCGTGCGAACACTTGCATCTGCCGAATGGGCATGCGCGTGTCCCGCAGTCGCAGCAGAAATCGGATCCAGTCCAGGTCGGCTGCGACATAACGACGCTGGCCTCCAGGCGCCCTGCGGACGGAAGCGATCAGTCCCGCGCGCTCGTAGTAACGCAAGGTGTGAGCAGACAGACCGGTTTGCCGGGCCACCTCCGCGATGCTGAGAAATCCATCCATGGCGCGATCCTAGAAGTTGCAGTGCGCTCGAAGTCAAGCGGAGCCCATCGATGTCCGTGGCCCATCCGCCTGATTTTGCGGCGGGGGCTTTCAAGAAGAAAAACAAACAGGCTTTTTCCGGATCTCAACAAACGAACTCAAAGCAATTCCCTGATTTCGGCAATGGCTTTCTTGTGTAGCTGGGAAATCCTTCCCTTGCTCAAACCCATGTGTTCCGCAATGTCGTCAAACGGCCAGTCCTGCAAATAATGCAGACGCAAGACTTTGGCCTGATCCGTGGACAAATCGTCAATGATCCTCATGACACGGCCTTGCATCTGCCTCAGCTCAAAATCCCGATACCGGGGATCGTCTGCCATCGCCGATTCGTCATGGCAAAAAGCCGAGCCTTCCATCAAAACGCCAATGGCCAGATCAACCACGACATCACCGATGCGGTTCAAAGCATCGTCAATGGACTCTTCGTCTTCTGCAACCGTGCCAGCCGACAACGAGGTCAGCCGATCTTTACGCAAGCGTGCGTAATGCGATATCTGTCGCTGACGATCAGACAGCCCCGCCACGCCGTCCAGGATCGCGCCTCGGACACGGTAATAAGCGAACGTTTTAAAGGTTGCCTCGCTACCACGACGGTACCGGTCCAACGACTCGATCAAACCGACCATGCCGAACTGGAGATAGTCATCGAACTCAAAACCAGGATCACTCCTTGAGGAAAACAACTTGGCCGCGACAACCCGGACATAAGGAGCATACAAAGCAATGAGGGACTCGCGCGCAGAATCACATCCACGCCAAAAAGAATCCCACAGGCTTGCATCCTCCTGTTGCGTCATGTTCGATATTCTGGTGAATCACAGCTTGAAACTGGAAACCAATGCCTTGACCACCAACCCCCATCCATCTATGAGCACAAACATGAGAATTTTCAGGGGCAACGAGATCATGGACGGCGGGACCATCATCATACCGAGCGCCATCAACACCGCCGAAACAACCAGGTCAATCAGCAAGAACGGCACGAATATGATGAAACCGATCTGAAATGCCACACGCAATTCATTGATGATGAACGCGGGAACCAATTGCAACATCGAAACCTGGGCGGCGGATTCAGGAAGCGCCTCACCCGAGAGCTCAACCATCAACGCGATGTCCTTCTCCCGGGTTTGCTTCAGCAGGAATTTCCTCATCACGCTTTGCGCACGGTCCAGAGCGACCTCCTCTGTGATGGCCGCCGCAACCAATGGCTCATACGCCTGAGATTTCACCTCATCGATGACCGGACGCATTGTGAAGACCGTCAGAATCAGCGCCAAACTCACCAGAACAGCGTTGGGCGGGGTTTCCTGCATGCCGATGGCGTGCCTGAGCATCGACAGCACGACAACTATTCTGATGAAAGATGTCGCAGAAACCAGGATACCAGGCGCAAGGCTGAGAGCAGTAAGACCAACAAGAACCTGTATGGCCGAATTCCATTTTTGACCGGCAGATCCGCCAGAGGGAGGGATCAGATGAATACCAGGGGTCACATCAACAGACGAGAGAGCCGCCATGGCATCCCCGGCCATGAGAGAATAAACAATCAAAAATACAATAGCCAGGCCGAGCAATCGAATACCCGCCTTGAAAGAAGCCCGACTACGTTTCATTTTTATTCTTAACATCAAGCAATGTGACATTGGACGAGGTTTTTGCAAGCAAGTACCGTCGCCCACCCCACTCCACAACATGCAATGATGACGTGATGTCCAACTTTGTCGACTGCAGGACCACGGCACGTTCAATTGAATCAGATTCCGATATTTTAAAATGCCGAGCAAATCGGAATTTTCGATTCAGCAGAACCAGGAGTCCTCCGGCAGCGGCAACACAGAAAACAAAACCGAGGGCAACACGGAAAGCATCCGTCAGAGAAATCTCCAACTCTTTTGCATTGGCCTCACCACTGGCACGCGCAAGGCCACAAATCAAGAGCAAAGAAACGAAGAGCAGGCACAAACGGGCAAACCGCCGATCAGGATCAAGCATCTTTCTTCGGGCCCAGCTCCGTGAGCTGTATGCCAAACTTATCGCCCACAGCCACAATCACCCCCTTTGCAATGACCTGGCCTTCAACCACCAGATCGACTGGGGCATTCAGATCTCGATCAAGCGCCAGAACTGAGCCAGTCCGGAGAGACTCAAGTTGAGATACCTGAATGGATCCCTCTCCAATGACAACTTTTACCGGTACTCGCACGGTACGGATCAGTTGCAAAGGGTCGGCGATCACTTGCGTGCCCCCAACCTCAAGGCGCAATTCCTCCAACTCAACAAGGTGTGCTTTTTTTTCGTCACTCATCACTGCAAACGTCATGTTAATTGAATGGCTTTTCTGCCCTCTAAGGCGCCAAGAAAAGCTTCCCCAAAATGTTCCCCCTTGGCCGTTACCCGAAGAGGCTTATCGATATCTGAGTCAAGGCGAATGACGTCTCCAATCGCCAAATCGGATAGCGCCCCAATTTCAATTTCCGCGCAACCCAGGGTGACCTCGAACGGCATGCGTTGATGCCCGCACAACTCTATGAGAAGTTGCTTCTCCAATCGCCCTGCAACAACGCCACGAACAGCGCCCCACTCCAATGGATCTTCATCCTCTCCAAAAGAGCAAATGATTTCCAACTCATCAGATTCGATTGAAAATGCCACTGAAAGAGAATCCGCAGAGCGGAAGCAAGAGCCAATCATTCCGGTTTGGGCTGCATGCTCGGCTCGCACTTCGGTCTCGCTGCCCGCGATCAAACTCACCAGGGCATCGATGAGCACATCCATAACGATTTCACGCTGCGAGTCAATTGGTCCGGCAGAATCCCCCCAGAATTTGCGGGCAAATTCCCGCATGTGACAAATGGAAATCCAGCAACGGACCGCCTGACTTTTTCCTGAAAGCATGGTGGATGCGTTGAACAGCACCCCGATCGACTCGTTGAAATCGCGTGCGGCGGCGGAGGCAACTGAAACATCTGTCAAGCCATCTGACGCCCCCAACCATTGAGGCGCCCATTGCCTCATGCCTGAGCGCAGAAACTCACGCCAACCAGATTGCTCCGTCTGCGTCAGCCACTTCATTCTGCAAACAGGCATCAGCGGCGTCCCTTCATGTCGAAGAGCTGTTGCAGCATTTCGTTCGCAGTCGTGATGATGTGCGATGACGCCTGATAAGCACGCTGCGTGATGATCAACTCACTGAATTGCTGGGAAATGTCGACATTGGACATCTCCAATGCGCCAACGCTCAATTTCCCGTTGACGCCTTGCGACACAAATCCATAAATGGGCGCGATGCCGTCTCTGGCAGCCATCAAATTGCCGCCCTCTTGTTTCAAGGATTCGCCGCCGGCAAACCAGGCCAGCGCCAACTTCTCAAATTTCTCCGTTGATCCGTTGGAATAAGAGACTGCCAGACGGCCCTCTGAATCAAAAGTCACCTTTGTGAGGCTTCCCGCTGGACGCCCATTTTGCCCAGAAACGATCAAGGTCGAGTCGGCAGAACCTGCAGTAGAAGTCGCGTCGGTGGAAAAGTCCAGCGTAACGGGCACAGATGCGCCGCCTGCGGATGGCAAGGAGAAAGATATCTTGTCGCTGCCCAGCACCGGCCTCCCGCCGCTGAAGGCTATTTGTCCGGTTGCCACACTCGTGCCCGCGGCATTCAAAACAGACACATTCCACGTTCCTTGAGCGTTCGCGCTGTTATTTTCGAACTTCAAAGAGAACTGGGCGGCATTGCCAACGCCGTCATACACCGTGACATTGGAGATCGTGTGCTGAGTTCCGGAAAGTGACAAATTCCCGCTGAATGTGATTGCAGAGGTTTGCACAGGAGCACTGGTGCGCCGTCCTCTCACTGAAAAAGTACCCAAATTCCCGGCATCACTCAGGTAGCTCAGCTTGGCTCCAGACGATTTCTCCTCAATGGAACCATCGCTGCTCAGGGAAAATTGTCCATTCCTTGTGAAGTGCAACGAACCATTGGCATTCACCACGAACAACCCAGCACCGTCGATCATCAGATCCAAGTCATTGCCGGTTTGCCGTGTTTCTCCCTGCTTCATGGACAAGGAAGACTCACCAGTCGTGACGCCGTTCCCATGCATTTCGGAGCGAGCATCCTCCTGATAGTACAAATCTTCAAACCGAAGCGAGGCGCCCTTGAACCCAACTGTATTCAAGTTCGCAACGTTATTGCTTATCACGTTGAGCCCTTTGGATTGGCTGGCCAAACCAGTCATCCCAATCAGGATTGAATCGATCATGGCATCACCTCACCACAGATATCTGGCTCACGGAAATACCAGTCAGAAACGCCCCGGCGGTCGTTCTGATGCTCATTGCAGGCACGCCGTTTGAAAACGAAAGGGACGTCACCGTGCCGATCTGCGACCCGTTGGCGGTGTTAACATCAACCGTCCTGCCTATCAACCCGACCGACTGAGTAGCCGCCTGCACTGACAGCAGATTTTGAACACTCTCGCCAATTTGGCGTGACTGCTCAAGAGATGCAAACTGGGCCATTTGAGCAAGGAACTCCTGGTTATCCATTGGCTTCAACGGATCTTGATAATTGAGCTGGGTTGTCAATATCTTCAGGAAATCCTCTTGACCAATGCTTGCCGCCTGGGATGATTGCCCATCCGCCAGAACCTGACCAATTGAACTGACTGCCATTTATTTCTCCGATTTATTTGTAGCGTGCGTAAAGACTTCCATTGACAAAGACCTGCGCATCTTTTGCCCACTCATTGAGCCTCAAGGCCATCAGCACATCGGCGATGATTTTTTTGCCTTTTGCCTCATCCGCCACGCGAATCCAGAGGCTCACACCCTCAGCCGAATCCGTCAAGTTCACGCAAACGGTGTCTCGTTCTGATTTCTCCAAGCATTCAATGCGGACGTCTTGAAAATTCTGGGCGAGATCTTGGCTCATCTCTCCCTGCTCGATCAAATGAAGTGGGTCAGCAACCCTCGCCTGCCTATCAGGTGAACAGCAAGGCGCCACATCATTTCTTGCTTGATCCATTTTCAGCCTGGCATCTGCTTCTCCATTGACCACAAGGGAATCCGTCGCCGTCTCATGGAAAAATGATGTGCCGACTCTGTGAGAGACAGCCATGCCAGAAACTTCCATAGCACATCGCATCCCATTCGATGCCAGCTTTGACGGCAGCGTTTCCGCGGGGTCTGGCTGAATATGCATGTTTGAGCCCCGACGATCACAATCGGCGTCCTGGAGCCGACGCTCGCCTTCGTACAGAGACTGTTCCCACTTTCGTTTCAGCCCCTCGCGGGCGACAAACGAATCCTTCTTCAAGAAATCGCCATCGCCTCCGACCTCGATGCTTGACAATTTCATGCAAAGCCCCCAATCGGGTTGGTCAACAGCCATTGCTCGTCTGCGGCCTTGAGTTCTTTTTTCTGCAACTCAGACATGGCCTCAAGCAGGTGCTGCTTCTTGTGCTCTTGCGTAACCTGCAGCTCGATCATCAGCTCCCTGAGGCGCTCCCTCATTTGCTCCTCAACTTCGATCGCCTCCAGCCATTCAATTTGTGCCTCCTCCATCTTCCTAGACAACTCGGGAAGATAGGCTCGCTCGAGCTCATATCGACTCAAAGAGAGAGATTGCCCCGAGAAGACCGCTTCTATTCTTGATATTTGCCCTTCGTACCTGTCTTTGCTGAGCAGATAGGAATTTTTCAATTGATCGACCAGCGCCCGCTGCACGGCAAGCTGTCCCTTTTGAATATCAACATCCCATTCACGCTTTCTGAGCAAGGATTCGAGTGGGTATTTGATCTTCATTTGAACAACCCCCTCAATTGCATCATCGCCTGCTCGCGACCAATGGACGCCTTGGTATCCTGCTTGATAAATGACAACATGGCTGGCCTGAGACGAATGGCTTTATCCACATCCGGATTCGTGCCCGACTTGTAAGCCCCGATGTCGATCATTTGATGGTTTTGCGCATAGGCACTCAACACGCTCAAGAACTGCCGGGCCATCGCCAAATCATCCGGCCCGACAATATCTGCCATCAATCGGCTGACACTGGCCAAGTAGTCTATGGCCGGGTATTGCCCCAATGTCGCCAACTGTCTTGACAGGACGATGTGGCCGTCCAAGATGGACCTCAGCGCATCGGCAACCGGGTCATTCATGTCGTCACCATCGACGAGGACCGTGTAAAGCGCGGTGATCGACCCACCCGAGCCGGAAGTGCCACACCGCTCCAGGAGCTTAGGTAGCTCAGCAAACACAGAAGGCGTGTACCCCCGCGCCGTGGGCGGCTCACCGACGGACAAGCCGATTTCCCTGCGTGCCATGGCAAAGCGCGTGACGGAGTCCATGGTCAGCATCACGTCCATGCCCTGCTGCTGGAAGTACTCGGCGATGGCTGTTGCGGTGTAGGCAGCCCTCACTCGCACCGGCGCGGGTTCGTCCGACGTGGCGACCACCACCACCGAGCGACTCAATCCCTCTTCGCCCAGGTTGTGGTCGATGAACTCCAGAACCTCGCGGCCGCGCTCACCGATGAGCGCGATCACGTTCACGTCCGCCTTCATGTGGCGAGCGATCATCCCCAAGAGGGTGCTTTTGCCAACGCCGCTTCCCGCGAAGATGCCCATGCGCTGCCCTCGGCCAACGGTTAACAGCGCGTCAATGCCCTGCACGCCGGTCTCAAGCACCTCTTGGATCTTGGGCCGCAGCAAAGGATTTTGCGGTGCGCCTTTCAGCGTGTGGGTGCCCTGCGTATGCAATCGGCCTTTGCTGTCAAGAGGCCGGCCAAACGCATCGACAACCCGACCGAGCAAGCCCTCGCCGACGGAGACCGCAGGAGCCTGACCACTGACAACCACCTCCGCACCCAGCGTGATCCCACCAATGTCGCCATACGGCATCAGCATCACGCGCCCCGCTTGCAAACCCACCACCTCCGCCAACACCTGCGCCTGAGCCCGGTGTGAAATCACTTCACAAACATCGCCAACGGCAACATCCGGTCCGCGCGACTGGATCAACAGCCCGGATATCTCGCAAACGCGGCCTGTTCGCTGCCACAAGTCTGCTTCTGAAATCGCCCTGGCGTATTCGTGCCTCATGAACCGCCTCCGCGAGCGGCCCTGGCCTTGACCAGCACGTCCCGCAGGCGTGCAAGTTGTGTCTCAATGCGGGCATCGATGCCACCGCCTGCTGCATCCAAGATGCAACCGCCCAGTTCCACGCGATCGTCTGGCATCAGCTCGATGTTTGGAGGCAGCGACAGCTCAGCATTCGATTTTTGCTTCAGCAAGAAGTAAAAATCCTGGGGCGCCAAGCGCATGGCCATGGGCTCGGAGGTCCGCACCTGCCTGAGCACTTGCTGCACGACCGCCCGGATGCCACCTGGAGAAACCAGCGTATCTCCCAAGATTTTCATCACCGCCGTCATGGCGATGTGAAGGGCCACGTCTTCGAGGCCATCGATTTGCCCTGCCATCGCGGCAGGAACCGACTCCAGCAGCCGATTCAACGCATCGAACTTTTGCTTGTTGTGCTGCAAGGCTTCCTGGTGCCCTCTGCTCAGACCTTGTTCATATCCTTCGCGGACAGCCTGTTCTCTCGCCGCTTCAATGAGCACATCCGCTTCGGGACGCAAACCTTGTTGCGTGGGCAGGCTCACCAAATCCTGTGACTCATCTCGCGACGCCAAACCATGTGTTTGATCAGCATCGCATTCGCTCGCCGAAGCCGCATGCATTCGGGATAGCCGCAAGGGCTTCTCGTCTATCGCCAAGTTTCTGATGAGTGCGCTCATGAGCCGGTCTTCAGCAAGAATTGCCCAAGGAATCGAGACAACACAGACTGCCGCAATGCAACCGGCGCCGATTGCATGAAGGGGTGCGACAGCAGCTGGTCTCTCAGATCCACATGAAGGGCATAGAGGTACCCGTTCCTCCAGGCCACATCGGCTGCCGCCAGAACGATGGCTTGCATTCCCAGCGGTAGCTGGCTCAAGGGCTCCCTGGCGCTGGCAAGGTCAGGCCAGTTTTTCCCAGGCTGCTGCGGCAGAGGCCCACCGTCAAGGCTCTCGCGTTCTCGCGCATCGGCCCCGACATCCAGCCCCGACAAAACGGACGAGTCAGGCGCAATGCCAAGCTCACGGAGTTCGAGAAGCAAAGGATGAATCGCCTCAGCCGCGACCGGCGGCAACTTCTCCAGCATCCACTGCCGGTCCTCAACGGACAAGCAGTGAAGCGTCAAAGCCGCTCGACGGAGACCTGCGCAAGAGCTCACGCGAGCCCCCCCTGCTTCGGCAAATCATCCACCTCGAGCCATTTGTTGATTTGCAGCAGCAACTGCTGGCGTTCGTGCTCGCTCAGGCCTTGTTCCGTCGGCTTCCCGCGCGTGAGTTGCTTGCGCCACATGAAGGCGGCCAGCAACAGCGCGGCCACCGTCATGACGAGAAGAATGGTCACGACGATTCGCCACTGCTCTGGCAAGACGCCGCCGCCATGCATCTTGGGCGCCTGACGGGCCGTGCTGTCGCGGTCAGCGGAAGGCGCGAGCTGGCTTTGAGGCCCTGGCTCGCTAAGCGAGCCCTCGTGATCGCTGGCCACCGCCACATGCGACAAGGGATAAATGGAGATGGCATCACCTCGGACGAGATCCAGCCCCAATGCAGACGATGCCAACTCGCGGATCTTTTGTTGACGGATGTCGTCCAAGTCCCCCGACACCACGATGCCAACGCTCAGCCGAATGACCGACCCCGGCGTGCTAACCAGTTGCTCAACGCGACGCCCAACCTGATACTCCGACTCGGAGTGCAGCACGGTGCTGGCGGTTGTCTCCGTGGCCTTTCCTTGTCCATCGGTCACGGGCGTTTCTTTGGTGATCTGGCGCTCCTTGACGAGCACCCCCACGGGATTGGCGCCCTCCCCAGGTGAATCCTTCGCTGGCAGCACGGTTTCCATGGTCACCTTGACCCGATCCATGTTCAACGTCGCATCAACGCTGACCATCGCCTGCCCCGGGCCCAAGGCCCGCTCCAGAACCTGGGTCGCTTTACGCCCCAAGTAATCCTCGAACTTGCGCTTCACATCCAGCCGCCTGTCGCCCGAAGCAGCGGCATCCGCCCCATCCGTCGCCATGCTCAAGGTCACGCCGTGCTTGTCAGCCACCGTCACATCATCGGCCTCGATTTGCGCAACGGACGATGCCACCAAGCGCTGGATCCCCGAAACCTGCTCAGCATTGATGGACCGACCTTGCTTGAGCCCCAAGGTGACAGAAGCCTTGGCCTTGGACTTCTCTTGGCGAAACAAGGATGATTCAGGCAATGCCAGGTGAACACGAGCCGACTGGACCTCATCCAAGGCCATGATGGTCCGGGTGAGTTCACCCTCCAGCGCGCGCTGATAGTTGACCTTCTGAGAGAACTCGGTCATGCCGAAGTCCGAGTTATTGAAGATCTCGAACCCGACAACGCCATGCAGGGGCAGGTTCTTGCCCGCAAGCTTCAACCGTGTTTTGTAGACGGCATCCCGCGGCACCAAAATGCGCGTCCCGCCCTCCTCAAGGCGATATGGCACCTTCAGCTTGTCCAGCTCCGCGACCATCACCGATGCATCTTGCTCTTGCAGATCCGAGAAGAGGACCTGGTAGTCCGCCGCCATGGCCCAGTAACCAAGCGCGCTCACGCCCAAAACAATCGCGACAGCGCCCAGCATGATGCCGAGGCGAACATTGCTCTGAGACGCAGCCCAAAATTCCTTGATCGTCATCTGGCTCGTCCTCAAATTTGCATCTTCATGATGTCTTGGTAGCCCTCCAGCAACTTGTTTCTCACCTGGACAAGCAACTGGAATGACAAACGGGCCTGCTCGAGCGAAATCATCAACTCATGCACGTTTGTCGACTCCCCGATCGCGAATGACTGCAGTTGCCCTTCGGCGTTTGTCATGCTGGCATTGACTCGGTTCAACTGGTTCGACAGCACCGCTTCGAAACTTGACGGTGCAGCCTGCGTCGGCTGGAGGCTGATGAATTCATCAGGCGCCAGAGCCGCAATGGAAGAAATGGACATCAATTGCTGCTCCCGATCTCAAGTGCCTTCACCGTCATCACTTTCGCGGCGTTCAGCGCCGTGACATTGGCTTCATACGCGCGCATGGCCGTCACCAAAGTCAACATCTCGTTGACTTGATTCACCGCGGGATAAGCCACCATTCCAGCCGCGTCCGCATCGGGGTGGCCAGGGTCATGCTGCATGCGAGGCGCCGCGCCAGTTGCCACAACGCCAGCCACTTGCGGAGCGCTCAACTGAATGGCCCCCATGGACTGCCCCTGTGCATCCAGCTGGGCCTCGAAACTCTGCCTGGGCAGCACCGCGCTTCGAGTGACAACACGCAGCGGTGAATAAGGGCCCCCAGCGGCGGTGCGCGTGGTGTGCATGTTCGCGATGTTCTGCGCCGCGACATCCACCCGGGCTTTCTCCACAGCCATGCCCGCTGCGCTGATTCTGAAGATCTGGTTGTAGTCCATGACAACTCCGCCGCTTAACGCTTGCCCTCGTTGATCGCCGTGCTCAGGATCGAGAAGTGCTTGCTCAACCCTTTGACCAAGGTCTCGTACCGCAGGACGTTTTGGGACATGTTGGCCACTTCGACATCCAGGGCAACCTCACCACCAGCCGTTGCGGCTTCCTGGAGGACCGGGGAAACGCCAGCGGGCAGGTCACCGATCAAGCCATCAGGTTGGCGAACAGCGCTCAATTGGTCTGCCAATTGATCCTCGAACGAAACGCTCAAGCGCTTGTAGCCAGGCACAGCGGCATTGGCGATGTTCGAGGCGGCTGCCTGATGCCGCAACGACGCCGCATTCAAACCCAGCCGAATCAGATCCACGGTCAGACCACTCATCACAACTCCCAAACCCTGTTGTCAATCACTGAATCACCAATTCCGCACGCAAGGCACCAGCGGCCTTGATGGCCTGCAGCACGGCGATCACATCTCGTGTGGATGTCCGTGCCTTGGCCAAGGCCTGGACCAGGTCCGCAACCGTTCCCCTTTGTGCGGATATGACATTCGCCCCCCCTTCAGCCACATCGATGCGGCTGTTCGCGACCAACTCTGTCCGGGCGCCAGGAACGAAGCCAAACGTGAACGGCTGAGACACGGTGTTGTCGGTCGTCACGGTCACCTTCAAGTCGCCGTGAGACACAACCACGCTGGACAACTTGACCTCGCCACCGGACACCACCACACCCGTTCGCTCATTGACCACCACGCGCGCCTTCATGTCCGGCTGCACAGAGATGTTCTCCAACGCGGCCATGAAGGCGACCAAGTTGTCTTTCCGGTTCTTCGGCACGGAGATTTCAACGCCTGCCGCATCCTTGGGAACCGCCGTGCCCGCACCAAAGCTGCGATTGATGGCCTCCGCAATCCGTTCCGACGTCGTGTAGTCAGCCTGCACAAGAACGAACGTCAAAGGCCGATCGCGCTCGTGTTCCGGCACGGCAACAGACAGCTCCACGCTGCCGCCTGCAGGTATCACACCGACGGTTGGGTGGTTTTTCTGCACCACATTGCCGTTCATGTCGTACTTGTAGCCACCCACCGAGACGGGCCCTTGTGCCAACGCGTACACACGACCGTCAGCGCCCTTCAAGGGTGCCAGCAGCAAGCTTCCACCCAAGAGGCTTCTGGCATCGCCCACCGAAGTGACCGACACATCCACCGCATCACCCGGACGCGCAAAGGGCGGCAAACTGGCCGTCACCATGACAGCCGCCACGTTCCGGCTGCTGACTTGGTCAACGTCAAGCTTGATGTCGAACTGCTGAAGCAGGTTCGCAATCGACTGCCGGGTGGCCTGGTTCCTTGGCGAGTCGCCTGTGCCCGCCAAGCCCGTCACCAGGCCATATCCGACCAGCGCGTTATCACGCCACCCCGACAGCCGGCCAAGGTCTTTGATTCGCACAAGTTCAGCATCGGCGGCATGTGAGGGCGCGCCACACAAAGCGAGAGCGAGCAGCAGCAGTTGAAAGACCTTGCGCATGCTCACAACCCCAACCACAGGAACACCTTCGAGAGCAGGCCAGCTCGTTGCCGCTCACTGACAACGCCATCGCCCACGAACTTGATTCGGGCATCGGCCAAACGGGACGAGACAACGCTGTTGTCCTCCGCGATGTCGACCCGGCGCACGCGCCCCTGCAGGCTGATCTCTTGCTTCTCACCGTTGATCTCGATGAGTTGATCACCACTGACCAGCAGATCGCCATTGGCGTCGACATCCACCACGGTCGCGGTCAACTGCGCGGCGAATTTGCCCGTTCGTTGCGTGCGGCCAGTGCCATCAAAGGCCGACCCAGACTGCAAATCAACGTTGCCTCGCAGGTGCTTCGTCCCGGCTGACGCACCTGCTTGGTTGTCGTTGCTCGCTTTGGTGTCGGCCGTGCTGGTGGCCGAGGCATTTTCCAGGACCACCACGGTCAGCCGATCACCCACCTGGCGGGCTCGCATGTCTCCAGTCAGTGAGCGGAACGTTCGCTCCGAGTACAAACTTTGAGCGCCAGCGAGCGAGGTGCACGCCAAGCCTGACAAGATAAGAACGATGACCGAGAGACGAATGCGCATGAGATGTTCCGAACGAGCCCACTGATGTCAAATCTGCCCGCCCTGACCCAGACAGTGCGCTGGGCAGTTGAGCACCTCAGAGATCAGCGGCGCAAGTTGTTGCTCATGCTCATCAACTCGTCAGATGCCTGAATGACTTTCGCGTTGATCTCATAAGCTCGTTGGGCGACCATCAAGCTCACCATTTCGTCCACCAACTTGACGTTGGAGCCTTCGGTGAACCCTTGAGCCAGCGAACCGAATCCATCTTGTGAAGGCTCACCCGCGAGCGGTTCGCCAGAATCGGCGTTGGCCTTGTACAGGTTGTTGCTGAGCGCCTGCAATCCGCCTGGGTTGTCGAAGCGAACCAGCTCCAGCCGTCCCAGCTCGACCGGCTTGCTGCCATCTCGGGGCAAGCCGTGAACCTTGCCATCCGCATCGATCATGATGGACTTCATGTCGGCGGGCACGGTGATTTGAGGGTGCAAAACCGAGCCATCGGCAGACGCCAGCAGCCGGTCTTTGGTGACCTGGAGGTGCCCGCCACGGGTGTAGCCGAGCGACCCATCGGGCAATGCGACCTCCAGGAAGCCATCCCCTCGGATCGCGACATCCATCAGGTCATCGGTTTTGACCAAGTCACCATCCACGAACACCTTCGACGTGCTCAGGATCCCGACACCTGTGCCAACCGCCTGGCGAAGTTGCTGGGGCACATCCGCAGCACCTGCGCGAGAAAGCTCGCGGTAGAACATGTCCTGAAACGCCACGCGGGCACGCTTGTATGCCGGCGTGTTGACGTTCGCCAGGTTGTTCGAAATGGCATTCACATTGGCCTGCTGAGCCTGCAACCCCGTGGCGCCAATGTACAGAGAATCAATCATCGCCCTGCCCTCCCCAGATAACGCGTTGACACGCTCAGAACTCGCCGAGCTTTTTCAGTGCCCGATCCATCATTTCGTCCATGCCTTGGACCATTTTCTGGCCAGCCTCAAAGTGCCGCACGGTCTCGAGCAACCTCACCATCTCCTGAGCTGACTCGACATTCGACATTTCGAGATAGCCTTGCCGCACACCGACACCATCGGCGGGCTTCAGCCCGGAGGACTCTTGGGGCACATACAGCCCCCCTCCAGAAAAAATCAGGCCCTCGCTCTTTGCCGGCTTGACCAGCTTCAGCTGCGCCACCAGGCGCTCGCCGTCGAAGATTCGCCCTTGAGCATCGATCTTGGGATTGGCAAAGGTGATGCGCAGATCACCCGCATCGGTCTGAACAGGCCATCCAGCTTGCGTCACCAGCAGACCATCACTTTGAAGTCGCAGGCTCGCAGAACGTGTCAGGGCATCGCCGTCTGATGTGGAAACCACAAGAAAGCCATCGCCATCGAGGGCCAGATCAAGCGGATTGCCGGTTTCGCGAATGGGGCCGGTCTTGAAGTCACGAGCCAACTGAATCTGCTCGCGTGCATCTCCGGAGGCCAGCGCCATCGCCTGTTCAAAAGGCAAGGCTCGCGCGATCTCGCGCTTGTAGCCCACGGTCCCGACGTTGGCAAGGTTGCGGCTGAGCGAAGCCAGTCGCTCGATATCCGCCATCATGCTGCCAGCGGCAGCTTGTAAGCCCGCGCTCATGCAGTCACTCCCTACTGCTCATTGTTTATGTGAGATGCAAAAGCAAATTCGCAGCAAATTTGTACTTCTTGTACTGTTTAACTTGCTGAATTCATCGTATCACGCGCCCCCTGCCATCGGGGCAAGGATGCCTCCCCTTGGTTAGGTGCCTTGCACCGGCACGTGCACCGTGCCATACGAGCGCAAGCCCACATTACCCGGAATCTCTGACAAGGAGATGATGCGCAAATGCGGCAACACGCGCTCGGTCAAGGTGCGCAAATGCCGGCGCAACTCCGGCGCGCAGAGCAACACAGGCACCAAGCTGTGTTTCATCATCTTGTCAACTTGGGCAACTGTCGCGCCCATGAGCACCTCAGCGAAACGCGGCTCCAGGACCAGGCTGGTCGACGCGTTCACCGTGCGCAAGCTCTTGGCAATGGCTTGCTCCACGTTTGGATCCAGCGTCAATACCTGAATCAAGCCCGCATCGCTCAAAAGTGGCTGACAGATGATTGGTGCTAACCGCTGCCGGACCAACTCTGTCAACTGCGCCGGGTCTTTGACCGTGCGCCCTGCATCGATCAGAACCTCCAAGATCAGATCCAGGTTTCGGATGGACACCTTCTCCTTGAGCAGCCCCTGCAAGACCTTCTGCACTTCGCTCAGGGTCAGCACACCAGGCAGCAGCTCATCGACCAGGCCGGCCTGCTCCTTGCGCACGCGCGAGATCAAGTGATCCACCGCGCTGCGCGTGAGCAACTGCGCGGACTGCTGGCGCAACACCTCGAACAGGTGCGTCAAGAACGTGGTTTCCGCATCCACCAAGGTGAAGCGCGCGGCGCGCGCCTCTTCCCGAACTTCAGGCTCAATCCAGTAAGCCAACAGTCCGTAGGTTGGGTCCCTGGTTTCGATGCCATCGATCTTTTTCAGCTCGCCGCCGCCATGGATGGCCAGTGTCTTGCCAAGGTGCACAACGCCTTTCGCGGCGGTGGCGCCATGGATTCGGATCTCGTAAACGCCACCTTGAAGCGCTCGGTCGTCACGGAACCGGATGTTGGGCACCACAAAACCAGACTCTTGAGCATGCTGCTTGCGAAACGCATTGATGCGGTCCATGAAGGGGCTGGCCGCCTGACTGACCAATGGCAGCAGTCGCTCACCCACTCGCACTTCAATCGGATCCTGGCTCAAGGCCTCGTAAGCACTTTCGTTGCCTGCTGCCTCGCCCACAGCCGGCGCCTCGATTTCTTCTGTGGCGGCATCGGGCGCTTCTTTCCTGGCAAGCATGGTGATCAGACCCAGACCCGCCAAGACCAAAAGCCCCGGCAAAAAGGGAATGCCGGGCAACATGAGCAAGCCAAACAGCGCCACCATGACCAGCATCAGGCTCTTGGGATACGCCATGATCTGCCGGAAGACCTCGGCACTCAAGCTGCCATCGGAGGCTGATCGGGTGACCAGGATGCCCGTGCCCACCGAGATCACGAGCGCCGGGATTTGGGTCACGATGCCATCGCCAATGGTCAACAGCGTGAACGTGTGCAGCGCATCAGCCCAAGACATGCCTTGCTGCATCACCCCGATCACCAAGCCACCGATGATGTTGATCAGCATGATGATGATGCCCGCGACGGCATCGCCTTTGACGAATTTGCTGGCGCCGTCCATGGCGCCATAAAAGCCTGCCTCTTTCTCGATCAACTTCCGCCTGCGCATGGCCTCCTGTTGGTCGATGAACCCCATGTTGAGGTCCGCGTCGATGCTCATCTGCTGTCCTGGCATCGAGTCCAGCGTGAAGCGCGCGGCGACCTCGGAGACACGCTGCGCCCCGCTGGTCACCACCACGTACTGAACCACCACCAGAATCAGGAAAACAATGAGCCCGATGACGTAATTGCCTCCAACAACGAAGGAGCCAATGGCACCGATGACCCGCCCGCCATCCGCGTCGGTCAGGATCAAACGGGTCGCGGCGATGTTGAGCGACAAGCGAAACAGCGTTGCCACCAGCAACAACGCCGGGAATGTCGAGAACTCGACAGGCTTGGGCATGTAGAACGTCAACAGCAGCAGCAGCAACGCAAAGCTGACGTTGGTCAGGATCAACACATCCAACAGCCCCGATGGAATTGGCGCGAAGAGCACCACTAGGATGCCCAGCACCAAGAACACCAAGGCCAGATCTGCCTGACTGCCCAGCACGCGCCTCAAACTACCCATCATTCCCCCCTCAATGACTGGCGAGCCTTCTCGCGAGCCTCTCTTTGTGCATAGACCCACACGAGCAACCGGGCGACCGCAGCGAATTGCTCGCTCGGGACAGGGCTGTCCATGTTCACTTTGAACAAAGCCCGTGCCAAGGGCTTGTTCTCGACAATCATCACGCCATGCGCCCGGGCCACCTGCTTCATCTTGGGCACCATGTCGCCCGCGCCCTTGGCCACGATCATCGGCGCGTCCATGTCGCCCCGCTTGTATTGCAAGGCGACGGCAAGGTGCGTCGGGTTGGTCACCAGCACATCCGCATCGGGCAGGTTCCTCATGCCCTTGCCGCGCTTTCGCATTTCGCTTTGCAACTCGCGGATGCGGGCCTTGATTTTCGGATCGCCCTCGCGCTGCTTGAACTCTTGCTTGACCTCCCGCTTGCTCATCCGCATTTTTTGAGCAAAGTCCCACCGGGTAAAGAGCAAGTCCAGCAACGCAACCGCCGCCAAGGCGATGATGAGTTTGAAAGCCACCGATGTGAGGTCGTTCAAGAAGTGCTTGCCCAGGCTTTTCGCATCGACCTGCAACAGCCCCATCAAATCGGACCGCATGCTGTTGAGCACCATGTAAAGGATCCAGCTGAACAAGACCAACTTGAGCGTGTTCTTGCCCAGGTCGAACAACGCCTTGGTGGAAAACAGTTTCTTCAAGCCCTCGGCGGGGTTCAACCGATTGAAGTCAGGCTTGACCGGCTCGAACGAAAAAATCGGGCCCGTTTGGCCCCAGTGCCCCAGGACGCCAGCAACCAACACGGCCACCAAAAATGGCGCAAGCAACACCATCGTCTCCAGGCACACCCGGGTGCCCCAGGCCAACACGCCGGCTTCCGAAAAATTGAGGCGCCCCATCTGGTTGAAGATGCCCATGTCCAGCAACGCGTGGGCCTGCGATGCCGAGCCGCCCCACATCCGCAAGGCCAGCAACAACGCGGCCATCACCACGACCGAGCTGATCTCCAGGCTCTTGGCGACCGAGCCCTTCTTCTTGGCTTCGCTCAGCTTGTGAGGCGTTGCCGATTCGCTGCGATCCTGTTCTTGCTCAGCCATCAGCCCAACAACCTTTGCCAGTATTGGAAGATGGACGCAAAAGCTCGGTGCATGAGCGGAGACAGGTACATCAATGAGCACCAGAGCATCAGGAAACCGACCGCGATCTTGGTGGGGATGCCAATGACAAAAATGTTGAGCTGCGGCATGGTTCGCGAGATCATGCCCAGGCCGATGTCCATCAAAAGCAAAACCAGCACCACCGGCGCAACCAACACGAGGCCCAGCACGAACATCAGGCCGAACTGCGCCACGATCGCGTCGAAGTTGAGCTCAGCCAGACCGGAGCCCGGCGGCACTTGGTGGAAAGACCATGCGATGCCCTTGAGCAGCAAGTGGTGGGCGTCCGAGGCAAAGAACAAGGCCAACGCCAACATGTGAAGCATGGAACCGAGCAAAGGCATCTGGGTTCGCGTGGCAGGGTCGAACACACTGCCGATGCTGAAGCCAATCTGCAAATCCAGCAGCTTGCCCGCCACTTGAAACACGGCAAACGCACAGAACAGCCCAAAAGCCATCAAGGCCCCAACCGCCAATTCCGATGCGCAGGCTCCCATCAGCGTCCACGGCGACCAAGCGATGCCCGACACGGGCAAACCCAGGCCGATCAGCATGGACGAAGACATGCCCACCAACAGCCAGACACGAACCATGGGCGGCATCTGGAGCGCCGCGAACACAGGCGTGAGACCAAACAATGCGCCCAGCCGGATGCTGACCAGCAGCACCGCAACGATCCAGGAGGGGTCCACTGCCAACCGCACAGCGAAGCCTTTGGAATCAGATGTAGGACGGGATGTTGGAGATCAAACCTGCCGCGTAAGACAACAGCTTATGCAGCATCCACGGACCGAAGGCGACCAACACCAGCACAGACACAATGAGCTTCGGCACGAAACTCAGAGACATTTCCTGCACCTGAGTGACCGCTTGCAACAAGCTCACAAGGACACCCACCAGCAGGGTGAAACCCAACAGAGGCGCAGAGATCAGCGCGGCATTCCACAGCAGATCCCCCATCATCCACAACGCCAAGTCGGTGTGCATGCAACTACCCCTGATTGGTTTTCCGCGCGGGTGCCTGTCAGGCACAGAACCGCAGCTGATTTGATATCAGCGAAATTCTACGAGCAGGCGGATGCCAAGCGGGCACTGAAATGAGGGGCCACGCTCAACGCCAGGGCTGGCCATCACCGGCACGCCACCACAGGCGCCCAGCACTGGAAAGGTAGCCCAGCCGCCGGTGAGCGCTGTCCCAAAGCAGAACGGCATCCCAATCGCTGGGGGTTGGCACCTCGCCAGCAGGCTGCCAGCTCAACCCTCCGTCCACGGTCTTGTAGAGCGCAGGAGGCTGAGCCGTCCAAGTGACAGCAGGGCGGGCCACAACAAAGCCCACCTTTTCATCCACAAAAACAGGCGTCAGTTGCGACATGAAGGAGTCAATCTTCTGCCAATGCCGGCCGTGGTCAAACGACACATGACTGTTTGGCACGGCATCGCGTGCCACCAAGGCGTCGTCTCCACCGCGCTCCAGCGCCACCGCATTCAAGCCGCCTGGCAGCACCTCCCAGGTGTGCGACTGGAAGTCCAGGACATGCATGGCATGGGGCTCCGCCGTGTAGACCACCAAGTGCGACCGCGTTGCCGCAGCCATCGGCCGAGACTGCCCCAGGGATGCAAAATTCACCCAATCCTGGGTGCGTGCTGCAACGGCGCCGTTGGCATCAAACCCACGGCCCATGCGCCTGATCACCTGCCACTGGAGCGTCTTGGGACTGGCCGACAAAACCACCACGCCATCGGGCGTGCGATTGGCCAGGTAGACCAGGCCATCTGGGGCCTGCCCCATCCACAAGGCGGTCGACGCCTTGTTGACGGGTGCCGGCACCGGCTTGCTGGCGCCACTGGCTGGATCCAACACCACCACGTATCCTTCATCCCCGGCAGCCAGGACGCGTCCGTCTGACAAAGGCGCCACGCAATTGAATGGCTGGAATGAATCGACGGTGAACCGGTCCGGTCGACCTGAAGAGGCGTCCCAGCGCATGACGACACCCAGATCCGCGCCCGCCCAATACCGGCCGCTCGCATCCGCCACCGGGTCACTGGCCACCAAGGCCTGCGCGCGCAGCAGCGGCAGCAACTGCTTGCGCTGCGTCGCAGCGTCGGGGACGGGCACAGACCATCCCAAGTCCCGCGAGGCGGGCAAGGCCTCGACCAACGCCGGGCTGACCTGTCCGAGCCAATCGCGTGCACCGATTGGCTCGTCATCGCGCATCACGGCCCAGCTTTGCGTTGCCATCAAATCGGTGACGGCTGCACTTTTGGGCACGATCGCCAAGGACCCCAGGTCGGTGAGCTGCGCCGATTTGACCTCGAACCGATTGGCAGGTGCGTCGAGCGGCACGCTCAGGTTCCTCGCGACCTGAACGTTGCCCGCATCGATGACCGCGCGTGCGTTCATGGCCACCAACTGATATTGACCCGCATCAAGGGAGGCCATCAGCCTCACACCTTGTCCGCCCAGTTTGATGGTGGGCACCAGGGTGCGGACTTCGCCCGTCGCGAGGTTCTTGACGGTGAGGCCGTCAACCGTGCGGCGCAGTGGCGTGATGACTTTCAAAGCCACAACGCCTTGCCCTTGCTGCCATTGGGTGGGAATGTGGCTGCTGGCAATCTCTTGCGTGGCACAGCCTGCCAGCGCAGTCACGGCCATCGCGCACACCAGGGCGCGACACATGCGCGCAACATGTTGCTTCATGAGCATCTGGCTCACCTCATCCTGATTGAATGTGTTGATGAAGTCATGCGCATGGTAAGGCCTGGGCCGCGTAAGCGCGTTGACATCAATGAAGGTAGTGGCCTGCCATCATCCGCGCCCAGCGCATTTGAAAGTTCGGGGGACTGCTAGTACAAGACGAGATTTTGGTCATTGGTCCAGCCACAAGGCAGATGCCCGGAAACAATGTGTTCCGCCAGTTCACCGAACTGATTTGTCTGCATAACGTCGAACAGCTCCGCCTCGATGAGCGCATGAAGAAGTATCCAGGCCACTCTAGCCCTGACCAGCCTCAGCTCATCCAATGAGTATTCTCTTGCCATGGGAGTAAGCTTCGAATCGATCAACGCCTCCACAACTGGCTTAAACTGATCAACCAGACCGTTCCAACGCTTATGCGACCTCGGAGAAATCGAATACAGGCGGGCAGTATATTGCCCCTGGAGCTCTTGCATCGCGCCGCTGCTTTGACCAATAAAGCGTACAGCCTCCTCCCAATCGCTCACGAATCTGAGATTGTTGGCGCCGCCCCGCCCCCAACGGGCCATCCAATCTGATGACTCCAGTCGGGCCAGCAAATCCGCCGCCTTATTTGCCGGTTTTCGGAACCCGCGGAACATAAGCTGCATCCTTTAATCCGTAGATGTATCGTTCTGCCCGAGCAGCGTCCACCAAGAACTTTGCCTCGGTCCTTGTGTAACCGGCATTTATAAACGCACCATATTGCGCCCGTCCAACTTCTGCATTAGTCGGAAGCTTACCGTACATCCGCCCTCCCTCCTGATAGTCCTTCCAAAAAACGTTCATTGCTGAGTGAAAATCGGTATGCGGCGTACCTTTCCCCCACCCTCCCAAAGGAACTGCCAATCCATCGCTGCGCGGAATAACCGTTCCATAAGCCCCTGTTTCATTAATATGATGGCGCTGCAGACCACTCTTGCGCAACGCTGCGTTAATTTCACCTTTTGAGAAAGACTGAGTCGCAGTCAACAAGCCACTCGAATTATCGAAGGGTTGCAGCCAATCCCCAAGCACCTTGTTAAGCTGATTACCAACAAGCTTTGGCACAAAAACACCGACCGCAAACTCTGCAGCCGCCCCTAACCGATTAACTGGCGTATCCGTCCATGCGTCTCGCCCTGAAGAAAGCCTATAACCTCTTTCGTAAGCGAAGAGCACCGGATTGAGGTCACGAACAAAATCCCACGTCCCTCGCAGCGCCCCCATTACGGTAGCGCTATTCATGTGGTTAACTATGGCAGCACGATTGCGATAGTTTGCAAACTGCTCAAAGGCGTCGGCGCCTGCCCCATACAGCTCCCGAGCCTGAGCCTGCTGTTGAGAGTTAAGTCCTCCTGGACTAACAATATTTTCAACAGGAAAACCATCCTTCCCCAAATATGCCAACTCCGCCAAAGACAACTCACCAGAAAAATGCTGCGCGAATGCCGTCTTGTTATCCACGATCCAGCGCTTCATCATCCCTTGAGTTTGCGTCGCAGCCATGAGATCGATAAGGTCAGGCCTTTCAAGCTCCAAGACCTTAGTCATGTTTCGATCAGCAATAGCTCGGCCTTCATCGGTCATTAGCCCTTCGGGCACCTTCTCAAGAGCCATTTCGGGGCGCAGCATCGATTTTTCGTTCTCTCGGCTGGTAACGGTTATCGAAGAAGCCTCCGTATCGCCAGGAGCATAAAGGGCGTTGGAGAGCCTTGAGCCCTGCAAGGCTGGCTCTTCTTCCCCATAAACGACCTGATCGCCTAGCCCCATGGCTGGCGATTTACCGAGCCATTGTTCAGCCGGCGGTCCAGCATCCAAATAAATTGGGGTGGTAGGTACAGCATCTTCGCGGCTACTGCCAAGCCCGCGCACATAGTCCCCAAACGGATCATCCGTGAGCGCCGTGACATCCCTGTTGCGCTCACCCAGGACGCGTTGATTCAGCGATTCAAAGGAATCACGGTATGCAAAGTTCGCATAGTCGACGACCGCCGCGCCCAGGCTGCTGCCCAGGTAGTTCAGCGCTGCGTCTTCGCCATCACCGTTGCGCACAGCCATCAACCCCACGGTCTGAAGCGCCACGGTCTTCCAGTCCACCTTGCCGGTTTCAGCGTTGAAAGCATGGCCGCTGAACTGGCCGGAAATCCAGCTGTCCTTCATGTTCGCGCTTGCGTCCCCGAGGCCAGCGTTGGCCAGGTTCACCCAATCCAGCGCGCTGACGTCTTGGCGGCGAACCCGCTTCTCCAGGATCGACAGGCCCGTTGTCAGCGTTGCGTTGTATTTGGCCAGTGTATCGCCCGCAGCACCCGCGCCTACGGCCGCACCAATCAGGCCGGACACGTTGTTGATCTTGCCATCCAAGATCAACTGCTTGCCTGCCTCCACGCCCACTCGCACCGCCACATGGGTCCAGTTGACGGCAGCTCCGGCCTCCCTGGCGGCTTGGGTTCCGCCCCATTGCGCGCCAATGGCCGTCGCGGCGCCACTCACGGCACCGCTCAACGCAGCCTTGCCCAGCGACTTCCAACTGAAGCCGTCTTGCAGCTTCGCGGCAATCATGAGCCCTTGGGTCAACAGGTTCGCGGCGCTGTAGATGGCCGCGCCCATGGCGGCTGCGGCCAGCACCCCGCCCACAACCCCAAGCCCCGTGGCGCCAACGGCCGAGGCCAGCCCCGCGCCGATGGACAACAACCCCGGTGTGGCAGCTCCCATGGCAGCCAGGGCCGCGCCAGCGGTCAGCACCGCAGCAACGATCATGATCACCACGACCAGGATCATCACCAGCTTCTGGTACCACTTCTTTTTCTTGGGGATCGTGCGAACCTCGGGGCTCGTGCTGCCGATGATCTCGTTTTCGTTGTAGACCTTGAACGTCTGGCTGTCGTTGACCGAGTTGGCCACCGCGTTCGGGATGGTCAGCACCGTGCCTTCCGACAGGGCCTCCGTGC
>JAKARB010000001.1 GCA_021819435.1 Pseudomonadota bacterium | reverse complement strand
AAATCCACCCCCGCCAAAGCGGCAAAATAACCCCGTTCCTCAACCCCCTCGGGAGCCCTGTTCAGCAGCCAGAAACTGGCTCCATTACGCCGAACATCCTTGGCTCCATTACGGCGATCCGTGACACCATACCGGCTGGTGCATCGCCTCAGCCGAATTCCGCGACATCCAGAGTTCATTCACGGCCAACCCGGCGACGTCAAGTGACCTGCGTATGTCGTCTTCTGAGTAGTAGACGTACAAACGGCCGTCCGGAAGAATCGCTTCGCCCTGCCCCTCCTGGACTGCCATGAAGAGTGTGCCGCCTCTTTTGAGGGCCCGGTTCAGGCAACGAAGCGCGGGGCGAAATGCGTCCCGGGGCAAGTGGAGCAATGAAGCACATGCCCATATCCCATCGAACCGATCTTCATAGCTGATGCTTTCGATCCGAGCGACCTCACATGGGGCGCCCGAATGCTGGGCCGCCATTTGCACGAGGGCTGTCGAGGCATCGATCCCCAACGCACAATGACCCCGGGAAAGAAAGAATTTGAGGTCCCGGCCGGAGCCGCAGCCGGCATCAAGGATGGAGGCCTTGGCCGGCAGATGTGACAGGAAGCGATCCAGGACGAACTGCGTCTGTGCACCGAAGGTCCATGAGAAGTATTCGACCGCATGGTCCTCGTAGAATCGGTTTGTCGACGCCACGGCAGCATCATGGCGAACGGATGATAGAACGTCCTCACCATTTGGGCCTTTCAGATTGTCTTCAGACATCATGCTCCTAGCAATCCTTCCGGCAGAGCCAAAGTCAGTTGCTGCCCGCAGAACATAAATGAAGATCCATCGGGGTTAGCCATTAAATGGGGCCACACGACGTGCCCACAGGCGATTGACGCCAGAGTCCGACATGGCTGCGGCAAGCACATCCGCCTGTGCCACGTTGGTTTGAATTGTTGGGATGATGCCAAAGATAGGCAAGTGCACGTTGCCAAGTAGCCAACTTCTTGGAGACCGGAGCCCCTCTATCAGCGAGGCCAATTGCCAAGGCCGCCACGAGGAAGGAAAGTTAGCGTCTTGGCAATCGCGGTAGGGACGCCCATTGCTGGGCGCACCCCACACAGATCCGTACTGCCCAATTGGTCCGACGAACAACTCACAAGCCATTGAGCAGCAATGCAATTTCGACTGAAGTGCTGTGTGACACCCACGCACCGGGACATTGCAGGCGCAGCCCTGGCAATCGCGGGCATGGCAATCATCGCTCTCCAACAAGGCACCCCGTGAAGGCGATGGCAGGCGGGCTGCCAGGGTAGACGTGGCGCAGACGGTGCGGCGGGTGCACTGGCATCTTGACTCTGGAGTCACTACAGGCTTTCAAATCAAGGCATATCGAATCTTGAAAGCCGAAGGCTCACGCCATGCGCCATCACCACCTGACTCAAGCCACCCCGATCCTTGACCACCACGCCCCAGCCATTCGCCAACTGATTCAGCAAAGAAACTGGACTTCATTGGGACTACATGATCGCGTTGGGGCGGCGTATGCCTTCGTGCGTGACGAGATCGCGTTTGGCTACAACACCCAAGACGATCTGCCCGCTTCCCGTGTGCTGGCAGATGGCATCGGCCAGTGCAATACCAAGGGCACCTTGTTGATGGCACTGCTCAGAGCCATGGACGTTCCCTGCCGATTCCATGGCTTCACCATCGACAAGGCCTTGCAAAAAGGTGCCATCACCGGTTTGGCCTATTTGCTCGCCCCCGGGAACATCATCCACAGTTGGGTGGAAGTTGACATGGATGGGCGCTGGATCAACCTTGAGGGGTTCATTCTGGACCGAACCTACCTGAGTGCCCTGCAAAAGCGCTTCTCTCAGCACAACGGGCCGTTTTGCGGATACGGTGCTGCGGTGGACGACCTGCAAAACCCGCCCATCGCTTGGCAAGGTGAAAGCACCTACATCCAGCGCAATGGCATCAACCATGATTTTGGGCTTTTCGACACGCCCGACGACTTTTACACCAGACACGGCACCAACCTCTCGGGCTTCAAGCGGTACTTGTTTCAGCACGTGGTTCGCCACTGGATGAACAAAACCGTGCAATCCATCAGGTCCGGCAAGTGAATCACCACGAGCGCCGTCCGTACCCTGCTACACTTTTCACCATGCGTCGCTGGATCGCCATTTTCTTGCTGTGTTGGTTGCCTTTGCAGTCCCTCTGGGCGGCAGCGGCACCCTATTGCCAGCACGAACATTCGCCCCAGACAACGCATCTGGGGCACCACCAGCATGAGCACAGCGAACTGAGTGGTGGTGACTTCCCGTCACCCGATGGCCAAACATCCAACGCCGACCACGCCGACTGCCATGCTTGCCATGGTCACTGCGCAGCGTTGCCCCAATTCACGAGCCGCAACCAGATTGGCACGCCCAATCGAGGCCTGATGCACACTGAAGACGCCAGGGTGCCCGCTGCGCCCGTGGCCTTGCCCGACCGCCCCAACTGGTCAAACCTCGCCTGAGCGGCGAGGTGCTGCCCGGGGTTCGCGCCCCACATTCAGCCTGTCTTATCGCGTGTGATTGACGCATCGGTGCCATGCCATTTGTGCGGCCCTTTTCGCCTTCAACGCCGCGACCCTGACCCTCGCCGATTCCTTCCACCTGTGGATTTTTCCCGGAGAAGAATCGGATGCATTTCCGTCATCAAACACTAAGCTCAGCGCTGGCCATGATGGCCTCGCTAGCCTGCCTGTCACCCCTTCAAGCTCAAACAACGGGGGCTCAGGCACCTGTCATCTCACAGAGCGACGCTCAACACCTCACCGCTGCGCCCTCCAAACTGACGCTTTTAACCTTGTTGGAAGCAGCCTGGTCGCGTCAGCCAGAGGCGCAGTCCTACACCGAACGCCTGCGTGCAGCGGAGTCATTGAGGGCCGCCAGCAGCGCGTGGACGGCCGATTCGCCTGCCATGCTGCTGCAAGGCAAGACCGACCGCCCTGGCTCGGGTGCAGGCAGCCGCGAAGTAGAAGTTGGTGTGGCACTGCCCTTGTGGCTGCCCGGCCAGAGTCAACGCGCGACTGCACTCAGCCATGCCCAAATCTTGGCGCTACAAGGCAGTATGAAGGCCCAACGCTTGCAACTCGCTGGCCTTGTTCGTGAAGGCTGGTGGCAAACGCAGCGCACGCAAACCGAGCTGGCCTTGGCCCAAACCAGGGTTGCCAATGCCCAGCAAATTGCCCTTGACGTGGCCCGCCGCGTCAAAGCAGGTGATCTGGCCCGCGCGGATCAGCATCAGGCAGAGGGAGCCGTGGCACAGGCCGAATCGGCCGTTGCTGAAGCGCAAGGCGCCTACGAGGCATCGCTGCATGCACTCAGGGGCCTGACCGGACTGCTGGATTTGTCTCCTGACAACCTCGAAGCGACATCCGAGGGCGACGTTTCGACACCACTGCCCTCAGCGGATGCCCTCGCATCGGATGCCCCATCAGTCGATGAACACCCGTTGTTCGCGGAAGCCATGGCCCAACAGTCCATGGCCAGTGCGCAAGCGGATTTGGCCGCCTCATCGAGGCGCGCCAGTCCAGAGCTCACCGTGTTGACAACACGCAGCCGAGGGCAAACAGGCGATCCGTATCAGCAGAGCATCACAGTTGGTCTGAGGGTTCCGTTTGGCACAGGCGCACGAGCCGATGCCAGGCAGGCCGAAGCCTTGGCCGCAGCCCAGGAAGCGCAAGCCATGACCTTACAAATGCGGGCACGCCTGCAAGCGCAAGCCGCTTCGGCGCTGGCACGACTGCGAAGCGCCCATACGCAATGGCAGGCAACACATCGCCAGGCGCAACTTGCGCAGGAGAGCAAAAACTTCTTCGACAAGTCATTCCGCTTGGGAGAAACCGATCTGCCCACCCGCCTGCGCATTGAACAGGAGGCCGTTCAGGCGCAAAAAGCACTCAGCCGAGCACGCATTGACGTGTCCGCCGCCTGGTCGGCCTGGTGGCAAGCCTTGGGCGAACTGCCCAAGCCATGAACACATCGCCATCGCAAAGGTAAACCCCCACATGACACACATTCAAACCATCCGTGCCTGGGCCGCAGCCCTTGGCCTGAGCACCGTGACGGCTTTGGTCATGGCCGGTGAAGGCCATGACCATGGCGAGGCGCCAAGCGCCGCAGCCGAGCCGACTTTGGCCCGCTTCGAAGCAACGTCGGACCAGTTCGAGCTGGTCGGCGTGCTCGACGGCCGCCAGCTGACGCTCTACCTGGATCAAGCGGCAGACAACAGCCCTGTCAAAGGCGCCAGCCTGGAGATCGAATTCGCAGGCAAGGCATTGCCCGTCAAACAAACCGAAGAAGGCACGTTCGAAGCCACCCTGGCCGCTGAACCTGAAGAGGGTGAATACCCTGTGAGCGCCACCGTGGTGGCTGGTCAGGCGTCCGATCTGCTGGCGGCCGAGCTGGATGTGCACGAAGCCGCCCACACCGATGCTGCCGATGCCTCTGGCGGTGGCACATGGCCCATGAGCCGGTGGCTCAAGTGGGCGCTGCCCGGGCTGGTGGTGGTCGCCGGTGGGCTGTTCTTCATTCAGCGCAACAAGCGCACACGCATGGGAGGTGCCGAATGAGCACGACAAAGATTTCTATGGCGCTGGCTTCGTGTCTGGCCTCATGCCTGGTTCTGGGTGCCGCACTCAGCCCCTCACTTGCTCGCGCAGGCGAGGGGCATGACCATGGCGATGCCCCGCCTGCTGCAACGGGCAATGGCCCCAAGCGCCAACCCGATGGCAGTGTGTTCTTGCCCAAGCCTGCCCAAAGGCAGTGGCAACTGCGCACCCTGGCTGTCACTGACGGCGACTTGCCCCGCGCATACGAGCTCTCAGGCAAGGTGTCGATGGACCCCAATGCGGGCGGCAAAGTACAAGCTTCTTTGGCGGGCCGTTTGCAAGCCGGGCCCAAGGGCTTGCCCAGCCTGGGGCAGCAGGTCAAACAAGGCGAGGTCCTGGCCTATGTGGTGCCCACAGCGGGGGCCATCGAGCGCAGCAACCAGGTCGCGCAACAGGCCGAACTGAAAGCGGCCCGGGCATTGGCAGCCAAACGACTGGCACGCCTTCAGGAACTCTCTGACACGGTGCCTGCCAAAGAGATTGAAGCGGCGCAAAGTGAGCTGGCCAGCCTGAGCGAGCGCCTCTCGGCCATCTCGGGTGGTCTGGGGGGGCGCGACACGCTCGTGGCACCGGTATCCGGCGTGATTGCTTCGACACAGGCCGTGGCTGGCCAGGTGGTGGACGCCCGCGAACTGGTCTTCGAGGTCGTTGACCCACAGCGCCTGCGCATCGAGGCGCTGGCCTATGACACGGCTCAGGCCCAGAACGTATCCAGCGCAACAGTGAACATTGGTGGACAAAGGGTGCCGCTCAAGTTCATTGGCGGAGCCAAAAGCCTGCGTGATCAAGCACTGCCATTGGTCTTTTCGGCAACAGGACAGGCGCTGTCTCAACTGGCTGTCGGGCAGCCCCTGAAGGTCTATGTGCAATCTGACCTGAAGGTCAAAGGCCAAGCCGTCCCGTCGGCATCGGTGCTCAAAAACCCATCGAATCAGAACATCGTCTGGGTCAAGCAATCGCCCGAGCGCTTCACGCCACGCGTGATCACCTTCGAGCCGCTGGATGGCGCCTCGGTGGCCGTCACCTCCGGCTTGAAGGCGGGTGAGCGCGTGGTCACGCATGGCGCCAGCTTGCTCAACCAAATTCGCTGAAAGGGCCACGCATCATGTTCAAGTGGCTACTCGAAAGCAGCCTGGCCAACCGGCTGCTCGTTCTCATCGCTGCGGCGGTGCTGATGGCCTACGGGGCCTTCACGCTCACACGCACGCCGGTGGATGTGTTTCCTGATCTCAACAAACCAACCGTCACCATCATGACGGAAGCGGGCGGCATGGCCGCCGAAGAGGTGGAGCAACTGATCACCTTCCCGCTGGAGACCACGATGAATGGCCTGCCGGGGGTGGAGAGCGTGCGCTCGACCTCCAGCGCAGGCCTGTCCTTCATCTACGTCACCTTTGACTGGAGCACCGAGATCTTCCGAGCTCGGCAGATGGTGTCAGAGCGCTTGACCTCCATGGAAGAAGGCTTGCCCGAAGGCATCACGCCCAGGATGGGGCCCATCAGCTCCATCATGGGCGAGATCATGCAGGTCGCCATTCCCATCGATCTCGCAAAGACTTCACCCATGGCGGTGCGCGAATATGCAGATTGGGTGCTCAGGCCTCGGTTGATGGCCATCCCAGGAGTCGCCCAGGTCATCCCAATTGGCGGTGAGGTGCGCCAGTTCCAGGTGCAACCCAACACTGTTCGCATGGCGGAGCTGGACATCACGCACGACCAACTGGAGGGTGCGCTGCGGGGGTTCTCTTCAAACAGTTCGGGCGGGTTCATGGAGCTCAATGGCCGCGAATACCTGATCCGTCATTTGGGCCGCACCTCGCGCCTGGATGACCTGAAGAACCTGGCTCTGACGGCCCGCAATGGACAGGCCATCCGGTTGCGCCAGGTGGCCGATGTGAGCTTTGCGCCTGCGCTCAAGCGTGGTGATGCAGGCTTTGAGGGCAAGCCAGCCGTCATCCTCGGGATTCAGAAGCAGCCGACCGCAGACACCATTGGTTTGACCCGCACCATTGAGGCGGCGCTGGGCGAGATGAAGACCTCCCTGCCTGTCGGCATGGAGGCGCCTCGCGTCACTTTCCGCCAGGCCAGTTTCATCGAAGCCTCGGTGACCACGCTGCAAGGCAAGCTGATCGGTGCGTCCGTTTTCGTGGCGGTCATTTTGTTCGTTTTTCTGGGCACGCTGCGCCCTACCATCATTGCGCTGACCGCCATCCCGGTGTCCATCTTTGTCACGGCACTGGTGTTCCGGTACTTCGGTCTGTCGATCAACACGATGACGCTGGGCGGCCTGGCCATCGCCATCGGCGGCCTGGTTGACGACGCAGTGGTGGACGTCGAGAACGTGTTGCGCCGCCTCAAGCTTGAGCGCCAAAAGCCCGAGGCGGAGCGCATGCCCATGCTGGAGGTGGTCAAGCTGGCCTCGATGGAGGTTCGCTCGGGCATCCTGTACGCAACGGCCATCATCGTCCTGGTGTTCCTGCCCTTGTTTGCGCTGCCCGGCATCGAGGGGCGCTTGTTCGTGCCCCTGGGCATTGCGTTCATCGTCTCGACCATGGCTTCGCTGCTGGTCTCGGTCACTGTGACGCCGGTTCTGGCCTCCTACCTGTTGCCACGCATGAAGAGCCTGGACCACGATGACACCCGCGTGCTGGCCTGGCTGAAAGCGCGTTACCGCAAGGCTTTGCAGGCCGTTTTGAGCGCACCCAGGTCGGCATTGCTGGCCGGTGGACTGGCGGCAGTCTTGTCGGCCGTGGCGGTGCCCTTCTTTGCCACCACCTTTCTGCCGCCATTCAACGAGGGAACGCTGCTGATCGGCTTGCGCTTGAACCCCGGCGTGACCTTGGCCGAATCATCTGCCCTGGCCAGCCAGGCCGAGGTACTGGTGCGAAAGGTGCCTGAAGTCACTCACGTGGGTCGTCGCAGTGGCCGGGCGGAGCTGGATGAACACGCAGAAGGCGTGCACGTCAGTGAATTGGATGTCGGCCTGCTGCCAGCGTCCGAGCTCACGCGCAGCATGGACGAGGTCAAAGCCGACATCCGTTCGCGCCTGTCGATGCTGCCCGCGGCCATTGCCATCGGGCAGCCGATTTCGCACCGCATCGACCACATGCTCTCAGGGGTGCGCTCGCAAATCGCCATCAAGCTGTTCGGTGAAGACCTTGACACCTTGAGGGGGCAGGCCGACGCTTTACGCGGCAAGTTGGCGCAAGTGCCCGGCCTGGCAGACCTGGAGATTGAAAAGCAGGTGCTCGCACCTCAAATCAAGGTGCGGGTGGATTACGACGCAGCGGCGCAGTACGGCGTGCCAACGCCTCAGATCCTGGCGGTGCTCCAAAGCTTGGTGGAGGGGGAAAAGGTCACCCAGGTGGTGGAAGGCAGCCGTCGCTTTGCCCTGGTGGTTCGCCTGCCAGAGCGCGCCCGCACCTTGCAGGGGCTGGGTCAGATCATGCTGGAGACACCGACCGGGCGGATCCCCCTGTCCAAGATCGCCACGATCGAAGACAGCGATGGCCCCAACCAGATCAGCCGCGACGACGGCAAACGCCGCATCGTCTTGTCTGCCAATGCGCAAGGGCGAGCCTTGTCAGACGTGGTGGCCGACATCCGCAAGGTGGTGGCCACCACGCCTTTGCCTGAAGGCTACTTCGTGACCCTGGGCGGGCAGTTTCAGGCACAGGAAGAAGCCAGCCGACTGGTCGGCCTGCTCTCCATGGTGTCGCTGGTGCTGATGTTCGTGGTGCTCTACACCCGCTACAAATCAGCCAACCTGGCTGCGCTGATCATGGCCAACATCCCGCTGGCCCTGGTGGGTGCGGTGCTGGGCTTGTGGCTGGCAGGACAGCCCCTGTCGGTGGCAGCCTTGATCGGCTTCATCACCTTGGCGGGCATCTCGGTGCGCAACGGCATCCTCAAGGTCAGCCACTACCTGAACCTGATGCGACTCGAAGGCGAACGTTTTGACCACGCGATGATCTTGCGCGGCTCGATGGAGCGGCTCAGCCCGGTGTTGATGACCGCTCTGGTGACCGCCTTCGCGCTGGCACCCCTGTTGTTCGAGGCCGAGCGGCCTGGCACCGAGATCCTGCACCCCGTGGCGGTGGTGATCTTCTCAGGCTTGATCAGCTCAACCTTGCTGGACACCTTCCTGACCCCGGCCATGTTCTGGCTGTTTGGCCGACGCGATGCCGAGCGCCTGCTCGGTGACAAGAGCGCCGAAGTTTACTGATTCATTCACCTCAACTGAAAGGACATTCCCATGCGCATTCACCACATCATTGCTTCTTCCCTGCTGGCCTTGGCCTTTGGCGCACAAGCTGGCGACGAGCACAACCACGGCCATGAGCATGGCCATGAGCATCAGTCCCTCCACGGTGGCATCGTCACCGAGGCCAAGGACATGGACTTCGAGTTGGTGGCCAAGCCAGATCAAATTGCCTTGCACGTGAGGGATCACGGCAAACCGGCCAGCGCCAAAGGCGCCACAGCCAAGTTGACCTTGCTCAATGGCGCTGAGAAGACATCGGTGACCTTGTCACCGGCAGGTGACTCTCACCTGCAAGCCATGGGCAACTTTGCGATCAAGAGCGGCACCAAGGTGGTGGCGCTGGTGACGCTGGCAGGCAAAAAACCGATCAACGTCCGGTTCGCGATCAAGTAATGTGGAAATGGCCTGTTGAAAACCTATTCAACAGGCCAGTCTGATCAGTCCAGCATCTTTCTTTGATCGACCCGTTTCAAAGGCTGCTGGCAATCGGTGATGTTGACATACACCCAATCCCCAACGTTCAGATTCATGGCATTCGGAACGGCGACGACACGTTTAGCCCTCAGATTCGGACTGCCTCCGTAGCTGTAGGACGCAACGGCGTAGCGGGCATAGGGTGCATCGGCACCCAACTCTGTTCGGCAGTCTTTGGCGACTCGCTGCATCATGGTTTTGGCTTGACCAATTTCCATGATTTGTGATCGGCGCCATCCTTCCCGGTACCCATAGGGCTCGTAGTCAAGCGTAGAGCACGCGGTTGTCAGCAATGAAATACCTGTGAGCACACAGGTCAGAGTGAATTTGTTCATGATCGGCTCCTGATGAAACACACAACGGGGTGGGTTCGACGAGCCGGAAGCTGAAAGATCTACGCCTGCTGGCGTGTCATCTCAATGACAATTCATCAGAACGGCCCCGTCGAATCAGAGGGAGTCGATCCAGTTGGGGCGCTCGATCCGAGGCGGATCGGATGTTGGATGAAGGTGGGTTTCCAAGGACGAACTGCTGCTCAGTCGTTGAGCTTGACCAAACACAAGACCCACGGGAAGCAGATGGGCGCTGCACAGGTGACCAGAGCAGCCACAATCGTTCTCAGCCTTTTGGGTGATTTTGGTCGGGTGCTTGCCTGTATCCGCGCGGTCTTGGTGTGAATGCACGTGGTGACCAAAATGCTGGGCACCGGGATCTTGCTCATCTTGACAGTACGTGGCCGCCACAGCCCAACTCAATTGGAGTGGCAGCACGATCATCAAAAGAATGGCAATCAACCGGCGCATGGTCCGCAGTATATCGACCAATGTCCGTGACTACGAAGTGTTTTCTCATGGGCTCGTGCGAGCCCGCAACAGGCGCAAGCCATTGGCCACGACCAGCAAACTGGCCCCCATGTCGGCAAACACAGCCATCCACATCGAGGCGTGTCCAAACACCGCCAGCACAAGAAACACCGCCTTGATGCCCAGCGCCAGGGAAATGTTTTGCCACAGCACAGCATGTGTCAGGCGAGACAAGCGAATCAACTCAGGGATGCGGCGCAGGTCATCGTTCATGATGACCACGTCGGCGGCCTCCATGGCCGTGTCGGTGCCCGCGCCGCCCATCGCAATGCCGATGTCCGCCTTCGCCAACGCAGGCGCGTCGTTGATGCCATCGCCAGTCATGGCGCTCAGCCCATGCTCCGCCCGCAATCGCTCGATGGCTTGCAACTTGTCTTCGGGCAGAAGGTTGCCTCGGGCGTCATCAACACCTGCCTGCTTGGCAATTGTTTGAGCGGTTGCGTCGTTGTCGCCCGTGAGCATGACCGGACGCACGCCAAGTGCTTTGAGTTCAGCGACCGCTTGGCGAGACGACTCCTTGATGGTGTCGGCCACTGCGAACAACGCCAATACACCTTGATCACTGGCCAGCAGTGTCACGCTGCGTCCCGCATGCTCTTGGGCCAGAAGTTTGGCCTCCAGTTCGGGGCTGCACTGCCCACGCTCTTCGATCAAGCGGTGGTTGCCCAGCACATAAGTCGTGGCTTCACGTCGCCCCCGTACACCTCGTCCAGGCAGAGCCTCAAAGTTTTCAAACGCCAGGGGCTCTGCCGTCAAGCCTTGGGCTATGGCTTGCGAGACTGGGTGATCTGATCGAGAGGCCAAACCAGATGCCAACTGAGCGATGGCATCTCGATTACCCTGAAGGGCCTCCCACACCACCAACTTCGGCTTTCCTTCTGTGATGGTGCCCGTTTTGTCCAGCGCGATCACACGCAGATTGCGCGCATCCTCCAGATAGGTGCCTCCCTTGATCAAGATCCCTCGGCGCGCTGCGGCTGCCAGTGCGCTGACCACGGTCACAGGCGTTGAAATCACCAAGGCGCAGGGGCATGCGATGACCAGCAGCACCAGCGCCTTGTAGATCGACTGCATCCAACTCCAGCCCATCAGCCAGGGTGTCAACACCGCAACCGCCACGGCAATCACAAACACGGCGGGGGTGTACAAAGCTGCAAAGCGATCAACAAATCGCTGAGTGGGCGCGCGCGTGCCTTGCGCTTCTTCGACCGCATGGATGATGCGTGCCAAGGTCGTGTTCGATGCGGACGCCGTCACCTTGAAGACGATCTCGCCAGTTTCGTTGATGGTTCCGGCAAACACCGGGTCCCCAGCTTCCTTGTCGACCGGGATGCTTTCTCCAGTGACGGGTGCCTGGTTGATCGCGCTGTTGCCCTGAACCACGGTGCCATCCAATGGCACACGCTCGCCTGGGCGAATGCGAACAAGGCTGCCCAGTTCGACCTGATCGACAGGCACCACTGTCCACTGTCCATCTGCCTGTTGCACCATGGCCTGCTGCGGGGCCAGATCCAGCAAGCCTTTGATGGCGTTGCGTGCCCGATCGACCGACCGAGCCTCGATCAACTCAGCGATGGCGTAGAGGGCCATCACCATGGCCGCCTCAGGCCATTGACCAATGACGAAGGCACCGGTAACCGCCACCGTCATCAAGGCATTGATGTTGAGCTTGCCTTGGCGCAAAGCCCACAAGCCTTTGCGGTAGGTGCCCAGGCCAGCCAGCGCGATGGCACCGGCTGCGACCGCAAGACCGATCGCCTTGAACAAAGCAGTATCAGGCGCGAAAAAGCCGATGCACTCCGCTGCGATGGCCAGGCCCAAAGCCCAGATTAGCCTAGACCCACCCTCACTTCCACTGTGCTCATCATGGGCATTGTGTTCGCTTGGTGTTTTGGTCTGCGTTGCAAGCAGAGGTTGGGGATCAAACCCCGCTTTGCGAATGGCTTGCAGTGCCTGGCGCAACGCCTGCTCCGTGGCCTGGATGTCCAGCGTCCGAGCGCTCAGTTGAAACCTCAGTGCCCTGATGCCGGGGATGGCATCCACAGCGCGGCGGATTTCCGCTTCCTCTGAGGAACAGTCCATAGAGGCGATGTGGAACATGGTCCACCCAGCGTCCGGGGGTTTGGGCGAGATCGCCGCCGCAGTGGATGCCCCTGCGCATCCGCAACTGTGATTCTCGCAAGCTGAGGGGCTGGTGTTTTCGGGCGATGTGGTTCGGGGCGTGGTCATGACCGTATTTGAAACCCTGAAGTAGGTACAGAGTCAAGCGGTAATATGGCCGTATCTGCTTGCCAACAGGAACCCGCCATGAAAATAGGTGACTTGTCAGCCCAGTCTGGCACCCCTGTGGAAACGATTCGCTTCTACGAGCGCGAGGGCCTGCTTCCAAAGCCTTCACGCACCATCAGCAACTACCGGATCTATGAAGGGCCCCACGTCGAACGTCTAGCCTTTATTCGCCACTGTCGATCACTGGACATGGCCCTGGATGAAATTCGGGCTCTGCTGGCGCTCCAGGCAGCCCCCAACGAGAGTTGTGAGGCCGTGAACAACGTGCTGGATGAGCACATCGAACACGTGGCCCAACGGATTCGAGAGCTGACCGCCTTGAAAAAACAACTGGTGGCACTGCGGGGGCAATGTGCTCAGGCAAAAGATGTCGCGCATTGCGGCATCTTGAGTGGACTTGGCCAGGGGGAGACTCTTGAGCAGCAGACAGCTCGACAACATGTCTCAGCAAGCCACGGCAAACGCCGTTGATCGACACCCGTTGATCATCTGACCAATGTTAATCTCAACCTTGGAAGGACTCAAGACGGTGGTCATCGGAGCCCATATGGCCGAGGTTCGCTCAATGACTCCTGGAAGTCACTGTCTCTGGCAACGCGGGCATCTCTTCGCCACTCCACCAGAGCCAGGATGAAACACCGGACGTCCGCAAGACGCGTTCTTTTTCCGCCCGATCCTTCGGGGGCATGAATGCGCTGATGACATGCAAAGGCAGCGGCAATGGTCCCGCGTCCAAGAGCAACGCATTGGGAAACGCAGCGGCGCTCCTGGCGTCGTAACGCAGCGGTTTGACAAAGCGCCTGCCCTGAGCCACGAGTTCATGCACCAGAGGCAGTTCATGCACACCCTCCACCGGGATCCAGTGCTCGCTGGTCAACATCAAACTGGCCGCATCAATTTCATAGGTGTGCTCACGGCGAGCGCGGATCAGTACCGCCAGCACCAAACGTACCTTGTATCCGCTGTCGGCGTCACGGGCTTCAAACAATGGCGCGAAGACCCGCTCAATGCGCTCCCAGGTCTTGGTGACCACCAGCAGGGGTGCATCGGGCATGTGCTTGATCCAAACACGTCGCCCCAGGGCCGTTACCTCGCTGACCTTGAATTCTCCGATGACCACAGCCAGAGGGCTTTGCCCTTCGTGCGGATGCAAGACCGCCAGCTTGTTACGACGGCGCTGAGCTACCTCGAATTTGCTGGCTTCGCTGAAGGGCTCGGGCACATACAAGCGCTCACTCAGCCCAACGCCCTTGACCATCACGTCCTCGGCCGCATTCATCAGGTATTTGTGCAGGACACCTTGATTGCGCTTGCCCTCCATGGCCGGGCTCCATCGGTTGAAGCCTGCCCGCTCGAACAGGAAGTGCATCAGGGCATGCAGGCTCATTCGTCGCCTGGGCGCTTCCACCTCGTTCACGTCATGCGTTTCACCTCGAACCAAGCTACGCCCCACCGTGCGCACCCATGGGAAGTCCACACGCAGTTGAATCTGGCCAGGAACCATCTCCAGAACAGCCTCGCCCACCAACTCGCCCAGGCCTGACTGTTGCCACTCTGGCTCAAAGGATGGGCACGATGGGTGATGCCGACACCCGGTTTCCGGCATGCGCTTGACAACGAACTGACGGTGCCGCGCCACGTACATCTCCACACCACCAGGAACACACAGACATCGGGGACGTTCGGGGGTCTCGTACACGTGAGCCAGCAGATCCTGCATGTCTGGCGCACTTGCATCCACCACCCGCCCTTTGATGGAAAAGCGCTGACTGTCGCCTTCAGCGCCTTGACGGGTGGGCATGGTGTTCACACCAGTTCATCGAGCAGTTGCTCGATGGTCGGCTTGTGGCGAGCCAGCAGTTCGCGCACCGCACTGCGTTCGCTGATGCCCAGGATCAGGCCGACATCGTCCTCATCAGCGCCACGCTCATAGAGGCGTGCCACGACGGTGCGCCGCACAGACAGCGCCGTCACGCCTTTCATCTCGGCATAGCGAAACAGCTTGCGATAGGTCTCCAGGATCGGTCGACACAAGAACCGTCGCTGACCAGGCGCACCATAGGGTGTGATCTTGAACCCCTCTCCTGCTGTAGACAGGAACAAGCGGCTATCTGGATCAAGCCCTCTGTAAGCACCATCCCGTCCCAAGCCCAGCCCGAGCCTCAGGCGCTCTTCCAAGTAGTTTGAAAGCGATTCGTCCAGCCTCGTGCTGGCGAAGTGCAATGGGCGGGCCTTTCCAGTGATGGCCACCTCGGCACGCATCTGGGAGTGGCGCCGAACGCTGCCATCGGAGTTCAGGTAGTCCCGCACTTCGAGGCGGGCGATCTCCAGGGGTCGTGCGCCCGTGGCGAACAGGAGATAGAACAGCGACAGGTCATGCCAGGCCCGATTGCTGCGCCCCTTGATGCGCTTGCCTGCCTGGATGATCTCATCCATGGAGACGATGCGGCTTGAACGATGCTCGACCGTCTTTCTCGGATCGAAATCCACCAAGGCCGTCAGGATGGCATCGCGGTGCAGGCGCAAGCGTCTGACGAATGCGGCGCCATCTTCATTCAAACCATCGATGTCGGCCACTTGGCTCAACTGCACCGCAATGGCTTTGATGCGCCGCTCAACCGCCGTGCGTGACACGCCAAACCGCGCGGCCACGGTCTCATAGGTGTCGCCATCGATGACCTCCTTGAGCATCCGGATCGATTGGGCAACGGTACTCCCGTCTGGTTCCAGTTCTGGTACGCATGACATGACCCTCTCCCTGCTTTGTTTACTTGTCCTCACGCTGCCAAAGTGCCTTCATGCTCAACCCTGGTCGCACTTTTCACCAGTCGAAATCGCCGGTGAAGGCGGGGGGTTTTGGCATCAGGCAGATCTGCTTTGGCGTGGACAAAAGCCACGTGACAACACCCAGAAGCAAGCAAGTTCCGTGGCACCACCCCGCATGGGTAGCAGCACACTTCCCATGCATTGGCGTGTGCCAAGGCCCCAGCGCGCTCGATATCGGGGCAAGGCATGCCAAGCAAGGTGCATTGCAAGAGGGCGGGCTCTGCAAGCGTGAACATCGGCTTCAGCAAAGGGCGTCAGGCACGGCTACTTTGTTCAGCGATCCATTGCCTGATGTCCTCCACCCTCCAGACGGTCACGCGCACCGACAGCTTGACGGGCTCAGGAAAGGTGCGCGTCTGCACGCGCCGCCACAGTGTGGACTTGGAGATGGGAACAAATTGCAGAACCTGTGCCTGTCGGAGAAAGCCAACTTGCGGCAATGATGGCGCCGCAACAGCATGGACAGGCGCCGCGGGCACGACAACGGCACCCCGGTTGGGTTTAGGCATGATCTGGCCTCTTCACGGCGAATGCCGATGGAAGACATGACCTGCTCTGTAGCGGCGGCGCTAGGTCAGGGTTTGCGCATGCCGATAGGGACGCACGACTCCGGCATCACATCGGCGGCGTCCCGGTCGCACGGTGTGGTTGTGAGCAACTCCAAGTACATCGTGCCTCGTCAACGGGCTGGCTCAGCGCAACGTGGACAGGCACAGGCAGGCAGGTATCGACTGCGACGGTGGCGCAACATGCGTCCCGATGTCACCTTAGCGGACGACATGGGACGCCTCAAGGCAAGAACGGCTTGTGCTCCTCGAAATCGTCCGTGAAGTTGGCCCCTTGCGCGTGGCGCTTGCCAGCATCAACCAGGTCGCGTTGAGTAGCTACTTGACGACAACAGCAGCAACCACAGGCTCCATGGTGTCCGTGGCTGACGAAACACTTGCATCATCGCCGGTCGCTTCCAGCTCCTGAGCAAGCACACCAGATGCTTGAACATTTGCTGCTGGGGCTGGCACAGACTCGGGACCGCCCTCACCCCGTTCACCCATGGCATTCATGCGGCGCCTCAGGCCAGTGGCCAGATTGCGAGCCCCGTTGGCCACGTCGCGTACCTGACGCTTGAGGCTGGCGCGCTGGATGTCCACCGCCTGCGCAGTGATCACTTCATGGATCTCCAGCGTCTGGAGCAGTGGCATCAACTGGTCCAGCTTACCCAGGACCTCCAGGAAGCGACGCCCAAACGACGACAGCACACTGACGTCCACCGCCAGGGCCACGGTGTCATACGTCGCCACACTGGTGATGCCATGGGCCTTGAACAAGGCCTCTGCGCCATCGATGGCGCTGTTCAGGCTCTCGTTGACCGCGTCAAGCTTCGCCCGAACGCTGGCCTCCACCTTGACGATGTCATCGTGATCCAGCCGCGTGCGTGCGATCACCGAGATGAAGTGCATGTTGAGCTGCAGCGTGTTGAACAAGCGAACAAAGAAGCGCTTGCCCTCTGCGCTGGTGAAGCGCGTGGGCATCTTCACACTGGCCGCTTCGATGCGCCTGAAATCTGCTTTGCTTTCTTTGGCCAGGATCCGGTCGTTGACCCCGCCCTGGTCCATCTTGACGATCTGGTGAATATCAGACATGTCGCGCTCCCGTGACTGGCGTGCTCGCCACCATCTTGCGAACCGCGTTCATGCATCACCACCGGGAATCATCGGCAATTAAAGGCCCTTTCGGCATCAGCCCCCGTTTTGGCATGGAACCATCTTGACCATCCTCATGGCAAGGCACTACCTTGCTGACATGCGGCAGCTGGCCCTGCATTCAAACAAGGCAAGCCCTGGAGTTCACATCAAACCCTTGACGGTCACCACCGTTCCGATGCCATCGAAGCGACTTTCGTGGTGAGTGCACGACCGCACTGACGCGGCATGCGCGCCCTCACCCAGAAAGCCTTCTTCGATCGGTAGCTGGCACACCGATCCGAACGGGCTCACCACCCGATCAAGCCAGCCCTGGAGTCTTTTCATCGCCATCGGCAGTGCGTCATAACACCTTGCCGACTGTTCATCACCCTGTGGGGCATTGCCCCACCCGTGGTGCGCCGTGCCTCCCAATTTCACATGGAGGCCACGATGCTGCACACGAGCACATCCCTGGTTCACCCCCCAGCTGCCTTGAATGGCTTCATGGGGGCGACGCAGTCCGTTTTTCCGGATCAACCGCCAGACCCACAGTCGCTGGACGATCCGACCGAACGCATCGACTGGAGCGAGGAGGACATCGTCTTCTTGCACTGGCGCTTGCTGCAGGAGATCAACCAGTTGTCTGACCCGACCACGCCGTTGGAAGACAAGTTCGACACCCTGCGCTGGGTGTTCACCGAGCGAGAAAAGGACCAACAGCCCTTCTCATTCGTGAACTGCCTGCGTGTTGTGGGCTGCAGCCCGCTGTCGCCCATCGCGTACTGTGGCCTTGTGGATGCGCAAGACATCCGCGACCACATCCGCAACAAGCTCAAAGCCTGGCTGTCTGAATCGCTTGAGCGCTATCCCCAGTGGGTTCGAGATGCCATCGCCAGCAACCCCCATTGGGTTGAAGCGCGCCTGGCCAGGAATCCCCAATGGATCAATGAACAGCTCAAGCAGATGTCCGAGCAGGGCGATCTGTTCACCTGATCCCAACCGCCTCAAAACAGGGCCGAGGCCAGATCTGTCCGATCAGCCCTGGCCCTCAACTCACACATGGAGTGCCATATGCACAAACAAGCCCATGCCCACGGCCACCGCATTCCGATGCTGATGGTCGATGAGCCCCAGGACATCGAGTTCCTGGTCAAGGAAAGTGAAGTCCTGACGGGCCAGGCTGGCCGCATCTTTGTCATCGCCGGTGCCGACTGGCTGACCTACCGCGTGCTGTGGAGCCAGGCAGGTTTCAAGGTCGAACGCCTGGACGACAAAGGCCAGGTCTTGCACACGCAGCACCAACTGCCCTGGGAGTTCGTCGAGCACAGCGTGATCGAAGCACTGCAGGCGGGCCAGTTGTTCACCCCATCGGTTCGCCATCGCGGCTGACCGCTGCTCTATCCCCTGGAGGACATGTCATCAACACGGAGTTAATCATGAACAACCCCGAGTACGAAGCTCGCATTGAAGACGTCAAACGCCGGGCCCACGGTCGCTGGACCGAAATCCTGGGCAGCCTGGGCGTTGGCGAACAGATCCTCAAGAAACGGAACCTGCCTTGCCCGCTTTGTGGCGGCACCGACCGGTTTCAGTACACCGACAAATTCGGTGAAGGCAACTACCACTGTCGCGCCTGTGGCGCGGGAGGTGGCTTCAAGCTGCTGCAGGCCGTCACAGGCCTGGATTTCAACACCGCGCTCAAGGAAGTCGAGCGCGTGGTGGGCACCTCGCGCCCTGCCCCGCATGTGGCGTCACCGGAGCCGTCTGCCGAGCGCATGAAGGCTCTGGCCAAGCGACTCTGGGAGGAAGCCACGCCCGTGACACCCGGTGATGAGGTGGACCGCTACCTGTCCGGTCGGCGGCTCGCCTTGGCCCACTACCCCAAGGTGCTGCGCCTGCATCCAGCGCTGGGCTATTACGAGAAGGATCCGACCTCGGGCAAGTCGCGCAAAGTGGCCGAATACGCCGCCATGCTGGCTTGCATCCAGGGTGCCGATGGTCACGCAGTCACGCTGCACCGCACGTATCTGAAGGATGGCCGCAAGGCCAATGTGAGCGAGGCCAAAAAGGTTCTCTCCTCGGGTATCAATGGTGCTTCCGTGCGCTTGTTCGAACCCGAGCACGAACTGGCCATTGCCGAGGGCATCGAGACCGCCATGGCGGTGCACCTGGCCACCGGCAAACCCGTGTGGGCAGGACTCAACGCCGGGAACCTGGAAAAGCTGTGGCTGCCCGACTCGGTGCAGAGCATCTGCATCTATGCCGATAACGATGCCCAAGCGGACTTTGACGGCCAGATGTTTGCCTTTGCCCTGGCTCGGCGGCTGAAGAAGCAGGAGCACCAGAGCGGCCCCCGGCAAGTGCGGGTGCTCTTGCCCAAGACCCCGGGCACCGACTGGGCCGATGTGTGGCTGGCCAAGGCGGAGCACGCCTCCCGAACCACGTAAGTCATGTATCCCCACTGGTAGCTGTCAAACCAGGCCAAGCCACATGGCAAGGCAAAGACAGCCCTGGCGTTTTGCATGAGTGATTTGTGAATCGGGCGCGATCCCTGGCCAGTGGTCAGTGCGCGCCCTGCGTGGATGGGTCAGAGCCCATCCGTCATCAACCCTGGCGGGGATGTGCATCCCCGCATGTGGGCCATGCCGTCTCCGCCATTTCTTTCCCGAACAGGAGCTTGATATGAGAAGCGGACGTTCCCTGGTGAGCCTGGCCCATGAACTTGAGCGCCAACTGCAATCCAAGAAGGACCTGGTGGTCCCCTCGTCGCTGCTGCGGCACGATACCGACGACACAGGCGAGACCCGTCTCGTCATTGGCGAAGGCGGGGCCTCGACGCCCTATGGCGTCATGCCTCTGGCGCGCCGCCAGTTGGCTGACAAGTTGAAAATTCCCTACGCCTACTTTGAGCGCATGCGCTCCGAACAGCCGGTCTTGCTGGACCGCAACGTGAACACCTGGCTGCAAAGCGACGATGACCGTCGCATGATCCGCACGCTCGATGGCAACGTCCGAGCCGTGCTGTCAGACCGCTACCGTCGCCTGGACAACTACGATCTGGCCGAGAGCGTGCTGCCCATCCTGCAGCAGTTGCCTGATGTGCGCTTCGAATCGGTGGAACTCACCGACACGCGGATGTACATCAAGTGCATCACGCCACAGTTAAAAGTCGAGATGGCGCCTGGCGACGTCGTACAGGCTGGCGTGGTCATCTCCAACTCGGAGGTGGGACAAGGCACGCTGTCGGTTCAGCCCTTGCTGTACCGACTGGTGTGCCGCAATGGCCTGATTGCTTCAGACCGCTCCTTGCGCAAAACCCACGTCGGGCGAGCGCTCGGGTCCGATGAAAGCATCATGGTCTTCAAGGACGACACCTTGCAGGCCGACGACAAAGCCTTCTTCCTGAAGGTTCGCGACGTGGTGCAAGCGGCCGTGTCTGAGGCAACGTTCATGCAGGCTGCGCAGAAGATGCAAAAGACCTTGCAGATCCACCTGGTCGGCAACCCCGTCAAGACGGTGGAAGTGCTGGCTCAGCGCTATACCTTGAACGATGTCGAGCGCGCCGGGGTGCTGCGCCACCTGATCGCCGAAGGTGATCTATCGGGGTATGGCCTGGTGAATGCCGTCACGCACTTCTCCCAGGAAGTTGAGGACTACGACCGTGCCACCGAGTTTGAAGCCCTGGGCGGGAAATTGATCGAACTGTCAGTCAAGGAATGGAAGGAGTTGGCACAAGCCATCTGATCTCGGATCACAGTGATTCACCACCAGGGCCTTGGCTCTGGTGGTTTTTTAATTCCACGCTCAAGTTCCAGGCATGACGCTCATTGAGGGTGACAAATGCGGCAGGCAATGCGGGCTGTTGTCGATGGCAAACACGCCATCCCCCCGCACTCGGGCATTGATTCCATGGCGTGGTCATGAATATGCTGAGCCGACCCGTCACTCCACACACACAACACCAAAGCAGTCATACCTCGCCGCAATACCTGGCCCATCTCGACTCGCATCTGGGCACACCAACAGGAGAAGACCATGAGCAGCATCCAGTTCACCGATGTGCAGTTGACCAATTTGTACCTGTTGCAGGCCATCAGGCTGGGCATTGCGCAAGATCGGGTATCGACATGCTGTAAGTTCGGGTTGGATGCCGCCCAAGCAGATTTCCTTGGTGCAATGAGCCAGGAACAGTTGTGGGCATTCGTCGATCAGATCGGCCAAAGCACCCTCTTCCCTCCACGCCAGGATTTGCTTGCCTTGCTCAAGGCCCCCGCGCCGCTTCAGGCATCGCTGGCTGCTGTTCATGCGCCAAGGCCACGGCAACTCGCGCCCATGGTGCCCGCAAGCACGTCGTGACCGGAGGGGACCATGATGTCAACGCGTGCTGACCGCCAGTTGTGCGCCATACGCCTGGCGCAAGACTGCGCTCAACTGGGTGCCCGGGTGCGCACCATCCATCACCTCACAGGGCTCAACCCTCGGGACGTACAGAGGCTGTTCTTCAACGACCCACAAGCGATCCCACGCGGTCGCCCGCCTAATTCCCTGGAGTGGTATCACGGCGCCAACCTCATCGCGAGGGCAGAATCCTCGATCTTCATGTCGATGTACCGCCGCCTGCGCAACACTGGCTTCGGCGCCGCAGAGACGCTGGTCAGCGCCTACCGCGGATACCAAGCCGTCTGCCAATGCCCGCACCGCATCAGCTTTGACCGAGCGTTTGATCTGGCATCGCACACCGATGGCATCTGGTTGACCAGCACCCCGGTGTTCGAGGTCCTCGCTTGCCCGACCTGCGGCAGCGATGTGCTGATGGCCATCGGCACCGTGGTCCACTTGGGCGACAACTGTCCGTTCTGCAAACTGGTACAGCGCTACAGTTGTGCCCCTCGGCTCCAGGCCTCGTTTCCCAAGAACGGGATGGCGACCGCACCTGCGACTACCCCCTGAACCGATGGCCTTGTAATCAACCTACTTTCAGTTGATCCAGCGTCTTGCCAGCGGCCAACGCGGCCTTGATCCACTTAGGCTGAAGTCCCCGTCCGCTCCAGGTCTCGCCCGTGTCAACGTTGCGATATTTTGGGGCGACCTTGCTGCCTGCTGCAGCACTGGAGCGGGTCGCCACACCGGCCTTCAACCCCAAGTCGGCCACAGTCAAACCATTGGCAGCCAACAGTTGCTTGATGTGGTCAATCACCCCAGCTCGCTCTGCCTTGCGGGCATCCTGCAATTGCCTGTCCAGCTCCGAAGCCTGCTTGTCCAGGGCAGCCTTCTGGGCCAGGAGTTCTTGGTACGTGGTCATGATTGCAGTGTTTGGCTACGCCGAGTTTGGATTCCAACATCCTACATTGCAAGTTCCGTGGCTTCATGACCAACGGGCCTGCATCCTCGTCGTTGCATGCAGAGTCAAGGCCAAGGTATCAGACGGATCGACGCCCATCGCTCTGATCCGAAATTGCCCCTCATTCGTCAAGTCTCGATGGCGAAAGCCCAGATGAACAGACGGCATTTTGAGGTGCACACGGCTATGCATGGTGACCAAATGGTTGGGTCATTTGAAATGGACCACCATGCTTGCCCCGTCTCAGCCACACAGCACTTTTGCATCGTCAGATCCCGGCTTCGAGGCCCTGCCCATTGATGCTCTGCTGTCGCAAAACGATGACCTGATCGCCCGCATCAAGCTCTGCCATGGGTCTGACCGTACCGAGTTCGAACAAACCATCCTGTCACTTATCAGACGATACGCCAACCTAGTACACCTGCTGCCAGCCACATCAGACAACTACTTCTGCACCCCTGGCGGCCTGTTGCGCCTGGGCATGGAAGTCAGCTTCTTCAGCCTGCAGGGCACAGACGCGCACATATTCTCAGGTCGCTCCAACATATCGGCACGCCGCCACTTGGAGCCGCGCTGGCGCCTGGCAACCTTCGTCGCGGGGCTTTGCTGCGAGGCCCACCGGGTGCTCAGTCACATCATCGTGACCAACGCCCCAGGCGATGTGTGGCCAGCCTACCTTCTGTCCCTGAGTGATTGGCTGATGGAGCGACAAGCGGACCGCTACTTCTTGCGCTGGCGCCCACACGCCATCGAGACACGCAGCCTGGGCGTGTTCACGCTGGCCCATGTCGTACCCCCAACGGTCATGCATTACCTGGCTGAAGACAACACAGTCATCGTGCCTCACCTCATGGGCAGCGTCAGCGGCATCTCGCAGCATCGCGATCACAACTTGCTGGACGAGTTGGTCCGGCGCTCCTTGGCGCTGGTGATTGACCGCAACCTGCTGGCCAATGCCGACCGCTACGGTACGCCTCAATACGGTTCGCACCTGGAACGCTACCTGGTTGACGCGCTAAGGCATCTCGCGGTCTCCAACTCGGGGTGGCAAGCCAATCGCGAGAAGTCTCGCGTCTGGCTCGGCCCCGATGGCCTGTTCCTGGCCTGGCCTAGCGCTGCCGAAGACCTCCAAAAGCAACTGGACGCCGCCCAGTTGCCAGGCATTCCCAAAGCGCCGGAGACCATCATGGAAGTGCTCCTGCTAGCCGGCGTCTTCGAACCCACGCCCACAGGAGCCCCAATCTGGCTCATCCAACCACCAGGCGGCAAGGCCAAAATCGACGCAGTCAAGCTGTCGTCGCAGGCGATCCTGTTTGCAGGACATGACCCGTTGCCGCCGCCTCTGGCGGAAAACCTCACGAGTGCGCCAAGCAACAACAGTCCGTCGGCCCAAGCGGGCGAACCGGTTGCACCAAGATCTCGCCCTGATGGCCCGCCAGGCACACAACTCTCGCTCATCCCTGGTAACGCCGAGCAAACTCCACAAGCAGCTTCGAATGTCCGAGAGGCTCAAGCCGAAGCGGCACTTTTGTCGACCGCCCCGCCGACTGCCTTGGTATCGACAAGCGATGCCCACCCAACTCAGCAAGCGACGATAGGTCTTCAAGCGCCGCTGCGCCTCAACCCCGTGGTGCGCGACGCGTTGACCGAGGTGATCAACACCTTGAACACAGGTACTGGTCCCGCCCAGGGTTGCACTGTCGCGTCGGGGGTGTTTGTGCCTCTGCAGGAATTCGAGCGGCGCGGCATTCAACCCTCGATGGCTCTGCGCGCCCTGTCTGACGTGCACATGCTAGTTCGCGCCGCGGGCAAAGGTCCACCAACAACCTCAAGGGATTTCAACGGCACATCGACCGTGGGTTTAACCATAGCCCCGCACTTCATCAGCGGCGTGGACATGGAAGCCTTTGCCTCGCCCGAGGCTCAGGGAGGGTGACATGCCCATCCGCCGCTACGAGATGCCATGGCGCCACGCCTACGAGGCCTATGCAGGCCTTGCCTGGGGCATCGCGTTGATGTTCTTCACGGCGGTCGGCGCCATCGGACAACTGCCCCGCATTCTCGCTTTCCCCCTGTCCATCACTTGCCTCGGCATGAGTGCCCTCAGGTTCTCGCAGGCGCTGCGCATTCTCGTGCTGAGGGCGTCGCTGGCTGGTCACGCCATCCAGGTGATCAGCACGCAAACCCAGGCGCGGTGGTGTCAGGATCCAACGGCCGTTTTCCTTGGCTTCGGCTTCGAGTGGCGGCCCGTGCACTCCCAGCGCCTGTATGAACTGGCCAAGATCGACTATCGCGACTTCACGGTGTCTCCGCGCCTCTTGAGTCTGCTGGGCTATGACAGCGCCCCCCAACCTGATGCGGAGATCGGCTTGCCCTACATACACGGCGTCGAGCCTCATGAGGTGCCACTGCATCGCCCCTTGCAGAACTTCGAAGGCGGCACGCTGCTGGTCGGCACCACGCAATCTGGCAAAGGGGTGGCCCTGGCCAACCTCATCACCCAGGCCGTCAGGCGCGGCGACGTGGTGATCGTCATCGACCCCAAGAACAGCCGTCGCCTCAAGCGCGTGGTGGAACGCGCCTGCCAGGACTGGCGTGAGCCCGACACCTTCATGGAGTTCCATCCGGCCTTCCCGGAAGCCGGTGTGCGGCTGGACTTCACCTTCAACTGGCAAAAGCCCACCGAGATTGCATCCCGCATCCAATCGATCATGCCGCCGGACACGGCTGGCGCGTTCTCCGCCTTCGGCTGGGATGCGGTCAACGTGGTCGTGCAAGGCCTGGTCGAACTGGAAGAACGACCTAACCTGGCCAAGCTGACCCGCTACATCGAAGGTGGCATCGAACCCGTGCTAGAAGGCTCTCTGCGCCGCTTCTATGAAGAAACTTTGGGGCCCGCCTGGCGCGAGTTGCCCGAGATGAAGAAGCTGATGCAGGAGGCTCATCGAGGCCACATGAAGCGCCCATCAGAAGCGGCCAGCGCCGAGTTGATGGCCTTTGTCGCGTACTACGAACACCACATTGCCCAGTCACAACGCAGCAAGGTGATCGATGCCCAGGTGCGAACCTTCAGGCACAACCGCGAGCACTATCAAAAAATCACCGCCAACCTGTTGCCCGTGCTGTCGATGCTGACCTCGGGTGACCTGGGTCGTACGCTGTCGCCTGATCCGTTCGACGCCGACGACACGCGCCCGATCATGAACTTCGAGAAAATCGAGCGCGGCGGGCATGTGCTGTACATGTGTCTGGATTCGCTGCCCGACCCTTCGGTGGCTTCGGCCATCGGTGCGCTGGCATTGGCCGACCTGGCCGCACGGGCGGGCATGCGCTACAACCTCGGCGGCTATCGGCGCATTGCGCTGTTTGTAGATGAGGTGGCCAACGTCATCAACCAGCCCTTGATCGAGATCCTCAACAAAGGTGCCGAGGGCGGCATCTACACCACCTGCGCGATGCAAACACTGGCGGACCTGGCCAAACGCCTGGGCAGCGAAGCGGCTGCGCGCATGGCACTGGGCAACCTGAACAACCTGATTGCGCTGCGCTCAAAAGACCGCCCCACGCAGGATTTCATCGTGGAGACCTTTGGCAAGACCGCCATTCATTCGATGAGAGTTGGGCTCGGGCATGGTGCAGACACCCATCTGGGTGACTTCTCGACCAGCTATTCAAGCCAGCTCTCCGAGAGCTTCGAGGAGATGGTGCCCGCCGATGTCCTGGGCAAACTGCCCAACCTTCAGTACTTTGCCTCGGTGTCTGGCGGGCGCATCATCAAAGGTCGCTTCCCCATCCTGGATCCGGATGCGCATGGGGACGATCAACCCATCAGGAGGGCGGCATGATCAGGGCGATGGCCGTGGTGTCACTGCTGGTGTTGCTGGTTCTGGTGCTCTATGTGCCGTCCGCCCATCCGCCAGAACGGTTCATAGAGCAACTGCGAACGGAATACACCAATGCGGCGGTGTTCTGGGGCAAAGACGCGGGCACCCGCATGCTGTCGCGTGCGATGAGCATGCAGCAGTCTGCACGTCAGGCATCACCTGTCCCCTCATCCAAAGACGCGGCCCCCGTGGGTGGCGTCAACGCGGCTGTCGGGCAAGAAATGGCTTCGGTCAACCAACGGCTGTTCAACAACCCCTACTTCCGCTCGATTGACGCACTGCTGCTGCTCGCCAGCTTCCGCCTGGCCATGCTGCTGGAGTGGCTCCCCTGGCTGTTGGCCTTCCCGGTTGCTGCCTTGGTGGATGGCTGCCTTGTACGAGTGGTCAAAGCCAAAGAGTTCCTGCACCACAGCCCGGAGATGTTCGCCTTGTATGCCTGCTTGGCCATCCTCACCAGTTGCGCAACCGTCCTGGCGTTTGTGCTGCCCTTCACCTTGCATCCCCTGGCCGTGCCATGCGTGCCTGTGGTCATCGGCACGTTGATGGGGACGGCGATCAGGGACTTTCACGCAAGAATCTGAACATCAGGCCTGCAAGAACCTTGCTTCAAGTACCACAGCAGCCTGAGCTTCGGCTCGGCGCGGCCGCGGCCGGACGAGACAGATCCTCCAGAATGGAACAATCGAGCGTAGGGCCCCCCGCGCAATCCCTGTCGCATGCGCGCACAAAGGCTCCCAGGCTGCTCTCTAGTGCCTGGAGTTCCAACAGCCTACGCTGCACCTCAGCCAAATGCTTGGCAGCGAGGTCTCGGACTTCAACGCAAGGTCGAGTTGGCTCATCGACAAGACAGACAAGTTCTCGCACCTGATCAATGGAGAAGCCGAAGTCTCGACATCGACGGATGAAAGTCAGACGTGCGATGGTCGCCTCCGAGAAATTTCGTCGACATCCATCCGTCCGATCTGCGTTTGGCAAGAGGCCAATATCCTCGTAGTAGCGGATGGTCGGGACAGAGCAACCCGTCCGTTTGGCAACAACGCAGATTGATAAATTTGGTGCAGCCATCTTTCTATCTTAGATCACGCGCAGACTCCTGCTGCACACCCACAGGGTTTGAGTGGACGCGGCGGCACCTGCGAGCCACAAGCCCAAGCGGCTCGAATCACCCGTGCACTTCTAGTTCAACCACCAAGCCCGTTGCCCAGACTGCCGAGCTTAGGTCAACGGGCCATGCCGATCATCTGAGATTGCAGCCCCCCGAACACATGGAGACCTTAGGACTGACCGATGTGCGCCGACGGCGCCAGGCCATCAGCACACTGCCTAAGGCCAACACCAGCAATACCCCACCAATCAGGACAAGCTCATCAGCACATGCAACCATGGATGCTCCGATTGCAGCAAGGGCGGTAGATCCTGCCGCCAGGGCAGCAGTACCACCAAGCAGGGGGACGGCACAGCAGGCAGCACATTCTGCTCCGACACCGACAGCGGCTTTCCAAGGTCTCATTTCAGTCTTTCCGTAAGTGAGCACGTCGCCCACATCACAACGGTACGACCTCAAGCTACTTGAGATGCAAGAGGTTTGTATGAAAATGCCGACATGGATTTGCTCAAAACCTTCCTGCTGTTTGTCGTCACGGCCATCGCCGAGATCCTTGGGTGCTACCTACCTTACCTTTGGCTTCACCAGGGCCGCTCGGCGTGGCTTTTGTTGCCAGCGGCGGCAAGTTTGGCCCTTTTTGCATGGCTACTGTCGCTGCACCCCAGCGCGGCTGGCCGCGTCTACGCCGCCTATGGCGGGGTCTACATCCTTGTGGCCATCGTGTGGTTAATGCTGGTCGACAAAGTCCAGCCAACAGCGACAGACTGGATCGGGGTAACCGTCAGCCTGTGTGGAATGGCCATCATCATGTACGGCCCGCGGACAGACTGATCGTCCACAGAGAAAGCAGAGCCACATCCGATAGCAGTGATGACATCAGTTAGCTCCTGGCTCTGTACAAAGTGCGGTATCCAACGTCGAGCAACGGTTCATCAAAAACGTCGAACAGATTTGAAGCGATGGCCAGCTTCTTGAGCGTGGCGTGGCCATGTCTGTCCTTCATGTGCGTGACCGCATCAGGCTCCTGTAGCCATGCAATGCGCCCCGCATCCGCGAGATAGGTCCATCCTTCGGCCCGCCGTCTTTGTGCAGCCACATCGCTCAGGACCGCATCCAGACGGCTGTGCTGCAACAGGATCAACTCGAAGTGGCGCAAGCCCTCATCAGATGCGAAGAATGCGCCATGCACTGGCCAACATCAAGCAACGCCTTGGAGAGCGAACGGAGATTTTCGTACATGGGCAACACCCTGCCCCGCTGATCATCGAGATACTTGGCTGCCTCGGCCACCTTCTCCTGTGGGCCAGGCTGGCCCTGCGCTATGTCAGACCATCGACCAGCATGGCGTCAAGACTGTTCTGAACCTGCGTGGCACGAATCATGGTCAACCTTGGTACGACAGCGACGTGGCCATCACGGAAACCACCGGAGTCAGGCTTCTGGATGTGCCCCTGTCCGCCTACAGGGAGAACTGACACTTGAGCAGTCTCCTGATGAAGACATCGCCCACGCCCTTGTTGGTTCACTGTGCATCGGGTTCCGATCGAACAGGCCTGGAATTGAGTCGAGGGGCGCCGATCGCGGTGGCCAATGATGAGCTCTCGGCAAAGTATGGTCACTTTCCAACGCTGGAGTCAGATTCTGCGGCCATGGGCCGCAGCTGGACGAAGTACGCCGATTCTGGACAAACAAAGACGCCTTCGGCACTCTCGCCATAGGCCCAGCAAGTTGCTCGGCGCGGCAAAAGGAGATGACAAAACTGTAACCAATCTGTACGGAGCGTGTCGGGCACGAACTTCTAGAGTCACCTCCAGGACATGCCGCTCAAGCCCATCAATCGATGTGCCGGTTGTCCCGGAACCAACTGGAGCTGATCATGAATCATTGCCTGACCAAAACCGCCTTCGTTCTCAGCCTCGCATTGTCTGCGGCCTTGGCGAGCGCCACGACGGATCGATCGACTACCCGCGACGGCAAGTCCATGTATGGCGCCATGTCCAGCCCATCCCAAGCAGTCAAGGTCGTCGATGTCGAATCCGCCAAGTTCGTCAACGTGGTCTGCGGCGAAACCGTCACTTTCCGCAGCGGCGACAAGAGCTTCAGCTGGAAGTTCGAGGTGCTCAACCATCAGGCCGTGGACCTGATGGCCGTGGCACCGAAGGGCTTCACTAACAAATCGCTGAAGGTCTACATCACCCCCAACCTGCACGAAAGCAATTGACGGAACGGGGCAGCGGCCCATCACAAGGTTGGGCCAGGTCCAGCGGCGTCGGGCAACATCATCCCGATGCGGGTCACGCCTGCGGCTGACTCCGCGAATGCATGGCCGCCATGCATTCGCGCGATGGCCGCCACGATGGACAAGCCAAGCCCATGGTTGCGATCCGCAGGGCTGCGCGCGGGATCGGCTCGGTAGAAGCGGTCGAACAACCTGGGCAGATGCTCCACACCGATGGTCGCCCCCTTGTTGTAGACGGCAATCCTCACCCAGCCGATTTTCTCGCGATCGATCTGGATCAACACCGATGACTCCGGTGAAGCGTAGCGCGTGGCATTGCCCAAGAGATTCGACAGCGCCCGCCGCAACAACGGGCCATCCACCGTGGCGAAAGCATCGCCCGAGATCTTGGCAGTCAGCCCCGCGTCAAGGAGCGCCGCCTCATGAAACTCGATCACCTCTTCCGCCAAGACACTAAGGCAAGGCGTCCATTCGCGCCGCGCAGGCCCACCACGTTCGGCATTGGACAGAAACAGCATGTCGCCGACGATACTGGCAAGACTGCGTAGCTCTTCTAGATTGGATGCCAATGCCTCTCTGAGATCATCGGCACTTCGAGGTTTGCGCAACGCCAACTCACAGCTGCTGATCAACGTCGCCAGCGGCGTGTTCAGTTCGTGTGCCACATCGGCATTGAAGGCCTCCATCTGCTTGTAGGCAACGCCAAGGCGGTCCAGCAAGGCATTGAACTGCTGAATCAAGGGTTGCAGTTCGTAGGCCTGACCCGCGCCGTCCAGGCGTCGTTCCAGGTCCGTGGCCGTGACGAGTCCGGTCTGCTCGACAAGCTTGTGCAGTGGCGCCAGACCCAGGCGAACCAGCATGAACCCTCCGACGGAAACCGCCAGGGCACCCACCAGCGCCGCGACCGCCAGCGTCCACGCCAGGCGGGCGAGCAAGGCGTCATCCATGCGTTTGTCCAGTACCAAGATGGCCCGAGCCATTCCGCCATCTTCAGACCGCACTTTGATGTCGAACGCCCTGCTCTTGATCTCATTTGGACCGGCCCGCCATGAAGATGTCTCAAAAAGCACTTGGCCATCACGCCCCATCAAGCGCAAAGAAAGTTCGTCATGCCCTGCCAGAAAGCTGCCAAGCACTTGACGCACATCAGCCAGGTCCCGCTCACCGTCGCTGCCTGCAAGCAGGTGTTCGACGGTGTTCTGCTTCTGTGACAGCGCTTCATCCTGCCGCTCGGACACCGTCAGCGCGAACAGCACGTACACCACCACGCAAACCAGGCCAAGGCCCAGCATGGTCTGGAGCGCCAACCAGCGTGACAGCCGCCCCCGAAGGCTGGCCGTCGTGACAATGTCGCTCACGGCTCGCGAACCTCCAGCACGTAGCCCATCCCGCGCACCGTGTGCAACAACGATCTCTCAAAAGGCTGATCCAGCTTGGAGCGCAGGCGACGAATGGCCACCTCCACGACATTGGTCTCGCTGTCGAAGTGCATGTCCCAGACCTGCTCGGCCAATTCGGTACGCGACAGCACTTCGCCCTGGCGTCGCAGCAGCAGGCTCAGCAGGTTGAACTCCTTAGCCGTGAGGTCGAGCCGCTGCCCAGATCGCGTGGCTTTTCGACGAAGCAGATCCACATCCAGATCGGCCACCTTCAAAACCGTCGGCTCGCCAGCATTTCGCTGCCCGCCCGACCGTCTGAGCAGAACCTGGATGCGCGCAACCAATTCCGAAAACGCGAACGGTTTGACGAGGTAATCGTCCGCTCCGCCTTGAAGGCCTTTGACACGGTCTTCGACCTGTCCGCGGGCCGTCAACATGAGCACCGGCGTCTGTTTGCTTTGCCGCAGAGCAGCGAGCACTGCCAGGCCGTCGATGCCGGGGAGCATGCCATCCAGGACGAGAAGGTCATAGTCGATCTCGATCGCCATGTGCAAGCCGTCAATGCCGCTGTTGGCCACGTCGACCACATAGCCTTCCTCGCAGAGACCCTTGCGAAGGTACTCGGCCATCTTGACGCTGTCTTCGATCACCAGAATTTTCATGCGTTTGATTGTTAAATGGCTGTTACACAAGGAAGATGACGAATTTGTCATCTTTGAGTTGGCCTTCTGTCGCCTGCATCTGCATAGGCTTTCACCTCCATAACCTTCAAGGACTGAAGATGAGAAAAGTGAACAGCCTGATTGCCTGCTCGATCCTGGCCATCAGTGCCAGCGCCTTTGCGGCGGATGGACACGAACACGGGCACGAACATGATCCGCTGCACGGCGGCGTGGTGGTGGAAGCCAGCGAGATGGACTTCGAACTGGTGGCCAAGGCCGACCTGATCAGCCTGTACGTGCGCGATCACGGCAAGGCAGTCAAGATGCAAGGTGCCAGTGGCAAACTGACCCTCATCAAGGGCACCGACAAAAACGAAGTGCAACTCGCGCCAGCGGGTGAGAAGCTGGAAGCCAAAGGCAGCTTCGACGTGAGCGCTGGCGCCAAAGCGGTGGCTGTCGTGACGCTGCCTGGCAAGAAGCCCGTCTCTGTTCGCTTTGCGCTGAAGTGATGCAAGCCCCCGAAGCTGGCCGATGAATCGGCCGCTTCGGGGCGAACGCAGGTCCTGATGCATTCGCTGGCCGCTCATTGTTGATGGGGGCAATTTGGCAGCTTCAATGCCCCCATCTTGAAGGACCTTGATGCCGTCTGATAGTAGGCGATCGCCTCATTCAACAGTACCGGATCCACTGCTTTGGGCGTCGTCTCCAGCGTCCGAGGATCGACCCTGTAGCTCTCCACCCGTTGCCGAGGCAGCAACACCGTGAGCGTGTTGCTTCGCAGGTAGCCAAGCGACTGATAGTTGCTGACGAAGACCCTTCTCAACGGCTCCTCTTCTTCGAAGAGACAGCGTCCAAAGAAGTAGTCGGCCCCCTTTTTCCCCAATAGCTCGACGATCGTGGGGGCCAGGTCCAACTGGCTGACCAGCGGTTCGTATACACCTGGCTTCAGCAGATCAGGCGCGAAGAAGATCAAAGGGATTCTGTAGCCATCCAGTGGCAATTTGGTCTTTCCCGCCACGGACGCACCATGGTCGGCGACGATGATGAACAGGGTGTCCTTGAACCAGGGTTGCGCACGAGCCCTGTCGATGAAGTCGCCGATCGCGAAATCGGTGTACTTGACGGCGCCGAGTCGCCCACCGGGCGAAGGGATGTCGATGCGGCCGGCGGGATAGGTGTAAGGGCGGTGATTGGACGTTGTCATGATGTGCGCAAAGAAAGGATTGCTTTGCGCCCTTCCCTCATCCAGCGTGCTCAAGGCCTGGCTGAACAGCACCTCGTCCGCCACCCCCCAGACGTTTTCGAAGACGATGGTGCGCTTGTCCATGTCCGTCCTGTCGATCACCTTGTAGCCGTTGCCCCCGAAATAGGCATTCATGTTGTCGAAGTAGCCGTACCCGCCGTAGAAAAAGTAGGGCTTGAAGCCTTGAGAGCCAAGCACTTCTCCCAGCGTGGCGAGGTGCTCGTTCTGAGGTCGGCGGACAATGGCCTGCCCGGGGACGGGGGGCGTTCCCAGCGACAGCGCCTCCAACCCCCTGACCGTGCGTGTTCCCGTCGCATAGGCGTGCGAGAACAGCAGTCCTTGCTTGGCGATCGCATCGAGCCGGGGCGTCAACCCTCGCGAGTCGCCGTATGCGCCAAGAAATGAAGCCGAGAGGCTTTCCACCGAGATCAGCACCACATTCCGTGGCCGCCGGGTGAAGGGCCATGCGTGGTTCGCGGCGCCCTTCAATGCCTGAGCAGAAAGATCGGACAGCGGTCTGCGCTGCATCCCCATGGTTTGAAGAATGCGGTCCGCCTCGCTTTGCGGCATTGTTCGATAAAAGCGATCGAAATCCAGCTCGTTCCGCCGCATGGCCGCCGCCAGCGTGAACAGACCGTTCCCGGAGATCTCGTCCGCATAGGCGTTGCCTGCCCCTTCCATCTGGTCCACGCTGACCGTGAACCCCGCGATCACGGGCAGAACCACACCCGCTGCCACCAGCTTGGCGCGCTGGATGCGCGTGATCTTGACGTTGTCCATGTTTCGAACGGCGCCCCGCAAGAACCAGACAATGAGACCAGCCACCACTGCGATGGCCGCCAAGACGGTTGGAACAGGATAGGACTGCCGGATGTTGCCGATCACCTCCTGCGTGTAGAGCAGGTAGTCGACCGCGATGAAGTTGAACCGTGTTGAAAACTCCAGCCAGAAGGTGACCTCCGCGCCGATGCCAAACAGCATGACGAAGACAGAAAACCACAACCACTTGAGCCGAAGCGTTCTATGCCAAAGGCTAGTTCTCCAGCGATTGGGCAGTACCGCCTCGTAAAGGCAAACCGGCGCGACCAGAAAGGCCAGCGTTGCCAAATCGAACAGAAGCCCCTTGGTCAGCACATAGGGCCAGAGATCGATGCCGACCTGCCCCGCATCCAATGTGACCAGCAGGCCGATGCGCAAGCAAGTGAAGGCCGCCAACCAGATGACGGCGACCAGCCAGGGAACGCCCATGGACCTGAAAGCATTCGTGGGAACTGAAAACATCTAAGGTGATCCTGATGTGTGTCGGGCGGGTATCGACCCTATTCCCAACACGTCTGACAAATGAACGAAGACGTGATCGTTTCAAGTTGAATGGCGATGGCTCACGCCACCGATGCCGATTGCTTGCCTCGGTAAGTTGCCTGGTAATGCATCTCAGCAAAAGACGCGACGACAATCTCGCCATGCTTTGACAGACCTCACAGGCATATCCGCGAGATCAATATCGAAGTGCGTCCCGTTCCTTGATCAATTTGTCCAACTTGCGCTGGGCCTGCTCCGTCTCCGAAGCCAACGAGCGCTGACGGCGGCCATACTGTGAAGAAAATCTACGGCCTTGCCGATCCCCCTCTACGACCTGGCGCCCGGCCTCCTGATCGGACCGACGGCCCCTGAGCTCTTCGTAGGCACTGGCAATCTTGTTGTCCAGATCCTTCAGCCGAAGAGATCGCGCAGCAGCGTCTTTCAGCAACTGCTCTCGCGTCATCGCAAGCGCGCGTTGCGCCGCCTCGGCCTGCTGCGGATCAGCCGGGTGAGGTTCGACAGATATCGCGTAAGACCGCTTCGCCTTTGCCTCGGGCTCGTCGCCATACACGACCTGCCCATTGGGCATGATCGACTTGTAGAGGATGCGTTCCTCGGCCCAACAGTAAGGGGTCATGCAGAGACATGCCAGCGGGATCAAGCTACTGGCGAGATGTCCAGGCACGCTTCGCATTGAATTGCTCATCCACAAGCTCCTTCTTCATTTCTCGCCATTGCAAAAGCTCGCGTGTTCAGACGCGCTATGCAGGCGAACCGCCAGATCAGGGAACCGTGCCTTCGCCACCAGTTTTAGTCGGTGACGGAACCGTACGATCCAGCGCGCGCAGAATCCGGCTTTCGTCGATCAGCGCACGCCCTTCCTGCCGCGACAAGCGAACAAGGTCGAATCTCTTCCCATACCTTCCACGCCTGCGTACTTCCAGCACAACGACATCACCTGCTCGCAGTTCCAGGGGAATGGTCGCGTCCACCCCCTCCTGAATGCGAACTTCGTGAAGCCCCGGCGAAACGTCCACGGCAACGACCGAATAGGGGATGAGGCTTTCCAGCGGCTGCCCATTCAACCCCAAAGGCACCAGCCCTTGGACGTCGCCGTCCCGCGCTCGAACGATCACCACCCGCCCCGCATCCGGCCGCAATGCCAGGTTGCGCACCTTGGCCGCGTCCAAGGACTTCGGTGACGGCCCCGGCACGCAGGTTCTCGTCTTGAGCATGGTGAAACATATGGGCTTAAGCCGCTTGGCCTCGTCCCTCTCGGGCAGGGCACAGCCTTGCAACACCGCGGCGAACAGCCCCAGCAAGACTATGTCAGGCGCATAGAACGTCGCGCGAGTGAAGGCACGCGCGCTCCCCTCACCGGGCCAAAGCCGGGGCCACCGGCCCCATGCTTTGGTCATGCAATCGCTCCATCCTCGTGTGCGTCAGGAGAGGGCTTGGTTTCGGTGGTCTGGGCGTCCTCTTCATCCTTTCGATGGACGATGCGGTAAAGCACAGGCAGCACCAGCAAAGTCAGCATCGTCGAGGACAGGATGCCCCCGATCACGACGGTCGCCAGCGGCCTTTGAACCTCCGCGCCCGTGCCGGTGGCCAGGGCCATCGGTACGAAGCCAAGCGATGCCACCAACGCGGTCATCAGGACCGGCCTCAGCCGCGTCAAGGCGCCCTCGTGGATGGCCTCGTCAAGCGACCGCCCTTCGTCACGCAAGTTGCGAATGAAGGAGATCATCACCAGCCCGTTCAGCACGGCCACCCCAGACAGTGCGATGAATCCGATGGCCGCCGAGATCGACAAGGGGATGTCCCGCAGCCACAGGGCCAGGATGCCTCCCGTCAGCGCGAACGGGATCCCGGTGAACACCAGCAAGCCGTCCTTCACGTTGCCGAACATGGCAAAGAGCAGCACGAAAACCAGCAGCAGCGAGACCGGCACGACGATCTGCAGGCGCTGCGTGGCGGACTGCAGGTTCTCGAACTGGCCGCCCCACACGGTCCAATAGCCCGTGGGGATCTTGACCGCTTCCAGCGCCTTCTGGGCATCCCCGACGAAGGTGCCGATGTCACGGCCACGCACGTTGGCGCTGATGACGATGCGGCGCTTGCCGTTCTCGCGGCTGACCTGGTTGGGACCAGGCGCCGAGTCGATGGAAGCCACCTCGGACAGCGGAATGAAGCGCGCGCCCTCGCCGTCTCCGCCCTTCAAGGCGATGGGGAGGCGCCGAACGGCTTCCAGATCCGTGCGGACATCTTCCGGCAGACGCACGACGATGTCGAAACGGCGGTCGCCCTCGAACAGCGTCCCAGCCTCCTTGCCGCCCACGGCCGTGGCCAGCGTGTCCTGGATGTCGCCGATGTTCAGGCCATAGCGCGTCGCCTTCTCGCGGTCGATGTTGATGGTCAGCATGGGCAGGCCCGTGGTCTGTTCCACCTTCACCTCGGACGAGCCCGGGATGCCTTGCAGCACCTTCGCGATCTGGTTGGCAGTGTTGTTGAGGACATCCATGTCATCACCGAACAGCTTGACCGCGACGTCACTGCGCACCCCGGAGATCAGCTCGTTGAAGCGCAGCTGGATCGGCTGAGAGAACTCGTAGTTCTGCCCCGGCAGTTTGGCGACCTCTTCCTGAACAGCGGCCAGCAGTTCGTCGCGCGTCTTGCGCGGCTCGGGCCATTTGTCCACCGGCTTGAGCATCACGTAACCGTCCGAGATGTTGGGCGGCATCGGGTCGGCCGCGATCTCGGCGGTACCGGTGCGTGCAAACACACGTTCGATCTCAGGGAACTTGGCCTTCAGATGGCTTTCCAGCTTGGTCTGCATGGCCACCGATTGGCTGAGGCTGGTGCCGGGAATCCGCAGCGCCTGCACCGCGAAATCGCCTTCGTTCAAGCTTGGCACGAACTCGCTGCCCATGCGGGAAGCCACCACGCCACAGACCAGGACGAGCACCGCTGCCGCCGTCAGCACGACAGGCTTGGCCCCCATCACCGTGTTCAGCATGGGCTCATACCAGCGCTTGGCGGTGCGGATCACTACGTTTTCGGTCTCCGACACCTTCTTGCCGATGAACAGCGCCACGGCAGCGGGGATGAAGGTGATGGACAGGATCATGGCACCCAACAACGCCGTCACCACGGTGAACGCCATCGGATGGAACATCTTGCCTTCCACACCGGCCAGGGCGAAGATGGGCAGGTAGACGATCATGATGATCAGCTGCCCGAACAGCAGCGGACGACGGGCCTCCTGCGAAGCCGCGAAGACTTCATGGAAGCGCTCGCGCAAGGTCAACTCTCGCCCGTGATGCGCCTGCGCATGCGCCAGGCGGCGCACGCAGTTCTCCACGATCACCACCGCGCCATCGACGATGATCCCGAAGTCCAGCGCGCCCAGACTCATCAGGTTCGCACTGACCTTCTGACTGACCATACCGCTGAAGGTGAAGAGCATGGAAAGCGGGATCACCATGGCGGTGATCACCGCGGCACGCATGTTGCCCAGGAACAGGAAGAGGATGGCGATCACCAGGATGGCGCCTTCCATCAGGTTCTTCTTCACCGTGGCGATCGCCTTGTCCACCAGGACGGTCCGGTCGTAGACGGTCACGGCATGAACACCAGCTGGCAGGGACTTGTTGATCTCCGCCATCTTGATGTCAACTGCTTGCGAGACCTTGCGGCTGTTCTCGCCAATGAGCATGAACACGGTGCCCAGGACGACCTCTCGGCCGTTGTCGGTGGCGGCGCCCGTGCGCAGCTCCTTGCCCTGCCCCACTTCTGCGATGTCGCGGATGCGGATGGGTACATCCGTCGTCTGCTTGACGATGATGCTGCCCAGGTCCTGGGTGCCACGCACCTGACCAGGTGCACGGATCAGGTACTGCTCGCCTTCGCGTTCGATGTAGCCGGCGCCAACGTTGCCGTTGTTGCGCTCCAGGGCATTGACCACGTCACCCAACGTCAGGCCATGCGCCATGAGCTTCTCAGGGCTGGGCGCGACCTGGTATTCCTTGGCATAGCCGCCGATGGAATTGATCTCGGTCACGCCCGTTACATTGCGCAGTTGAGGCTTGATGATCCAATCCTGGATTTCGCGCAGGTCAGTCGGCGTGTAGGGCGTGCCATCCGGCTTCTTGGCGCCGTCCTTGGCTTCGACAGTCCACATGTAGATCTCGCCCAGGCCTGTGGAAATGGGGCCCATGGCCGGCGTGACGCCTTCCGGCAGCCGCGCCTTGGCCTCCTGGATCCGCTCGTTCACCAGTTGGCGCGCGAAGTACAGGTCGGTGCCGTCCTTGAAGATCACGGTGATCTGGGACAGGCCGTAGCGCGACAGGGAGCGGGTCTGCTCCAGGCCGGGCAGGCCCGCCATCACTGTCTCCAGCGGGTAGGTCACACGCTGTTCGGTTTCCAGCGGCGAATAGCCAGGTGTCTGGGTGTTGATCTGGACCTGGACGTTGGTGATGTCCGGCACGGCATCGATGGGCAGCTTCTGATAGCTGAAGACGCCCAGGGCGGCCATACCGAAGACGGCCAGCAGCACAAGCCAGCGCTGCTCAATGGCAAATCGGATGATGCGTTCAAACATGATGGGTGGACCTCGTGCTCAATGCTCGTGCTCGGCCGAAGCCTTGCCGATTTCAGCTTTGATGACGAAGCTGTTCGTCGCCGCATAGCGGGTACCGGCGCTCAAGCCCTTGACGACTTCCGTGCGCTTGCCATCGGTGTGACCGACCTCCACAGGCTTGGCCTGGAATCCGCCCGGGACTTCGACGAACACGACTTGGCGGCCTTCCATGGTCTGCACCGCGCCAGCCGTCACGGTCACGGGTGCTTCCGTCTCGCCGGAAGTCACGGCGACATTGACGAACAGGCCGGGACGCCACGACAGGTCTGGATTGGTCAGCACCACTCGGGCGGTTGCTGTGCGCGTCTGCTCGCCAATCAGCGATCCAACGTAGGTCACGGTGCCCTTGGCCGTGGCTTCGAACGAACTGGATCGCACGGTAACCTTCTCGCCCACCTTCACGAGGTTCAGGTCCTTGGCGGGCACGTTGATTGTGGCCCACACGGTGGACAGGTCGGACAGGGTGAACACATTGGCGTCTTCCTTGACCGACTCGCCCAGAGCGATGTGCTTCTCGACCACGACCGCATCAAACGGTGCGCGCAGCTCGTAGCGATTCAATGCCCCAGCCGAAGGCGAGGCACCCAACGCCTTGAGCTTCTGGTTGGCGTTGTTGACCGCAATCTCGGCTTCGCGCAGGGCCTGGGTGGCCTGCAGAAGATCCATCTGCGGCGAGATCTTGTCTTCGAAGAGCTTCTTCTCTCGGTCGTAGGTGGTTTGCGCCAAGGTCAGGCGCTTCTGGGCCGCCTGCAACTCGCTGCGCTGTTCGGACAGCAACACGCTGGAAATGACCGCGAGGACCTGGCCCTTTTTGACCTGCTGCCCGAGGTTGGCCGACACCGATTCGACGACGCCACCGACACGGGGCACAACGTGTGCCGTGCGATCCTCGTTGAACTTGATCTCGCCGGACAGTTGCACCGTCGAAAGGATCTTGCCAGGTTGTGCCGCTTGGACTTCAACGCCCGCTGCTGCGATCTGCTGAGCATTCAGAGAGACAGGCTCTTCCTCGCCTTCCTCGTGCTTGCCAGCGTTGGCGGCGGCAGCGCCCTTCTCAGGAGCGGTTTCGCCTTCATGCTTGTCATGCTCCCCATGCTCCTCGGCCTTCTCATGGTGTTCCTTGTCATCGTGTCCCTTCGCCTCGTCGTGGCCGGACTCGGATTTCTTCTCGCCGTGGTGCTCGGCGTCGTCGTGTCCCTTGGCCTCGCCGTGACCGTGGCCATGGCTCTCCTCGGCCGCTTCGCCGGCGGGCGCGCTGGGAGACCGCGTCAGCACAAATGCGCTGACGCCCAACCCCGCCAAAACGATGGCGATGATGGCGATGAGTTGCTTTTGGCTGATGCGCCCAGCTTGGCGTTGTGATTTGGAGCGTGTCATGCAATGCTTTCTCATGGCTTGGACGTCGTCTGTTCTTCGCCGCTGGTCCCCAGCAGGCGATCAATGTTGGCGTTGGTGCGGTACAGCTCATTGAGCGCCCGCAGGTACTGGGCGCGAGCCTGGAGCAAGGTCCGTTGAGCATCCAGGGCGTCGAGGAAGCTGAACTTGCCCAACTCGAAGCCGGTCGTGGCGGCCTGCCACGCGCTCTCGGCGCCCGGCAGTACCTCGCTGCGCAGGACGTCCACCTCAGCCTGGGCGAAGCGCTGACGCTCCGTCAATTGCACCCACTCGGTCTCGACGCGGATCCGCGTTGCCTGGAAGTCCGCTTCGGCCTTATCGTGCAGGCGCAAGGCCTGAAGCAGGTTCCCCCGGTTGGTATCGAGCACAGGAATGGGAATGGCCAGGCCGATCACAGCCTGGTTGCGTCCGACCTGCTGATCCCGCTTGGCACCCAAGGTCAGGGTCACGTCCGGAACACGGCGCGCCTCCTCAAGCTCGACCATGGCTTGCCGCTTGTCGACCTCCAGGCGTGCCTGCCGCAGCACCGGCACATCTGACAACTGAGAAGCCTCCAGATTGCGAGCGGCTGGTTGGACACCCGATTGCCAGACCAGCGTCTGAGCACGAACGGCAGATGCTGGTCCCAGCAGAGCTGCCAGCCCTTGGCGAGCGGATCGAAGTTCGCTCTGCGCTTGAAGCAACTCCAGCCGGACACCAGCGTGAGCGACCTTTGCCCGCGTCTCGTCCACCGCAGAGACCTTGCCGGCCTGAACCCGCTTGGAGACCGCATCCGTGCCACGCATGGACAAGTCGACGGAGGCCTGCGCCAACTTCACCCGTTCCTGAGCGATGGCTGCGGCAAAGAATGCATCGGCCACATCCGCTCTGATCTGCGCGCGACGCCCTTCGATGTCCACGGCGGTTTGAGCCCGCGCGGCCTCGGCGACCGAGATCCGCGCTGAACGTTTACCGCCCAACTCGATGGGCTGGCTCAACTGCACCGTGGTCGTTCGGCTGTCTCGCCGCGTGTCTTCCAGCAGTGCCTGGACTTCAGGGTTGGGACGCGCACCCGCTTGAATGACGGCCCCTTCGCTGGCCGCCAGTTCCTGCTGATTCGCCACGATTTGCGGGCTGAACTGAAGCGCCAGCCTGATGGCTTCGCTCAGCGTCAGGGGCTGTGCCACGGGCACCGCCTTGTGCACGGCCTGCCCATCCGAATCGGACGGGCTAACTTGAGCAAAGGTGGTGGAAGAAAAAAGTGTGGCCGTGACCAACGCGAACGTTGTCATCGGCACCATGTGCCTGTACATCGAATTCTCCGGGTTGTGGGAACAACAACAAGAAGGAATCCGGCGAGAGAGGCCGTGGCCTCGCTATCTGAAGACAGGAAAAAAGCTTGCGCAGCAGCCGTCTCGCCGAATCAAACGGCGAGACGTATGTCGGGACGCTCGGGCCCCGCTGGAATGTTGGAGGCGTAGCCCTCGATCGAGTGGCCAAACCATTCCCTGCTAGACGCCACCTGGGGGGTGTGCGTCTCACTGACCGGCGAGGCAGCGCTCATGTGGCAGACAGTGCAGTCGTTGTCGGCACTGGCCTTCTTGTCGCTACCGCTCTTGTCCTTTGCGGCTTTATCGCCAGGGCGCTCCCCATGTTGCGGATCAAGATGGTTGTGCTCGTGGTGCCCGAAATGGCGCTGCGCGGCAGGGTTGCTTTCATGCTGACAATAGCTGGCCACCGCAGCCCAGGACATCTGGAGCGGAAACCAAATCAGCAGGAACAAGCAAAGCAATCGACGCATGGCGCGGCAAGTATAGGTTGAAAAAAATGCCTTGTGGATCAGAAATGAGTTGCGCCTGACAAATACACGTGAAGGAAGTTGCCTGGCATGTCCGTCGATAGAAGATCCAATCTCTTTGAATCCATTTGAATCCCTGTAGCGGCTACAGAGTCAATACCCTTCGCGAAGATTGTTGTGAATTTTCCCACAGGGCAATGAATCAAGCCTGTCTAGGTTGCTCGGTCTCGCTCTGAGCCACATGCCCGTCCACATTGCTGGCCTCCACACTGTGGGCATGCCGATCCGGCGCCGCTTTGGGATTGTCGACTTGGGGTTCTACGCCCTCGTCTTTGACAGCGTAGTTGCGCTGCGGCTCGCGATCTTTTTGAGGCTTCGCAACAGTCCTGGCATGTTTGGAAGTGGCACCCATGATGGCTCCTTTGCAATGACAACGAGTGTCATCGGCAAGGCATATGCCGATCTGGTTCGAATTGAATCCAATGTCATGCCAGACGCCAGAAGGCTGAAGCCACTATAGATTTTCCGGCTCCCAGCCTTTCAAGGCGGTGTCTTGAAGATTACATTTTCGTCATGTTTGGTTCAGGCCGGTATTCATCGGCACACTTCGCAAACATGACAAGTGTGCAGGCGAAGATATTGGTCGTCGAAAACGACATTAAGACTGGCGATCACTATCGCCTAGGTTTGAGCGAGGCCGGATTCGCCGTCGACCTTGCCAAAAGCGGCATCGAGGCGTTGAAACTGGCATCGCTGCAAATGTTCGATCTCTTGATCATCGACACCGCCCTGAAAGGCATGACAGGCTGTGAACTGCTGCAGGCGCTCCGGCGTCAGGATTCGTTGATTCCCGTGCTTTTCTTGAATGGACGCGACCATCATGAGTGCCGCGTCAACACGCTCCAGCGTGGCGTTGAAGACTTCCTCAAAAAGCCGTTCTCCTTCTCGGAACTCTTGTGCAGCATCAGGACCATCCTGCGTGGACGCACGGTCGACGCCAGCAGCCTCCCTTCGATCTGCATCGGTGATCTGGAGTTGGACCTGTTGCGCCGCCGCGTGCACCGTGCAGGGACCCACATCGATCTGACGCCCAAGGAATTCGGCCTGCTGGAACTTCTGATGCGTCGCCAAGGGGAAGTCCTTCCGCGATCACTGATCGCCTCCCAGGTATGGGACATGCCCTTCGGGAGCGACACCAACGTCATCGATGTGGCCGTGCGTCGCCTGCGACTCAAGATCGATGAAGGGCAAGAGACGAAGATGATTTTCACGGTGCGAGGCATGGGCTACATGCTCGAAGCGCCCGAACAGTGACCGCATTCGAGGAACAAGAGCTTGATGTCGACCACAGGCAATTTCTACGAGGACAAGGCGGAGGAGTATTTTTCCCTCACCTTCGATGCCGACACGTCCGCACCCAGGGAACGCTTCCTGGCGAAGCTGCCTCGACGAGCACGTATCCTGGATGCGGGTTGCGGTTCAGGCAGGGATCTTCGCGCCTTCAAGCGTGCAGGCCATGTCGCTCTTGGAATCGACTCCTCAGTCGCCATGGCCAGCCTCGCTTATGCCTACTCTGGCGTCGAATGCATGGTGCTTCGTCTCGAAGACATTGCCTTTGAGCGCAGCTTCGATGGCATCTGGGCTTGCGCTTCCCTGCTCCACCTGCCAAGGGCGCAACTCGTTCCAGTACTGATGCGCCTGCACCAAGCACTCGTGTTTGGCGGAACGTTGTTCCTTGCTCTTCAAGAGGGACAAGGAGAACGCTGCATCGAGGATGGGCGACACTATGTGTACTACCGTCTCTCGGAGGTTCTAAACGCCCTAGGTCAGGCTGGTTTCGAAGCAAGCGAATCATGGCTGACAACCAGCTCCCCTCTTCTCTATGGCACGCCACATTGGATCAACGTCCTTGCCATCGCCAGTTGATATGAACCGTGCATAAGCCAAGGCTAATGCAACTTCAAGGTTTGATGCGCTGAATTGACACCGTCTGATCAAAGAAAGGAATCTTCATGCAATGCCCCGCTTGCAAAACCGTTCAACTTGCGATGAGCCATCGCGAGAACGTCGAAATCGATTACTGCCCGCAATGCAGGGGCGTATGGCTGGACCGAGGAGAGTTGGACAAAATCATTGAACAGAGCCAGCGCGACCCCGTGTCGACGCAGGCCCACATGGATCCCGGCATTTCGACAGGACGTGGTGAACACCATGGTCGGCGTGAACATGGCGGCGGCCATCAAAAGTCTGGTCATGGCTCCAGCCATGGAGGCAGTTTTCTGAGGAGACTGTTCGATTGATGTGCTGGCATTGCCGGAGCGATTTTGGTGACGGGAATAGTGGGCATCTGCATGCTCATGTCTCGTCATCCATCCTTGGCACACCCATTTGATGGTGATACATTTTTGCGATGCGCCGCCTGATTGCCATTTTCTTGTTGTTGATTGTGCCGCTGCAGCTTGGATATGCTGCGGCCGCGGCCTATTGCCAGCACGAGACTGGCAGTGCGGCCGGGCATTTCGGGCACCATGCGCATGAACACAGGGCGCAGGTAGGAGCCGATCAAGACAATGGCAAAGGCAAGTTGTCATTGCAGCTTGACCAGGATTGCGGCCTCTGCCATCTCCAGATGCCCCAGCTGCTGCCCCAGCACACCACGGTGACACCGACCTCCGTCGAGACTTCCCTCTACCGTGCACCGGTGATTGCGTATTCCTCGGCCGATCGCCGCCGTCTCGAACGCCCCAATTGGACATCCTCGCTGTAAATCGGCGAGCAGTTCGTCCATTCCTGGCTTCCATACGCTTCGAATGAATCCGTCATGAACTGACGGCTTCTGCTCGTCGAATTCCTCCCATCACGCTTGGAGAATTCGATGCGAAGTTCATTGGCCGTGCCCATGTTTTGCCATGGCAGACGCGGTAGTGCCCACCTGCCCTTGATTGCATCCATCCAGACAACGCCCGTAGCCACCGGAGCGCAGCGGCCAGTCCTGCGCGCGCAAGGGGCCCTTACATGACCACGCCCTTCACCCACAAGGAGTTGGGCCTGGTGTGGTTGGCTTTGGGACTGTGTGGGGTGCTTGCACTGCTTCTGTTTGCCTGGTGGCTGGCGCATCACCCTCCCAAGGTGACACCAACCTCACAGCCCAAGTACACCGATGCTCTCCGGCATCGACTGAACGGCAAACGATTTTCGGAACGGCAAGCGCCACCGAATTCGACCGGCACGGCATCGGGTACTCATGGTCAGCCGCCCGCTGGAAAACAAGACGGCAAAGCCAAAGGAAGAAGGCCATGAGCATACGTTCCACCCGTTTGTGGATGGCATGCCCCTCACTCCCTGAGCAAATGCCATGAGGTACACGACGCTCCGATCCTTCGGCTCCTTGCTGTGCATCCGGGTCGTGGCTGCGCGTCTCGCTGCCAATGATGAAGCTCCGTTTACGGCCCATTCATGGCGCGCGCCGGAGGTGGCAGCCCAGGTTCAGCCTTCAGGATCCAGCACCACATCAGATGAACTGATGCGCGCGGTGGTCTCCTGGCTGGTCTGCGAGTTGATGCTCCAACGCTCAGCCCTGCACTTCCGATTGTGCGGTCAAGCCATGACCGCCGGCCTGCACATCGCGCGTGCCACTTTGAGCTGGGATGGTCCGCACGGCAGGCGCAGCGCGGCGGTAAGCCCCCACAGCGGTTTGCTCGGCCCTCAAGGCATTTTCGAGCTACCTCCAGAAACCAGGATCACCGCCGTGTTGCACCTCCAGGGCCGCCGTCCAGTGACTGTCAGGTTTGTGCTACCGCCAAACCGACCTCCTTGTGCCTGCTGAGCATCAATCTTCGATCCGGCATCCGATTCAACACCAGAGACCGCATCATGATCAAACCCATCTCCATGAATCTGCCACTGCCCTCCACGCCGGCGGTGCCATCGCCCCGCTTGACGCCTCCAGTGGTTCCACCGACGAATCCTTCTGGGGAACAGGAGGAGGACGGTTTCAAAGAGCACGCGATCCTGCTGCGTTCCAAGAGGCAGGAAATACTGGCTTCCAACATCGCGAACGTCGATACCCCTCACTACCAGGCCAAAGACCTCGATTTCCGGACCAGCCTGCGGAACGCCGTGAACAACCAGCGCTCAGAGGGCACCGATCCCAGTGACCTTCGAAAGACGGCCGCGGGACACTTGTCGCAGTTGCCGCAACCATCAGGAAGCATATTCAACAGCACGGTGGCGCTTGTCTACCGCGTTCCGCTCCAGACCAGCCTGGACAGCAATACCGTGGACATGGACGTCGAACGTGGGCAAATCGCCGACAACGCCATCCGCTATCAGTTGGCCTTGCAGGCCTATGAGGATGAGTACAAGGAATTCCGGCAAGCTTCGATGACGGGAGGGACACGCTGATAGCGCTTGACTCTGTGCCCACTACAGGGTTTCTAATGCAGGTACGCGCTGACATGGCTTGTTGACTGCCTGTCCGCTTGGCCTTTCAGCACCATTGTTCGCCTTTCCCTATACTGCCCAACCATGCGCCGCTGGCTGATCTTGTTCCTGGTGTTTGTCCTTCCGCTCCAACTCAGTTGGGCGGCGGCTGGCATCGCCTGTGCGCATGAGACCGGCCCTGCCGCCGACCACTTCGGGCATCACGTGCATCAGCACCAGGACAGTGGCAAATCGGTGGAGCACGGAAAGTCAGTTGCCGACAAAGGCCAGGCCGATACAGATTGCCCATACTGCCATGTGAGCGTTCCAACGCCCGTCGTGGAGTTCCATTTCTTTGATGCTCCGCTGACCAGCTCGACCGCCTTGCCCGAACCGCTGTCCTGGCGGGCATGGGTATTCGAAGAGGCGCCCGAGAAGCCCAACTGGCGTATGCCCAGTTGATCCAGCTGAGCGCTCTTCCCCGCTGAAACCAACAGCCTCAAGCTTCCCGCGCCGCTGGATCCACCAGTTCTGACTTTGTTCAACTGGAGGACTCGATGCGCCATGTGCCATCACCCACTGATTGCCCTGCCTTGTCGGCCACCCTCCGGGACTGCTCGGAGGACTACTGCCGCGCTCGAAACGCTTCTCATGCGCCGCAGGCAATCCTGGTCCTCCGTAGATCCCTCTATCTGGAGTACCTCTCATGATCAAGTCACTGACTTGGGTATCACTGCTTCTGGCCCTGCTGGCGTCTGGATGCGCCAGCATGGACACCGACACTTACGGCCGCAAGGAAGGCTGGCGCAGGGCCCGTGTGGTCGAAGTGGGCGGCATTGAATCGCCCATGAAGACCCTGCAGACGGACTGCCGTTCGGAACTGGGTCCTAACCCGCCCTACACCCGGTTTGCCGTTGTTTCCTACAACGTGCGCGGTAGTCCAAGGAACAAGGCCCGGCGAATCTCGGCCATTCCCAATGATTTGGACCTCCAGGCCGACGACCTCGTCTTCGTCAACATTCAAAACTGCTTTGCGCCGTTGCGCAAGCGGGATGCGTTGGGTAACACCCCATGAGATGCCGGCCATGGATTCAACTCATCCCTGGGAGCGTCCTGATCAAGGCCGCTTCCCCAGGATACGGCTCGTTCATCGCTTATGCCCAAGGGCGCGTCTCTGATTCCGCTTCCATCAAAAAAGAAAGGTCGCGAAAATGACCCAGCCTCAAAAGCTTCGATTGGAAATCCCACTGTTGCTGCCCAGTCTCCCGGACATCAGGGATCGCTGCGTCAAGCTCCTGATCCAGACACTTGAATCGCGTGAAGGCATCGCCGCTGCTCACGTCGCTGATGCGGCCACCGGGGGCACTCCTGAGCTGTGCATCCACTACGACCCAGATGTCATCTCCCTGGGCAAAGTGCGTGACATCGCACGTGGGGCTGGCGCCAAGTTAACTGATCGTTTTGGCCACATGCTTTTGCGAGCGGGAACGAAACATCCCCGCGCAGCCCGAACTTTGACGGCAAAGCTCAAGGTCCTGAAAGGCGTCGTCGAAGCCGAAGTCAATGCCTCGGGTTCCGTCCGCATCGAGTTCGATCGGGAACAGGTCGAAGAGAAGGATTTGCGCACGATGCTCAGCGGCTTCGGCATCGAAGACCGCGCCTCTCTCTCGCCTGGTTCATCAACGTCCATCAAGGATGATGGACATGACCATCAGTCCCATTCCCATCCCGAAAAGCTCGCATCGGTGTCCGACCACACAGATCATGCGCACGAGCATGGTGACGGCCATGATCATTCGCATGGTGACGAGAAGCACGGCAAGCATGCATCAGGTGCTCATGAAGGCCATGACCATTCCGGTGGACTCTTCGGTGAAAAAACAGAACTGATCTTTGCCGCGATCGCGGGAGCCTTGCTGCTGGTCGGATGGGTGCTGGAATCACAGAAGCTGGCCACGGAAACCGTGAGCATGGCCTTCTTTGTGATGGCCTATCTGTTTGGCGGCTACTTCACCTTGCTGGAAGCCATCGACAACATCAAGGCCAAGCGCTTTGAGATTGACATGCTGATGTTGGTGGCCGCCGCTGGCGCAGCCGCACTCGGGCAATGGTTCGAGGGTGCCTTGCTGCTGTTCCTGTTCAGTATGGGGCACTCGCTTGAGCATTACGCCATGGGCAGGGCCCGCAAGGCGATCGAGGCGCTGGCCAAACTCGCCCCTGAAGTGGCATTGCGTCGGCGCGACGGCAAGAAAGAAGAAATCGCCGTGGCCCAACTGCAAGTGGGCGACACCGTCGTCGTGCGACCGAACGAACGGTTGCCCGCGGATGGCTTCGTGGTCTTGGGCGAAAGCAGCGTCAATCAGGCTCCCGTGACAGGCGAGAGCGTTCCGGTGGACAAGCGGCCTGTCCAAGACGCGCAGGCCGCGTTGCAAGGCTTCGACAAGTTGCCGCCGCAGCACCGCGTCTTCGCAGGGACCATCAATGGCTCGGGCGCGCTTGAAGTGGTCGTTGCGCGGCAGGCCAGCGAATCGACCATGGCACGCGTCGTCAAACTGGTCACGGAGGCTGAAACCCAACGCTCCCCTACTCAGAACTTCACTGAAAAATTCGAACGCGTCTTCGTGCCCCTCATCCTGGCGCTCGTGGGTTTGCTGCTGTTCGCATGGGTTGTCGTTGACGAGCCCTTCTCCGCGAGTTTCTACCGAGCCATGGCGGTGTTGGTTGCTGCCAGTCCCTGCGCGCTGGCCATTTCGGTTCCCAGCGCTGTACTCAGCGGCGTGGCCCGCGCGGGTCGAGGTGGGGTCCTGGTCAAAGGCGGTGGCCCGCTGGAGAACTTGGGCACGCTCACGGCCATCGCCTTCGACAAGACCGGCACGCTGACCGAAGGCAAGCCTCGCCTGACGGATGTCGTGGCCGCTCAAGGCGTCGACGAGAAGGAATTGCTGTCCATCGCTTTGGCCGTGGAAGAGCACAGCGATCACCCGCTGGCCTCCGCCGTGGTGGAAGGCGCCAAGCAGCGGTTGGGTGATGGCCATGCCGCACCCCAGGTCCAAGGCCTGGAAAGCATCACTGGCCGAGGTGTGAAGGCACGAATCGGTGGCGACGAGGTGTACATCGGCAAGCCGGTTCTGTTCGAAGAACTCAAAGGCGAAGCCGTACCGGCTGACTTGAAGACGGCCAATGAACGCTTGGTGGCCGACGGCAGGACCACCATGATCGTGCGACTGGGCGGGCGCTACCTCGGTGCGCTGGGCATGATGGACACGCCTCGGCCAGTTGCTGCTGAAGTGATGAAGTCCCTGCAGAAACTGGGGATCGAGCGTCTGGTGATGATCTCCGGAGACAACCAGAAGGTTGCCGAATCCGTTGCCAAGAGCGTGGGTCTGACGGAAGCGCGGGGCGACCTGATGCCGGAAGACAAGGTCAAGACGATCATGGACCTCCGGTCGAGCGCTGGTAAGGTCGCGATGGTGGGCGACGGCGTCAACGATGCGCCTGCCATGGCCAATGCCACGGTGGGCATCGCCATGGGCGCCGCTGGCTCGGATGTGGCTTTGGAAACAGCCGACGTGGCGCTCATGGCCGATGACCTGACCCAGTTGCCCTTTGCCGTCGGCCTGTCACGCCAGACGAGTCGCATCATCCGCCAGAACCTTTGGGTGAGTTTGGGCGTGGTGGCTGTGCTGATTCCGTCCACGATCCTGGGTTTGAAGATGGGCACGGCCGTGCTTTTCCACGAAGGCTCCACCCTCCTGGTTGTCATCAATGCGCTGCGCCTGCTGGCATTCAATCAGCCGGAATCGCTGACACCCGTCCCGTCCGACACCCCGAAGGCTTAAGCCACTGGCTTTCATCAAACAGAGAGGCGTCCAATGAAAATCGGCGATCTTGCCAACCTCACCGGCACTCAGGTGGAGACCATCCGCTACTACGAAAGGGAAGGACTCCTGCCCGAGCCCGCGCGCACGGCCACGAACTATCGCATCTACGATGTTGAGCACGTTGAGCGACTGGCCTTCATACGGCGCTGCCGCTCCCTGGACATGGGCCTCGACGAAGTTCGTGTCTTGCTTGGACTGAAGGACAAGCCCTCCCAGAGTTGCGAAGATGCCAACCGTGTGCTCGATGAGCACCTTGGTCATGTCACCCAGCGAATTGATGAGCTGGTGGCCCTGAAGGCACAGTTGGAGAGCTTGCGTTCCCAGTGCGGTGAGGCCAAGGAATCAGCCGACTGCGGCATCCTAAAAGAACTGAGCAACGGGAATCAACAGCCCTCGCAAACCGGCCACCAGCACATCGATTCGGTACATGGCCTTGGTAGATAGCCCCTCTCCCACGCCTCCCGCAGAAACTATAGGGTGGCGCAGAAGCGTGGTGCTTTGCATTTGGCAGCCAGTTCACGCTGAAATGCGCTCGGGCTCTTGGCTGTCCATGCATTTGTTGGCGTCGCCGCAATTCAGAGGCTTTTCTCGTTGCTGCATGGCTGGTCCAATCTCGTAGAACTGGATCTCGCCACCACCCTTGAGGTGTCGGCCAGATGGCCCATTTGCAGTGCATGAGCCATTGGCCTTGCCGGCGTCTCCACGCCGCGCGCATTGACAGAAATGCGAGCGCCCTCCCCGAATTTGAATGGGAAAACTGGCTACTTGCACATGGCAACGCTTGCTCTATGGCCTGGGCACACCCGTGCTCAGGCCACATCGCCGCCAATCCCCTTATCATTTGGCTGCTGCAGGTTCGTACCTCGGCCCGGCGTTTCCTCCCTGAGCCGGTGGCGCACCGTGATGACAGCGATGCGTCTTGTGCTCGCTGATCACCCGCTGATCGGCGGGCTTTTTTTTGTCTCGCGGAAATTGAACTCCTCCATCTTGGCCGTACCGCGTCAGTACTCGCTATGAACTGGAGCCGAAATCCCCATGACAAAGCCCGCATTCACCCGTGACCATGCTGTACCCTGGCCCTAATCTGTACTCATGCGCTCATCCGAGCGATTGCCGAATCAGAGAACAGAGGTACGCACCATGCTCACCGCTGCACCGCCCGGATTTCAGGACTCTCGACACACCGCAACAGTGGAATCCCAGCCGTCCGACGTCATCGAAACGCGGCTGTGGCTGGAAGAACATGTCTGGCTTTATGGCGTGCTCAAGTCCGATCGCAACGTCGGCCCGATCTTTCGATTTCCTGACCTGATCAGTGCCTGCGTCTCCCAGGTCTTCTCCGGCCCCGAAGCGGCAAGACAGATCTTCAGCTTTCTCGGAACCGAGCTTGTGGCCCGCTCGCCCAATACGCCTCGTCGTCGGGAAGCCATGTGGCGACCGCAGTACGACTTGCTCCTTGAGTTGCAGCGCTCACCCGCCAATCGGCACCCCAACCCGAAGTTCCAGCTCGACCACTTGACCACCGCCTGCGTGGCGCTGTGTCAACAGGCGGATGAGACCGGCGCCAGCGTCCTTCAACAAGCTCGCATCAACATGGCACAGCGCTTCCGTCCAGAGCACGCCACACAGACCCGCTGAGGCCATCGACCGCCCAGCGCTCTGACCAGCACATGGCATGAAGAATCTCCAAACGATTCACGTGCCCTGACCACGCCAAGGTCGTCCAACCACGGCAGACCTGAACAAGACCTTGATCGGCACCGTGCCGGTCTCACCCCATCCGTCCCGCCGCGCAACGTGCATTGGCGGATTCATCGGTCTTGTTTGGAGTGCGCCATGCAATGGGGTCCCTTGTCTGGATGTCTTGCGCTGCTGAGCCTGCCGGCACACGCCCTGGCTTGCTGGGACGAGGCGGCGCATCGATATGGCGTGTCATCGCAATTGCTCTATGCCGTTGCAAAGGTCGAGTCGCACCTCAATCCAAATGCAATCAACCTCAGCCACCGCCAACGCACGGGCAGCTATGACATCGGGCTGATGCAGATCAACAGCTCGAACCTGCCTGCGCTGGCACGGTTCGGCATCACCGAAAGCGACCTGTACAGCCCTTGCACGAACATCCATGTGGGCGCCTGGCTGCTTGCCCAAACCCTGGCCAAGCAAGGGCTGACCTGGGATGGGGTGGGTGCCTACAACGCAGCGTGTACCCAACTCAAGGGAGTGGCCTGCCAGAGCGCACGCAGACGCTACGCCTGGAAGGTCTATCGGCAGTTGCACGCCTCGGCAATCCAGTCCCCACAGCCAACCGCCGTATGGCCGCAGAGCCGATCAGAGGCAAAGCAGCCCCTCTTCATCCTTGCCGCTCGGGTGTCGCCATGACGCGGGTACAGGACCTCGCCATGACCAGCGCCTCGGCAGCGGTGATTCTGTTTGCCTTCTCGTCTTGCACCTTGCCCGCCAAGCAGGGCCATGCAACCGCGATACCACAAGCTAAGCGGAACGCCTCACACATCGCGCAGCTTGAACGTGGCCGCGACGCGTACTTTGCCCAGTGCGTCGAGCCTGCCTGTCCTACCACCACACCCAAAACGCTGGCTGTGGCCGATGCACAGCCGCAGCCTTCGATGCGAGGCAACGCGCGCGCCCTTGCATCCGTCGCGCCAACTGAAGTGACCAAGCCTGCCCCGCTGCACAAGCCTCAGGTGCTGGTCCTGGAGTTTGCAACCGACAGTGCGGTGCTGACACCTGTACACCGGACCCTGCTGAACAGCGCAGCCAAAGCCCTGGGACGTGCCCAGCGTGTGCTCATCGTGGGACGCACCGACAACGTCGGCCCTGATGCGCCCAATCAGGCCATCGCGCTAGCTCGGGCTGATGCCGTTCGAGATCACATCAAGCGCATCAGTCCCTCACACCCCAATGACATCCGCATCGATGCCAGAGGCCTGTGCTGCTACATCGCCAACAACGACACACCTGAGGGCCGAGCCCGCAATCGTCGCGTTGAGGTCGTGTTCACAGCCTCATCCGAGGGTGGGCCATGACACACCAATGGCCCTCACCCGTGAGCCCGTCGCCCACCGCATCCCCCTCCTGAGACGTGCTCACACGTTCGCAGGATCGCCCCCGCCTGCGTCAGGCCTTGACGCGCAACCCAGCCAGGAGATTCCCATGCGCACAGCCATCATCCATCCCTTCGTCCCTGTTCGTCAAACTGTCCAACAGGATGATCAGCAAAGCAACCCATCCAGTGCCCGAGTCACCGGCAAGCCCACACACAAGCGCTGGCGTGTGGCCTCGGCGCTGGCCATGCTCACCCTGGGCTTGGGCCTGTCCATGCCTGGTTTCGCCCTCGACCTGGTGGCGTTCACCGGCATCACCGGGCCGCTGACATCCGCCCTCGCCCAGATCTCCGCGCTGGGGCCTAGCGTCAAGGCCCTGGTCGGCTTCGTCGGTTTCGTGGTCGCCCTGATCTCGCTGTCGGCCCTGCGCAATTTCGGGCCGGTGCTGTTCTACGTGGGCCTGGCCATCTTCGGTGCGGTAGGCCTGGTGATCGCGGGCGCCATCATGGGCGCCGTCGTCTGAGGTCAGCCCAAACCTGCAGGAGCCTGACATGCAAGCCGACACCTACATCCCCCGTCGCCTGGATGACCCCTGGAAGATCGGCTTCTGGGACATCGATGTGGCCGCCCCGGTGATCTTCTTTTTCTTTGTCGGCTACCTGTCGGGCACCAAGCTGGCCTTTGCGGCCTGCGCAGGTGCGGGGATCTTCCTGTCGCGCTGGATCGCCCGCATCAAGGCCGACAAGCACCAGGCCTTCGCGATGCACTGGCTGTACTGGCACCTGCCGCCCAGCCCCATGACCGCGATGCGCGCCACCCCGCCCTCGCACATCCGCCGCATGGTCGGCTGAGTCTGGAGCACGCCATGGACTTCGAGCGACTCAACAGCGACATCAAGGAGATGCGTCGCCGCAACCGCAGCCTGGGGCTCGCGGTGGGCGTACTGGCTTCGGGGCATGTTGTGGCACTGCTCGTCATCCTCAACCTGATTGGCACGGTGCGCACGGTGGTCGTGCCACCCACGATCGACAAGACCTTCTGGGTCAGCCGAGACAAGGCCAGTGGCGAATACCTGGAGCAGATGGGTGGTTTCATGGCCTGGCTGGTGCTGGACGTCACGCCCTCATCGATCGACTGGAAGAAAAACATCCTGCTCGGCTATGTGGAGCCCGACCAATACGGCCCGCTCAAGACCCGGCAGGAGGTCGAGGCCGAGCGGCTCAAGCGCATCAACGCCAGCACGATGTTCATGCCGCAGCAGTTGGTGCCCAGCGAGGACAAGCAAAGCGTCGTGGTGCGTGGCCGACTGCGCACCCTGGTCAATGGCTTCGAAACCGCCAACGACCTCAAGGCCTACCTGATCGAGTTCAGTTTCAACGGGGCACGCATGCACCTCAAGACCTTCAAGGAGGTTCCCAATGCGAGCTGATTTCAAGCGACGCCAGCAGCCCTCCACTTCGCTGACAAACCTGCTGCTGGCCCTGGTGACAGCCGTTGGGATGGCAACGGCACCAAGCCTCGTCAGGGCGCTCCAGTTGGTTGAAGCCCGCGACGGCGTCTCCGTTGAGGCCATGGTGTCGATCAAGGAGCCCACGCGCATCCGCATCGATGGCGCGCCCATCACCGATGTGTTCGGCAACATCTATTCGAGCAACTGCGCCAACGGAACCCCACCCCCCAACAACAGCCAGAACAGTCCGGCCATCAACCCCACGGGTGAACTGGTCCTCGAATGCGACAAGGACAAGGGCGAGGTCTACCTCCGACCCGTGGGCAAGTCCAGCAAGCCCATCAACCTGTTCGTCTCCAGCGCCCAGGCGACCTACACCCTGCTGCTACATCGTTCGGACACCCCCGCAGACACCATCGTCATCCGGGATCCCAGTGCCAGGCTGCTGAAGCTGGACAACGCGAACCCAAGTCCCTCGGGTATGTCATTGGGCACTTCGGCCAACCACATCCGAGCCATGAAGGCCTTGCTAGTGGCGATGGCTTCTGACCGAGTGCCTCCCGAGGTGCGCGTTGAGGAGGTCAACCGCCTCGTCCCCCTGTGGCTCGAAGCGAGATTTTCCCTGATGCGTCGCTATGAAGGGCGAGGCCTGGTCGGCGAGAAATACCTGCTGCAAAACATCAGCCCGACCTTGATGGTGCTGGCCGAGCAGGAATTTGACCGCGAAGGTGCCCAGGTCATGGGCGTGTCCATCGAGAACTACAACCTGCAACCCGGAGAGACCACGAATGTGTTCGTGATCCGGCAGGAGGCCACGCGATGAACACGCCTTTCGACCAAGCAGCCAATGGGAGCGTCACCGGCTTGCTCGACCGCATCAAGGGGGCCGTGGGCAGTGCCCTTCAAAGGCTGTCTCCACGGCAACGCCAGTACGTCACCCTGGCCGCCATCCTGGTATGTGGTGTCGGCCTGCTGTGGCTGATCTTCGCCCTCACCGACACGCGCTCGCCCACCGCAGACGCCAAGAACAACGGCAGCGCGCAGCCTGCCACGGTCACAAACATCGGGGTGATGCCACCGGGACAACAGGTCAACCCGGTAGACCAATGGGTGGGCACCGCAGGGCGCAAGCTGGCGCAATACGAGAACGAGCGCGATGAGCAGAACCGGCTCAACAAGGACAGGCAGGCATTCGAGGCCCGCACCATGCAGCGCTTTGCCGAACTGGAGCAAAAACTCACCTCGGCCAGCCAGGCTGCCAGCATGTCCTTGGCACCCAACGCTGCGGCAGCGTCAAACACGCCCGCGCCCCCAACGATGCCACCGGCATCCAGCCTGCCCCTTCCACCACCTCCGGCGTCCACCGCTCTGCCCCATGCAAATCCTCATGGGCAGAGCATCAACATTCCCCCACCGCTGCCGCCCGGCACATCGCCCGCAGGTGCCATGCCCCTCGGTGATCCGGGCATGGCACCGCAGGACATGCCTTTCAATGCCCCGGTGTTGACGCGCGTTTCTCTGGTGGACCGGGAATCGGCCAAGGCCGCTGCAACAGGCGCCACGGCAAGCACCACAAACAATGCCACGCCTGGATCACCGTCAACAGCCGACACCCGCACCGTTTCGACCTTCCTGCCCGTCAGCTTCACGCGCGGCACCTTACTTGGTGGCCTGGATGCCCCCACGGGCGGGCAGGCCCAGTCCAACCCGCATCCGGTCCTGATCCGGCTCTCGGACAACTCGGTCCTGCCCAACCGCTTTCGGGGGGAATACCGGGACTGCTTCGTGATCGCGGCAGGCTACGGCGACATCAGCTCGGAGCGAGCCTACCTGCGCACCGAGAACCTGTCCTGCGTCCGCCCGGACGGCGCCACGCTGGAAGTCAAGATCCAGGGCAGCGTCTATGGCGAAGACGGCAAGGTGGGCATGCGCGGGCGACTGGTCACCAAACAAGGCCAGATGCTGGCCAACGCCCTTCTGGCAGGCGTGGTCAGTGGCATCGGCCAGGGCCTGTCAACTTCATCGACCACCTACAGCACCTCTGCTCTGGGCACGATCGCCAGCAGCGGTGGCAACAGCAGTGACGCCTACCGCGCAGGCATCGGCACCGGTGTCGGCAAGGCCCTGGACCGCCTGGCTCAGTACTACATCAAGCTCGCCGAGAACACGTTTCCGGTGATCGAAATCGATGCCAGCCGCGAGATCGATGTGGTGATCACCAAGGGCGTGCGTATCGACGCGCCCATGTCGGCCAACGCCTACACCCGTACCGGCGGCACCCCCTCCCGCACGCTGTCGCGCTCGGCTGAGCCCGCCCCCGAAGACCGCTACCTGAAAGCCGCCAATGATGACAACTACTGACATGCGCCCGCCTCTGCGAGGCAGGCTCCAGGCCGTGACGCTGATCTGGGCACTGTTCACGATGCTGGTCAATGGCACCGCCTGGGCTGGCACCCCGCCATCGCAAGAGGCTCGCCTCCTGGCTGCACTCAGGAAGGCCAACCCCAGCACGCGCTTCACCCAGGTGCTGCCTTCACCCATCAGCGGGCTGTACGAAGTCTGGATGAACGGAAACGTGGCCTATGTGTCGGCCCGCCAGCCACGCTACTTCGTGTTCGGCCATGTCTTTGACACACAGACCATGACCGACATCACCGGGCCACGAATGGCCCTGGCGGCCAGGCAGGGCGCGATAGCACCCGCTACGCCTACCGCAACGACATCAGCACCGACATCCGCACCGACCTCTGCGCCCATCGCCTTTGACCAACTGCCAATGGCAGACGCCATCAAGACCGTGCGGGGCAACGGCCAGCGGCAGATCGCCGTGTTCAGCGACCCGGGCTGCGGCTACTGCAAGCAACTGGAACCGGAGTTGGCCCGGCTCGACAACGTCACGGTCTACACCTTCATGCTGCCCTTTCAGGGTGAGGCCAAGCCCATCGCCATCTGGTGCGCCCCGGACCGGGCTCAAGCCTGGCAGCGCTACATGGTGCAGGGCGATACCACCGTGATCAATGCCCCAGGGCGATGCGATCACCCCGTGGCCCGCAACCTGGCTTTGGCGCAGCGCCTTGGCGTTCAAGCCACACCCACCCTGATCTGGGCAGATGGCAGCCGCACCGAAGGCTACGTCGATCACCAGGTGATCCAGGCCCGCCTGAAACCGTCCACTCTGGAGGTTCAGCCATGAACGCCCCTGGTCACCTCACTGCCCGCGCCCACTCCGTACGCCCGATCTGGCTTCTGGGTTGCCTGCTGCTGAGCTTGTCGGGTTGCATGAACCTCTCCGGCCTGGGCGGCAGCTCCGATTACGCGTGCAAAGCCCCGGACGGGGTGACTTGCACCTCGGTATCGGGCACCTATGCCAACGCCGTTCAGGACAACCTGCCCGCCCAGGTGGCCAAGCGCCGCATGGCCGCCAAATCCAATGGCGAGTCAGCCACCAATCCTGCACCCGGGTCGCCACAGCCTCGCCCGGCATCAGCGGTGGCATCCGCCAAAGCCACTGCCCTACCCTTGGCGCAGCCCCCCAGCCTGGCGCTGCCACTGCGCTCATCGGCCCGGATCCTGCGGCTGTGGTTCAAGCCCTGGGAAGACGCCGACCGCGACCTCTACGACCAGGGCTATGTCTATGTCCAGATTGATGCGGGTCAATGGCTGATCGACCACGCACAGCGCCAGATCCGTGACGCCTATGCGCCCATACGACCTCCGATGGGAGCCACCGTCAAACCCGCCACGCCAGAACAGAGCACATCGCCCATTCGGCCCGCAGGCCAGCAGCGCCTGTCGCCATACACCCCGGACAACTCGGACACAGGGCCCCTGCTGCCGCCTACCGACAGCCTTGACCCCAGCAACTGAACCTCCCTCAAAGGTTGCGCCATGCCCACCCCCTCAGCCACAGCCACCTCAACGGTCACGACAGCAGCCAGCGTATCCATGGACGCGGCCCGTACTGTGCGCAGGCCCGCACGCCCAGGCCTGTTCGAAGCCATGGGCCTGGGCGCGCCGCCTGACACACCGGCAGAGCAATTCGCCGCGTGGCTACCCTACTCCGCCTACCTCGCCGATGAAAAGATCTTCGTCAACCGCGACGGCCTGGGCTTCATGCTGGAGGTCATGCCGCAGTCGGGCGCGGATGAACGCATGGCCGAGGTGCTGATCTCGCTGTACGCCAACTGCCCGACGGGCGCGGGCATCCAGTTCCACCTGTTCGCCTCACCTCACGTGCGCGGTCAGTTGCGCCGCTATGCCAACTTGCGAGTGGAAGACGAGGACCAGGCCGACAAGGCCAAACACTGGGGGAGACCTGCCCGCAACGACAACCTCTTCCACACCCTGGCCCGCCAACGCGTAGGCCACCTGCTGCGAGGCGCGCAATCCTCGCTGACCTCGGGCTTTCACTACACGATCCGGGACTTCCGCCTGATGCTCAGCGTCACCCTGCCCGGTGACGCCCAGGACATGACCAAGCGCGAAGAGGTGATGGCCCAGCGCGAGTCCATGGCCTCCACGCTGCGCTCGGCCTCCCTGCCCAACCGTGTCTGTGATGCCGCTGACCTGATCAACTGGTGCGCGTTGTTCACCAACCCTGACCGCATCTCGCAGACCGACGCGCCGGACCTGCATTACGACGATGGGCGCGAACTGCGCGACCAGATCATCGACTTCGACACCATCCAGGATCCCACCCCCAGCGGCCTGCGCCTGTGGAAGGAGACCGGATCGGACGAACTGGAGGCGCGCTTTTACTCCATCAAGTCCTTCCCGGAGCGCTTCGCCCTTTGGCAGATGGGCTCGCTGATCGGCGACCTGATGCAGCCCGCCCTGCAGTACAGCGCGCCCTTCTTGCTGACCATGGGCGTGCATGTGCTCGACCCCAATGCCACCAAGGCCACGGTCACCGCCAACCATGTGCGCGCCACGCAGAACGCCAAAAGCAAGATGGCCGACGTGATGCCGGACGTGGGCAAGAAGCTGCAGGACTGGACCGCTGCCGCCCAGGCCATCGACACCGGAGGCAGCCTGGTCAGCCTGTACCACCAGTTGGCCATCTTCTCGCCACCGCGCAAGGCGGTGGCGGCCCACGAAGCGGCCAACGCCATCTGGCGTGGCCGTGGCTTTCAGCTCAATGCCGACGTGTACATGCACCGCCAGGCGCTGCTGGCCAGCCTGCCCATGACCTTGACGCCACGCTTCCATGGCGACCTGGCCAAGATGCGTCGCGTGTCGCGCAAGACCATGGCCAACGCCATCCACCTGGCACCCCTGATCGCCGAGTGGCGCGGCACACGCACACCCGCCCTGGTGTTCGGCGGGCGTCGTGGGCAGCTGATGACCCTGGACATCTTCGACAACGACCTGGGCAACTACAACTTCGCCATCATCGGCGCACCGGGTTCGGGCAAGTCGGTGCTGATGAACGAGATGGCCTGGTCCTACCGGGCCATCGACGCCAAGGTCTGGATGCTGGACCTGGGCCGCTCCTTCGAGAAGCTGTGCCGCAAGGCCAAGGGCACCTACATCGAGTTCCGCCCCGATGTGGACATCTGCCTGAACCCCTTCACCAACATCGTTGACATCCACGAGGACATCGACATGCTGGTGCCGGCCATCTCCAAGATGTGCTCCATGCAGCACACGCTGGAAGAGGTGCAGTACAAGGCCATCTCGGCCATGGTGCTCAAGCTGTTCGCCGAGCACGGCAACGACCTGACCATCACGGCCCTGCGCGAGGCCTTCAAGACCGGCAACATCGAAGCCTTGGGCCTTGTCAACGATCAGCGCATCAAGGACCTGGCCGTGATGCTCAACCCCTACACCCGAGGCGGCCAGTACGAGCGATTCTTCGAAGGACCCAGCAACGTCGATTTCAGCAACGACTTCATCGTCATCGAAAACGAGGAACTCAAGCGCCGCCCCGACCTGCACGCCGTCGTCAACATCCTGCTGCTGCACCAGATCACCGGCGAGATGTACCTCAGCCGCAACCGGCGCAAGGTGCTGTTCATTGATGAGCTCAAGCAGCAACTGGGCGACATCGGGGCCGATGACCCCGTCAAGGCCGCTGTGATCGAAGAAGCGGCCCGCCGGGCCCGCAAATACGGCGGGGCCTTGGGCACGGCAACTCAGAGCGCTGACGACTTCTATGGCTCGGCCCAAATGGAAGCCGCGTTCAACTGCTCGGACTGGGTGTTTCTGTTGCGCCAGAAGCCCGAATCCATCGAGATGCTGGACCGCAAGGGCCGCCTGACCATGGATGAGCCCAAGAAGCGCTTGTTGAACTCACTGAGGACCGAGGCGGGCGTGTACTCCGAGCTGTACATCTCCTCCCCGGTGGGCGAAGGCGTGGCACGCAACATCCTGGATCCGGCCACACACCTGCTGTTTTCCAACAAGCTGGAGGACAACGCGCCCATCGACGAGCTGCGTGCGCAAGGCCTGAGCATCGATGCCGCCATCACCGAACTGCTGCGGCGCCGGGGGCACACCGTATGAAAGCCCCTGATTTCATCCCTGCCCTGGTGCAACTGCTGCTCACCCTGATCGTGGTCGCTGCCGCCTTGCTGCTCTATGACCGCACGGTGGTCCGCCCAGCGCTGCGCATCGGCATGGTCGATGTGGCCGAGGTGTACCGGCAAAAGGAAGCCGAGTTCACACAACTGCTCACCAAGGCGGGCTCGGAAGACGATCGGCAAAAAGCCATGCTGATGGCACGCACGTTCGCCCAACGCCTGCCCATTGCGCTGGAGGAATTGCCCCGCGACTGCGCATGCCTGGTGGTGCTCAAAGGCGCTGTCGCGGGGCCGACACCCCATACCGTGGATCTGACGGCCCAGTTGCGCCAGAAAGTGGGGATGCCATGACCTTGCAGATCGTCCGCATCCCGCCGCCCTTGCCCTGGCATGTGCGCCGCTATCGCCAAGCCCGGCAATCCTGTTCCGAGCAACTGGCCCACATGCGTCGCCGCTGGTACCTCTACCTCCCCGTGTTCGCCATCTGGGCGCTGGCCTATGTCCGGCTGTTCCTGGATCCCACCCCGCGCCTGCCCATTGTCTTCAACTGGACGCCCAGCCTGCCTTACCGTGTGGCCTATCGGGTGACCTGGACACAGTCTGCGCCGCCCACCTTGCACCGTGGCGACTACATCCTGTTTGCCTTCGCTGGCGATGCTCAGCAGCTCTACCCGGGGCTACGCGGCCAGCCCTTTTTCAAGATGGTCAAGGGCCTGCCTGGTGACACCGTCACTGTCCAAGACCGCAGGGTGTTGATCAACGGCGAGGCGGTGGGGCATGCCAAGTCTCAGACCTTTGACCACCGTGCGCTTGATCCCATTCAGCCCACGGTGATCCCACCGGGCAGCTACTACGTCCAGGGCAGCAGCCCAGACAGCTTTGATTCGCGCTACCGCAGCAGCGGTCTGGTTCGCGCCGAGCAGGTCATCGGGCTCGTGCGGCCCCTGTTCTGAGGAGCATGACATGCAAGCCTTGCCAAGCCACCTCCAGCGACACCGCCATGGCCGCAATGACGTGCGCCACTCTGTGCCTCGCTTGATCCTGTGCATCTGGATCGCTGGCTTGGCATCTGCAGCCCACGTTCAGGCCCAGCTTGCAATCAAGCAACCGGCCCCACATCTGGCCGAAAGTCGCGCCCACAGCAGCCCCGTCACTCAAAGCACCAGCACGCCTGCGTCCACGCCAGACGACGTGCCACTGGAGGACTACCTGGCACTGCTGGCGCAAATCTCGCCTGCCGCCCGCGACGGCGCCCAGGCCTATTTGCAGGCGTTCGCGCAACGCTGCGGGCGCCCCCTCACTGCACTGGAGTTGCGCAAGGCCATTGCCCAGGGCAGCGGTGACCCTGTCCTCATGGCCATGGTCAGTGCCAGCCACCCCAACCAGTTGGCGCAGCGTGACGCCCTGCTGAACCAACTCTCTCAACGCATCCGTTGCGACGGTCAGGGTCAGCCATGAAACCCACGGGCCCACATGTGATGGTGATGGCCTGCCTGCTGAGCATGGCATGCGCAGGTGTGGGCTCATGCGCTTGGGGCGTGGACCTGGGCAGCATCGGTCCGACCTACCCGATCAGCGAAGCCAACCTGCTGGACTTCATCACGCAACGCCTGCGAGAAGAGCAAGCCAGTGGTGAACTGGCTCGACTGCAGGAGCAAGCCCGTGAGCGCGGCATTCAGGCCGTGCGCCAGCCACAGCCTGTGGCAGGGCTGCGCACCACACAACAACCGCGCACCTACTACTTCGATCCCAGCTTCACGCTGGATCGCAACATCCTGGATCCCCAGGGGCACCTGATGTTTGCCGCTGGCTCGCGCCACAACCCGCTGGACGTGGTGTCCCTGTCCAGACGCCTGCTGTTCTTCGACGCCCGTGATGCACGACAGGTGAGGCGTGCACGGGAGTTGATCCAGCGCTACCGGGGCCAGGTCAAGGCGATCCTGACCGCTGGATCCTATCTGGACCTGATGAAAGCCTGGCGCACGCCGGTTTACTACGACCAGCAAGGCGTGCTGACCCGGCGCCTGGGCATCGCACAGGTGCCCGCCCTGGTCTCTCAGGAAGGCAAGCGACTGCGCGTGGATGAGTTGGAGGTGACGCCATGACCCGGACCACGCCAAACGCCAGATTGCGCCCATCGTGGGATCACATCGCGGCGATCCTGTTGATTTGCTGGCTGGCCATGACCAGCCAGCACAGCCACGCGGCGGGCATTGCCACCTGCACCGGCAAGTTCCCCAACCCCGTCACAGACATCTGCTGGAGCTGCATCCTGCCCATCAGCCTGGGCAGCATCCCCATCGCCAACTTTGGTGGCCAGGAAGACATTGCCAACCCGGGCAGCCCTGTGTGCAGTTGCGGCGTGAACCCGGTCATCGGTTTGTCGATCGGCTTTTGGGAACCGGCTCGCCATGTCGAAGTGGTGCGCAAACCGTTCTGCCTGACCTCACTGGGCGGCATCGATCTGAACCCAGGCCTGCCTGCCCCGGAGGCCGCACGCTTCACCCACGCTGAAGGCGACGGCGATGGCGGCAGCTTCTACCAGGCCCATTTCTATGTGAACCCGATGCTCTATTGGCTGGAGGTCGTGACCGACTTCCCCTGCCTGGAAAAGGGCGGCTTCGATCTGGCCTACCTCACCGAGGTCGATCCGCTGTGGAGCGACGACGAGTTGACCCTGATCCTCAACCCCGATGCGGTGCTGTTCGCCAACCCCATCGCGATTGCCGCTTGCGCCGCCGATTGCGTGGCCGCCTCACTGGGCTTTGGCATCAAGGAACTGTTCTGGTGTGCCGGATGCCAGGGCGGCATTTACCCACTGGATGGCCAGGTGCCCTACCACTTGGGCGGCGTTCGCACAGCCGTTCTGCTGGCCCAGCGCCTGACCGCCAAGATGCACCGTGAGTTGATCGCATGGGGGTGGCATGGCACGCCCGGCCTGTGTGGCCCCTACTTCGAGCCCGTCATGGACAAGACGGCCTACAAGACACAACTCACCTACCCCATCCCCAACACTGAAAAGGACGGCGGCAGGTGCTGCCAGCCTTTCGGGCGCAGCACGGTGATCTGGGGGGCCGGCAAGGAATACCCCGTGCGCGGCGAAGACTTCGCCTTCATGTTGTTTCGCAAAAGGAACTGCTGTGTCGGCTTCTGACTTCCATCAACCTTCACGCTGGGGCTTCGGTCTTGGCCTGTCCATGCTGCTTGCGCTGAGCGCACAGGCCCAAACCTCGCCGGTCATCACCGATGAAGACATGGCTCGGGCCAGGCGCGCGCAACCCACCATCACGGACAACGACATCGAGCGGGCGCAGAAAGCGCACGGCGTGCCCAGCGCCGCTGACTTGGAACGTGTGCCCAACACAGCAGGCCCAAGAATTGACGTACTCCCACAGCCTCAAGTCAAAGTGCCTGTGGACCTCGAAGCGCTGTCCAAAGCCTACGCCCTGCAGATGAAAGCCGCCCAGCCACCCAGCACCATTCTGAGTGGTGGCCCGATCCTGATGGTGTTCATCAGCCTGTCGATGCCCGAGGCCACCCTCAAGAGACTTGTCAGCCAAGCGGCACGTACCAAGGCATCCCTGCTGATCAGAGGCCTGTTCAATGGCTCCCTGCGTGACACCGTCACGCGAACACAGGCATTGTTGGCGGGTCAGTCGGTGGCCTTCCAGATCGATCCGCAAGCCTTCGAGCGCTACGCCATCACACAGGTGCCCAGTTTTGTGCTGGTGCGTGAGGGCGCTGACAGCACGCCCTGTGGTGATGGAGGCCGAGGCAGTTGTGCGCCTCCCAATGACTATGTCCGCCTGGCCGGAGACGTGAGCCTGGACTACGCCCTGGGACACATCCAGCACCGCACACCCCGTTTCAGCAAGGACGCCAGCGCCTTCATCCAACGGCTCAAGGGTTAGGGATCGTCATGCTGCGCCGAGTCGTCACCTGCTTCACCCTCTGGTGCTTCGTCACGACGCAGACGATGGCCCTGGCTGGGCCACACGAAGAAGGCACCGCCGCTGGTCAAGCGGCCAACCCGGTGATTCGGGGCACGATCAGCGTCCCCAATGCAACGGCCAATGTGCCGGGATACACCCGCACGCCCGCTGAGGCGGCCTACTACGGCCAACCCAGTCTGTCAGGCCCGGCCAACGCGCGCCTCACCGCCTGCACCGGCACGCCCGATGACCCGGTGTGCCAGGCCCAACGCGGCGCGCTCAACTCGGCCAACACGCCACGCACAGCCATTTCGCCTTACGACCCCGCTGTCATGGGTGCACGCGATATCGCAGCCAACCCGTCACTGGCCCTTGGCAGTCTCTCCTCGTATTACAGCGGGTGCGCCACCGCCGACATCACCACGCCAGCAGGCGCGGTCACCAAACAGTGCCAGCGCTACAACGGCGTGGGCAACTACGCCACCCGGCGGGATCTGACGGTGCAAGTCGAACTCGTCCCCAGTTGCACCGCTGGCGACTGGTTTGCGCATGGTCAAGCCAATCGCAACGGTGCCGACTACATGGTGGCCGAAGCCCAATGCCGCATCCGCACCGACCAGTTGCAGCAATTTCGCTTCTACGCTGCCGGTGGCAACGGGGCCTGCGTCGGGTGGCAGAACCTGGAATTGCCCAGCACGCCAGCCACCCAACCTACATTCGTCACCGACCTCTCACCACACTGGGGTGGCCATTGCTGGCGCCCCTTCAAGGTGGTCATGATGCCTGGATCCGGCTGCTCATCTGGCCAGTGCAACTACAACTTCCAGTTCGGCACGCCGGTCTATGCCTGCCCAACGGGCACCGTGCGCGGCGACCAGTTGCAGGCTTACTGGTCCAGCCGCATCCAATCGGCGGGCCCGGCCGATCGCTGCTTCACGCTCACCATGCCCCGCCCCCGCATGGGCTGTGACAGCGGCCCCTCTGTCGTGGTCAGCCGCACAGAGACCCGCTGTGCTCAGGATGCGGGGGCGGCCAGCCTGGTCGGCGCTTCTGGCTGGAGCATCCCGTTGTCTTTCCAGCAGCCCACCATGAACCACATCGAAACCGATGTCTGGGATGACAAGAGCGCCCCACTCGAAGCAGGCGGACGCTGCACCGTCACCACAGCCGACAGGTGCGTGGATGGCCCCGCCACCAAGGTGATCGATGGCCGAGCCGTCACCCGCGCTTGCTGGTCCTACGAGCGCACCCTTTCTTGCACATCCGGTGCCCCCACAGACGAATGCGCACCCTTGCTGAGCCAAGGCTGCACGCTGGGCAGCAGCACATGCAAGCAAACCAACGCTGCCACAGGCATGTGCGAGGTCTACCAGGACAGCTACACCTGCCCGGCCAGCGCCCAAACGATCACGACAGCAACCAACTGCCCATCCAATGTCTTTTGCCTGGGTGACAGTTGCTTCAACACGAGCTACACGAACGACGCGGACTTTGCCCGCTCCATGTCGATGCTGGAAGCCGCCCGAGAAGCCGGTGTGTACCTGGACACCAAGCTGATGCAGGTTTTCAAGGGCGAAGGCAACCACTGCCGAGACCGGCTGTTCAAAGATTGTTGCGACTCGGACAGCGCTGGCGCTGGGATGAGCAACCAGAGCACCTTCGGCGTGGGCTCACGCCTTGTCTACGACGTGCTCATGAACTCCGAGAACCGGGAGTTCATCTACCAGGGCATGTCCGCACTGCTCACCAGCGGCGGCTTCAGCGGCTCCTTCACCAGTTACGGCGTCACCGTGGCCGTCAACGGCACCGCTCTGCCCGCCGGATCGTCGGTGCTCTATGCAGGCGACAGCATGGTGGTCGCGTTCGATCCCTGGTCGCTGGCCATCGCTGTGGTGATCTACATCGTCATGTCGATGATGTCGTGCAACGAAGAAGAGGGCAAGTTGGCCATGAAGGAAGGCGCGGGTCTGTGCCACGCCACCGGAAGCTGGTGCTCATCCTGTCTTCGTGTCCTTGGCGCCTGTGTGTCCTGTCTGGAGCACACCACCGGCAAATGCTGCTTCAACAGCAAGCTCGCCCGGATCGTCAATGAGCAGGGGCGCATGCAGATTGGCAAGGGCTGGGGCAGCGGCCAGAACCCCGACTGCTCAGGCTTCACCATCCCTCAGTTGCAAAGCCTGGACTTCGCGGCGATGGACCTCACCGAGTTCTACGCCTCCATCGTGCCCAACAACCCGAACCTGGGAGCCATCCAAAGCGGCAACAGCGCAAAGGTGCCCAACTGCTACTACGGACAGGGGCGTTGCCAATGACACAGCACCTCATGACACCGATCAAGGTCAATGCCATCACGGCGATGGCGATGGCATTTGCATTGACTTGCCAAGCACAAACGCAAACGCCTGAGAAATCGCCCGAACCGTCCGCCGATCGAATGCCCGTCAAAGACGCCAGGGTGCTGATGGTGATGGCACTGCAAGCGCCAGACGGACAGGCACACGGCACCCTGACAGGCGAATCTGCCGACGCCATCAGCCAGCGCTTCAAGGCCAACACCCCCATATCGATCGACGTCACCACCGACAAGCGCTACCGCCAGCCTGGTTGCAGCCGCCTGAAGGTGACCTTCTGGCAAGACGGTATCTGGCTGCCTGGCGCCCAGGCCCCTCGCAAACAATCCATCGAGTTCGGGATCAACTACTGCCTCGATGGCATGCCGCCCAAGTCGCTGCAATGAGGAGATCAACATGCCTCGCCCATCTCCGTCCTCTCGCTCAGGTCTTTTCAGACGCCTTGCCAGCGTCGCCCTCCTCGCTTTCGCATGCATCAACTCAGCACCCGAGGCACAGGCACAAGCCTCGTCAAAACCGGACGAGCCCATTGCCGCGCCTTACTGGTCCGATGCATGGCGAGGATGGCACTTCTACGAAGATCCCGAACCCGAGCTACCTGACAACCCTGCGTCTCAACCCAAGACGCCCGCCCTCACGCCGCTCACTTCAGCTGCGCCCCCCATACCGGCCACTCGCCCGGCCAAAGCGCCAGAACTGGTCGAATTCGAGAGGCTGCAAAAGGCGGTCGAGTCCTACCGCAACATCGCGATCATGCGTCCGACCGAGGCCAATGTGCGCCGCTACATGGAACTGGAAGCCAAGGTCGTGGCCCGAGCTTCCTACTTTGCCGACGTCGCCCAGCGCGTCGCCTGGGCCACACCAGAGCTGGACCCCACCGTGTACGGCCGCCCCGTCAACGCCAAGGCGCTGGAGGTGTTCGACCGGGATCAGTTGCTCAGCCGATCCCAATCGATCGCCTCACTGGGCAAGGACCACGTCCTGTTCTTTTTCTTCCGCAGTGACTGCCCGTACTGCCACGCCTTCGCCCCCACGCTGACGGCCTTCGAGGCGCGCCACGGCATCAAGGTGGTGGCCATCAGCGTGGATGGCGGTCCCATGCCTGGCTTTGCAGATGCCCGGGCCGACAACGGCATCGCCAACACCCTGAAGGTCACCCAGGTACCAGCCGTGTTCCTGGCCCAGCCCTACACCGGGCAGATCACACCCATTGGCTTTGGTGTGCTGTCTGAATCCGAATTGCTGGAGCGCATCACCACCGTGAGCACACCGGCTGCCCAGGCCATGTTGCCCAGCGTGAACAGGCAAGTCCTTCTTCAATAGGAGCAGATCATGATCCAGACACACACGCCGACGGCACCGCTCTGGAAACGAGTGGTCGCCACCCTGATGGCCACCTTGCTCATTGCATCGCCGCTGCCCCTGCGCGCCGGGGACCTCAATGCCGAAGTGAACAGCATGTTCAACAACCTGGGGGCCATCGGCAACTACACCGCACCGGGCGCCTTCCGTGGCCAGACCATGAACACCTACACCGGCGGCAGCCTGTTCATGCGCTCCCCCAACAAGGTGTACCAGCTCGCCGCCATCCAGTTCCCAAGTGCCAAGGCGGGGTGCGGCGGCATCGATGTGTTCGGCGGTTCGTTCTCTCACATCTCGGCCACCGAGTTCAAGAACATGCTCAAGAACATCACCGCAGCCCTGCCGGGCATCGCCTTTCAACTGGCACTGGAAGCCGTCTCACCACTCCTGGGTGGCTTGAGCAAGTGGGCCAAGGGCCTGGAGACCTGGATCAACAACGCACGCATCAACTCTTGCGAAACGGCCAAAGCCATCGTCAGCACGGCGGCCGAGGCCACGGGATACAGCTCGCAGGAGACCTGCGCAGACCTCGCCATCGAGATGGGCATGGAAAGCGACCGTGACGCTGCACGCAGGCGTTGCGCTTCCGACCGGCCCAGCATCCTCGCTTCGGCTCGCACCTCAGGCGATGCCAATGTGCGCAACAAGGCGCCCTTCGTGGGCAACCTGACCTGGAAGGCCCTGAAGTACACCGGCGTCTCCCTGGACGATCAGGAGCGTGAACTGATCATGAGCATGGTGGGCACCGTCATCTACCACCCGGAAGAAGCCGCCCGCGACCCGGAACCCATCGCCGCCACACTCACCTCGATCAGCCAATTGCTTTATGGTCAGAGCGCCGGGGCCGGTGTGAACGTCACCCAGCACCTGCTCAAGTGCAATGACTACGTGAACTGTGATGCCGTGACCCTCAACACCACCTACACGCACACGCCATTCACCGCCAAAGTCGAGACACTGATGCGCTCCATTGCAGAGAAGATCGCCACCCGCACCGCCATTCCCAACAATTCGGCCGAGGTCGGCTTCGTCAACCAGACCACCGAGCCGGTCTACAAAATGCTGTCAGTGGGTGCGACCATCCCAGGTTCTGGCTTGGCAGACAGCCTCATCGCCCAATACCGCGACGTGATCGCAGCGGACTACGCCTATGTGTTCCTGGAGCGCAATCTGCGCGTCGGCCTGGCCGCGCTCGACAAGGACTATCAACTGCAAAAGACACAGCGCGAACAGGCAGTCCAGATTCGTCAACGCGCCCTGGTCATGCTGCAGCAACTCTCTCAAGAGAAAAACCTCCTGTATCAGAAGGTCGGTTCTTATCGGGCTGTCTCCAGCCACTTGGAACAGTTGGAGCGGCAATTGCGATCCAGCATGCCGCAGCACGTGATGGACATGCTTGGGCAGCAGGCTGCTTACATGGCTCGTTGACTTTCACTGAGCACAGGGGATGCCATGTGGGAGATCTACGCCTACCAGAACGCGGACAGCCTGTTCGGCGTCTTCAATGCAGCAGCGGCCATCCACGCCTCGGGCGACTACATGTCGGCCGTTGCCGCCGTGGCGTTCTGCGGCTTCGTGGCCGCCCTGATCGCCTACGCCTTTGCCCCGGAGAAGCTGCAAGGCTGGAAATGGCTGGGCACGGTGCTGCTGGTGTTCTCCATTCTGATTCTGCCCAGGGCCACTGTGGGCATCGTGGACAAGACAGGTGGAGCCCCAGTCAAGGTCGTGGCCAACGTGCCCTTCGGCATGGTCATGCTCGGCAGCGTCACCAGCACCATCGGCCACACCCTGACCGGCCTGTTCGAAACCGCCTTCCAGACCATTCCCGGCCCAGGTGCCTTGCCCAGCGAACTTACCTACGAGAAGAACGGCCTGATGTTTGGCAACCGGCTGATCAGGAGCACCAGCAAGGTGACGTTCCAGGATCCCAACTTCCGCACCGACCTGATCAACTTCATCCACAACTGCACGATGTACGACCTGATCGACGGCACGATTGGTCCTGCCGTGTTCTCGACATCCGCAGATGTCTGGCCCCTCATGGCCACGCCCAATCCTGCGCGCTTCAGCACGGTCACCAGCGCTGCGGGCATTGATGTGGACACCTGCCCCAACATCTACACAAACCTCAATGGCCGACTGCCAGCGCAGATCAACCAGATTCAGGGCCGCCTGGCCTTCCAGTTGAACCCCACCCTGCCTGGTGCTGCCGCCGCAGCTGTCATCGCCAACCAGATTCAGCAGGCGTACATCAAGAACAACATCGCCGATGCGGCCACCACCGCTGCCGACCTGATCCGCCAAAGCGCCATGCTCAATGCGATCAACGACACCAGCACCATCGTCGGGCAGAAGGTCAACGATCCAGCGGCCATGGTGCTGGCCGTTGGCCGGGCACAAGCCGTCGCTCAGCAGAACGCCGCGTGGATCAACAACGGCAAGGTGGCCGAGCAAGCCCTGCCCGTGTTCCGCAACGTCATTGAAGCGCTCACCTACGCATTGTTCCCCTTGATGGTGCTGCTCTTGCTGCTGACCAGCGGGCGCGACACGATGCTGGCCTTCAAAGGCTACGCCGCCATCCTCATCTGGATCCAACTGTGGCCCCCGCTGTATGCGGTGCTGAACTACATGGCGTCCATCTACGCGGCCTACGATCTGGCTGCGGCTTCGGACATCGGCTCGGGCACCAAGGCCCTGTCTTTGCAAACCGCCTCGACGATCTATTCGGGCGCCATCTCAGGTGAGGCTGTTGTGGGCTACCTTGCAATCAGCATTCCTGTCATTGCCTGGGCGGCATTGAAGAAGATGGAGGGTGTAGGGACCGCCCTGGTGGGTGGTTTGTCTGGACTGCAAAGCATGCTGACTGGCAGCACAGCATCTACCGCCACCGGTAACATGAACATGGGCAACGTCACCATGGACCAGGCGCAACTGGCACCGAACCGAACCTCGGCGTTCATGAGCAGTTGGCAAAACGACCTCAGTGGCAACACCTTTTCGTCGAACAGCCTGACTGGGAGAACTGCCGTCAGCCTGTTGCGCAACCAGGGGTTTGCTTCGCGGGTGGTATCCATGCGGGTGTCTGAACAGGATGTGTCTGATGCGAGCAGGCAGGTCACTGCGGCACGCAGCGAAGCCTTGGCTGCCAGTTCGGATCGCTCCGCAGCCCTCTCCGAAGCATTCACGCGAGGACTGAGCAGCCTTCGCTCTGGCCGCAGCAGCAGCGGATCCACGTCCAGCAGCTTCGAGCAATTTGGAGAAACACTCAATCGCCTGGACCAGATCTCCAAGGGCATCGCCGACAGCACAGGGCTTTCACAGTCTCAGGTAGCGCGCATCGCATTTGGTGCGTCTGGACATGTGGGCGTTGACGGGCGCTTCGCTGGCGCAAAAGCCAATGCCAGCGCTGACAAGAGCTACCTGTCGGGCCTATCCGCCGATGAACGCAAGGTGCTGAGCAGTTTGACCAGCGAGCAAATAGCCGACTTCAAGCAATTCGGTGACCGAGTCTCCCGAGATTCGAGCTTCATCAACACCATCAGCAGCGACTCCCGAGAGGCCCGTGACATGGCGTCCAGGCTGACGAACACGGCCACGCGATCTGAACGTGCGGAGGCAAGCCTTGCTGAACGCACCGCTCTGTCAGAGCGCCTAACTTCCGCGTATGAAAAGGGCGAAACCATCTCCATCGACATTGCGCAGGATCCGCACAACCTGGAGATGTTCACTCGCTATGCAGAGCAATACGGGAGCGACAGCAAAGCGGCCCAGGCCTTGATGGCCTCAGAACTGGCCAGGCAGTCACTCAAGCCCAATCGGGTGTTCTCCGATGGCACGGCATTGCCATCTTCGTTTGAAGACGTTCAAGTTCAACACCGACAAGAAAAGGCCGACACAGCCTTGAATCCGGCGCTCGATGATCGCCATCGAAGCAATGATCGACAGGTGTCTCGCTTCGGCAAGTCTGCGCGTGCAGGCCAACCAGCCCCCGCCCCTGAGCCATCACCGGCAAGACAAGAGGTTCAGACCCGAGGTGCCGAGATACGCGCAAGTTCAAAGGCAGATCAAACCGGTTTCGATGCAAAAGCGGAGATCGTCGAGACCAATGATGGGGCGCTGGCATCGAAGAAGTCATTGCTTAGGCAGTCTGGCAAGCAGGTTATTGAGGACGCCGGAGCGGCGGTGGACAACGCGACGGGCATCGTGAAAGACCTTCTGAAAAAATAATCAGACTGGGTCATCGTGCGTGCCGCTCATGTTCGGATTCAAGTCGCTTTCAGGTGGCTTCATGAAAGGCGGATGCCCTTTGTCACGCCAGTAGTTCGCGGCCAAATCCTCTGACGTTACCCCCATCCCGTGGATCGGATCGACATCCCGCTTCGAAGTTCGCGCTCTGCCGCCAATGCTAGTCAGCGCCCCGCCGATGGCCGTGCCAAAAAGCATCCCAATGCCGATCATCACCACTCGTGTGCCCCACCCGTCCAATGCGGCTGAGAACAAGCCCACCAGACCACCTAAGGTAGGTCTGCATAAACCACCAAGCCATGTGCTTGGCGCAGACATGATGGCCTGAGACCATTGAACCCATGAAGCAGAGCAGCCTTGGATTGGGAACCTCGACGAAGCGCACGCGCCGTCGCGAGTTCCTCGACGAGATGGACCGGGTGGTGCCTTGGTCCGCCCTGGTGGCAGAGATCGCGCCATTCATGCCTGAAGGCAAACGCGGGCGCCCGCCGTTCCCGGTGGAGTCGCTGCTGCGAATTCACTTCATGCAGCAGTGGTTCACGCTGAGCGACCCGGCCATGGAAGAAGCGCTGCACGACATGCCGCTGTTCCGCGACTTCGCCGGTCTGGGCGGCTGGGATGACCGGCTGCCTGACGAGAGCACGATCTTGCGCTTCCGTCATGTTCTCGAGAAGAACAAGCTGGCCGAGCGCATCTTGGCCACCGTCAACTTGCTGCTGGGCGCCAAGGGCCTGATGCTGCGCAGCGGCACGGTGGTCGATGCCACGCTCATCTCGGCGCCGAGCTCGACCAAGAACGCCAGCGGTGAGCGCGACCCGGAGATGCACCAAAGCAAGAAGGGACAGCAATGGTTCTTCGGCATGAAGGCGCACATCGGCGTGGACGCTGATTCCGGCCTGGTGCACACCGTGCGCGGCACGGCCGGACACGTCAACGATGTGGTCGAGGCCAACAGCTTGCTGCATGGGCAAGAAACAGATGTCTTCGCCGACGCCGGCTACCAGGGGGCGCACAAGCGGCCCGACGCCAAAGCGGATGTGCAGTGGCATGTGGCCATGCGACCGGGCTTGCGCAAGTTGCTGGACAAGGCCGACCCCATGGATGCGCTGACCGATCAGGTCGAGCGCATCAAGGCCAGCATCCGCGCCAAAGTGGAGCACCCGTTCCGCGTCATCAAGCGCCAGTTCGGGCACGTGAAGGTGCGCTATCGCGGCCTGGCCAAGAACACGGCGCAGTTGCAAACCCTGTTTGCGCTGGCCAATCTGTGGATGGTGCGCAAACGTTTGACGGGGAGCCTGGCATGAGTGCGCCCAGTGCATGGGAAATGGGCGCGAAACGCGCCCACAACACCTGCCAGAGGTGCGCTCAGCCGCCATTGCGGTCATGTCAGCACACCCAATCATGGTCAGCACTCATTTGTGCAGACCTTCCCTAAAGCAATGAGGCTGAAGAAGATTGGTTTTCGCATTTGAGCACCTCGTACTTACCAACCTATAGCCGCTTAGGCATTGCTGCAACCCTTTCGACTCCTGCGTATATCCGTCAACAACACCAACTATTCCATTTCAAATCGGCTACTCAGTCCAGTGAGCAGATCGACAAACAAGAACTCACTCCGGCGTGAGCCTGGCCCGGCTCTGCTCGGCATACTCAGACCAGCAGGTGATTCAACGAAATAGAGTCAGTGATCATGGAATAGGGCTCTCAAGTAGTCAGCGAGCCTAGCGTGATGTTCGCAGAGACTCTAGTGATCCGGAACGTTGGAGTCGAAACACGGCCCCCTGTGGAGACGTGGCAAGAAACTCAATTTTTACAGGGCCGGATCAATAGGGTCGACGGCGCTCGGCCCGTCCAGCGTTTGAAGGCCCGCCGGAAATTGGCCGGATCGTTGTAGCCCAGCGTGTAAGCGATCTCCTGCACGCTCAGCTTGCCTGCTTGCAGGTATTGCATAGCCAGATGCTCGCGCACCTCATCCAAGATCTGCTGAAAGGATGTGCCTTCAGCCACCAGGCGGCGGTGTAGGGTGCGCGGGGTGAGATGGAACTGGCGGGCCACCACCTGAAGGGAAGGAAAGCCATGTTGGCGCGTCAGCAGGTTACGGCGCACCTGGATGCTCAAGGCCGCGTTCACATCGCGCTTGTCCAACTCTTCACGGCACAGGCGTGCAGCATCATCGAAGCTGGCCGGGTCAGCCGAGCTCAGCGGCAAGTCCATGGCTGCATCCGGCAACACCAGACCGCACCAGTCTTGGCTGTAACGCACCTCGCAACCAAACATGTCCCGGGCCAGATCTTCATACGCAGGCTCGACCTGTTTGAAGCACACACGTCGCACCTGACAAGTGCCCAAGGTGATCTGGTCAATCAGGTTCTTGATGGTCAACAAGATGGCTTCGCTGACCACGAGATCCAGCCCGTCGAGTGGGCGGGCCACAGGAAAGCCCACCCATACCTCGTCACCCTGAACCCGCTGCGTGACCGTCACCAGTGTGGTACGCAGCGGCAAGAAGCTCTCCAGCAGCGACACAACCTGACGCAAGGTGCTGCTGCTCAAGGCCGCGTAACCCAGCCTGCCGTGAGTGTTGATGCGCAGGCGCTCCCCCACGAGCAGGCCAAGAGCGGGCTCCTTTGCGGCGCCCAAGGCCGCATGCATCAACTTCAGAAAGGGCACGAAGCCCAAGCCCCGGTGGCCGTCGGCCAAGTCCGCCATTTGCAGATCGGCTGCCGCAAGCACCTCGGGCACATTCACCCCCATGCCAGACAGCATGTCGGCGATAAGGCGCACGTAGTGGAGGGGCAGTGCTGCGTTGTGCACGGTTTGATTTTTTGAAAAGCGCCAATTGTCAATAAATGACCTTTTTGTGTCAAGACAACCTACCCTTGATCTACCCCAGGATTCATAGGATACAAATACTTAGCGCCATCAAACTAACAGTACGCCAATGTTTTCGTTTTTCAAGAAGTCCGGCCCCAACCAGGCCAGCATCAATGGGGTGCCCATCATGGTCAATCCCAAGGAGACCTTGCTCCAGGCAGCGTTGCGCGAAGGCATTGATTTCCCGAACAGCTGCCGCGTGGGTGGCTGCGCAGCCTGTAAATGCAAGCTGGTCGACGGCAAGGTCAAGGAGCTGACTCAGACCGCCTACATCTTGTCGGACGAAGATTTGGACGCCGGCATGATCCTGGCCTGCCAGTCGGTGCCACAAACCAATGTCACCATCGAAGTAGACATGGCCGCCCAGCAAGCCCGCCGCACCGTAAGTGGCCGGGTGGTGGCCTGCACCGCACTCACCCACGACATCGTCAGCCTGCGCATCCAACTGGACGACTCGCTGCCTTACAAAGCTGGCCAGTACGCACAATTGTCGGTTGACAGCCTGCCCGGGGTTGATCGCAGCTACTCGTTTGCCACCGCCTCGCAGCCCAATTCCCAGGTCAGTTTCCTGGTACGCAAGGTGCCCAATGGCGTGTTCTCCAGCCATGTGCATAAACATGATCTGGTTGGACAGCGCGCCAGCGTGAAGGGCCCCATGGGCGATTTCTGGCTGCGCCCCTCTGACGCCCCCTTACTGATGGTGGCCGGCGGCAGCGGCCTGGCCCCCGTTCTGGCCATCTTGGAAGACGCTCTGGCCCAAGGCGTCAAACGCCCCGTCACCATCTTGTTTGGTGCCCGCCAGCAAGCTGACTTGTACGCTCAAGACACGCTGGAAGCCCTTCGCACCCAATGGCCTGCGGCCTTCCGCTTTGTGCCCGTGCTGTCGGCCGAACCCGATGGCAGCAGTTGGGCAGGTGCGCTCGGCAACGTTGACAGCGCCCTGGCCGAGCACCTGCCCTACGGTGCCCATGCCTACCTGTGCGGCCCACCCGTCATGGTCGATGCCGTCAGCGCAGTATTGCGCGACCGCGGCATCGCCAAAGAACAAATCCGCGCCGACCGTTTCACGACCTTGCACGACTCTACAGGAGCACAGTGATGATGAACATTCTGCACTACCTCAAGTATTTCCTATTCCATATCATCGGCCTGCTGGCTCTGACGATGGTCACCCTAGGTGGCGCTTACACCACCTACGGTCTGATCACCATCTTGGTTTTCTACATGGTGGGCGACGCTGTCTGTGGCGACGACACCACCACACCCACCTTCAAGTATCCCGGCATCTTGACTGCGCAGCTGTGGATGGCTTTGCCCTTGCTGTTAATGATCATCTTCGCATCGCTTTGGAGTGTGAGCTCCGGCGACGTGCTGGGCTATGGCGCCTGGGTGCAGCAGCTCACGGGCTTCGATGCCCTGGCAGCCCGCGAAAGCACCTTCTGGGGCCACCACATCTCGACCATCCTGCTCTCCGGCCTGATGATCGGCATGGTTGGCACCATCACCGCCCACGAACTGACTCACCGCACCTGGGATCCGATCTCGATGTTTGTCGGTCGCTGGTTGTTGGCTTTCAGCTTTGACACCATTTTCTCGATCGAGCACGTCTACGGCCATCACCGTTATGTGTCCACCACTGAAGACCCAGCCACCGCACCTCGCGGCCGCAATGTGTACTTCCACGTCCTGGCCTCGACCATCAAGGGCAACATCAGCGCGTGGAACATCGAGAAAAAGCGCCTCAAGCGCGATGGCCACGGCGCCATCTCCTTGCGTAACGGCGTGATCCGTGGTCACCTGATGAGTTTGCTGTTGGTAGCGGTGGCATATGCCATGGGCGGCTGGCCTGTGGCTGGCTTCTTCATTGCCAGTGCGCTGTGGGGCAAATCGCTGCTGGAGATCGTTAACTACATGGAACACTACGGCATGGTTCGCGACCCCAAGCTCCCGGTTCAGCCTCGTCACTCTTGGAACACCAACAAGCGCATCAGTTCATGGTCGATGTTCAACCTGACCCGCCACTCGCATCACCATGCCCAAGGCGAAGTGCCTTATCAAGACCTCAAGCCCTTCCCTGAAGCGCCCATGATGATCGGTGGCTACCTGACCACCATCCTGGTGGCCATGGTTCCGCCTCTGTGGTTCAAACTGATGGACCCCAAGGTCAAGGAGTGGGATCTGAAGTACGCCAGCCCCGAAGAGTTGAAGCTGTCTGAGGCCGCCAACAAGCGGGCTGGCTGGGGGCTCAAGGCTTCTGCTTGAGCCATGGCGTTGTAAAAATAGGGCTACGGTGGCAGACCTGTGATTGATGCTAGACCTGCATTCATGGCTTCTTCAAGTCGCTGTTTTCCATCCCCTGCTTGAATTGCTGCGTTTCGTGCGCCGCCCGGTGCCAGCATAGTAACCGCCCTGCCGCTCAAGGCGTACGCTCATGGCTTTCCATTGCGCCTGACAGACGCACCCGTGCATCGGGTACCAGCTTGAAAGAGGTACCTTCGAGGTTTTGCACATCGGTGGCCGACCTCGTGTGCGATCGTGTAGGGCTTGGGCAAAATCCTCCAGGCGCATGCTCAGCGTCGCCCTGTGTCGGTCTTGCAAATTCACCGCCACGCCCGTGAATATGGGCAGAGCCTGGCAACAGGGATGGCCAAAACTCTGGGTTTTTCCCCGGTGGATGCCATGATCGGCTTGCGCGACCCGCTGGCAATGCTGGTACTACGTGTGCCGTGGGCAGAGGTAGAGAGGTCGCTGGCTCCGCTATTCGCCCGCAAGGCGAGCATGGCAGCATGCCGACATGTTCGGCCCGACGCCGCGGACGTTGCCGACGGGCTCAGCGCGGCTCGTCGCGCGCGCCTGCCCCTTCGCCTGATGGTGGAGCCGCTATTCCAGGCGGCGCCATGCCTTCTGATGGATGACACGGGCGTGCTAACCGAGGAGACGGTGGTGCGCACGTTCTCGATCCTGAAGGCGACAGACCTTCTCAGCCACTCGCGATCAGTGTTGGGAGCTTATATTTCAGGCCGCTGAGGCCGTGTCCTGCATCTCATAGGTCTGGACCAAGCGCTTGCGTTGCGCCGGCAAAAAGTTGATGCGCGAGGCATCGCCACCGGTGGCTTTAACCACTCGCTTGTCCATCACGGCAAACCACAGCGGCGGCACGTAAGCGACCAGGAACATGCCCGTGTAGCCCAGCGGCAGGAAGGTCGGAATGTCGTGGAAGCTGCGCAGCGACTGGTAGCTGCGCGTCGGGTTGGCGTGGTGGTCGGAGTGGCGCTGCAGCTGGAAGGTCAGGATGTTGGACAGCACGTGGTTGCTGTTCCACGAGTGGTGCGGCTGGCAGTGTTCGTAGCGGCCATCGGGCTTCTTCTGGCGCAGCAGGCCGTAGTGCTCGATGTAGTTGGCCGAGGTCAGCATGAAGGCGCCCAGGAAGGCCAGCACCATCAGCAGCACCAGGGCCTGCGTGCCCAGCCAGGCGGTCATGCCGCCCCAGACGATGGCGGTGCCGATCCAGCCCTGCACGATCTCGTTGTCCAGGCTCCAGGCCGACTTGCCCTGGCGCTCCAGGCGCTCGACCTCCAGGTCCCAGCCGCGGAAGTAGGCGCCGGGCATCTCGCGGAACATGAAGCGGTAGATCGTCTCGCCCATCTTGGACGAAGCCGGGTCTTCCGGCGTGGCCACGTGGCGGTGGTGGCCGCGGTTGTGCTCGATGCAAAAGTGCGTGTAGGCGCCCAGCGAGAGGTTGAACAGCGCGGCCTTGCGGGGCAGCCATTCCTTCTTGTGGCCCAGCTCGTGGCTCATGTTCATCACCAGGCCCAGCATGAAGCCGTTGATGATGACGGTGGTGACCACGCCATACCAGGGCACCGCGTGCGTGCTCAGGAACCACACGTTGAACAGCGTGGTGGCCCAGCCCACGGGGATGGCCAGGTAGATCATCCAGCGGTAGAAGGCGCGGCGCTCGAGGTCGGGCACGGCGGCTTCAGGCGGGTTGCTGGTGTCGTCGCCGATCAGCCAGTCCAGGATGGGCACCAGCACGAACAGCACCAAAAAGGGCAGGACGTACCAGGCGGCGTGGTCCTGGCCCATCAGGTGGGCCACCGGGCCCGTGGCCACGATGGCGGGGATCAGGGCTGGCAGCAGCCAGAGGGGCTTCTTCGGGTCCCGGTAGGACGCGGCCAGCGGGTCGGGCAGCACGGCGCTCATGTTGTTGTCTCCTCGGTGTGAGTCGGTGAAATGGAGTGATGCGATCTTGCGAGCGCAGGCCGAAATGGGGTACCGTCTGCGCTGGCAACTTATCGTCATTTTGTGACACTCACCGTGAGCACCCGAACCCCTCCCACGCAGGCGGCCGACTGGCTGGCGCCCGCGCTGCACCCCATCTACGCCCGGCTGATCTGCGCCGAGATGCGCCGCCGTGGCTTCGACGAGGCGCAGATCCTGTCCGGCACGCGGCTGAACTGGGCGTCACTGCACGAGGGCAACCGCTACCTGAGCTTCGACGAGGTGACCCGGCTGATCCGGCGCGCGGTGGCGCTCACGCAGGAGCCCTGGCTGGGCATCACCGTGGGCTGGGGCACGCAGCTGTCGGCGCACGGGCCGGTGGGGGTGGCGGCCATGTCGTGCGACAACGTGGGGCAGGCGCTGGCCCTGATCCAGCGCCACGCCGGCTTGCGTCAGAGCCTGATCTCGCTGGAGGTCGACCAGCAGGGCGACGAGGTCACCCTGTGGATGCGCGAGCACCTGCAGGCCCCGGATGTGCGCGAGTACATCATGGGCCACCTGATGGGCGCGGGCCTGCGCCTGCTCGACACGCTCACGGGGCTGGACATGACCCGCGTGGCCCGTGTGGAGTTCGCCTTCCCGGAGCCGCCGTGGGCCGATGCCTACCGCCGCTGGTGGCCTTCGGTGCGCTTTGGCATGGAGCGCTCGGCCATGGTGTTGCCGCTGTCGCTCCTGAGCCACCCGGGCCTGGCCCCTGACCCGCAGACCCACCGCATGGCCTTGCGCGAGTGCGAGCGCCTGTGGTCACAGCAGAACGACCCGCGTGACCGCCTGGGGCCCGTGGGCGACCGCATCTTGAGGCTCTTGCTGGCCTGCGAGGGCGGCTACCCGACCCTGAGCGAGTTGGCCGAGCGCGAGCACGTCTCCAGCCGCACCCTGATCCGCAAACTGGGCGACGAGGGCCTGACCTACCAGCAGCTGCTCGACCGCGTGCGCGAAGACCTGGCCTGCTGGTGGCTGCTGCACTCGGACATGAGCGTCGAAGCCATCGCCGACCGGCTGGGCTATCAGGACACGTCCAATTTCAGCCGCACCTTCCGGCGCTGGGTGGGCATGCCGCCGAGCGACTTCCGGCGATCAGCGGGTGCTCAGACCTTGAACACCGCCACCGACTGAACGAGCTCGGCAGCCTGGTGCTGCAGGCTCTCGGAGGCCGAGGCCGACTCTTCAACCAGGGCCGCGTTCTGCTGCGTGCCGTGGTCCATTTGCTGGATGGCCTGGCCGACCACCGACTCCCCGGCTTGCTGCTCGGCGCTGGCCGTGCTGATCTCGGCCACGATGGTGTTGACCCGCCCGATGGCATCCACGATCTGGACCATGGTGTCACCGGCCTGGTTCACCAGCGTGCTGCCTCGCTCGACGCGCTCGGCGCTGGCCGTGATGAGGTGCTTGATCTCGCGGGCGGCGCCAGCGCTGCGCTGCGCCAGCGAGCGCACCTCGGCCGCCACCACGGCGAAGCCTCGGCCTTGCTCACCTGCGCGGGCCGCTTCCACCGCCGCGTTCAGGGCCAGGATGTTGGTCTGGAAGGCGATGCCGTCGATCACCGAGATGATGTCGGAGATCTTGCGCGAGGCCTCGTTGATGCCCTGCATGGTCTCGACCACCTCGCGCACGACCCCACCGCCCTGTTCGGCGACCTGAGCGGCCGCCTGGGCCATGGCGGTGGCCTGCAATGCGTTCTCTGCGTTGCGCTGCACCGTGTGCCCCAGGTCCGACATGGTGGAGGCGGTTTGCTGCAGCGAGCCGGCTTGTTGCTCGGTGCGTTGCGACAGGTCCTGGCTGCCTTGCGAAATCTGGGCGCTGGCCGTGGCCACGGCTTCGGCGTTGCCGCGCACCCGCGTGACCACCTGGGTCAAGCTGGCCTGCATGTCGGAAAGCGCCGCCAGCAGGGGCGTGAACTCGTCGCGCTGATCTTCGTGGATGGTGGTGCTGAGGTTGCCATCGCGCACGCGCTCGGCCACCTCCCGTGAGCGATCCACCCGCATCTTCAGGGTGCGCCCGATCCACCAGGACAGCGTCACCATGGCGCCGCCGATGAACAGGAACACGCCCAACAGCACCATCAAGGTCTGCTGGATGCTCGATTGGATGTGCGCGATGTCGCGCTCGGCGCTGTCGCGCTGGTAGCTCACGGTCTCCGCCAGTTCTTTGAGCAGCGCGTTGCGAGCCGGGATGGTGTGGTCGACCAGGTAAGCAAAGGCCTCGTCCTTGCGGCCCTCGGCGATGAGCTTGACGTTGGCCTCCCCTTGGACCCAGAAAGCCTGCACCGCTGGCGGGATGGCCTCAAAGCGTTCCTTGCCGGCGCTGGTGAACAGTTGCTGCTCATAGGTCTTGAGCAGCTGCTCGATCAGCTGGCGTTTGGTTTGCACGTCCTGCAAGGCCGCGTCGCGTTCAGCGGGCGTGCGCGCCAGCATGGCGTGGCGCAGTTGCAGCGAGGCGCGGGTGACGTTGAGCTCGACCTGGGCGATCTCCGAGAGTTGCGGGATGCGGTGCTTGGCCGTTTGATCGCTGACGGTGGAGACGTCCTGCAGCCGCCAGACCGTGAACAGGGCGGCCCCGATCAGGCCGGCGCAAACCAGCACCGAAGCCAGGGCGATGCGGGCGGCAAGCCCGCGCGCACCGAAAAATGACATGTCGAGCTCCTTTCAGCATTCGTCGTTGTTGCCGGCGCAGAACCAGAGAACTGAAGACATCGTTCGGAGATTCGGTCGCAAATTGATACATCCAGCGCATTCAAACCTGCGAATCTGAAAAAACTGCCCGGGGAATTGGGTGCAGGCGAGGGGCGCCGGCTTCTTACAATCGCCCCATGCCTTTTGTTCACCTCCGCGCCCACACCGAGTTCTCCGTCGTCGACGGCACCGTCCGCATAGACGACCTGGTCAAGCTTGCAGCCAAGGTTCGAGGTCGGGCACGGCGGCCTCGGGCGGGTTGCTGGTGTCGTCGCCGATCAGCCATTCCAGGATGGGCACCAGCACGAACAGCACCAAAAAGGGCAGGACGTACCAGGCGGCGTGGTCCTGGCCCATCAGCTGGGCCACCGGGCCCGTGGCCACGATGGCGGGGATCAGGGCTGGCAGCAGCCACAGGGGCTTCTTCGGGTCCCGGTAGGACGTGGCCATCGGGTCGGGCAGCACAGCGCTCTACACATCCACCGCCGCGAACTGGGTCTCTACATCGCCACCATCGCACCCAATCTCGCCCAGGCTGCGCTGCTCGCCATCCTCGTGCTGGTGCCGATGACCTTCCCTTCCGGTACCTGATCCCCACCCGAAGCCATGCCATCGGGCTGCGCGAAGCCATGTCTATCTCTCCACTTTATTACTTCGTCGAGATGGGCTACGGCATCCTGCTTCAGGGCGCGGGATGGGACATCCTGTGGGTTTGGCGCTGCTGCTTGGCATGGCGATCTTCGGGTTGGGCGTGTGGCGATTCAAGCGTCAGTTTTGATTCGTAAACCAGTCATGTCTCGACCGTGGGTCACGCGCTGCCTCCCAAGTCTGCAGTCCCCACGGGAAACAGGAAGCGCCCAATGCACGCCAGCTTATTGTCCAGGCGCAACTGCACCGAGACCGTTGTGATACGTCGTCCCGCCCGCACAATGTGGGGCACCGCGCAAATCGTGCCGGCGAAAGCCGGTCGCAAGTAATCGAAGGTAAGCGTCGAGCAAGCAGGTAACTCGACCCGCGCCAGGGATCGTGCAAGATGGGTAGCCGCGACCACTTCTCCAAAGCTGGCAAGTACACCACCATGGAAGGTCCGGATCAGGGGATTGCCGACATGATTTTCGCAAAAGTCCATGAGGTAGCGTGTCTCGCCCTCAACGACCTCCTCCCGCATACCCAGAAACCGATGGAAGGGCACCGCCGGCACGAGGACCATTGCTGCCTCTGCACAATCTGTCATTGATTTAACCACCCTCGTCATGCCGCACTCCTGTCCGTCGTATCGAAAGCCGGTCCTAACGTATCGATGGCAAAGGATCCCGTCACCGTGGCAAGCGGCATCTCGTCACCCGCCGCATAAGCCCGGCCGGAGACAAAGGCCACGCTGTCTGTCCAGCCGATGCATTCGACCACCGCGCGCAGGCCGCTGCCCGCCGGAATGGCACGAAGGTAATCGACGCGCAGGTCAATGGTGGCGATAGGCCTGAGCGAGCGTAGCGCGGAGAAAATCGCCAGTCCACACGTCGTGTCAAGCAGGGTCACGAGTGTGCCCCGATGCAACGCTCCAAGGCCGTCGGCCAGAGCCTCAGAAAACGGCATCACCATCTCCGCCTTGGCGTCGGCCACCGCCACCACGTCGACGCCGAGGGCGTTGAACAGTGGATGCTGACTGCCGAAAAAAGCTTTTGCCATGGCAGCTTGGTCCAGTTGCGGCTTCATATGCGACATGCCTGCTCCTCAATTTGCACTGTAAATGTGTTCACTCAATAGATCAGAGCAGCGTCGATATAGCGACGCTCCGCCGCCCGTACGGCTTGCAGGGCATCTGCGAGCAATTTCGTAGGGAAGCATTCACTCTCGGAGCCTGCTTTCAGCGCCAGCGCCAGCGATGTCCAGCATGCGGCACAGTCTGTCATAAGCTGCGGCAGTTGCAGATCGCTGATGCGTGGATCAGCCGATGCGGCTTCGTTCAGAAATTCTGCGTACATTTTGCGAAAACCGCCGCCGCCCGTGCCGCGCCGTTCGATGATTTGATAAGCAAAACGCGTCGTCCAGCGCCAGTCGCCCTCGCGTTCCCAGCGACCAAGATCGGCCAGCCAGGTATCGAGCGCGGCCACGCCGGCATAAGGTCCGCCCTCCAGCAGTAAACGTGCGTTGTGGCGTATGGCTTCAGCCACCCGCTCGACCGAAAGCCGCGCATGAATGGCGGGAGGCGCGAACAAGTTGCCAGCATGAAAAAAAGGAGGCAGTTCCGCGAAGCGGGCACGGGCCAGATCGGAACGTGCCACCGGGATGGGCGCGGGGCGCTCGGTATCGGTCACCAGAATGCAGCCGTCCGCCGGTTGGCGCTGCCAGGCAACGATGGCGTGGCCGGGAAAATGCGTCCGGCTGGTAAAGTACGGCAAGTGAAAAATATCGGTCAGGAGCAGGGCTGGGCGCCCCTGGTCGAGCAAGCCATCCAGCGCCTGCGCGCCCTCCTCGACGGAGCTGTAACTTGTCCAGGCGAACGGTACGTCCAGCGCCTGGAATACCCGCTCCTCATATCCCAGCGAGCGCACATGGACCAGAAAAGGTACCGGGGCATCAGGCAGCGTCAGGTATGTGATGCCCAGCCCCGAGCCCAGCCCAAAACACATGGCCTCGGTCAGCGTCGTGCCATGGAACTCAAGCAAGTCCCGGATGGCCGAACTCCCGCAATGGCGGCCGGACCGATGGGGAATGTCGGGGGCCTGTGCCATATCTGCTGTGTGTAATGTCACTATCGACTTACCCTTCTTAAAGAATGATGAATGAACTTGGGCTCATATCGCTCCGTCGCAATTTGCGTTGCCGTAACCATTGGCCCATCCCATTACCCAAAAACGTTTCAGGTCAGGCTGGTGACCTCAGAACTTGCTTGAGTCAAGCCTGCACCAGAACCCGTTCACCTAACTGTACCCGAGGCCTTCACCAAACCGATCATACGAGCCTTTCTGGACAGGCCCCAGATCCATTTCACTGGATCGCCCCTGCCCAGCTAACACCTATGACTCTCACATTGAAGGCCAATAGGAGGTGTCATGAGCAAACTACGTTACACCCCAAAATTCAATCTTGAAGCGGTCAAGCAGGTCACAGAGTCTGCTGCGGCAGGTTACTGGTGGGCACTTCGCGTAACCCAATTTCCCAAAGCGCAGGAGGCCCATTCGCCCCAGGCCTTGAGATTGTTCGGCCCGGCGGCCTCATTGCGGTACCCGCTCTGGCCGCCCGCCGCAGCGCAGGCTGACCCTGGCACGCTGCAAAACGCCCGCCTGGGCACCATGCGCGCGCATCTTGCCCCTCATGTCGGCGCGCCTTGCGCCACCAACCACACCAATGTTTTGGCGTTGTAGGCCACGCACTTGAGCGTGATCGCCAGCTCGTTTCTGGCCAGCGTCATGGCCCGAACCACTTTGCCACCCAGCTGCTCCAGCCCGGCAAACACATGTTCGACGCGGGACCTTGTCTTGTTGATGCTGCGGTTGCGCGCGCCCAGCCGCTGTCGGGCTTTCTGGCCTGGCTTGGCTCGCCGGGCGATACCGTCGCCCAACTGGTGTCGGGCCAGCAATTCACGGTTGGCCTGCGCGTCATAACCCCGGTCTGCCAACACGCGTCCTCGGGTGTTGCCCGCGTCTAGCACCTCCCCCAGCGATTGACCATCGTCCACATTGGCTGGCGTCACCACGATGCGGCGAATCAGCTTCCAGCGTGCGTCCACGTTGCTGTGCACCTTGTAGCCATAAAAGCTCTTGCCATGCTTCTTGGTCCAGCGCGCATCTCGGTCGGTGTGCTGCAACCGCTTCGTGCTCCAACCCTCAGGTGCCTGGCCTTCGTTGAGCGCCTGGCGCTCTTCGCTGAGGGCCTGCGTGATGGGCGCTTGCACGATACTGGCATCCACAATCTGCCCGCCACGCGGGAGGTAGTCCTGCTGCTGCAACTGCTGGCTCACCGCAGCGAAGATGACCCGTCCACCCAGACCGCCCTTGGCCAGGCGTTGCTTGAAGCTCCACAGCGTGCGCGCATCGGGAATGTGGAGCTGGCCGTCGACGCGGCAAAACCGCTGAAAGCTCATGCGGTCGAGCATCTGGTGCTCGCACTCCTCATCGCTGAGGTTGTACAGCGCCTGCAGGAACTCCATTCGCACCATGACCTCGCTGGCGTAGGGCGGTCGACCGCCCTTGCTGCGCTCTGCACGTGGGCACGCCGTCTCAACCGATTGGGCCACTGCACTGAAGTCGATCAGTCCATCCATCGCCGCCAGGTTGGCAACGTAGCTGCCCAACTTGGCTTGCCGATGTGCCTGCACAAACAAGTCGGTGTCGGGCGGGTCTTGAAAGAAGACCGATGGCTTGATGCGCGGTGTGACCATGATCAGCATCTTGCCGCGTCAGCTAGCGCGGCGCCAGTGGGTTTCAAGAAGTGCCCTGGTAAGTCACCAAGACCAATTCCCCTAGAAGAATAAGGAGATTGCCTACCTTCTGATAGATAGATAAACTTAGCAACCTGTCCACAACACAAAAGACACTCCATTCGACTTTTCCAACCTGAAGAAATACCTCGCCTTGCTGCTGGCGCTCCAGCAGCCATGAAAGGCTTCCAAGAAATGGACAAGGCAGCACTGGCAGAGGGCGCCATCTCAAAGAAACACAAAGAGTTGATCGCAATCGCTGTGGCACTTACCACGCAGTGCGGCTACTGTCTGGAGGTTCATCGCAAGGCAGCAGTTGCTGCTGGTGCCAACGAGCAAGAACTGGCTCAGGCAACCTTCGTGGCCGTAGCACTACGTGCTGGCGCTGCTCTCACCCATGGCACGCATCTGATAACCGACCCTGCGTGAATTCACAAACCCATGAACCCATGAACCCATAAATCATGAAAATCTACGACTTTGAAGGCTTTCCCAACCCCGCCCGTGTGCGCATTGCCCTTGCCGAAAAAGGCGCCACTGACAAGATGCAATTTGTGCATGTCGACGTTTTGAAGGGCGAGCACCGCCTGCCCGGCTTTTTGGCGATGAATCCCAACGCTACCGTGCCTGTGCTGGAATTGGGCGACGGCACCACCATCAGCGAATGCACGGCCATTACTGAGTACATCGACCATGCATTCGACGGCATTTCGCTGACTGGCACGACCGCCAAGGACCGCGCGGTGATCCACATGATGCAGTGCCGCGCCGAACAGGGCGTGATGGACGCCGTGGGTACCTACTTCCACCATGCCACACCCGGCCTTGGTGCGCTGGAGCTGTACCAGAACAAAGAATGGGGTTTGAAGCAGCGTGAGCGTGCCATCGCCGGCATGCGCTATTTCGACAGCGTGCTGGCAACGCAGCCCTTTGCAGCCGGCCAGCACTTCTCAGTCGCCGATATCACTTTGTTCGTGGGCCTGAATTTTGCTGACTTCGCCAAGATCGAGTTGCCTGCGGACTTGCCTCATCTGAAGGCGTGGCGCGCTCGTATGGCCCAGCGCCCCAGCATGGGTGGCTGATTCGAACAGTCTCAACTGCCTTCACCTGACCACCCAAACGGAGTACCGATGGACCTCATCAACGCCCAGTTCGACCAACGGGTGCTACTGCATGGTGCCGACCTGCCCTGGGTGGACTCCCCTGTGGCAGGTGTACAGCGCAGAATGCTCGACCGCATAGGCGGTGAGGTTGCCCGAGCAACCTCCATCGTGCGCTACGCACCCGGCAGCCATTTCAGCCCGCACACCCACCACGGTGGTGAAGAGTTCCTGGTGCTTGACGGGGTCTTCCAGGACGAGCGCGGCGACTACCCTGCCGGCAGCTATATCCGCAACCCGCCCACCACACGACACACGCCAGGCTCCGAGACCGGTTGCGTGATCTTCGTGAAGCTGTGGCAGTTCGACCCGGCGGACCGCACCCCGGAGGTGATCGACACCAACAAGATCGGCCGTGTGGACGACGCCACCCGCCCCGGCGTGGCGGTGACGCCCTTGTTCGAGGACGAGCGCGAAACTGTGAGCCTGGAGACCTGGCTACCCGGCACACGGCTTGACGCCGTGATGCCTGACGGCGCGGAACTGCTGGTGCTGTCCGGCGGCTTCACAGAGGGCGCAGACGAACTGCGAGCCTGGTCTTGGTTGCGCGTCCCTCGAGGGGGGCGACTCACCGCCATCGCTGGGGCGCAAGGCACCACCGTCTGGGTCAAAACGCGCCACCTGAGCTTGGTGCAAGTCCCACCTTCGGCTTGACTAGCACTTGGCAAAGCGATATCGCAAAAATATGTACGGTTGAGACAACGGTACCATGGCTAACAAACGTACCGAACTGCAAACCCTGGCGCAGGCCATCGTCCAGCGATCGGGCTTGCGCGAACTGAGTTTTCGCCAACTCGCCGAACAGACGGGCGTCAAGTCGTCTAGCGTGCACTACTACTTTCCGGAAAAGCACGACCTCACCGCCGTGCTGATCACCAGCTACAGCGAGGCCTTCGCGCAGCGCTTGACAGCCATTGCCAACAAGCCTACAGCCTTAAAACGCAAGCTGTCAGCCTTTATTGACCTATTTGAAGAAGCTGCTCAGGACGACAAGCTGTGCCTGTGCGGCATGTTGGCCGCCGAGTTGTCCTCACTCGACGAGCACTGCCGCAGCCTCTTGAGCGGCTTCTTCAAACAGGCAGAAGCTTGGTTGGCCCAGATCCTGAAGCAACATAAGGGCGAACTGCTTAACCCCCTGCCCCCAAGCCGGTTGGCCGCCGTGATGATGTCCGGGCTGGAAGGCGCCTTGTTGCTGGACCGCGTGAACAGCGCTGGAGACCACTTGCATGCACAACGCCAACTGATCAACTCGTTTGCGGCCGGCACGGCAGTCTGAGACGGCACCACTTTCCGCGACAGGCTCACGCAGCAGCCCGGCTCGCCCACAAACGCCCGCCGGGACTGTCGACCATCCCGCAGCCCCCCATATCCCTTCGGCAAACGGACTGCGCGCCAAGACCGGGAGTGGCTTATTGCGCTTGAAGATGGCCAAGTTTTTCCCCTGACGCCAGAGATCCTTCGTAAGCAATGGGATGGACGCCCCCACCCGATGACGGCAGAGTGGCGCGTGTCGGCCACTTGAAACGGAAGGAGCGTCCACCATGCAGACACGACAATTGGCATCGACCTGGCCAAGAACGTATTCCAGGTCCACGGAGCGAACGAGCGCGGCAAGGCGGTGTTGCGCAAGCAGTTAAGGCGAGACCAGGTTGCCGCCTTCTTCGCGAACATGACGCCGTGCCTGATCGGCATGGAGGCTTGCGGCAGCGCTCACCACTGGGCTCGCAAGCTGCAGGAGCTTGAGCACACCGTGCGGCTCATGGCGCCTCAGTTTGTGAAGCCCTGTGCCTCTCCCAGCTTTCGGTACTTGGTCGAAATCGTCTGAAGCTTCTCGACAAAGGTGTGGGTAGGCGCGTAGCACGGCACGTCAACAGCTCGGTTGTCTGCCACTAATACGCCGCGTGCGCTTGCTGTATCCCACGCCCAGGACGAGATTGTCACCGGTCTGTTGGGTGCGGTGTCATCAAAGCCGAGCTCTAGCAATATCCCGTCTTTGACACCTGCCAATGGGGCGGTGCGCGCCGCGTAAGAAAGCCGGATGCCACCGCTGCGCATCTTCTCATCGTCGAAATCTTCATCACGAGCGACTTGAACAATGCCCGGCATTTTTATTTCGACGGCCAGCCAGTCATAGAAAGCTCGGCGGGACGCGACATGGGCGGCCTTATCCTGATTGCGGCCGGTCTTGACGTCCAAATCTGTGGGTGGCTCGATGCGGATGTCGATGTCCTCCGAGAATCGATGGATGACACCAAACCCCTTGGACAAGGATGTGCCGCCCTTGAGCTCGAAGTTGAACCCCTGAGTTCGCAGCCCCCAAAGGCAATGCATGATCCAGTAGTCCTTCTCGACCAATGTCGGATCAAGGCTTCGCTCATCAGCGACAACGGCAAGCAGGTCACTGAAGTCCTTTCGGTCATGCAGAAATTCAGGCATTCAGCCAACCTTTGGTGCGCTTGCGGGTGGCCACGGAGCCAAATGTCGAGAGTGCGCGTTTGAGCTTGTCGGGGTCAAACGATGGCAGCTTGCTCTGTGCTTGCCGCAGGACTGCGTCACGATCTTCAGCCAACTGCTCAAGATTGTTGAGTAGATCGACAAACAAAAACTCCGGCGTGAGCTTTTTGGGGAAACGTGGTTTCACCCGGAAATCGAACTGCCGATTGCCGAGCTTGAACACGCCATGCCGCTTGTGGTTGTAGACCAGCGTGCGGTTGTAAAGCTGCGTTGTACCCAGGCCCACTGCGTTGTATGCCGACGGCGAGAAAACAAGAAATTCGGTATCGCGCAGGAAACGGCCAATCACTTCAGCATCCTCGGGCGGCACGGGCCCATAGCTGGACACCTTCGGCACGTAGTACATCCCCTGCGCCAACTTCTTCACACGACCTTCTTTGACCAACTCGCGCACGTGACGGTCTACCGCCGTGCTCATTTCAGCCAAATCCTCCCGCCGGTACACCCGCCCAGGACGCAGCGAAGCGGCCAACCGCTCAGCGGCGCCACTCACCGGCCTCTCAGAAGCAACCGAAACAGCAGTCATGACAGAATTCTCATTGAAATTTCATGCAATCTTAGGGCTAAACTGGGGGGCTTGCAAGTTCAGGCCCGTTTGCCGGTCTGACAGCTCCCACCATCCAGCAGAACAATGGCCTCAACCGATCAGATTGACCTCGTGTGCCATCGATGCGTGTCCGATGAGATGCTCGTCGCCGAGATCAAGCAATCCGGCAGCAAAGCCAAATGCACGTTTTGCGGCCGTCGCGGCGCAAAAACCTGGAGCATCCAGACATTGGCCGACCGCATCGAACCGGTGTTTCACGAAAACTTCGTACTGAGCCCCAGCGCGCCAGAGGGATACGAACTGTTCCTCCACATGGACAAGGAAAGCACATACGAGTGGACCCGGGAGGGCGAGCCACCGAACGAGGTCATCCAGTCCATGGCGGGCATCACAGAAGAAATCGCAGATGCGGTCATTGCTGAGCTTGACAGCCGACGACACTGGCACCACCACGACGACCCGAGCGAAGAAGATCCATTCGGATATGAGGCCTGCTACGTGCAGACGGTTGAGGATGGACATCGCTTGCAGCAATGGTGGGAATCGATCAAGGAAGACGTCACCCACAAGTCAAGGTTCTTCAGCTCAGCCGTCTTGCAGTTCCTGACCACCATCTTCGATGGCCTGGAGCACCTTGAAGGCCACCATGGACCAGCCGTCATCACCAAGGGCACCGATGCCCTGCTCTACCGCGCACGAGTGGCCAAGGACCACGGTGAAGTGACGCAGTTTTTGCTGAGGCGGGAAACCGAACTGAGTGCACCACCGAGGAAAGTTGCGCCGGCTGGTCGCATGAATGCTGCTGGCATCAGCGTTTTTTATGGCGCGACCGAAGTAGCCACCTGCATTGCAGAGGTCCGTGCACCCGTCGGGTCTTCGGTGGTTGTGGCTGGCTTCAGACCACTGAGGCCCCTACGACTAGTGAACCTCAAAGCATTCGACCGCCTGTTCGCGCGGGGCAGCATGTTCCACCCAGGCTTTCAGCAAGAAGCAGAACGGTTTGCCTTCATGCGACGCCTGTCCTTGCAGCTGTCCGCACCGGTGCTGCCTTCTGACGAAGCCCTTGACTACGTGATCACCCAAGTGATTTGCGAATATTTGGCCACCCTTCAACCTCGACTCGATGGGCTGATCTACCCGTCAACCCAAAGTGGAGGAGAAGGATCCAACGTGGTGCTTTTCAGTCATGCCTGCAAAGTGATGCCACCTGACGCACAGACCACACGAGACGAAGTGACCGTCATGCAAATGAGCGACGAGGCTGATGACGTCGAATATGTGGTGCACTTGACCTCGGTGGCAGACGCTGTCCCCACGACAGGCAACGACGACTCCCCTATCGATGAAGCCCTTCTTGAACAGGGCTTCGCTGGCTGGGTTCCGCATGGGTCCGCCAGCGCCGAGCTGCTGGAAACCCTGCCGACACTTGAGCTTGTCGCCACGGAGTTGGACGTGGTCGAGGTTCGAGCCGTGAAGTTTGAAACCCGCAGATACCAAGTCAGCCATTGGCAGCGTGACCCGTCACGCGATCTTGATCCAAACTTCTGATGGACAGAGCGCCCTGCGACATCATGACAACAGGCGTCAATTTGCTGCCCCGAATCCAGTCGTCCACCATCTCGGCCCAACTTTGCAACATGGCCCGCCGCTGCTCGGCGTATTCCGCCTTGTTGTAGACAGCACGCACCCCCTTCTGCTCGTGAGCCAGGCACTTCTCGATCCAGTCGGTGTTAAAGCCAGCCTCGTGAAGCAGTGTTGATGCCGTCCTGCGCAAGTCATGCACGCAGAAGTGAGGGAGATCCAGTCCGTCCTTTTGGGCCTTTTCCACCGCCGCAGTAATCACACGGTTGAGCGTAGCTTCGCTCATCGGCTTGTCGGTCTCATACCGACCGGGGAGCAAATATGGGCTGCTTCCAGCACAGGTTTTGAGGCCAACCAACAGATCGAGTGCCTGACTGCTGAGATAGACCACATGCGCCCGCCTGGCCTTCATCCGCTCGGGCGGAATCGTCCAGGTGGCCGCATCAAAGTCCACCTCTTTCCAGGTCGCCAGCAACAACTCGCCTTTGCGGCACATGGTCAGCAAGATGAACTTCACCGCCAGCTTCAGCGTGGGCAAGGTACCGATGGTGTCCAGCACCGAAAAGAACTGGTGAATCTCCCCAGGCGTCAATGCGCGCTCCCTGGGCTTGAAGGTGGCAATGGCTGAAGCCTTCACCGCTTCAGCGGGATTCTCGATCTTGAGCCCCCTGGACATGGCGTGCCGGTACACCTGCTGGATGACCTCGCGTACATGAACTGCCGTGGCCGGAGCGCCGCGCTCCTTGATCTTTTCGCACAGCGCGAGCACTTGGCTGGACGTGATCTCTTCCAGCTTGCGTTTGCCGAACTTGGGCAGCACATCACGATCCAGAATGCTCTTGCGCATCGCCGCCGTGCTGTCCGCCAGGCCGCCGTTTCGCAACCAGATGTCTGCAAAGAACTCGAAGGTGCCTGACTCTTGGCATTCCTTCTTAGCTTCAGATTTCACACGCGCTGGCGACTCCCCTCGGCTGACCATGTTCTTCGCTCTGGCCAGCAGGTCGCGCGCGTCAGCCAGCGAAAGCGGATCTCCGTACTTGATGTCCTCGGGGGCCCGCTTAGGCTGCGAGGCCTGGAACTCATCGTACTGCCCCAGTGTGAGCGTCTCCCGCCGCCCCGCGAGCCGGTAGTCATAGCGGAAAGTCAGTGTTCCTTTGAGTGAGACGACGACGTACATCCCATCGCGGTCCACCACCTTGTAGACCTTGTCCGTGGGCTTGAGGTTCTTGAGTTTGGTGTCTGTCAGTGCCATTGGGTAACCCCTCTCTTACCTTGCATCGCTTACCGTCAGAGCATCAAGACGGTAAGCAATCAAAGATCAATTGACTCAAAAAATCAACCGTCTTCCGTGCCGACAAAAACCTCGGGATGTCATGAAACCTCATGGGACGTCAAAAACAAAAAAGCCCTTGAAGATCAAGGGCTTAAATGCATTCATGAGACGTTCTGGGACGGTGTGAACCGCCTTCAAATCATTCCCACTCAATGGTCGCAGGCGGCTTGCTCGACACGTCGTAAGTCACGCGGTTGATGCCACGCACCTCGTTGATGATGCGGCCCGAGGTGCGCTTGAGCATGCTGTAGGGCAGCTCGGCCCAGTCGGCCGTCATGAAGTCGGAGGTCTGCACGGCGCGCAGTGCAACGACGTAGTCATAAGTGCGGCCATCGCCCATCACGCCCACGCTCTTGACCGGCAGGAAGACGGTGAAGGCCTGCGAAGTCAGGTCATACCAGCTCTTGCCGGTGGCCGGGTCGATGGTGTTACGCAGCTCTTCGATGAAGATGGCATCAGCGCGGCGCAGCAAGTCGGCGTACTCCTTCTTCACCTCGCCCAGGATGCGCACGCCCAGGCCTGGGCCCGGGAACGGGTGGCGGTAGACCATCTCGGGCGGCAAGCCCAGGGCCACGCCCAGTTCGCGCACCTCGTCCTTGAACAGTTCGCGCAGCGGCTCCAGCAGCTTCAGGCCCAATTGCTCGGGCAGGCCGCCCACGTTGTGGTGGCTCTTGATGGTGGTGGCCTTCTTGGTCTTGGTGCCACCGCTTTCCACCACGTCCGGGTAGATGGTGCCTTGGGCCAGGAAGGTCGCGCCCTTGACACCGTTGCCAGCGGCCTTGAGCTTCTCGGCCTCGGCCTTGAACACATCCACGAACAAGCCGCCAATGATCTTGCGCTTGCGCTCCGGGTCGGTCACGCCGGCCAGTTGCCCCAGGAACAGCTCGCTGGCGTCCACGCGGATCACCTTGGCGTGCAGCTTGCCTTCGAACATGTCCATGACCATGTCGCCTTCGTTCAGGCGCAGCAAGCCGTGGTCCACAAACACGCAGGTGAGCTGGTCGCCGATGGCGCGGTGGATCAGGGCCGCCGCCACGCTGGAATCGACACCGCCCGACAGGCCGAGGATCACCTCCTCATCGCCCACCTGCTCGCGGATCTTGGCGACAGCCTCTTCGATGTAGTCGCCCATGATCCAGTCGCCCGCACACCCGCTGATCTCGCGCACGAAGCGGTTGAGCATGGCCTGGCCCTGGAGGGTGTGCGTCACCTCGGGGTGGAACTGCACGGCGTAGTAGCGCTTGTCTTCGTTGGCCATGCCGGCGATGGGACAGCTCGGCGTCGACGCCATCAACTTGAAGCCTTCGGGCAGCCTGGTGACCTTGTCGCCATGGCTCATCCACACCTTCAGCATGCCGTGGCCTTCGGGTGTGGTGAAGTCGGCGACGCCATCGAGCAGCTTGGTGTGCCCATGCGCGCGCACCTCGGCGTAACCGAATTCGCGGGTGTCGGACCAGCTCACCTCGCCACCCAGTTGCACGGCCATGGTCTGCATGCCGTAGCAGATGCCCAGCACGGGCACGCCCAGGTCCCACACGGCTTGTGGAGCGCGCAGTTGGTGGTCTTCGTAGGTGCTGGCGTGGCTGCCCGACAGGATGATGCCCTTCGGCGCGAACGACTTGATGAAGTCGTCGGAGACGTCGTTGGGGTGGATCTCGCAATAGACGTGGGCCTCGCGCACGCGGCGGGCGATCAACTGGGTGACCTGGGAGCCGAAGTCGAGGATGAGGATCTTGTCGTGCATGGTGAGGACTCTCGCGGAGATCGGGACTGAAAGCGGGTCTGAAAGCGGATCGGAAAGAAGCTGAGGTTCAAGCCGCCGCCGCGGCCTGGCGGGCGGCGTGGCGGCCGAGGTATCGCAAGCCCAGCCAGGCGGCCACGGCCTGGATGGCGGCGCACAGGTAGAACGGCGCGCCGATGCGCCAGTCGCCATGGGGGTGGTGGCTCACGGTGGCCAGCAAGGGCGAGCCCATCAAGGGCCCCAGCACGGCGGCCACGCTGTTGATGGAGGACACCGCGCCCATGCTCTCGCCCTGGCGGGTGGGGTCGACGGAGTTCGAAATCAGGCTCTGCAGGCCAGGCTGCACCATGAAGCCGAACAGGTTGAGCACGATGATGACGTACATCATCCAGCCCTCTGGTACGGCCCCCCACGCGAAGAACGCCAGGGTGGACGACACCAGGCCGATGCGCACCAGCTTGTCGGTTGCCACGAACTTCTGGAACTGCCTGAGCAAACCGCCTTGCACCAGCACCGCCATCATGCCCACGGCGAACAGCGACAGGCCATTGTCCTTGGGCGTCCAGCCGAACTTGAACTCGGTGTAGAGGAACCAGCTCGTGTGCAGGCAGAACTGCGCCAGGATCGACAGGCCCATCACCCACAGCAGGATCTCCACGCCCTTGAGCTCGCGCAGGCTGGCCAGCGCCGTGAACGGGTTGGCGCGCGCGAGCACGAACTCGCGGCGCTTGTCCAACGGCAACGACTCAGGCAGCACGAAGTACCCGTAGATGCAGTTCAGCAGCGTGAGCCCCCCGGCCAGGAAGAAAGGCCAGTGCACGTTGTGGTCGCCCAGGATGCCCCCCATGACCGGCCCGGCGATGAAGCCCACGCCGAACATCGCGCCCAGCAGGCCGTAGTTCTTGGCCCGGTCCTTCGGCTCGGTGATGTCGGCCACGTAGGCGTTGGCCACGGCGATGTTGGCGCACACCGCGCCGCCCATGATGCGCACGGCCAGCAGCATCCAGAACTCGGTGGCCAGCGCCGTGACGAAGAAGTTGATGGCCATGCCGAACAGGCCCAGCAACAGCACCGGTCGGCGACCATACCGGTCGGAAAGTGCGCCCAGCACGGGGGCGCTGAAGAACTGCGCCACCGCGAACGCCGCCTGGGCCAGCCCATAGCCCACCGAGGTGCTCGCCCCAGACGCCATGAAGGTGCCGATCAGCTTGGGCAGCACGGGCGCGATGATGCCGATCGACATCATGTCGAGCAGCACCGTGATCATGATGAAGGGCATGGCCGCCTGGCGGCTGCTGTGGGATGCCATCGGTGGGGTGGTGTGTTCGGTGGTCTGAAAAAAGCGGCACCGGCCGAAGCCGGTGTCGCGGGATGTTCAGGGAATCAGGCGGGGCGGACCACCAGGGTCATCGAAGACATCGCCCTCGCCTGCTGCGGGTCACTCCATGCGGTAGTTCGGCGCTTCCTTGGTGATCTGCACATCGTGCACGTGGCTCTCGCGGATGCCGGCCGCCGTGATCTCGACGAACTCGGCCTTGTTGCGCATGTCGTCGATGGTGGCGCAACCGCAGTAGCCCATGGAGGCACGCAGGCCGCCCGCCATCTGGTACAGGATCGTCAGCACCGAACCCTTGTAGGGCACGCGGCCTTCGATGCCCTCGGGCACCAGCTTGTCGGCGTTGGGGTTGGTGGTCTCGTCGTTTTCCTGGAAGTAGCGGTCGGCAGAACCATCTTTCATGGCGCCGATCGAGCCCATGCCACGGTAGCTCTTGTAGCTACGGCCCTGGTACAGGATCACCTCGCCAGGGGCCTCCTCGGTGCCGGCGAACATGCCGCCCATCATCACGGTGCTGGCACCGGCCGCGATGGCCTTGGCGATGTCGCCCGAGTAGCGGATGCCACCGTCGGCGATCAGCGGCACGTCGGTGCCTTGCAGCGCGGTGGCCACGTTGTCGATGGCCATGATCTGGGGCACGCCCACGCCGGCCACGATGCGGGTGGTGCAGATGGAGCCGGGGCCGATGCCCACCTTGACGCCATCGGCGCCGGCTTCGACCAGTGCCAGCGCAGCCGCGCCGGTGGCGATGTTGCCGCCGATCACATCGACCTGGGGGAAGTTGCGCTTGACCCAGCGCACGCGCTCGATCACGCCGTGGCTGTGACCGTGGGCCGTGTCGACCACCAGGGCATCGACGCCGGCCTTGACCAGCAGCTCGACGCGCTCTTCGGTGCCATCGCCCACGCCAACGGCGGCGCCTACCCGCAGCTTGCCGTGCGGGTCACGGGCGGCGTTGGGGAAGTTGGTCTGCTTGGTGATGTCCTTGACGGTCATCAGGCCCTTGAGTTCGTTGGCGTCGTTGACGACGACCACGCGCTCAAGCTTGTGATGGTGCATCAGGGCCTTGGCCTCGGCAGGCGACGCGCCGTCCTGGACGGTGATGAGGCGCTCGCGCGGGGTCATGATCTCGCGCACGGGGGCGTCGAGGCGGGTCTCGAAGCGCAGGTCGCGGCCGGTGACGATGCCGACCACCTTGCCACCATCGACCACGGGGAAGCCTGAGATGCCATGCTGTCTCGACAGCTCGATCACGTCGCGGACCTTGACGCCCGAAGAGATGGTGATCGGATCACGCAACACCCCCGACTCGTAGCGCTTGACGCGGGCCACTTCGGCGGCCTGCTGCTTGGGCGAGAGGTTCTTGTGGATGATGCCGATGCCACCTTCCTGAGCGATGGCGATCGCCAGGCGGGCTTCCGTGACGGTGTCCATGGCGGCGGACACCAGCGGCAGATTCAATTGGATGTTGCGGGACAGACGGGTTGCCAGCGAGGTGTCGCGGGGCAACACCTGTGAATAAGCGGGCACCAGCAGCACGTCGTCGAACGTGAGGGCTTTACCGAGCAGGCGCATGAACTAGGCTCCAGACGCAAAAGCGGATTATACGCGGAGCCGCAGCCCCCTCTCGGAGGGCCCCGTCGAGAGCGAACCGTGAGCGAATCCGCGAAAACGAGGGGCTGCTGGCCCACGAGACGTTCGCTGTGCGCACTAAACTGCACGGCATGAAAAACAAGCGCGCAACGTCGATGTGGGGTGTCGTCCTCGGCACCGCAACGGCCCTCCTGCTGACCCTGCCCCATGCGGCCATGGCGCAGTGGAAGTGGCGTGACGCCAACGGCGTCACGCAATACACCGATCGCCCGCCGCCGCCGGGTACACCTGACGGCCACATCCTGCAGCGCCCGGCAGGCGCCCGCATGCCCAAGGTTGTGAGCGCATCCGCGCCGACAGCCGAGTCTGCCTCCGCCTCCGACGTCAAGGACAGCCAACCGACCAAGTCAGGCGACGCGGAACTCGAAGCCAAACGCAAGAAGGCCGAAGAGCAGAAGGCCGCCGAGCGCAAGGCCGAAGAAGACAAGCAGGCCAAAGTGCGCAGCGAGAACTGTGACCGCGCTCGCGTTTACGAGCGCACGCTGCAAAGTGGCCAGCGAATCGTGCGAACCAACGCAAAGGGCGAGCGCGAAGTGCTCGACGACGCGGGCCGCGCCCAAGAGATGCAGCGCGCGCGCGAGGTGATCGACAGCAACTGCCGCTGAGCAAAGCGTCGCTCAAACATCGGCGCCAGTTTTGCCAAGCGGCAGCGAAACCATCGCACACCTCAGCCCTTCGGCCCGGCCTCCTTGGGCTTGGTCGAACGGTGGATGCCTTTGGGCAGTTTCTCGCCTTGGGCCCGATAGCGCACGCGGCGGGCCTCTTTCGGGTCGACGTTGAGCCCCCGCACCACCTCGACGCGATCGCGCTCACGCAACATGTGCCCTGGGCGCTCCTTGCGTCCCCACACGCCCACCGACCATTCGCCTGCCGCCAACGCGTCTTCGGTCAAGCCGGCCACCTCGGCCATCAGCCCGCTGGCGCGCAGTGCGTCGCGAACGGTGCTGCCGGAAGGCAAGCTCAGGCGCACCAGGCGCACTTCGCGCGGGGCTGAGCCCACTGCCACCTCCACGTGGATGCAAGCGGGGGCTGCGCCAGGCATCGAATCAGCGCGGACCATGCACCTGCTCGGCCCGCTTGACGAAGGCCTCGACGAACGTGTTGGCGATGCGGTCGAACACCGGGCTGACCACCAGCGACAGCGCCCGGCTGGCGAAGGCATAGTTCAGCGAGAACTCAACCTTGCACGCAGGCGCGTCGATCGGATCCTGCCCTTCGGGTGCAGCCTGCCCGGGCTTTTGCAGCGGGGTGAACAACCAGGTACCCTCCAGCTGCGAAAACGGCCCGTCAACGAGGTTCATGACGACGCTGCGGCCCGGCACCTGCACGTTGCGTGTCGTGAAGGCTTGGTGCACCCCCGCGAAGGCGATGTGCACGCGGGCGGTGACGCCGTCGTCGTGGGTCTGCAAGACCTCGGCGCGGTCGCACCAGGGCAGGAACTGGGGGTAGTCTTGCACGCCGGTCACCAGCCCATACATTTCACGGGGCGAGTACCAGAGCAGGACGGACTTGTGCACATGCTTCATAGAATGTCGACATTTTAAGGACCCTTCGGTCAGACCCATGTCCATCGCAGAAAACAGAAAAGCCCACTTCAACTACCACATCGAGGAACGCTTCGAAGCGGGCGTCGTGCTGGAGGGTTGGGAAGTCAAGGCCATCCGCGACGGACAGGTCCAGATGACCGACGGCTACGTGGTGGTCAAGGATGGCGAGCTATTCCTGATTGGGCTGCGCATCAACGCGCTGCGCTCGGCCTCGACCCACGTCAAGCCTGACGCAGACCGCACCAAGAAGCTGTTGATGCACCGCAGCGAAATCCAGCGCCTGATCGGCAAGACAGAGCAGAAGGGTTACACCATGGTGCCCTTGAACCTGCACTGGAAGGGTGGCAGAGTGAAAGCCGACATCGCGCTGGCCAAGGGCAAGGCCGAGCACGACAAGCGCAACACCATCAAGGACCGCGACTGGGAGCGCGAAAAGGGCCGCCTGATGAGACACAAAGTCTCATCCAGTCCGAAGGACTGAGCGCGCAGCGCGGCGAACGTTTGATCAAAAGGGCCGCCTGATGAGACACAAAGTCTCGTCCCCCCGGCAAGGAGTGAGCGATGAACGCTGAGCACCACCACGTCCCCATCGTCCCGCGCGAGAAGCTCGACTTCGGGCTCGACGGCGACATCCCCCGCTTCTGGATGGACAACGACCCGTTCAAGACGCGCTTTTTCGATGCGATGTCGACCCTCTTCCCTCAAGGCGAGAAGTTTTTCATCACCAGTGTGCGCGAGTTCAAGGACGAGGTGACCGACCCGAAGCTGCAGGCCGAGGTGCGCGACTTCACGCGCCAGGAAGCCCAGCACAGCCTCATCCACCGGCAGTTCAACGACCGGCTGGCGGCCCAGGGCGTGGACATCGCCTCCATCGACCGGCAACTGGCCGAGCATTTTTTCGAACGACTGCCGAAGTTCACCTCGCGCTTTCAGCGCCTGTCGGCCACCGCCGCCTTCGAGCACCTGACGGCGATGATGTGCACCTGCTTCTTCGAGCGCCGCGAGTTGCTCGAAACCAGCGACCCGCGCGTGCGCGCCATGTACGCCTGGCATGCGGTGGAAGAGGTCGAGCACAAGGCCGTGGCCTTCGACGTGCTCACGAAGGTGGCGCGCGTTGCCTACTTCCGGCGCATCCTGTCGATGATGCTGGTGAGCATCGGCTTTCCGCTCACGGTGATGATGATCATGAATCACATGCTGCAGGTTGACGGCTTCAGCCGCTGGCAGCGCGCGAAGATGTGGGTGCGCGGGCTGTGGTGGTTCCACAAGCCGGGTGGCCTGTTCTCGAACACCTGGGGCTATTACTTCGCGTACTACAAGCCCGGCTTCCACCCGTGGAAGGTCAGGGAGATGCCGAGCTACGGCACCTGGCTGCGCACCTTCGAGGCCACGGGCGACGCGGTGGCGGCGGGGAACGCGCTGCACGCTGCGGCCGGGCGCTAACTGTTCGCCGCGCGGAACGAATCAAGGCGCCAATCAAGGCGCATCAGCAGAGCGCATCAGCCAGCTTCAAGGCGCGTTCAGCACCTGGAATGCCTGGTCCAGATCGGCGATCAGGTCACCCACGTCTTCCAGGCCGATGGCCAGCCTGACCAGCGAGCCCCGCTGCCCGGCCAGCAGGCCGAAGCGCCGCATGCCCTGCATCTTGTAGGGCATGACCAGGCTCATCGGACCGCCCCACGAATAGCCGATGCGGAACAGACGCAAGGCCTCTATGAAGGCATCCACCCGCTCGGCGCTGAAGCGGTCGGCATCAAACACCATGGACACGAGGCCGGCAGCACCCTGGCAGAGAGCGGCCCAATGCGCATGCCCCGGTGAGCCAGGCAAGGCGGGGTGCAGCACCCGCGCCACCTCGGGCCGCTGGGCCAGCCACTGCGCCACCTGGCGGGTCGCGGCGTCGTGGGCGGCGTAGCGCAGGGCCACGCTGGGCAGGCCGCGCAGCACCATCTCGACGTCGTTGAGGCCCACGCCGATGCCCAATCGCATGTGGGTGAGCTTCAGGCGCAGGTGCAGGGCCTCGTCGCGCGTGATGACGGCGCCCATGAGCACATCGGCACCACCCGAGGGGTACTTGGTCAGCGCGTGGATGGTGAGGTCGACCCCACGGGTGTCGGCACCGGCTTGCGGATGCGCCACGCCCAGCTCGAAGGGGTTGAAGGCCAGGCCCGCGCCCCAGGTGTTGTCCAGCGCCACGACGATGTCGGCGTGCTGACGGATCACGCGCAGCACGCCCGGCAGGTCGGGGAACTCGAGCGTGACCGAGCCTGCGGCTTCGAGCCAGACCAGCTTGGTGCGCGGCGTGATGGCCGCCGCCAGCGAGGCCGCGTCCATCGGGTCGTAGAAGGCCGTGGCGATCCCCCATTGCGCCAGCTCGTTGCGCGCGAATTCGCGGCTGGGGCCATAGACGTTGTCGGGCAACAGCAGCTCATCACCCGTCTTGAGCAGCGACTGGCCGACCAGCGCGATGGCCGCCAGGCCCGAGGGCGCGAGGATGGCCTGCTTGCCGCCTTCCAGCGTGGCCAGGCGCTCTTCGAGCACGAAGGTGGTGGGCGTGCCATGCAGGCCGTAGGTGTAGCCGCTCTTGTCCTTCCATTCGCGGGTGCGCAGCGCGGCCGTGTTCTCGAAGATCACGGTCGAGGCCTTGAACACCCCGGGCGGCACGGCCTCGAAGCCGGCGGGCGCCTCGTAAGGGTGGTGGATCAGCTCGGTGGCGATCTGCGAGAGGCGGCGCGGCGTGTCAGACATGGAGGGCGAGACTTGAGCGTCTTGGTCTTGGCGTCCTGGCGGCAGGCCGGGCCTCAGATCGGCATGCCGATCAGGTCGTGGCCCTCGACGGCAACGATGCGCGCACGCGTGAACTCGCCGACCTTGAGCGTCTTGCTGGCCTTCTCTGGCGGCAGCAGGCGCACGGTGCCGTCGATCTCGGGCGCGTCGGCGTAGGTGCGCCCCACCCCGCCCTTGCGGCCCAGCGCAGGCGCGCTGTCGACCAGCACCTGCATGGTGGCGCCCACGCGGCGTTGCAGCTTGGCGATCGACACCGCCTCGGTGACCTGCATGAAGCGGGCGCGGCGTTCTTCGCGCACCTCATCGGGCAAAGCGCCTTCGAGTTCATTGGCCGGGGCGCCTTCGATCGGCGAGTAAGCGAAGCAGCCGGCGCGGTCGATCTCGGCTTCCTGCATGAAGTCGAGCAGGTGCTGGAACTCTTCTTCCGTCTCGCCGGGGAAGCCTGCGATGAAGGTGGAGCGCACCACGATCTCCGGGCAGATCTCGCGCCAGCGGCGCAGGCGATCGAGGTTTTTCTCGCCGTTGGCCGGGCGCTTCATGCGCTTGAGCACGTCGGGGTGCGAGTGCTGGAAAGGCACGTCGAGGTAAGGCAGCACGAGGCCTTCGGCCATCAGCGGGATGACCTCGTCGACATGCGGATAGGGGTAGACGTAGTGCAGCCGCACCCAGGCGCCGTGGGCCTTGGCCATCTCGCCGATCTGGGCGACGAGGTCGAGCATGCGGGTCTTGACGGGCTTGCCGTCCCAGAAGCCGGTGCGGTATTTGACGTCGACGCCGTAAGCGCTGGTGTCTTGGCTGATGACGAGCAGCTCCTTCACGCCGGACTCGAACAGGGCCTTGGCTTCGGCCAGCACGTCGCCGATGGGGCGTGAGACCAGGTCGCCGCGCATGCTGGGGATGATGCAGAAGCTGCAGCGGTGGTTGCAGCCTTCGCTGATCTTCAGGTAGGCGTAGTGCTTGGGCGTGAGCTTGATGCCCGCCACGCCGCGCGCCTCGGGCACCAGGTCGATGAACGGGTCGTGGGGCTTGGGCACGTGCAGGTGCACCGCGTCCATCACCTCTTGCGTGGCGTGGGGGCCGGTGACGGCGAGCACGCTGGGGTGCACGTCCTTCACGAGGTTGCTGCCCTCGCCCGCGCCGGCCTTGGCGCCCAGGCAGCCGGTGACGATGACCTTGCCGTTTTCGGCCAGGGCCTCGCCGATGGTGTCGAGGCTTTCCTTGACCGCATCGTCAATGAAGCCGCAGGTGTTGACGATCACCAGGTCGGCACCGGCGAAGGTCTTGCTGGTTTCATAGCCTTCGGCGCGCAACTGGGTGAGGATCAGTTCGGAGTCGGTGAGGGCCTTGGGGCAGCCGAGGCTCACGAATCCGATCTTCGGGGCGTTGGCGGCTGAAGCGGGGGCGGAAGCGGTGGGGGACAGTTCAGAACTCATGGGGCGAGATTGTCCGGCAAATCGGTCCGCTGCGCTGAAAGTTCCGCCGCCAAGTCAGCGGCCAAGTCAGCGGCCAGATCGGCGGCCTTTTGCCGCAGCAGGGCCTGCTCGCGCGCGTTGCCGGCCAGCGCCGCCGCACGCAGCAGGGCCTCGTGCGCGGCCTGTTTGCGGCCCAGCCGGCGCAAGAGGTCGGCTTCGACGGCCGGCAGCCAGTGGTATCGCTTCAAGGCCGGGTTGGCCAGCAGGGGCGCCAGCACGTTCAGCCCGGCCTGCGGGCCCTCGGCCATCGAGACGGCCACGGCGCGGTTGAGCTCGACCACGGGTGAGGGGGCCACGCGCATCAGCTCGACGTAGAGCGCGGCCATGTGCGGCCAGTCGGTGTCTTCGGCGCGGGCGGCGCGCGCGTGGCAGGCGGCGATCTCACCCTGGAGCTGGTAGCTGCCCGGGGCCAAGCCCTGGGCCTGACAAGCCTGCCGGGCGCGCGCCAGGGCCGCCAGACCGCGGCGGATGAGCAGGTGGTCCCAGCGGGCGCGGTTCTGTTCGGTCAGCAGCACCGGCCTGCCCTCGGCATCGGTGCGCGCCGCCGTGCGCGAGGCCTGGATCTCCATCAGCGCGACCAGGCCGTGGACTTCGGGCAGGTCTAGGGCCAGTTCGGCCAGCATGCGGCCCAGGCGCAGGGCCTCGTCGCACAGCGCCGGGCGCATCCAGTCGTCGCCCCGGGTGGCGGTGTAGCCCTCGTTGAAGATGAGGTAGATGACCTCCAGCACCGAAGCCAGGCGCTCGCCGAGCACGACGCCGCGCGGCAGCTCGAACGGCACGCGGGCTTCGGCCAGCTGCCGCTTGGCCCGCACGATGCGCTGCGCGATGGTCGGCTCGGGCGCGAGGCAGGCGCGGGCGATCTCGTGCGTGCTCAGGCCGCCCAGCAGCTTCAGGGTCAGGGCCACGCGCGCATCGGGCGACAGCACCGGGTGGCAGGCCGTGAAGACCAGGCGCAGCAGGTCGTCGCCGATCTCGTCTTGCCGAGCGGCGTCCAGGGCATCGACGAAATCGGGCACGACCAGGGCCTCCCGTGCATCGAGGTCTTGGGCGAGCTCTTCGTGGCGAGCATGTGCCATCTGGCGGTGCCGCAGGTGGTCCAGCGCGCGGTTGCAGGCGGTGGTCATCAGCCAAGCGGCGGGGTTCTCGGGCACGCCCTCGCCCGGCCAGCGCTCCAGGGCCGCGACGAGGGCGTCCTGCGCCAACTCTTCGGCCACGCCCAGGTCTTGCACGCGCCGCGCCACGGCGGCCACGATGCGTGCCGACTCCAGGCGCCAGACGGCCGAGATGCGTTCGCGCACGGCGGCCAACGCAGGTGCCGGGTCGGAGGACTGACCGGCTTGTTCAGGTGAGGCGTCCACGCGGATCGGTCACATTTGCGGGGGCGCGGCGCTCATGTCCATGTGGAAGACCTCCCACTGGTGGCCGTCCAAGTCGGCGAAACCGTGCTGGTACATGAAGCCCATGTCCTGCGGGGCGTTGGGCGTGGTGCCGCCCGCGGCGACGGCCCGACGCACGAGGTCCTCAACCTCGGCGCGGCTGTCGCACGACAGCGCCACGAGCACCTCGGTGGCCTGCCTGGCGTCGCTGACGGGCAGCTTGGTGAAGCCCTGGAAGAAGGGTTCGACCAGCAGCATGGCGTAGATGTTCTCGGCGATCTGCAGACAGGCGCCTTGGTCGTTGGTGAATTGCGGGTTGAAGGTCAGGCCCAGGGCTTCGAAGAAGGCCTTCGAGCGGGGCAGGTCCTTGACGGGCAGGTTGACGAAGATCTGGCGGATCATGGGGGTGCTCCTGTTGGCTCAAGACTTGTTCATGACATTCGCTGCGTCCATGGCCTTGAATCGCTCGAGTGCCTCGCTGGGGGTGAAGTCCTCCAGTTCATAAAGCTCGCGCACCTCCACAACGGCCTCGGCGCCCTCGCGCACGGGGTTGGGAAAGCGCCGGCTCCATTCGAGCGCTTCTTCGCGCGAGCGCACCTGGATCAGGGTGTAGCCGGCGATCAGTTCCTTGGCCTCGGCGAAGGGGCCGTCGACCACACGGCGGCTGGAGACACCCTCGGTGCCGCTTGGCCCGTAGTGGATGCGCCACCCCACGCGGCTGGGCTTGAGGCCGCTGGCGTCGAGCAGCACGCCGGCCTTCGCCAGTTCCTCGTGGTAGGTGGCCATGGCGGCCATCACGGCCGAGTCCGAATCGGGCTGCACCTCGGCTTCGAATTCGGGGCAGGACTTCACGATGATCATGAATCGCATGGTTTTCTCCTGGGATGAAACGACAGGTGATGCACCAGCGCCAAGGCGGGATGCCTGGCCGCTCGATGCACCGTCATGAGGACGACGAAGCAGCCCAGCCGGAATCGACAGCCAAAACCAAGGACAAACCCTAGGTTGCGTGGCTGTCGTCGAAACAAGGCGCCAGTGCCCGCACCTCAACCGTGCACCACTGCGACGCTGGGCAAGCGCGGGCCAGCTCGATGGCCTCTTCGCGCGAAACGTTTTGCAGCAGGAAAAAGCCGCCCACCATCTCCTTGGCCTCGGCGAAAGGGCCATCGAGCAGTTCGAACTGCCCGGCGGCCTGGCTCACCCGCACCGCCGTGGCATGGGACGACAGCGACTCCATCGCCTTGAGCTTGCCCTGGGCGGCCAGCGACTCGCCAAAGCGACGCATGCTCGCGTAGGCCTCGCGGCCCTGCGCTTCGGTGCGGGTGGCGCGCTGGCCTACGGGTTCGACGATCAACAACATGTAGGACATGGGATTGGCTTTCCTCTGCGTTCCTGGCGGATGGGCGCGCAGCGCTTACGATGCACGCGATCGATGATGCCGCCGGCATCCTACGCTGCCCACCATGCCCCTCATCCAGGAAGACGAAGTCGAGATCACCGCCGTGCGCGCCCAGGGGGCGGGCGGCCAGAACGTCAACAAGGTGTCGACCGCCATCCACTTGCGCTTCGACATCCGGGCGTCGTCCCTGCCCGAGGACATCCAGGCGCGGCTGCTGTGCCTCAACGACCGGCGCATCACCGCCAACGGCGTCATCGTGCTCAAGGCGCAGACCCACCGCAGCCAGGACATGAACCGCGGCGAAGCGCTGCAAAGGCTGCAGGAAATGGTCGACAGCGTGGCCACCGTGCCGCCCGCGCGCAAGCCCACGAAGCCCACCCGCGCCTCGCAAAGGCGGCGTGTGGAAGGCAAGCGCCAGCGCAGCGAGGTCAAGGCGCTGCGCGGCGCCCTTCGCGACTGAGCCCGCCTGGCCGCATCGGCATCGGCATCGGGGCCGACGAGGTGGCCCTCGCGCGGCTCAACCAGCCGCCAGCCAGCCAGCCAGCTCGGCGGCCGACTTCACCCCCAGCTTGGAAAACACGCGGGCGCGATGGACCTCGACCGTGCGCACCGCGATGTGCAGTTCGTCGGCGATGACCTTGTTGAGCTTGCCCACCGCCACACGCTGCATGACCTCGCGTTCACGCTCGCTGAGGCTGGCCAGGCGTGCCTGGCGCTCCAGCGCCGCCGCGTTGTCGGCCACCGAAGCGGCTTCCACCGCCATGGCCTGCTACAGCCGGTCGACCAGGGTGTTGTCGCTGTAGGGCTTCTCGAGGAAATCGAAAGCGCCCTTCTTCAGGGCCTCGACCACCATGGGGATGTCGCCATGGCCGCTCAGGAAGAGCACCGGGTTCGGCAGCCCCAGGCCGATCAGCGCCTCGTGCAATTGCAGGCCCGAGACCGGCTCCATGCGCACGTCCAGCAAAAAAACCCCGCGCACGGGCCGGGGCGCCTGCTGCAAGTGCGCAAGCAAAGAGGCGGCGCCATCGAACGCCATCACCGGCAGCCCGCGCGAGCCAAGCAGGAAGCTCAGCGCGTCGCGCACCACGGCGTCGTCATCGACCAGGTAGACCCAGCCAGGACTCGGGGTTGCGGCGCCCGCCCCCGTCGAGTTGAGGGAAGCCGCAGCGGAAAAAACGGGCGAAGAAGGGACAAAAGGAGCGCTCATGCATTGGTCTCCTGATCCTGAAGAGGTTCTGGGCCGTCCAGGCCACCTGGCGGCACCTGCGGCAGGCTGAAAGAAAACGCCGCGCCGCCACCGGGCACATCGACGCAATCCAGCGCACCATAGTGCAACTCCACGATGGAGCGGCAGATCGCCAACCCCATGCCCATGCCATCGGACTTGGTGGTGAAGAACGGGGCGCACAACGTGGTCACGGTCTGGCCATTCAAACCAGGGCCGCTGTCGATCACTGTCAAACGCACGAATGAAGATGCAGGCGCGCCCTCGCCCGTCGTCACGGCGTGCCCGGCTTCCGCCCGGATGCGGATGCGGCGGGGCGTTTCCTGGTGCGCCATGGCATCGCACGCGTTGCGCACGAGGTTGGCCACGACCTGCTCGATGAGCACCGGATCGGCCACGACCTGCGGCAGGCCCGCGGGCACCTCGTTGCTCACCTCCACGCCCAGCCGCGAGATGTCGCGCCTGAGCAGGCTCAAGCCCGAAGCCACCACCTCGTCGATGTCACAGGGCTCGCGCTGAGGCTCTCGACGCGTGAGGAACTCCCTGATGCGCTTGACGATGCGTGCGGCCTGCCCAGCCTGCTCGCCCTGGCGCTGCAAGGCCTTGAGCACCGGCTCAGGCACCTCTGGCCGGCCTGAGAGCGCGTTCAACAAGCCGGTGTTGTAGCTGGTGATGGCCGACAGCGGCTGGTTGAGCTCGTGCGCCAGCGTGGAGGCCACCTCGCCCAGCATCGTCAGGCGAGCCTGGTGGGCCACGGTCTCCATCTGGCGGCGCTCGCGCTCTTCCAATTGCTTGCGCTCGGTGATGTCGACGACCGACGCCATCCAGCCGATCCGCACGCCTTGCGCATCGACCAGCGGCGCCTCGTACACCATGACTTCGACGATGCGGCCATCGCGGTGCTGCCAGCGCGACTCGTAGCCGCCACGCGGCGCCTGACCTGCCATGTTGCGCAGGTGGCGGCGCATGCTCTGGTCGAGCTCGTCGGGCAACCAGTAAGGCATGGGCGGCAACAGGCCAACCAGCTCCTCGGGCTGGTAGCCCACCATGTCGGCCATGGTCTTGTTGACGTAGACCAGCCGGCCATCGAGGTCGCGCGCGCGGATGCCCACCGCCAGCGAATCCTCCATCGCGGTGCGCCAGGCGGCTTCGGTGCGCCAGGCTTCTTCCGCGCGCGAGACGCTGCGCATCTGCTTGCGCAACATGAACGAGGCCCCTCCGATCAATCCCACGAACCCGAGCATCAACGCCATCGGCAGCGTGCGCCACCAAGGCTGCACCCGCTCGTGAGAGGTCAGCTCCAGCCAGACGCCAGGCAGCGATGAGCCCAGCGACACCCGGTACCAGGCCAAAGCCTCATCACGAGGGCCTTCAACCGTCGAGGCGATCACGTCGTCGCTTTGGTCAATCAGTCGGATGTCGTACTTGGTCGCCAGCCACCAGGGCACTTTCTGGCGCAGCAGCGCAGCAGCAGAAAACCTCGCCACCAACAAGCCGCCAGGCTGATCATCGGGGCTGTGCAAGGTCACAGCCAGGTGGCCGGTCAAGCCACCGTCATCGCTCAACTGGCGCCGCGTGTCGCCCACGGCCTCCACATCCTCGGGCTCATGCCCCCGGATGCGGCCGTCCGAGCCCAGCCACGTCACGCTCACCCAAAAACGCCGCAAGCCATCGAGCACCACCGGGTGGCGGGCGAAGGCCTCGGGCCGCAGGCGCCCCGCATCAATGATGTCGCCCAGGTTGCGCAATTGCACGAGTTCGCCATCCAGGCGCGCATTGATCTGCGCCTCCAGCGAAAGCGCGTCCGAGATCATCCCCTCGCGCTGGGCGGTCAGGGCCTCCTGCTCCTGGCTGCGCAGCCAGAACATCACGCCTGCGGCCACCAGCAGCGAAAGGATCAACGGCCAGGCCCAAAGCGTCTTGGGAGCGCGCACGGGCGAGCCAAACAGCCGCAGCCGGGGCTGGGGCGGCACAGACAGAGCTGGACGAGGCGGGACGCTGACGGGTGGACTCACGAGACCTGGGGTAAACGCGTGCATGGATGGCACCCAGTCTAGGCCCCAAGTGCCAACAAACACCTCCGGGCGTCCGCGAATGTGGTTGTCCACAATCCCCCTCAGGAACGGGTGCGAAGAACAATTTATCCATCACACGAACGGAGACCTTTCATGCGCTCAAGCCCCACCTCCCAAGCCCTGCGTCGCGGCCTGCTGGCTCTCGCCGCCACCGCCGCCCTGCTGCCCAGCGCCTTCGCGCAAAGCCCCATCATCATCAAGTTCAGCCACGTGGTGGCGATCGACACGCCGAAAGGCAAGGCCGCCGAGTTCTTCGCCAAGCGCGCCGCCGAACTCACCAAGGGCAAGGTCAAGGTCGAGGTCTACCCCAACAGCCAGCTCTACAAGGACAAGGAAGAGATGGAAGCTCTGCAACTGGGCTCCGTCCAGATGCTGGCTCCCTCCCTGTCGAAGTTCGCGCCCCTGGGCGTGAAGGAATTCGAAGCCTTCGACCTGCCCTTCATCTTCGATGACTACAACGACCTGCACGCCGTCACCCAAGGCCCCGTGGGCGCCAAGCTGCTCAAGAAGCTCGAGTCGCGCGGCATCACCGGCCTGGCCTACTGGGACAACGGCTTCAAGGTGATGTCGGCCAACAAGCCGCTCAAGGCTGTTGAAGACTACAAGGGCGTGAAGATGCGCATCCAGTCCTCCAAGGTGCTCGATGCCCAGATGCGCGCCGTGGGCGCCCTGCCCCAGGTGCTCGCCTTCTCCGAAACCTATCAGGCCCTGCAGACCGGCGTGGTCGATGGCACCGAGAACCCGCCCTCCAACCTCTACACCCAGAAGATGCACGAGGTGCAGAAGCACCTGACCGTGACCAACCACGGCTACCTTGGCTATGCCGTCGTCGTCAACAAGAAGTTCTGGGACGGCCTGCCCGCCGACATCCGCGCCGCGCTCACCAAGGCCATGGCCGAGTCGACCAAGGTCGCCAACGACACCGCCTTCCAGGACAACCAGGATGCGCTGGCCAAGGTCAAGGCATCCGGCAAGACCGCCATCTACCAACCCACCCTGGGCGAGCGCTTCCTGCTCAAGAAGGCGATGTTCCCGGTGCACAAGCAGATGGCCTCGCGCATCGGCGAAGAGACCATCCAGGACATCTACAAGGCCACCAACTTCGATCCCAACAAGATGTGATCGACATGGGCTGAGCGCGCACCGGGCCCACGCATGACGTGGGCCTTTTTTCGACCCCTTCCCCACCTCATCCAAGGAGAGCCCATCATGAAATGGCTCGATCACCTGGAAGAGTGGCTGATCGCATCCTTCATGGGCGCAGCCACCCTCATCATCTTCATCTCCGTGGTCCACCGCTACGCGGTCGGCTTCCACACGCCATTGCAAGACTGGCTGCTCGGCATCAACCTGGCCTGGGCGCAAGAAGCCACCATCTACCTCTTCGTGTGGATGGCCAAGTTCGGCGCGGCCTACGGCGTGCGCACCGGCATCCACGTGGGTGTGGACGTGCTCATCAACCAGCTCAAGCCCGAGAACCGCAAGAAGTTCGTGCTCTTCGGCCTGATGGCCGGCGCGCTGTTCACCGGAGCCATCGCCACCATGGGTGCAGGCTTCGTCTGGCACAACGGCGCCGACTACGCCGTCCACAAGTGGCTGGGCATGGACGTGTCGGAAATGATCGAAGGACCCACCACGCCCGACCTGGAGTGGCCGACCTGGATCATCTACTGCGCCATCCCCTTCGGCTCTTCGCTGATGTGCTTCCGTTTCCTGCAGGTGGCCTGGAACTTCACCAAGACCGGTGAATTGCCCCACCACGACCACGGTCACGTGGACGGCCTGGAAGAAGAAACCGAACAAGCCAAGGCCTGAAGGAGACAACCATGAGCGGCATCATCATCTTCACCCTGCTGCTGGTCCTCATGCTGACCGGCATGCCGATCTCCATCTCGCTGGGGCTCACCGTGCTCACCTTCATCTTCGGGTTCACGAACGTGCCCGTCGAGTCGGTGGCTTTGAAACTGTTCACCGGCATCGAGAAGTTCGAGATCATGGCGATCCCCTTCTTCATCCTGGCGGGCAACTTCCTCACCCACGGCGGTGTGGCCAAGCGCATGATCAACTTCGCCACCAGCATGGTGGGTCACTGGCACGGTGGCCTCGGTCTGGCGGGGGTGTTGGCTTGCGCGTTGTTCGCAGCTGTCTCGGGCTCGTCGCCCGCGACGGTCGTGGCCATCGGCTCCATCCTGCTGCCGGCGATGGTCAAGGCGGGCTTCCCGAACAAATTCGGCGCCGGCATCATCACCACCTCGGGCGCCCTGGGAATCCTCATTCCACCGTCCATCGTGATGGTGATGTATTCGGTGTCGACCAACACCTCGGTGGGCGCCCTGTTCATGGCCGGTGTCATCCCCGGCCTGCTGCTGGCCTTCCTGCTGGGCCTGACCGCCTGGTGGCGCGCCCGCAAGTTCGGCTATCCGCGCATGCCCAAGGCCACCTTCGCGCAACGCATGAAGGCCCTGCGTGAATCGTTCTGGGGCCTGATGCTGATCGTCATCGTGATGGGCGGCATCTACACCGGCATGTTCACGCCGACCGAAGCCGCCGCCATGAGCGCCGTCTACGCCTTCGTCATCGCCGTGTTCGTCTACAAGGACATGAGCCTGAAAGACGTGCCACGCGTGTTGCTGAACTCGGCCAACATGAGCGCAATGCTGCTCTACATCATCACGAACGCGGTGCTGTTCAGCTTCGTGCTGGCCAACGAGAACATCCCGCAGCAACTGGCCGACTGGCTGGTGGGCATGGGCCTGGGCCCGATCGCCTTCCTGCTGGTGGTCAACATCCTGCTGCTGGTGGCTGGCAACTTCATGGAGCCTTCGTCGATCGTGCTGATCATGGCGCCCATCCTGTTCCCGGTGGCCATGAAGCTGGGCATCGACCCGGTGCACTTCGGCATCCTGATCGTGGTGAACATGGAAGTGGGCATGTGCCACCCCCCTGTGGGCCTGAACCTGTACGTGGCCTCGGGCATCACCAAGATGGGCATCACCGAGCTGACCGTCGCCGTGTGGCCATGGCTGCTGACCATGCTGGGCTTCCTGGTGTTGGTGACCTACTGGCCGCCGCTGTCGCTGTGGCTGCCGAACTTGCTCATGAAATGAGGCTCAAGCCCGCTTCACACAAGCCACCCTCGGGTGGCTTTTTTCATGACAAATCGGGTTTCCCCTTTGGTTGAACAAGAGGCGTTCTTATTCCATGACTCAATCAGGGCCTTTCTTAATCCAACTTTACCTTCCCACCCTTCCGAAAAACATAGATCAAGCATCCGAGTCCTAAACTTTTTCGGATGCAAAACACGGCACACACACCAGAAACAAATCGACCCGCTGGGCGGCCCGAAAGGCAAGTGGTGTCTCGGTGGCCCGACTCCCTTGTGGCCGTTCATTGGCTCACGGCGCTCACGGTCGTGTGCGCCTTCGCCTTCGTGCTGTCGAGAGAATTCATTGAAGAAAAATCCGTGCGGCAATGGATGCTTCAAGGCCATTGGTACGCCGGCATGCTGGCTTGGATGCTCGTCCTGATGAGAGTGCCGCTGCGGCTGGGCACAACGGCTCCCCGCCATGGCCTGCCCCGCCCTCAGCAAATCGCCTCTGCCATGGGGCATGGCTTGCTCTATCTCGGCCTTCTGACGCTGCCAGGCATTGGCTATGCCTTGGCCTGCGCTCGTTATGGTCACGTCGACTTCATGGGCTTCGATCTGCCCGCACTCATCAGCCGAGACCGCGACCTCGCCGAAACGTTGGAAGAAATCCATGAGTGGGCAGGCTGGGCCATGTTGGCCTTGATAGGCCTGCATGCCTTTGTCGCCCTGCTCCACCACCATGTCCTCAAAGACAACGTGTTGCGCGCCATGTTGCCAGCACGTCACCCCCGCTGATTTCCTTCATTCCCCACAAAAAAGGACCGTCACCCCATGACCCCACGCTCGATCTGGCGCCGTGCGCGCCAATGGCTGGCTGGCCCCGCCCTGCTCGCCATCGCCTTCGCAACCGCCAACTCGGCCCATGCCGTGCCCAGCTACGCGCGCCAGACCGGCCAAGACTGCGCGGCCTGCCACATCGGCGCCTTCGGCCCGCAGCTCACGCCCTATGGCATCAAGTTCAAGATCGGTGGCTACACCGACAGCGACGGCAAGGCCGGCAAGGTTCCTTTGTCGGGCATGGTGGTCGCCGACTACACCGAATACAAGAACGACGCGGGCGACAACAAGTCCAAGACATCGCTGTCCGAAGCTTCGATCTTCCTGGCCGGCCGGTTGACCGACAAGATCGGCTCCTTCACCCAGGTCACGCGTGATGGCGTCGAGCACCATACCTCGCTCGACGCGCTGGATCTGCGTCTGGCTGACACCTTCAACGTGGCAGGCAAAGAGGCCGTGCTCGGACTTTCGCTGAACAACAAGCCCACGGTGCAGGACCCGTTCAACAACATCGGGGCCTGGAGTGCGCCCTACACCCAATCGCACAAGGCGAATAAATTGGGCGCGGAGTTCAATGGCGTCGGTGGCAGCGAGCAAAAAGTGCTGGGCCTCAACGCCTACACCTTGATAGATGGCAACTGGTATGGCGAGGCCGGTGTCTACAACACCATGCCCACCTCGATGCAATCGCGCCTCGGCTCGCCCCGAGCTGATGGACTCGAATACGGCAAGCTCCACGGCGCGCCTTATTACCGCCTGGCCTACATGCAAGACCTGAAGACGCAAGCTTTCCAGATCGGCGTGTTTGGCTTCAATGGCACGCAGAAAAATGGGCAGGAGTTCGATGACGCGCTCGGAGCCTACGTGCCCACGTTCAGTCGGCAGCGGTTCCGGGACTCGGGGGTGGACGGCACCTATCAGTTCCTCGGCAATCGCCAGCACATTTTCACCGTCAACGGCGCTTACGTGATTGAACGAAGCAAGACCAACCCAGCCGATGGCAGCGACGAGACTTCAGCCAAAACAAAGGATCACCGACTGGCAGCGTCTTACTTCTTCCAGAACACCTACGGCGCCACGGTTGGCCTGTTCAAGGGGACCTCATCAAACACCGAGACCGGCAGCACCAATCGAGGCGTGCTGTACCAACTCGACTGGACACCGTTTGGCAAAGAAGACTCATGGCTCGAGCCCTGGGCCAATTTGCGCGTGGGCCTTCAGCACATCAGCTATCGCAAGTACGTCGACGGTGGCACGATCGTGACTCGCCCGCACGACAAGGACACGACCACGCTGTTCGCCTGGACCTCGTTCTGAAACGCCATGATCTTCTCCAAGCAAACCTGCCTGGCCCTCATGTCCATGGGAGCCCTCCTGCTGAGCACGATGCCGTCCGCAAACGCGGCTGGCGTCGCAGCCCGTGGCGGTGATGTCTTCGATGCCCAATGCGCCGAATGCCACAGCGTCAAAGCCAACAAGAACAAGAAGGGGCCCAGCTTGTTCGCGGTCATCGGACGCAAGGCTGGCACGGTGCCAGATGTCGTCTACTCCGATGCACTCAAGGCAAGCGGCATCGTTTGGACGCCGGACAAGATCGAGGCCTACCTCGCCAACCCCAAGGGCGTGGTTCCTGGTGGCAAGATGAAGTTCGACGGCAAGCTCTCGGTGCAAGAAAGCACCGACCTGTTGGCGTTCCTCGCAACCTTGCACTGAAGCGAACACGCTGAGTCGGGTGCGCACAGCTCAAGCCAGGCCCAGCTGTTCACATCCGACCCGCGTGCCATCGTGAAATGCATGAAACGCCAAAAATGGCACGATCCAAGGTGTTCATCTCGAACATGCTCCAAGTGCATCAGGGGTATTATCATTTTTAGCAAAATAGTCTTTTGAGAAAACCCCTTGAAACAAGGCTGCGTTCGGCAAAAATCGCTGCATGGCCTCGAAGCACATTGAATCGATCCTGGCGGGTCATCACTACACGACCAGGGAAGTTGCGCGCAAGCTTGGGCTTGCCGTGCGCTCCGTGCAACTCATGGTTGACCGAGGTGAACTCGAAGCATGGAAAACCCCCGGCGGTCATCGCCGAATTTCCCAATCTTCGGTAGATGGGTGGCTCGAACGACAGGGCGCCACATCGGTTGAATCGGCGCGGCTGTCTCATCGCCAAGCCTCTGCTCATTCCGGTAATCATCATGGAAGACCAGAAGGCGCCGCGCGTGTTCTGATCATCGAAGACTCGGTGCATTATCAAAAGCTGATCGCGCTCCTGATAAGCCAGAGATTTCCAGACATTGAATATCGGATCGCCGACGACGGCATCGCTGGCTTGGCGATGGCTGGACAATGGCAGCCAGACGTTCTCATCGTGGACATCTTGCTGCCCGGCATCGATGGGGCCACGCTCATCACCAGCCTGAAAACCCACCGGCAGTTCGAAAAAACCCAGCTCATTGTTGTGACGGCGCTGGACGAAGCGCAAAGAGCCCCCTACGCACTCGCCATCGAAGGGGTTCCGGTCATCCACAAGCTGGCATTGGTGAAGGAGCTGCCATCGCGCCTCCAGGACTGCTTGCAGCAAAGGGTGGCTCCGTTGCTGGTGCCAGCAGAGGAATGACCCAGCAAGAAGTCATCGATCTCTACTTCGAGGGAGATCGCTCGCTCTACGAAGAATACGCCGAGGCCTGCCGCGCCCAGTTCATCGTGGACGTCGAGCAAGGCGATGCGGCGTGTGCCCAAGCGGCCCTGGCCGCGATGCGCCACCTTGCGCATGGGCTGAAGACCCTGCTGCAGACCTTGGGGCGAAGCGACCTTTCTGAACTGGCCCGAACGATCGAAGAGGCCAGCGTTGCGGGTGACACCGTCACCGTGCTTGAGGCCTGGAGCCATCTGCGCGCAGCACTGCCCACGGCGCTGGACGACTGATGGAGGGCGCTGGGCACTGACGCCACCGTCGGCCGCGCAGGCCGGACGTGATCCGGCAACAACACTTACCGCCCGAAATCCTTGCCCCAACATGGTTCACATGCAGCGGGTAAGCGTGCTTATTCCCGTTCTGAAGGCTTGAACGCGCTGGAAAAGGCATGCCTGAAAGTATCATTTCAATCAAATTAGTGACACAACTGATCGCAAGATGGGGGTCTGTGTCAGGCTTTTGTTCAACAAGCGTTTGGTGAAACACACCGTTGGGTTGCCCCATCGCCAGGGTTTGTTCACCGATTTCCAATCGGAGAGGGTTGGATGGCTTGTGGAGATCAGCCTGACTTTCGCCACCCATGTTTGTTCGAACAGGAGTTCCAGATGAACAAGCTCTCGGTAAAGATGAAACTCGTGCTGGCCTTCGGCACCATGACCGTGCTGATGCTGTTCATGGCCGGTTTTTCCTTGATCGCCCTCTCCGATTCAAATCAACGCCTTGACACTTTCGTGCATGGTGTGAACGGACGGGCTGAATTGGCTGCGAATGTCAGAGGGGCCGTCAACCGGCGCGCGATCGCAGCCCGAAACCTCGTGCTCGTCAGCCGCGCTGATGAACTGGCTGAAGAAAAGGCTGCAGTCTTGAAGGCACACAGCGATGTGGGCGAGCAACTCTCAAAACTGAAGGAGGCCGCAGCAGCGCCAGGCGTGCCTCAAGCTGCCCGCGACAAGGTTGCCGAAATCGACAAGATCGAAAGCCAATACGGCCCGGTCGCCACGCGCATCGTCGAGTTGGCCCTGGCTGGTAAACGCGAAGAAGCCATCACGAAAATGAATGAGGATTGTCGCCCACTGCTCAAAGCGCTGCTCGGCGAGGTCGGTGGTTACATAGACCTGACGCATGAGCAGGCCAAGCAAATGATCGCCACGGCACAAGCCGACTACGGGCAGCAACGCGCTTTGCTGCTGGGCATCTGCGCCTTCGCCTTGTTGGGTGCTGTCGCCATGAGTTGGGCCTTGGTTCGCAGCCTGCAGGCTGCGCTCGGCACCGAGCCCGCCGAACTCAACGCCGCCGCCTTGCGCGTGGCAGCCGGCGACCTGAGCCCCGTCCAGGGCGCAGACAGCGCCCCCGTCAACAGCGTTCTGGGCGTGCTGGGCCAAATGCAAAACCGACTGGCCCAGATCGTCACGCAGGTCCGCAACACCAGCGACTCCATCGCCACGGGCTCGACCCAAATTGCCACCGGCAACGCAGACCTGAGCCAACGCACCGAGGAGCAGGCGTCCAACCTGCAACAAACCACGGCCTCCATGATGGAGATCCGCTCGACCGTGGAAAGGAACGCCGACACCGCCCGCCAAGCCAACGCGGTGGCAACATCCGCCCGCCAGGCAGCACAAGATGGTGGAGCGGTCATGCAACAGGTGGTCAGCACGATGCAGAACATCTCTTCGAGCGCGAAAAAGGTGGCCGACATCATCACCGTGATCGACGGCATCGCATTCCAGACCAACATCCTGGCACTCAATGCGGCGGTGGAAGCCGCCCGGGCTGGTGAACAAGGCCGTGGCTTCGCCGTGGTAGCTGGCGAGGTGCGCACCCTGGCACGCCGCAGCTCTGACGCCGCCAAGGAAATTCGCGGCCTCATCGGCACCAGCCTGGAAAATGTCGAGAGTGGCGCTCGCCTGGTGGAGAGCGCGGGCTCCTCGATCGACGCCATCGTCAGCCAAGTGCAAGAGGTGGCCGACTACATCTCTGAGATCAGCTCCATGGCCACCGAGCAGACCACCACGATCGGACAGGTGTCAGACGCCGTGGGCCAGCTTGACCAGGTGACGCAGCAAAACGCCGCGCTCGTCGAAGAGAGTGCAGCGGCTGCGGAGAGCCTGAAGCATCAAGCCTCGGCCCTGGCCGACCTGGTGGGGCAGTTCAAGATGAGCAGCGTCGTCTCCGCACGAAACATGGCAGAACGCGCCCCGGCACACACCGTGGCCGCAGCGGCCCCTCGTGCGCCCAAGCCCAGCCGGGCTCCTGCCACGAGCACCGCTCCCCTTGCCCAGGCCGCACTGGCGCAAAGCGCAGCCAAGGCTGACGATGACTGGTCATCGTTCTGAGGTCGACCTGCCCGCCCATCCTTGGGCGGGGGTGGTCAAGACAGTGATCGCGCGGCCACCGCCGTCACCAACTCCGCCAATTCACGCGGATCAAAAGGTTTGGCCAGGTAAGCGTCGAAGCCCTGCGTCATCATCTCGCTGAGCTCGTCCTTCATGGCATGGGCGGTCAGCGCGATGATGGGGGTGTGTCGCCCCTGCTCCACCTCCAGTTCGCGGATCGCACGGGTTGCAGTCAGGCCGTCCATCACCGGCATCTGCACGTCCATCAGGATGAGATCAAACGCATGGTGTTTGGCCAGCTCAACGGCCACGGCCCCATTGGTGGCCAAGGTGACACGATGGCCACGCTTTTCCAGCAGGCGCTGAGCCAGGCGCTGATTGACTGGGTGGTCTTCAGCCAGAAGCAGATCCAGCGGCGTCTCGACCTTGTCTTGCACCGGTGTGTCACGCAGTACCGCATCTGACACCACAGGCGCATTCGACATCAACGATGCCAGCAGGCGAGCCAGCTCGGCCGCTTTGATGGGCTTGCGAAGGCCATTCGCCCAAGGTTTGGCGTCTCCGGGGCTCCCTCCCGGCCCCTCCAGCACGATGAGCTTGCTGGGGTCAACGGCGTTCAAGCCCTCGGGCATGCCAAGCAAAACCCCTGGATGCGAGGCATCCACGACCCAGGCGTCGCAACGTTCGTCGCTGCCCTGCGCCCCCAGCGACTCGACCGCCCGCACGCCCCAGGCGGACAACTGACGTCGCAAGGCCTGCGACGCAGCCTCGGTGCGCACGGCAATCCCCACGCATTTGCCCCTCAAGGCGTCCGCCTGCTCTTTCTCAAGCACCGGCGATGAAGAAGCCTGATCAAAGCGCACTGTGAAGCTGAAGCACGCGCCTTGACCCGGTTCGCTGAGCAGGTCGATCTTGCCGTGCATCATCGAAACAATCTGGGCGCAGATGGTCAGCCCCAGGCCCGTCCCACCGTATTGCCGCGTCACGGAGCTGTCCGCTTGAACGAAGGCTTCGAAGATGCTGGCCTGGGTCTCGTCCGGGATGCCAGGCCCGGTGTCCGACACCTCGACCAGCAGCCGCACGCCTTCGTCCTCATCGGCCTCGTGCGTCACCTTGCAGACGATCTCACCTTGCATGGTGAACTTGGCCGCGTTGTCCACCAAGTTACGCACCACCTGCATCAGGCGCAGAGAGTCCCCCCAGAGTTGCTGAGGCACTTCAGGGGCAACGTCGATGGTGAATTCGACGCCCTTGTGCCAAGCCATCAGCGCGGAGGGGCCCACCGCCATCGACAACTGCTCCCGCAGGTCGAAAGGCGCATGCTCCAGGGTCAGCTTGCCTGCCTCGATCTTCGAGAAATCGAGGATGTCGTTGAGCAGGCCCAACAACGAGCGCGCGCTGTCCTGGACCATCATCAAGTTCTCGCGCTGCACGGGCGCCAGTTCGCTTTCGAGTGTGAGCGCCGTCAGGCCGATGATGCCGTTCATGGGCGTGCGGATCTCGTGGCTCATGTTCGCCAGGAAGTCGGCTTTCAGCTTGGCGGCGCTTTCCGCGTCGGCACGGGCGCGTTCCAGTAGCTCCTGGCGCTGCTTGCGGTCGCGGAAGTCCTGGACGATCCAAATCGTGCCTTGGGCTTCATCTTGCGGGTCCACCGCGCGGGCCAGCATGTGGCACCAGATGGTGTCCCCGTTCTTGCAACGCAGAAAAGCCTCAAGATCGAGGGGCTACCCCACAGGTAAGGCTTCGTCCGCCTGACGCCTCATGGCTTCATAACTGGCTTGATCAGGGAAGATGCAGGAAGACGGCTGATCATCCAACTCCCCTTCTTCGTAGCCAAGCAGGCGCGTGAACTCACGACTGACACGCTCATAGCGCCGATGACGCGTGAGCGCGATGCCCACCCCGGCGTGGTGGAAGATGAGGTCATGCAGCTTGAGGTTGTGCTGCAACGCCTGCCGCGCCGTGAACAAAGGCGTGATGTCGAAGACCAGCACGAAGAAGCCCTTCACGATGCCTTCGTGGAAGTCGGGCAGGTAGTGCGCCTGGGCGTAGCGGGTGCGGCCATCCGGGCTCTCGATGAGGCGCTCGAACGACACCCTCTCGCCTGACAAGGCTCGATCGATGTAGCCCTTGTTGCGCAGGTACAGCGACTCGCCGATCACTTCGCGGATGTGCCGGCCATAGGCCTCGCTCGCCGTCACGCCAAACCAGTCCTCGTATTCGCGGTTGCAATATCGGTTGCGCACGTCTTGGTCCCACAGCCCAACCATCGCCGGGATGTTGTCCAGCACGTTGCTGAATAGCGATTTGGTCTGCTCCAGGTGGCCCAGTGCCGCCAGATGATCGGTGATGTCGCGCAGCACCAAACCGACGTAGCGCACGCCGTTGGCCTGCCAGTGGCTGACGTTCACCTCCACAGGGACTGTCGAGCCGTCCTTGCGCAGCATCCGGCTACGGCTCGTCACCGTGCCGCCCTGCGCCAAGCCATCCTCATGTTGCAGCCATGCGGCGAATGCAGCACGCTGATCCTCCGACACGAATTCCTCAAGAGGACGCCCCAACAACTCGCCTCGGGCATGACCCAGCATTTTCTCGGCCGTGCCATTGCAGTAATCGATGTAGCCGCCCTGCTCCGCAACCAGGATCGCGTCTCCTGCTGTCTCGGCCAGTGACTGCAACCGCGTCTCTACCGCAGCGCGCTCTCGGGTCATGGTCTCAGCCAGCGCCAACGCATCAGCGCGATGCAACATCAAAGCCCTCATCACCGAGAACACCAGCAGGCTGATCAGTGTTCCCGCCACCAGGCTGATCTGGGCTTTCTGCGTGTCCACGCCAGCCTCGAACACCGGTGTGGAGGCCAGGTCGATGGACCAGGTCCGTCCACCGATTTCCAAGGTCCGCACCAGCGTGGACTGCCTCGGATAAGGCGCGTAACGCCCATCGTAGGAAGAGAACATTTTCTGCCTTGACACCGGCTCGGCGCCATCGTGCAGATCCAGGTATGCCAACGCCAATTCGTCATCACCCAGCATGCCCCGCATCAGGTCGCCAACCCGGAAAGGCGCATAGACAAAGCCCATCAGCCGATGGCTCTCAGACTCAGCAGAAGCAGCCCCATCATCGCGGCTGAAAACGGGCAAGTACATCAGGACGCCTGACTGCGGTGCCTCGCTCGTTTCCTGAAGCAACGTCACGCGACCTGAAACGGCGGTCCGGCCTGTATCCCTGGCCCGTGCCATGGCTTCGTGCCTGACCGGCTCGGAAAACATGTCGAACGCAAAGGCCCGCTGGTTGCGCGCATCAAAAGGCTCAAGGTAGATGATCGACGTGTATTCGGCACGCGGGCCGGCCGGTCGCACGTGGTAGTCAAGGTTGCCCTGGGCCTGCATGGCGCGCTCGTGCTCATCGAGCTGAGAGGCCGGGATGTATTGTGCGAAGCCCATGCCCTGGATGCCAGGCACCCGCTGCTGAAGGGATAACGCCGACACGTATGCCCGCCACTCTTGCCTCGTCACGGAAGAGGACGATGCGTCAAACAGCCCCCTGCCCCCCTCCAGCGCCAACTCATAGGTCCGCATGCGATCGGCCACACGCTGCACGATGTCATCGGCGAGTTGATCAAAGCGCTCACGCGCACGGCGCTCGGTATCAGCCGCGATGAAGTGCCAGGCGAGCAAGGTGAGCCCCAAGCAACCCGTGAGCACGACCACCGGCAGCCGGATGTTGGCCTCACGTCCAGCAACAGAGCCACGGGCTGCCCCCCTTGATGTGGCCGCGACCACCAGGCCAGCCATGGTGCACAGGACGATGAAGCCATCCAACGAAATGAAGGAGTCGTTGACGGTTGCCTTGGCGAACAACCCATGCCCCGCCAAAGTCTGCTGAACTGCGACGCAAGACATCGCGAACACCGCCAGACAAGCACCGCCGAGGCCATGCCGGTAGGCAGCCAGTACCACGCTCAAAACGAGCAGCATGCTCACCAGCCTGTCGGCACTGCCCCAGCCCGTATCCCAACCGAACACCACGACGCACGCCAGGACAAAGCCGGCAACCGTGGGCCCGATGCGATGCGGTCGGGCGCCAACCAGGCGTTTGTCAGACGGGCTGGCGAGCCACAACAGCAAGGGCGTCAACACCAACATGCCCGTCACATCGCCCAACCACCACGTGAAGGCAACCACCGATCCAAGCTCGGCCTTCACCAGCCCCAGCGTCAGCAGGGTCCCGCAGCCAACTCCCATGCTGACCAGCGCCGATACCAGCGTGACACAGGCGAAGACGTAAACATCAACCGGTGAGTCCAGCTCCGCGCGCCCTCTCAAGCGAAGGATCAGTGCACGTCCCAGCACGGCCTCACCGAGGTTTCCGCATGCAATCAGCGCACTGGCCAAGACGGCCATGGAACCAGGCATGTCTGGCGTGTCGAGAAAAGCCGCCACATTGGCCAGGAAGGCCCCCAACCAGATCCCCGGCGCGCTTCGTTTGCCCCACAGCAACATGGCAGCAAGCGCCAGGCCGGAAGGCGGCCAGATTGGCGAGGCATTGCTGTTGGCGAAGTCCAGGTTCAGGCTGAACCGGGCGACCAGGAAATACAACACGGCAACGCCCGCCAGCAGCGCCAACCGCTTCCCCAGGTGAATGCGATGCACTGTGTCGTTCATGGCTCGACGGATCCCCAGGTGATCATGTGCCCGGCAGTGTATGCCGGACTGATACACTGTCGACTTGTCAGGAGAGCGCCGGATTGCCTTTCACTGCCCGCGAGCAGCAAGGCGAGCGACGGCCGCCGAAGGCGCAGGGCATGTGGCGAAGGCTGCGGTCCGAACGCTCAGGCAAAAGGACTGGCAAACATGGTCCCGCTTTCTGCTCGCAGTTGGTGCTTGCAGCAGGCTGGGTCGTGATCCTCGCTGGAGAGAGCCTGGTGACCTTGCGCACACAATGCGCCAGGTGAGCTTGGCCACCGAAGGGGCAAGCCCACGCCGCGCAAGCATGCTGGCGCGATGGGTCAATCTCTCAGGTAAAGCGGACAGAGAGGGCAGCGCCACGTGTGGCACCTCCGGGCCTGACGGTCAGGATGAGCGACACGCGGCATCGACACCACGATTGCCCTCACCCAGGCCTCACCGCCTGCGTTCCACATGTCCGCCGACCACACCAGCCAGCCCCTGCTCAAGACGCCCCTGCACGCCCTGCACATCGAACTCGGTGCCAAGATGGTGCCCTTCGGGGGCTACGACATGCCCGTGCAGTACGCCAGCGGCATCCTCGCCGAACACAAGCACACCCGTGCCGCCGCCGGGCTGTTCGATGTCTCGCACATGGGCCAGGTGCTGCTCAGCGGCCCAGGCGCCGATGCCGCCCTCGAAACCCTGGTGCCCGTCGACATCGTCGACCTGCCGGTGTTCAAGCAGCGCTACGCCCTCTTCACCAATGAGCAAGGCGGCATCCTCGACGACCTGATGGTCACCCGCCGCGAAAACGACCTCTTCGTGGTCGTCAACGCCGCCTGCAAGACGCAAGACATCGCCCACATGCAGTCCAAGATCGGACGCCTCTGCACCGTCACCCCCCTGCCCGAGCAGGCCCTGCTGGCGCTGCAAGGCCCCGAAGCCGTCACCGCGCTGGCCCGCCTGAACACCGGCGTGCGGCAACTGGTGTTCATGACCGGCGGCCATTTCCAGCTCGACGGCATCGACTGCTTCGTGACGCGCTCGGGCTACACCGGCGAAGACGGCTTCGAGATTTCCGTTCCGGCGGACAAGGCCGAGCAACTGGCCCGCGCCCTGCTGGCACAGCCCGAGGTCAAGCCCATCGGCCTGGGCGCGCGCGACACCCTGCGCCTGGAAGCCGGCCTGTGCCTGTACGGCCACGACATCGACACCACCACCACCCCGGTGGAAGGCAGCCTGACCTGGGCCATCCAGAAAGTGCGCCGCGCCGGTGGCGCGCGCGCCGGTGGCTACCCCGGCGCGGCCGTCGTCGACGCTCAACTGGCGCAAGGCGCCGCCCGCAAACGGGTCGGCCTGATCAGCACCGAGCGCATGCCCGTGCGCGAGGGCGCCAAGGTGGTCGACGCCAGCGGCGCCGAGATCGGCGTGGTCACGAGCGGCTCGCTCGGCCCGAGCCTGAACCAGCCGGTGGCCCTGGCCTACGTCACGACGGCCAACGCGGCCGTCGGCACGCCTGTCTTCGCCCTGGTTCGCGACAAGAAGGTGCCCATGACCGTGGTCAGCACCCCCTTCGTGCCCAACCGCTATCACCGCGGCTGATCTGGCGGTTAAGCGCAAGCCAAGCACGCCAAACACGTCAATTTCCGCCGGGTGCTGATAGACAATCACGCCCGTTCGGCTCAAACCTCACCAGAACCCCAAGGACGTCACCATGACCATCAAGTACACGCCCGACCACGAATGGCTGCAAATCGAAGCCGATGGCTCGGCCATCGTCGGCATCACCCACCACGCTCAGGACGCCCTGGGTGACGTGGTCTTCGTCGACCTGCCCGTCGTGGGCACCACCTTCAAGGCCAAGGACGTGGCCGGCGTGGTTGAGTCCGTGAAGGCCGCCGCCGATGTCTACATGCCCGTCGACGGCGAGATCACCGAAGTCAACGAAGCCCTGCGCGACGACCCAGCCCTGGCCAACACCGACCCGACCGGCGCCGGCTGGTTCTTCAAGGTCAAGCTGGCCAACCCCGCCCAGCTCGACGCCCTGCTGGACAAAACCGGCTACGACGAGCTGCTGAAGAACGCCTGACCAGCTTCGTTCGCGCCCTGCGCGTCCCGAGTGCCGGCCCCCTGAATGGCCCGGCCGAGCCCCGGGTGCGGCCCTGAGCCCGCCGCACCCCGCCCCCACCCCGATGCCGAACACCATGAGCCACGCTGCCCTGTCCTCCCTGCCCTCCCTGTCGCAACTCGAGAACGCGACCGAATTCCAGGCCCGCCACATCGGCCCCTGGGACGCCGAACAGGCGCAGATGCTCAAGGCGATCGGCGTGGCTTCGCGCCACGCCCTGGTCGAAGCCATCGTGCCCGCCAGCATCCGACGCCCCGCGCCGATGAACCTGCCGGCCCCGCTGACCGAAGCCCAGGCGCTGGACGAACTCAAGGCCATCGCCCAGCAGAACAAGGTGCTGCGCAGCTTCATCGGCCAGGGCTACTTCAACACGCTCACGCCCGGCGTCATCCTGCGCAACATCCTCGAGAACCCTGCCTGGTACACCGCCTACACGCCCTACCAGGCCGAGATCTCGCAAGGCCGCATGGAGGCCCTGGTCAACTTCCAGACCATGGTCACCGACCTGACCGGCATGGCGATCGCCAACGCGTCGATGCTCGACGAGGCCACGGCCGCCGCCGAAGCCATGACCCTGGCCGCCCGCGTGGGCAAAAGCCAGTCGCAGCGCTTCGTAGTGGCTCATGACGTGCTGCCGCAAAACCTCGAGGTGATCCAGACCCGCGCCAAGCCGCTGGGCATCACGGTCGACGTCGTTCACGCGAACGACCTCGTCAAACACCTCGAAACCAACGACTGCTTCGGCGCCCTGTTGCAGTACCCCGGCGTCAACGGCCAGGTGCGCGACCTCAAGCCCCTGATCGACGCCTTGCACGCCAAGGGCGCGCTGGCCATCGTCGCCGCCGACCTGCTGGCCCTGACCCTGCTGGCCTCGCCCGGCGAACTCGGCGCCGACATCGCCTGCGGCACCACCCAGCGCTTCGGCATGCCCATGGGCAACGGCGGCCCGCACGCCGGCTACCTGGCCACGCAAGACGCCTTCAAGCGCTCGCTGCCCGGCCGCCTGGTCGGTGTCAGCGTCGACGTGCACGGCAACCCAGCCTACCGCCTGGCCCTCCAGACCCGCGAGCAGCACATCCGCCGCGAGAAAGCCACCTCCAATATCTGCACGGCACAGGTGCTTCCGGCCGTCGTGGTCAGCATGTACGCCGTCTACCACGGCCCCGAAGGCTTGAAGCGCATCGCCCAGCGCGTGACTGCCTACGCCTCGATCCTGGCCGCTGGTCTCAAGCAGCTCGGCCGCGAACTGCTGCACGACACCTGGTTCGACACCTTGCACGTGCGCTGCGCCAGCACCGCCGAACGCGACGCTCTCATGGCCGCGGCGGTCGCCCAGGGCATGAACCTGCGCGCCGCCAGCGCCGACACGCTGGGCATCTCTCTGGACGAGACCACCACCCGCACCGACCTGGCCGACCTGCTGGGCCTGTTCGCGAACGGCAAGGCCGTGCCTGGCATCGATCAACTCGCCGCCAGCGGCACCATCGGCCTGCCCGAAGGCTTGCGCCGCACCAGCACCTTCCTCACGCACCCGGTCTTCAACACCCACCACTCCGAAACCGAGATGCTGCGCTACATCCGCGCCCTGTCCGACAAGGACCTGGCGCTGGACCGCAGCATGATCCCGCTGGGCTCGTGCACCATGAAGCTCAACGCCACCAGCGAGATGATCCCCATCACCTGGCCGGAATTCGCCCACATCCACCCCTTCGCCCCGCGCGAACAACTGAAGGGCTACGAGCTGCTCGACCAACAGCTGTGCGCCTGGCTGTCGCAGGCCACGGGCTACGCCGGCATCAGCCTGCAGCCCAACGCCGGCTCGCAAGGCGAGTATGCCGGCCTCCTTGTCATCAGGGCTTACCACGAGTCGCGCGGCGAAGGCCATCGCGACATCTGCCTGATCCCCGAATCCGCCCACGGCACCAACCCGGCCAGCGCCCAGATGGTCGGCCTGAAGGTGGTCGTCACGAAGTGCGACGCCAACGGCAACGTCGACCTCGATGACCTGCGCGCCAAGTGTGAGCAGCACAGCGCCAACCTGGCCGCCGTGATGATCACCTACCCCTCCACCTACGGCGTTTATGAAACCCGCGTGACCGAGCTGTGCAAGCTGGTGCACGAACATGGCGGCCGCGTCTACGTGGACGGCGCCAACATGAACGCGCTGGTCGGCCTGGCCGCGCCTGGTCAGTTCGGCGGCGACGTGAGCCACCTCAACCTGCACAAGACCTTCTGCATCCCGCACGGCGGTGGCGGCCCCGGCGTCGGCCCCGTCTGCGTGGTCGATGACCTCGTGCCCTTCCTGCCGGCCCACCGCTCGGCTGGCATCGGCACGCAGCACCAAGTCGGCGCTGTCAGTGCCGCCCCGCTGGGCAACGCCGCCGTGTTGCCCATCAGCTGGATGTACATCCGCATGATGGGCGAACAAGGCCTGACCGCCGCCACCGAGGTGGCCATCCTCAACGCCAACTACGTGGCAGCCCGCCTGGCGGGCCACTACGACATCCACTTCAGCGGCGGCAGCAGCGTCGTCAAGGGCGGCGGCGTGGCGCACGAATGCATCCTGGACCTCCGCCCCCTGAAGGACAGCAGCGGCGTCTCCGCCGAGGACGTGGCCAAGCGCCTCATCGACTACGGATTCCACGCCCCGACGCTCAGCTTCCCCGTGGCAGGCACCCTGATGGTGGAGCCGACCGAGAGCGAATCGCAAGCCGAGCTGGACCGCTTCTGCGATGCCATGATCGCCATCCGCGAAGAGATCCGTGCCGTAGAAGAAGGCCGTCTGCCCCGCGAAGACAACCCGCTGAAGCACGCCCCGCACACCGCAGCGGCCCTGCTGGACAACGAATGGGCTCACGCCTACAGCCGCGAACTCGCCGCCTACCCGGTGGCCGGCCTGCGCCAGCAGAAATACTGGTCGCCTGTCGGCCGTGTGGACAACGTCCATGGTGACCGCAACCTGTTCTGCAGTTGCCTGCCCATCTCCGCGAATGCTTGACGCCACACATATCCTGGTGGCGAGCATGGTTTTTGTGCGGCACCACAAGCCGCACCAAGACAATGGGCGTTCATCCGCCGGGCTCGGTGCGCGTTAGTGGTTTCACGACGGGCCCCTTCACGCCTCGCACCGCTTCGCCGCCGGTGCGTCCATGCAAGGAGGCCCGATGGCTGTCGCGACCACGCAAGAGCCCACGGTGGGGCACCCTTCCCCCACAGTAGCCAGCCTGGAACTCGCCTTGCGCGCCGCCCATGCCGGCGTCTGGGAGTGGGATCTCGAGACCGATGAAAACCGCTGGACCGACGAAGTCTGGCACCTCTATGGTCTCGATCCAGGCGCCCTCCCCCCGTCTTTCGACACTTGGTTGTCCAGCGTCCACCCCGACGACCGCGAGCAGACCCTGCGCGTGGTCAGCGAAGCCAGGCAGGTCGGCGCCCCTTTTGAAACCAGTTGGCGCACCAACCCTGAGCGGGGGCCCATCCGCTGGATCCTCAGTCGCGGCCAGCCCGGCTTGATTGCCCGCAACGGCCCGACCCATTACGTCGGCATCGTGATGGACATCACCGCCCACAAACTGGCCGAAGAGGAAATCCAGCGGCTCAACGCGCAGTTGACCGAACGCGTGGCCGACCGAACCGCTGCGCTCAACGAGCATCAACGCCTGCTGCAGACCATCCTAGACGGTGTACCCGGCCTGATCGGCTACTGGGATGATCAGTTGCGCAACCGCTTCGCCAACTACGCATATGGCGAATGGTTCGGCATCGCGCCGCAAGACATCCACGGCCGCCACATCGTCGAACTGCTTGGCGAGGACCTCTATGCGCTCAACAAGCCTTACATCGACGCCACGCTGCGAGGCGAGCGCCAATGTTTCCTGCGTGACCTGCCGGTGCCGGGCCAACCGGGCTTGCACCGCGTCAGCGAAACACATTACCTGCCTGATTTCGATGGAAATGAGGTCAAGGGCTTCCTTGTTCTCGTGCTCGACGTCACCAACGTCAAGCGAGCAGAGGAAGCTGCGCGCGCCGCCAGCCAAGCCAAATCCGACTTCCTCTCCAACATCAGCCACGAACTGCGCACCCCGCTCAACACCATGTTCGGCCTGGCCCAGATCGGGCAGAAAGAGAGTGCGAACTCGGCCAGTGCAGCCACCTTCCGACAGATTCTCGCTTCTGGGCAGCACCTGCTCTCCTTGATCGACGACGTGCTCGACTTCTCCAAGATCGAAGCCGGCAAGATGCACCTGCACCTCGGCATGGTCGACATCGGCAAGCTGATCGAGCAGGTGATCGGCGTCACCGCCTTGCGCGCTTGTGGCAAGGGGCTCAAGCTGGTGATCGACGAGTCGGTCGACGCACCTGCCCAGGTGCTGAGCGATGCCAAACGGCTGGCACAGATCCTCGTCAACCTGACCACCAACGCCATCAAGTTCACCGACCAGGGCGAAGTCCGACTGAGCCTGCACCAGCAGGGCGACCGGCTGCACATCACGGTCAGCGACACCGGCATGGGCATCCCCGCCGAGCGCCTGGGTGAGTTGTTCCAGCCCTTCGTGCAAGTGCATGACCGATCGCATGACAAGCTGCATGACCAGGCGCGCGACGCCCACGGCAGCCAGGCTGGCACGGGCCTGGGCTTGGCCATTTGCAAGCACCTTGTGTCGCTCATGGGCGGCAGCATCGTCGTCCAGAGCGAACTCGGCAGCGGCACGAGCTTCAGCGTGACCTTGCCCCTCAAAGCATCGACCCGTGCGCGGTGGACACCCTTGTCCAACATCCTGCTCATTGGCTACCAGGCGAACGAATGCGAGCAACTGCTAGACCAGTTCAAGCAACGAGGCTGCCCTGCCTGCTGCCGCGACACCCCGCCTGAAGCGTTGCCTGCCGGAGCCATCCTGCTGGTACACCAACGCGCATTGAGCACCCATCTCATGGCCTTGCTCAACGAACGGCTCGCCGCCGGGCTGCCCGTCATCGTTCACACGCCCGATGCCCGCAGCCGCCCCACTGGGCCGGACGGTGCACCCTTGTCCATGGATGCCATCTTGCTGAGCGGGCCGCTCTCGCCCTTGAGGCTGCTGAACGCCCTCTCCCATCGCCCACGGCCGCGAGCCCGAAACGGCCTGTTTCGCCTCAAGGGACTGCGCATCCTGGCCGCCGAAGACAACCCCGTGAACCGGCTGATCCTTGGGCAGATGCTGGAAGCCGAGGGCGCCATCATCGAGTTCGCCTTCGACGGAGCTCAAGCCGTCGCTCGCGTGGAGCAGGGAAAGCCGGACATCGATCTCATCCTGTGCGACATCCAGATGCCGATCATGGACGGCAACGAAGCCACTCGCCGCATCAAGGTCCTGGCGCCACACATGCCCATCATTGGGCTGACCGCCCACGCGTTCAGCCAGGCGCGAGAGGAAGCGCTGCGATGCGGCATGGTCGACTACATCACCAAGCCTTACATGCTGGATACTCTGGTGCAGGCGGTGCTCAAGCACGTCACCCGCCCGCCGGAGACTTCCATGAACGTTGTTCCACCGTCCAACTCGGCCAGCCTGTCGGCGCCCCCTGAGCGCCCCACGCCCGCCGCCGACTGGGCCAGCATGCAACAGCACTTCGCCCCCCAGCCTGGCGTCCTGACCGCCCTGATCGGTGTGGCGCGGCAGACCCTGCCCGGCGTGGCGGAGCAACTCGACCTCGCCGTGCAAGCCAGCGACCTCGCCCAATTGGCCAAGGTCGCCCATGAGATCAAGGGCATCGCCCTGAACCTGCGCACACCAGGCCTCACCGAACTGGCCACCCTCACCCAAGACCAGGCCAGACAAGCAGACCCCACTGCCACCGAGCAAGGCCAGCGCCTGTCAGCGCACCTAAGAGGCTTCTTGGCCCAGCTCGTTTCCGGCCCTGACCAAATTGCTCAGGCGAGTGGCCGTCACGTCACCGATCAGTAAATCAACCGATCAGGGCTGATGTCACGCAGGATGGTCGTGGCGATCTCTTCGATCGACTTGTGCGTCGACGACAACCAGGCGATGCCCTCGCGGCGCATCATCGCCTCGGCCTGCTGCACCTCGAAGCGGCAGTTCTCGAGGTCGGCATAACGGCTGTTCGGTCGCCGCTCGTTGCGGATCTGGCTCAGCCGCTGCGGGTCGATGGTCAGCCCGAAGCACTTCTTCCTGTAGGGCTTGAGCATGGTCGGCAGGAAGCCGCGGTCGAAGTCCTCGGGGATCAGCGGCACGTTGGCCGCCTTCACCCCGTGCTGCATCGCCAGGTACAGCGAAGTCGGCGTCTTGCCGCAGCGGCTCACCCCCACCAGCACCACATCGGCCTCTTCCAGGTTGCGGGAGGACTGGCCGTCGTCGTGCTCCAGCGCGTAGTTGATCGCGTCGATGCGGTCGTTGTATTCGCGGTCCACGCTCGGATCGCTGAAGCGGCCAACGCGGTGGTTGGACTTCATGTTGAACTCTTCCTCGAGCGGCTCGACGAAGGTCTTGATGACGTCGAACACCTTGCCCTGGCAGGTCTTGAGGATGCTCAGCACATCGTCGTTGGCGAGGGTCGTGAACACGATGGGGCGCTGCCCCTCGCGTTCGGCGGCGTTGTTGATTTCTCGCACCACATGAAAGGCCTTGTCCTCCGTGTCAATGAAGGGCCGGCGCACATGGCGCGGCTTGATGGCGAACTGGGCCAGGATGGAGTTACCCATGGTTTCGGCGGTGATGCCGGTGCCATCGGAAACGAAAAAGACACTGCGATCGGTCATGTGAAGCAGGGGACCGCAAACGAGGGGGTGCGCTGTTCACAACACAGGCCCCGCAGGCGATCCGGATTCATTGGAAAGACCCCCCGGATCATAGGCGTGACCCTACAATCGCTTCAACCGTTTCCGGCCCGCCCGCTGACGCCCGCCAAGTCACATCATCAAAACAACAGACTGGCCGCCGCAGCCCCGCCCCGGAAGCAACAAGATTTTTTCACCATCCTGGAGCTTTTCTATGACCGAACGCTTTGAGCCGACCGCCTTGGTCGTGCCCTTCGAGCAACTGCGCATGTCCGACGTCGAGGCCGTCGGCGGCAAAAACGCCTCGCTGGGCGAGATGATCTCCCAGCTGCCCGATGGCGTGCGCGTGCCCACCGGCTTCGCCACCACCGCCCACGCCTTCCGCGAGTTCCTCAAGCATGACGGCCTGAGCCTGCGCATCAGCCAACGCCTGGCCACGCTCGACACCGAAGACGTGAAGGCCCTGGCCCAGGCTGGCGCCGAGATCCGGGGCTGGGTCGAGGCCCAACCCTTCCCCGCCGACCTCGAAAAAGCCATCCGCGACGCCTTCGTCACCCTCGCTGGCGACAACCCCCAGGCCTCGTTCGCCGTGCGCTCCTCGGCCACCGCCGAAGACCTGCCTGACGCCTCCTTCGCCGGCCAGCAGGAAACCTTCCTCAACGTCGTCGGCATCGAAGACATCCTGCACAAGATGAAGGAAGTCTTCGCCTCGCTCTACAACGACCGCGCCATCTCCTACCGCGTGCACAAGGGCTTCGCCCACGACGTGGTGGCCCTGTCGGCCGGCGTACAACGCATGGTCCGCTCCGACATCGGCGCCGCTGGCGTGATGTTCACCATCGACACCGAGTCCGGCTTTTCGGACGTCGTCTTCATCACATCCAGCTATGGCCTGGGCGAGACCGTGGTGCAAGGCGCCGTCAACCCCGACGAGTTCTACGTGCACAAGCCGGCGCTCAAGGCCGGCAAGCAGGCCGTCATCCGCCGCAACCTGGGCTCCAAGCTGATCAAAATGGAGTTCTCCACGCCTGAAGAAAAGGCTGCGTCGGGCAAGCTCGTCAAGACCGTGGACACCACGGTGGAGGCCCGCAACCGCTACAGCCTGACCAACGACGACGTGATGGAGCTGGCCCGCTACGCCCTCATCATCGAACAGCACTATGGCCGCCCGATGGACATCGAATGGGGCAAGGACGGCACCGACGGCAAGCTCTACATCCTGCAGGCCCGCCCCGAGACGGTGAAGAGCCAGCAGCAGGGCAAAACCGAGCAGCGCTACAAGCTCAAGAGCACCGGCACCATCTTGGCCGAAGGCCGCGCCATCGGCCAGAAGATCGGCACCGGCCCGGTCCGCATCGTTCACAACATCTCCGAGATGGACAAGGTCCAGCCGGGCGACGTGCTCGTCACCGACATGACCGACCCCAACTGGGAACCGGTGATGAAGCGCGCCAGCGCCATCGTCACCAACCGTGGCGGGCGCACCTGCCACGCGGCCATCATCGCGCGTGAACTGGGCATCCCAGCCGTGGTGGGCTGCGGCAACGCCACCGAGCGCCTGACCGACGGCACCCTGGTGACGGTTGCCTGCTCCGAAGGCGACACCGGCCACATCTACGAAGGCCTGCTGGAAACCGAGGTGACCGAGGTCACCCGTGGCGAGATGCCGCACATCGGCCTGAAGATCATGATGAACGTCGGCAACCCGCAGTTGGCCTTCGACTTCGCGCAGATGCCCAACGCCGGCGTGGGCCTGGCCCGCCTGGAGTTCATCATCAACAACAACATCGGGGTGCACCCCAAGGCCATCCTCGACTACCCCAATGTCGACAACGACCTGAAGAAGGCCGTCGAGTCCGTGGCCCGTGGCCATGCCTCGCCGCGCGCCTTCTACGTCGACAAGCTGGCCGAGGGCATCGCCACCATCGCCGCCGCTTTCTGGCCCAAGCCCGTCATCGTGCGCCTGTCGGACTTCAAGTCCAACGAGTACAAGAAGCTCATCGGCGGTTCGCGCTACGAGCCCGAAGAAGAAAACCCGATGCTCGGCTTCCGTGGTGCCTCGCGCTACATCAGCGCCGAGTTCGGCGAGGCCTTCGCGATGGAATGCGAAGCCCTGAAGCGCGTGCGCAACGACATGGGTCTGACCAACGTCGAGATCATGGTGCCCTTCGTGCGCACCCTGAAGCAGGCCGAGCGAGTCAACAAGATGCTGGCCGACCACGGCCTGGTGCGCGAGTCCAAGGGCGGCAAGGACGGCCTGCGCGTCATCATGATGTGCGAGGTGCCATCCAACGCCATCCTGGCCGAGCAGTTCCTGGAGCACTTCGACGGCATGTCCATCGGCTCGAACGACCTGACCCAGCTCACCCTGGGCCTGGACCGCGACTCCGGCCTGGAGCTGCTGGCCCATGACTTCGACGAACGCGACCCGGCCGTCAAGGCCATGATCTCGCGTGCCATCGCCGCCTGCCGAGCCACCGGCAAGTACATCGGCATCTGCGGACAGGGCCCTTCCGACCACCCGGATTTCGCCGAGTGGCTGGCCGCCGAGGGCATCGTGTCCCTGTCGCTGAACCCGGACACGGTGGTCGACACCTGGCAGCGCCTGGCGGCCAAGTGAGGCCCCGAACGCCCTCGCGCTGAAGCTGGAGCCCTTTTTCGGCTCCTCTTCGCCACGGAATCCGCTCAACGCCACCCTCGGGTGGCGTTTTTGTTGCTATACTCGCGGGTTTTCCGAATGTTGAAGCCTCTGACGACTCACGTCAAAAAGGGGCCCAACCCTTGCCGTCAGCGGGTTTGACGCTTCGCGACGGCTTCCATCCCACCTTCTCGACGCTTGAGAGGTGGGGAATCCACAAGGAGTCACCATGCGTCACTATGAAATCATCGTGCTGATCCACCCGGATCAAAGCGAACAGGTTCCGGCCATGCTGGAGCGTTACAAGACCCTGATCACCTCAAACGGTGGCCAGGTTCACCGCGTTGAAGACTGGGGCCGCCGTCAACTGGCTTACCAGATCAACAAGCTGGCCAAGGCCCACTACCTGTGCCTGAACATCGAAACCAGCAAAGAAATCCTGGCTGAACTCGAAACCGGCTTCAAGTTCAACGACGCCGTGCTGCGTCACCTGACCGTGCAGAAGGACAAGGCCGAGACCGCTCCTTCCGTGATGATGAAGCAAGTCGAGCGCGAAGAGGCCCGCAAGGCCCAGCAGGAGCAAACCGCCGCCTGATCCATGCCGCAAGGCGTGAATCGGCACCCGTCCTGCCCTGACGTGGCGAGCCCTCCCGGCACCCGCAAGACATGAACCAAGTCCTGCTGTCTGCCCGGATCATCGAACGCAAGGCACTGCGATACACCCCCGCCGGACTCCCTGCCCTCGACCTCGTGCTCGAACACGAGTCAGAACTGCAGGAAAACCAGCGAAGCCGCAAGGTTCAGCTGGAGATGAAGGCAGTGGCCGTTGGCGACATCGCGAAAGCGCTGAACCAACTGCCCATCGGCGAGGCTCATGGCTTCACCGGCTTCCTGGGGTCGCCACGCAATGGACGAGGCGTGCTGCTGCACATCACCGCTCTACAAGACATCGTTTAAACCATCCACCGGATATTGAGAGGTCATCATGGCTGCTCCCCGCTCCAAGAACGGCAAGTTCTCCAAAGACCGCAAGGGCAAGCGCAACACGCAATCCCTGCTGTTCCGCCGCAAGCGCTTCTGCCGCTTCACCGTCGCTGGCGTCGAACAAATCGACTACAAGGACGTCGACACCCTGCGCGATTTCATCGCTGAAAACGGCAAGATCATCCCCGCCCGCCTGACCGGCACCCGCGCGATCTACCAACGTCAGCTGACCACCGCCATCAAGCGCGCCCGCTTCCTGGCCCTGCTGCCTTACAGCGACCAACATCGCGTCTAAGGAGTCCCTGTCATGCAAATCATCCTCCTCGAAAAAGTCGCCAACCTGGGCAGCCTGGGTGACGTGGTCAAGGTCAAGGACGGCTACGCCCGCAACTTCCTGATCCCCACCGGCCAAGCTCGCCGTGCCACCGAAAAGGCCGTTGCCGAGTTCGAAGCCCGTCGCGCTGAACTGGAAAAGGCTTCCGCCGAGAAGCTGGCCGCCGCACAAGCCGTGGGCGAAAAGCTCAACGGCAAGACCGTCTCCATCACCCAGAAGGCTGGCGTGGACGGCCGCCTGTTCGGCTCGGTCACCAACTTCGACATCGCCGAAGGCCTGAAGGCCGCTGGCTTCGACGTGGCCAAGCAGCAGGTTCGCCTGCCCAACGGCCCGCTGAAGACCACCGGTGAACACGCCGTGTCCGTCGCCCTGCACACCGATGTGGTGGTGGACGTGACCGTCGCCGTGGTTGGCGAAACCGTCTGATCCTTTGGGATCATGGGCTGCTTCGGCGGCCCGCCTGAGCAAAGCCGGCGCGAGCCGGCTTTGTCGTATCTGCTTCCCGCGCGGAGCAAGCATGGGCCAGGCGCAGGCCAGGCCTGGGCCGGAGCACCGGCCTCGTCCGGCATCGCCCAAGGGTTGTCCACTTGTTTCCCCAGGAAGCCCCCAGGATCCCCCCGGTTTGCCCACAGCTTTATCCACAGCCGTCGGCCCATGCTGACCGTATGATCGAGAACATGGCTGCTGTCTTCCCCAACGCTTCGTCTTCTTCGCCGCAAGGCCTTTCCACCGGCTCCGCTGGCGGCACCAGCGATGAAATCGCCCGCCTGCGCGTGCCCCCTCATTCCATCGAGGCCGAGCAAAGCGTGCTGGGCGGCCTGCTGCTGGACAACAGCGCCTGGGACCGCGCGGCCGACCTGCTGCACGAAGGCGACTTCTACCGCCACGAACACCAGCTCATTTTCGTGGCCATCCAGCAGCTCGTGTCGGCCTCCAAGCCGGCCGACGTGATCACCGTCTTCGAGCAGTTGCAGATGCAGGGCAAGGCGGCCGAGGTCGGCGGGCTCACCTACCTCAACAGCCTCGCGCAATCGGTGCCGAGCGCGGCCAACATGCGCCGCTACGCCGAGATCGTGCGCGAGCGCGCCGTGCTGCGCAAACTGGTCACGGCTTCTGATGAGATCGCCACCAACGCCTTCAACCCGCAGGGCAAGTCGGTGTCGGACATCCTCGATGAGGCCGAGGCCCGCATCATGAAGATCGGAGAGGAAGGCAGCCGCAACAAGCAAGGCTTCTTCGCCATGGACGGCCTGGTCGTCGACCTGCTCGACCGCGTGCAGGAGCTCGCCGACAACGGCGCCGAAGACGTCACCGGCGTGCGCACCGGCTTCATCGAGATGGACAAGATGACGGCGGGCCTGCAAAAGGGCGACCTCATCATCCTGGCCGCACGTCCCTCGATGGGCAAGACGGCGTTCGCGCTCAACATTGGCGAAAACGTGGCCGTCAACGAAGGCCTGCCGGTGGCCGTGTTCTCGATGGAAATGGGCGCCTCGCAATTGGCGCTGCGGATGGTCGGCTCCATCGGCCGCATCAACCAGCAGAACCTGCGCACCGGCCGCCTGACCGACGACGAATGGAGCCGCCTGAGCGAGACGGTCGAGAAGCTGCGTCACGCGCATGTTTTCATCGACGAAACGCCTGGCCTCTCGCCCAACGAGCTGCGCGCCCGCGCGCGCCGCCTGGCCCGGCAGTTCGGCGGCACGCTGGGCCTGATCATCATCGACTACCTGCAGCTGATGAGCGGCTCGGGCGGCAACGAAGAGAACCGCGCCACCGTGATCGGCGAAATCTCGCGGGGCCTCAAGGCGCTGGCGAAGGAGTTGCAATGCCCTGTGATCGCGCTGTCGCAGTTGAACCGCTCGGTCGAAACGCGGCCCGACAAGCGCCCGATGATGTCCGACCTGCGGGAATCGGGCGCCATCGAGCAGGACGCCGACGTGATCATGTTCATCTACCGCGACGAGTACTACAACAAGGAGTCGAAGGTGCCCGGCACGGCCGAGATCATCATCGGCAAGCAGCGTAACGGCCCGGTGGGCAGCCTGCACCTGGCCTTCCTGAAGTCGAACACGCGTTTCGAGAACCTGGCGCCTGGCACGTATGTTGGTGGGGATGAGTATTGAGGTAGCGTTGGACTCAGCTTGAGCCAAGTAGGGTGGAGGTGGGCAGAAGCTGCTGGGTCAATACATGATTCCACCTGGCGCGGGCGCGGTACTTTGGCTTGGCCAAGACCCAGGCCCAGATGTGCTGGGCTGCCTTGGGCATGAATCTGCTCAAGGCCCATCGCAAACTGGAGCAAATGCAGTTTGCAGGCAGGAGTGTCTCTTGATCGTGGCAAGGTGCTGCAAAAAGCAGCACCTCAGGCCAAGTAAGAGGGGGAACTCATCGCTCAAACGGGACAGAAGTGCTCAAGTCGGCGCCATCAGCGGCAACTCCCGCCCTCGCAGACCAGTTGTGCAGCTGTCTTCATCAGCCCAGCCAAGCGGATCAGCGGGGGCTGCATGTTGAGCTGTTCGTCCAGGCGAGGACGAAACATGTCTGATGTCTTGGCTGCGGAAGGATGAGGCTTCATGGCTTGATCAGAATCCGCAAGAAAAGACCGTGGCGAATATGACGTTCTTGCAAATCGTGCACCAGCTTGCGCTGGAAATCACCTGCGGCATCAAGTACTTACGAGTTGTTCAGTGCGGACTATTGAGTGCCCGACTCTTGGCGCTGGCATAACCTTTGTCGGCAAGGACTGCATTAGCTTCGGGGCATCCTTTTAACATCAATATACGCCCCACTACCAGGAGATGTTTTTATTTCAATCACATGTCCATGACGTATATCCATTGGCTTGAACATCGGAATCAAAGCAGCATCTCGGACCGAGTAATTACCGCCCACCCTGGCAATGTACATGTGAGCATACTGATAATTATTTTCATAAATGTCACACCGTATAATGTTTAACACAGACTCAACTGGACTGCCAAAATTTTCAGCTTGAGCCTGATTGGCCACCCCACAATTAAAAAGCATATATTCAGAAAGCCGCTTACCGGCAGCAGAATAAGAGATTGCAACACCTCTACCAGCACCAGAAAAAGAAACACTCAATGAAGCAAATGGCAAATCCATACTACCTCTCGAATCAAAAGCCTCATACACACCAGAGAAATCATTCAACACGACGTCCCTTTGCGATGGATCCTGATTCCTAAATGGACCAGCACAACCCGCCAAAAACAAAAAAATAAAGCACAACGACAGTTTCTTCATGACCACATTACCAACAATCAAAAAAACAAAAACCCCGAGACCTTTGCACAAAATAATCCTGGGGAGGCGGCAAAATGGAGTCAACGACCCACAATCACCAACAGTTCAAAAAACAATACACATGGAATCCTTAAAACCTCCTCATGAAAGCATTGGACAAGCATTGAGTCATTGACCGGCGTATGGGTCTGGTCGCACTATTCAAACGCGAAACAAATCGCAATCAGCCCTTGATTCTCGGCAGTCTCCCTACATCTGTATTGCCAGAGCCAGGGCGAGAAACATGGCACCACAAATAAAAATTAGCCGCATCAAAAGAACTTGTGAAAATAGATGGGCGAGATCGCCTCCCGCTTTCACTGTGGTAGACGAGCCAAACATCATCCTCCTGATGGATACACCAGCCGCCATCGGGAAAAGCATCGGGCACACCCAATAGACGCACATCTACGTCTATTTGCAATCGCTGCAACTCCTCGGCCAACTCCTTCAAAGCCCAGTCACGCACAGCGCCAGGCAGAGCTGGCACAAATTCGTAGGCACTGTCCCATTCGATCTTCATTTCTTTGGACCCTTCACGTAGCGCGCCGACTCGGCTTATCAATAATTGGGCGCGCATTTTTATAATCTACGCTACGGTCTGCGCCTCGCAGTCGATTTACAAAACGGCGCGGAAATTCTTGTACAACCCCTTGGAAGAAGCCCTTCCCTAAACCAAAAATCAAAATCACCCACAAGAAATATAATCTAGCTCGACCTTCTCAGGCTTGAGATTGCCAAGAAACAAGTACATAAGAATTAGCCGAATTTGCTTGAAACCAGTTTCAAACAAACTCTGAAATCAGTCACCAATGACGGCCGATGAAGTCAGTTCGCAATAACCGGCCTGTGCGCATATCGAAAAAAAATCGGCAATCATCCTGATACCCGTCGCCACCTTCTCCGTACATGACATGTAATGGATCGCCTTTGAGGTGACGCGGATTGCCTAAGTCACCTTCGGCTGGATTGGATTGTTCACGCACATGAGGAACGTCAATTACAAATCGTATGCTGGCATCTGGGTTGATAACAACCCACTGCTTCCAACCTGATGTGGCATACACCAAACCGCTCATATCCGGAATGGGTACAGGACAATTGGCGTTTTCATAAGCTTGCCCCTTGTATGTCCACCTGATCGCGACGATGGGAAGTTCGGCACCTACCCGCGCTCGCTCTCGACTTATCCAATCGAGAGGATTGATAGCCATTCTTCTTTCCGGCAGAAGCAAGGGAATGATCTTGCCATTGACATACACCTCTACCACGTCTTCGATTTTATTCATATCAATATCCAAGCACCTTAGGTACTGAAACTGGTTTGAGGTATTGAATGCGTTCGGCTGCCGGGATCAAGAACTCCGCCTGCGTCGCCCCACCTCTCAACAACGTGTTCAGATTGCTTATTGCGTCGCTTGCAATCTTTTCTTTGTTCACTTGAGCCCCCGCAAAGCCAATATTACTTTCTAATGTTTTTTGAACTTCGAGTTCAACAACAAAGAAAGGCCCATCGCTCGCTGGCTTGAATTCTCCGGTGATTGCTGCACGCTGGCGCATGTCAACCGAAGTCGATTTCACATCGTCAAACGTTGCCCAACCACCCAGACGCACCTTACTGAAATCGTTGCCACCCTTCTTTATGATGACCTCGATCTGCTCTGCTGTGGCAGCGTCCACGATCATATTGACCTTAGTTCCAACTGGAAGATTTCCCTTGATAACCGGCGTTGCGGGAGACCATGCTGGTGACCATCCCTTTGCCGCCATTGCGGCGTTAACCTCTTCCGCCGAACGAACGGCCTTGACCGCCGCCAAACCGGCCACGCCCATCCCGGTCGGGCCAATCGCATCACCTGCAGCAATCTCGCCGCCCGCAATGGCGACCCGATTGCAGGCTACAGGATTGCTTAGGCACCAGCTTATCGCAGGGGGAACCGTGACCGCTACAGCAGCGCCTGCGGCGCCCATCGTTGCTGTTCTTAAGATGCTTCGGGTGCTGGCATCCTTGGTCGCCGCCTGCTGAACTTGCTGTGCAGTAGGTTGGGTGATCCCGTTCTTTGCGTAAAACGCCAAGGCAGCGGGATCACTGACAACTTGGGTGGCGTACATCAAGGGATTGGCCTTTTGAATCGGGTCCGCGCGGAACATGTAGCCGACCGTCTGGCCTGGGATCGCGGGATCTCCCGGCAGCAGCAAGCCTTGTGTATTGCCTTTCAAAAATTGTTGCGCCGCGAAGTCCGTGTCTCCTGTGGCGCCAAACTGAACTTCGCGGAACGCCTGTTGAGCCAATCGCTGTTCAGCAGCATCTGGAGAGATGCCTAGTTGCTGAGCAAATCGTTTGGCATTTTGCTTGATCCAATCGATTTCTTTGGGATGCAACTGCCGATTGAACCGATCCGCATTGAGCGCCACCTGCCCACCCAGTTGCACATCCTGAGCTGAGCCCTTGCCGCTGAGCCCGTTGGTCAGCGCCACCGTGCTCGCGCCAATCAGGGATGCCGCCGCTTCGGCCAACTCCTTGCGCGTTTGCGTCGCCGTGGCCACCTGCTCGGCGCTCATGCCGCTGGTGATGGGCACTTGCGCTTTGATGTACTCGTTGATCTGGCCCGTCAACGCTTCGTTGCCCATCGCCGCCAGCGCGCCCGCCACCCCGTTCTGCCCTCCTGCGCTGGCCTGGATGAACCCGGCAATGCCGTGCAGCACCACCTTCTGCGTGCTGCCCTCTCCCCACTGGTAGCGCTGCGCCACGTCACCGGCGATGTTGAACGCCACACTGCCCACGATCTGCCCGGCCTGCGCGTTCTCTTGCGCATGCTGGATGTCCTTTTGAACATCCGCAGCCTGCTGCAAGGTCAGCGTGTTGGTCAGCGCACCATTGGCGGTCTTGGCGTCTCGGCTCGTCAGCGTTGATGCGGCCTGTTGGCTAGCTTGGTCCTTCTTCGCGTCGCCCGTGCCCGTCAACGTGATGTTGGCCGGGCTGATCACGCTGAGCGTGCTGCTGCGCTCGCTGCCTTCTTTGGGCAAGCCTTGCTGGCCCGCGATGTTGCCCAGCAGGTTGCTCGCGCCATTGGCCGCCAAGGTGCTGCCCGTGCTGCCGCCGTTGTAGGCCAGGCCCACGCTGCGGCTGTAGCTGTCGGTGTTTTGTTTGTTCTCCAGGTCCTGGTAGCTCAGGCTGGCCGTTTGCAGGCTGTTCTTGGACTTGTCTGCCGTGCTGGTGATGGCCGCGCCCGTCAGGCTGGTGTCGCCTTGCACCTTGATGTCGAAGCCGCCTTGCCCCGCTGCGATGCCGCTTTGGCCCACCGCGCTTTGGTAGTTGTGGTTGAAGCCGCTTTGCGCCATGTTGACGCTGCCGGTGACCACGTTGCCGTAGCAGATGGGCGGGATGCACAGGCTGATGTTGGCGCCGTAGCTCTCTTGTTTGCTTTCGCTGCTGCTTTGGTCTTGCAGGGTGATGACGTTGAGCTTGCCGCCCCCGTTGTATCCAATGTCTGCCTTCACCGTGTCGCCTGCCACCTGGGCGCCTTGCAAGGTGGTGTCCGAGCCGCTCCTGATGTTGAGCTGGTTGGTGGCCGTCACCAGCGTGTTGTCGTAGGTGGTTTCCGAGCCGTTGGCTGTGCCCCGGTTGCCGCCCACACCAATTTGGAAGCTGATGCCGCTTTGCTGGCCGAAGCCAATGGTCACGCCCACGCCGGCGTTGTGCCCCTTGCTGCTGCTTTGCTGGCTGGCCGTGTTCTCCGCCGCCATCAGGTTCAGGTTCTTGGCCGCATCCAAGGTGATGTCGGTGGCTTGCAGCTTGGCGCCCACCGCCGTGATGTCGGCATCCCGGCTCTTGATGTTGATCGTCTGCGCCTGCGCATTGGTGCCGCGCACCTGGTTGCTGGCGTAGCTGCTTTGCTGCTGGCTGCTGCTGCTTCCCAGGCTCACGCTCACGCCGAAGGCTGAACCTGAGCTGGTGTCGGTGGCGTTTTGTTTGCCGCCGGCTGACACCAAATCATTGACGCCCTGGCTGAGCTTGTAGGCGTCGTAAGCGGCCTTGAGCCTTTGTGCATCGGCCAGCCGCTTGTTGTCGGTCTGGCTGCTGGCTTGCGCCATCGTCCACGCGCTCGTGATGCGGCTGCCTACCGTGCCAGACAACTGTGCGCCCAGCGTCGTGCTGCTTTGCTTGGACAGCGTGCTGCCTTGGTCTGCCGCGATCACGGCGGTGTCCATCACCACCTCGTTGCCTTCAACCTGAACGGTTTTGCCCGCCAGCAGATCGGCGCCCTGGGTGGCCACGTTGCCTTGCGTTGTACCTCGGTATTGGGTGTCTGCGCCGGCGGTCAGCGTCAGGTTTCCGCCATTGGCCGACAACACGCTGGTGGACTGGCTGACCTGCGTGTCTTGCCCGTTCTGCTGGCTGTTTTGTCGGCCATACAGGGTCTGGTTGGGGCTGATGCCACCCACCAGGCCAACTTTGGTGCTGTGGCTGCTGGCGCTGCGGGTGGTCTGCTGGGTGTTGTCTGCTGCGGTGACGGCCAGGTTGCGCCCTGCCTGCACCGTGATGTCCTGGTCAGCCAGGATGGTGCTGGCCTGCACCGTGGCATCGCGCTGCGCCGTGATGTTGACGTTCTGGCCCGACACGCCGCTGCTGACCTGGCTGGTGCTCACGATTTGCTGCGCTTGATCGGCAGTGCTGCGGCCCACGCCCACACCCGCCTGCCAGCTCACACTCAGGCCGGATTTGCGGTCTTGCCGCGCCATGGCAGCCGAGAAGGTGTTCGTGGCCGAGAGCACTTCAACGTCTTGCCCCGCCTGCAGGGTCGTGGTGCCCTGTGTGCTGCTGAGGGCGCTGCCTTGCAGGGTGACGTTCTTGCCGGCTTGCACGTTCACGTTGGCAGCGCTCAAGGCACTGGCCTGAGCCTGGGTCTGAGACACCATGTCGCGCGTGGCCGTGCTCTTGCTGCTCATGAAGCCGCTGCTGCGATGGAAGTGGGCTTCGTCCATCGATTGGCTGGCTTGTCCGGCCAAGACCGCGACATTGCCTGCGGCCCTGGCGTCCAAGGAGCCTTGCTGACTTTGAACCAGGGCTGACTCGAACGCGATGTCTCGGCCAGACTGGAGGCGGATGTCGCCTTTGGCGGCGATGGTGCTGCCGACATCCTGGCTGCTGGAATCGGTGCGGCGGTTGCGCGCGTCCCACGTCGTGGTTTGGGATTGCTGGGTGCGCACGCTGCCGACCTGGATGTCGCGCCCAGCCTGGATCGCGGTGGTGCCGCCTGCCCCCTCGTTGTTCAGTTGTGCCGCTTGCAGGCGGGCATCGCGGGTCGCCTGGATGAGCAGTTGGCCGGCCGCGTCGCTCACGTACAGGTCGGCAACCCGATCAATGTAGGTGGCGCTGGCCTGTGCGTTCGCACTGCTGGCCGTTGTGGAAGCGACTTTCACGTCCTGGCCCGCCGTCAGGCGCAGGCTGCGTTGGGCTTGCAGGCTGCCGCCTTGCACGTCGATGTCTTGTGCAGCGGTCAGGCGGGTGTCTTGTGCGGCCATGTTGCCGCCGAGGTTGCGGATGTTGGCCGCGTTGATGCTCAGCACCTGGCGAGCGCCCATCCCACCGCTGTTGATGAAGTCACCGCTCACATGCACGTCGAGGTTCTGCGCGGCCATCAGGTCGCCATTGGCCTTGAGGTCGCCGGTGCGGGGCATCAGGTAGACCTTGGGTTGGAGCACTTGCAGGGTCTGGCCGGATGGCAGCGTCACCGTGGTGGCTTCGAGCAGCACGAGGTCGCTGGTGAGGTGGGCTGCCTGCTCGGCGCTGAGCACCACGCCGGGCCGCAAGTTGAGCGCCCGGGCCAAGGTGGCGCCGTTGTCCAGCAAGGCACGGTATTGCGCTTCGTCGCTGCTGTAGCCCTCCAGAAAGCGCTTGCCCGTCAACTGCGCCACTTGGTCGCGCACCAAGGCTTGTTCATAGAAGCCATCGCCCAGGCGCTTTTGCACCGTCGCGGGGTCAATGGACATTTGCCGGAGCATGTAATCCGAACTGAGCCATTGGCGCTGGTCGAGGAAGCGCGGGGCGCCTTCAACCACCGGGCCACTGCCCTGCGCAGGGTTGACCACGAACATGCTGCTCGTCGGCAAGGTGGTGCCGCTGCCTTGCCGGGCCTGTGCGCTGTTGCTGGCTTGTTGCCCGATGCTTTGGGTGATGGTCTGATTTTGGTCAGCAGGCGTGTAGGCCGTGGTGCTGGTGTCGGAGTGATCTTCGCCGCTGACCTGATGTCGCCATGAGCTGGTCACCTGGCCTTGCTCATTGGTTAGCCTCTGCCCCTGCGCGCCAACGTTGTCAAACTGGCCGCCGGTGACGTTCAAGGTCTGCCCGGCCATGATGCGGCTTTTGTCGTTGACGCCCTGCCCCACGTCCAGGTTCACATCCCGGGCTGCCGAGATCAGGCCCGGCGCGCTTGTGGCCACCTGCGTTTCGGAAATGGTGCGCGTGAATTCGAACTTATTGAAGGCATCGCTGATCTCGCCCGTGGCGATGACCCGCATGCAATCGACCTCGCACAACCTGTTGCCTTGCGCATCACGCCCGATGTAGACCTCGGACGGGGCGAAACGTTTGAGCAGCGAGGCCGGGTCAAGGTTGCTGCCTTCATCGTGCCCCCGGACAAGGGCATACTCGACAACGTAGCTTGAGCTGACTTGCTGCGGCGCGGTCAAGCTGAATGAATCGTTGTAATTGCCCAGGAACTGGCTGCTCAGGCTCAAGGAGCCCATGGCCTCGATGCGGGCGCTGTGGTTTTCCACGCGCTGTGCACGGCCCGTGGCGTGCAGGCTGCCATCAGGCTGGGTGGCAAGGCTGCCACCGATGCTCAGGTCGCCCTGGCTGAAGATCAACCCGCCCGGCTGGTTCAGCAGCGTGCCCACGCCGATGTCCAGCCGCTCGCGTGCGGCGATCACTGGAGACTGCGTGTTGTTGCCGCTGCCTTGGGAGACCTGGGTGAGCGTGTCTGCCGCCACGGCGAGGCGGTCGCCATAGATCTGCCCGCCACCCACGTTGTTCAAACCGGTGACGCGCACCGTGGTGTCACGCCCATTGAGCAAGCCGGTGTTGATCAACTGTCCATCGTTGGTCAGCGTGAGCGAGCCTGCGCTGGCATTGATTTGTCCGGCATTGCGCACCCCAAGGCCCGCCTCGGTGCCCACCAAGACGATCTTGCCCGCATACATGCCGCCCAATTGCGCCGTGTCGATGGCGAAAGCCGGTGTGGCATCCGTTGCCTGAGCAGCACCCAGCCGCGTGATGACGGACTGGTCGGCGCTGACCTGGTTGACGCCGGTTGTCACCCGCAGTTGATTGGCCCAGATCCCAGCATTGACCTTGACGGCGCGACCGATGAGGTCGGTGTAGTCGGTGGTTTGTCCTTGCAGGCCAGCACCATCGATCTGGATGGTGCCACCCGTGACGCGGTAGCCTTCCAGATTGCCATTGTTGAAGATGGCCGAGCCCGTGGTGAGCGTGCCCCGGTTGGCATTGATGAAGCCGCAACCATCACAAGAGATGCCTGCGGGATTGGCCACGACCACTTGTGCACGCTGGCCTGCCACCTCCATGTACCCCTTCAACTGGCTGGGTGAGCCCGATGTGACCTCGTTGAGGATGACGCGCGCGCCGCCTCCGGCCAGCCAGGGGTTGCCTTGCACCCAACCGCCCAGTTGGGTCTGGACGTTGCCCGATGAGTTGTTGAGGATCACCCCAGGACGCTGCACATCGAACTGGCTGTAGGTGTTGCGCGACACACCAGCCGCGCTGGGTGTCTGGATGTTCACCAAGGGAACGCCGTTGGCGGCGTTTTGCACCATCGGCTGCTGGTTGGGCGGGGCGCTGTGGTCTGAGACGATCTGGGCCTGCACAGAAGAACCTGCCATGGCCATGAGTAGGCCCCTGGCCCAGTTGAAAACGACGCGATGACGATGCTTGTTCATGGTGCCCTGTGCCTCTCTGCTGTCTTTTTGCTGTTTCGTGCGAACGGCTGCGTGAATCAATAGAACCAGGTCAAGCTGAAACCGCCGCTGCTCGTGGCCGTCTGGAAACCTTGCGGCATGGACAGCGGCCAGCTCCAGAACACGTCGTAGCTGACTTGCTGCACCATGCCGCGCAGGCCGATGGCAGCCCCCGTGAGCTTGTTGCCCAGCAGGTATTGCGTGGACGGCCCCTCGACCTGCCCATGGTCAAGGGCCACGTAGACTTCGTTCGCGCTTTGCCCAAGCGAGACGGCCAAGTCATTGCGGATGAGCCACCCGCGCTCCGCAGCCAAGGTCAGCTCGCCGTCAAAGCCTCGCACCGTGTACCTGCCGCCGATGGCAAAGCGGTCCTGCGGCACCAGGGGCGTCTGGTTCCATTGGCCGCGCAGGGCTGCCGTGTACTTCAAGGCCGTGTCACCGATCTTGAAAGGCCGCGCCAGGCGCAAATCGGTGGTCACGATGCCTGGGCGAGAAGTGCCCTCACCTGTGGCTTCCTCAGGCGCGCGCAGAGCGCCCATGGCCCCTGTGCCGCGCCGGTAGGTCAGGCTGGCATCCAGCGTGGCAACTGGCCATGCAGCACGATGCGACAGGCCCAGTTGCCAGCCCGCCATTTCACGCCGCTGCACCTCCACCTCTGTGTCGTCGATGTGGTTGCTCGATGAGCGCAGCCAGCCGCCCACCGAGAACGTGGCTTTGTGCACCGCGTCACGATAAAACAAGCGGGAAAGCTGGATGTCGCTGTTGCTGCTTTTGCCGCTGTAGCTGTAGGTCTGGTTGGTGCCCGCAACCTCTTGGTGGTAGGACGACTCGTTGTTGTTCCAGGCAAGCAGCCAGTAGCCGAACGGCTGAGAGTAATGCAGGGTCTGGCTGCGAGTGCCCCGGCTGCCCGGATCACCGCCACCCAGATCGTGGCCAACGCTCACATAGAAAAGATCGTTGAGGGTCCACCAGTTGTCGTACGACAAGGTCAGGTTGCCTTGGTACTTGCCAGTTGCCTTGCTGCCGCTGTCATCGACGGAGGCGGTGACACGGAAGAATCGGTCTTGCGTCCAGCGGATGACCAGATCGCTTTCGCCAGGTTTGGCATCCGGGCCATCCGCCGGTTCGATCTGAACAGTGGCTTGCGCGGTTGGCACACGCTCAAAGTTCTCCAAGCCTTGCTCGATGTCGCGCAGGTTGAGTATCTCGCCCTCATGCATGGGCAGCGCATTCCACAGGCGAGCGCGCTGCGTGGTCGAGTCAGGCGTGAGGCGGATGGCCCGGATGCGACCGGGCAATACCGACAGCTTCAGTGTGCCTTCCGCCAGGTTCTGCGGCGGTGCCATCACGCGCGTGGTGACGTACCCACGTTCGATGATGGCGTTCTGGATGCGGCTGATGACGATGTTGATGCCCTGAGCTCCCAGGCATCGGCCCAACACGGGATCGATGTCATGCGAAGACGCCTGGGCTGCTGCATCCAGGGCCCAATCGAAACGCCCGCCGTCCTCACTTTGTAGCTCCAGGCCCCTGATCGGGAAGCATGGCGCCTCGTCAGGTGGCAGCATGCCTGTGGCCTTGGGTTGAACCGGAGATGGCAAGCGAACATCCGGCGCCGGCTGTTGCTGCTTGCGCAGCAACTCATCGCGCTGTTGCTGACGCTGCTGTTCGCGCAGCTGCTCCAATGCAGCGGCGTCAGTTGATGACAACACCTGCGCAGACACGAGGGATGAACCGCAACACGCCAGCACCGCCGCCGCGACTGCGCGCCTCGCCATGCGAAGCTTCACGTGGCGCACGCAAGGCAGCGCCACGCCTCCTGGGTATTTTTGTATAGGCATCTCAAACCACACATGCAAATGCCCAAGACTCCGGGCATTTGAATGCCTGCGAACAAGCACCGCAGGCAGGCACCATTTTAGGGAGGCGCCCTCCTCTTGGCATCATTCAGGCAGGGGATGCTGCCGCCCCCCGGCGAGCATTCCGCATGAAGCAAAACGGCCCCGGAGCACTTGAGCTCTCGGGGCCGTTCACTCATCAGGACAGGCACGCGCTGCGCCTACCGCCTGACAAGGCTGATCCTTGGTTCAGTCGTCGCTGCCACCCAGCGCCATCAGCAGCTGCAACAGCGACGTGAACACGTTGTAGACATCCAGGTACAGCGCCAGCGTGGCGGTGATGTAGTTGGTCTCACCGCCGTCGATGATGCGCTTGAGGTCGTACAGGATGAAGGCCGAGAAGATCAGCAGCGCCATGGTCGAGATGGCGAGCATCAGCGCAGGCAGTTGGAGCCAGATGTTGGCCAGCCCAGCCACGATCAGCACCAGCACGCCGACGAAGAGCCACTTGCCCATGCCGGACAGATCGCGCTTGACCACGCTGGACAGGGTGGCCATGGCCGCGAAGATGAGCGCAGTGCCACCAAACGCCATGCCAATGAGCTGCGCGCCGTTGCCCAGGCCCAGCACAAAGCTCAGCAGGCGCGAGAGCATCAGCCCCATGAAGAAGGTGAAGCCCAGCAGCAGCACGACACCGACACCCGAATCCTTGAACTTCTCGATGGCGAAAAAGAAGCCGAAGGCAATCGCCATGAAGACGACGAAGGTCATGAGCGGGCCGCCCAGGCTGAAGCCGCCCATCGCCACGCCCAGCCAGGCGCCCAGCACCGTGGGCACCATCGACAAGGCCAACAGGGCGTAGGTGTTGCGCAGCACACGCTGGCGCTGTGCCACACCCACGGCGCCGCCATAAACAACGTCCAGCGGTTTGATCGAACGATCCATCGAAACTCTCCAGAAATGATGACAGCCGCAGGAACGCGCCCACGGATGCCTCGATGTTAGACCATCGGCCCATCGACACCCAAGCTCCCCAGGAGCCCCCACCCTCATCACAGGGTGGCGAATGGGTGCTCAAGCCACCCGGCGGCGCAGCGATTCGTACAAGCAGATGGCGGTCGCAGCCGCCACATTCAAGGACTCCTCGCCACCAGGCTGAGGAATCCGCACGGACAAGGCGCAGCGAGCCATCAGTTCATCGCTGACGCCCTGCCCCTCGTGGCCCATCACCCAGGCGCAGGGCTCAGGCAATGCCACGCTGTGAAGCTCGTTTTCGGTGTGCGAACTGGTGGCAACCAAGGGCACGCCCAGCGCGGCCAGGTCAGACAGTGAAAGCTGCTCGACCAGGTTCAGCCCGAAATGCGCTCCCATGCCCGCCCTCAGCACCTTGGGCGACCAGAGCCCCGCCGTGCCCTTGAGCGCCAGCACCTGCTTCACACCCAGAGCCGCTGCGCTGCGCAGGATGCTGCCAACGTTGCCGGCGTCTTGAAGGCGGTCGAGCACCACCGTAGGCACGCCCGCCAACACCTCGCCGACCAGCGTGTACTCGCCTGACAAGGGCATCAGGAAGCCGATGCGCGCAGGTGATTCAAGGCCGGTGAACACCTTCCACAAGGCCTCTGGCACGATCACAACGCGGTCAGCCTGGCGGGCCAGCCGGGTGGCCAGGTCGGCGCGCTCGTCGCTGCCCTGCCCTTGCCCGTGTTCGCCGATCCAAGCCGTGTCGGCCACCACCGCCAGCGGCGCATGCAGGCCACGGTCCAAGGCCGCGCGGCAAAGGTGATCGCCCTCCAGCCAGACTTCGGCTTGCTTGCGGTAGGCCAAAGGTTCCTGCACCAGCCGACGCAGGCGCGACACGAGCGCGTTCTCGCGCGAGGTGATGAGCTGAACGGATGAGTCGGCCATGTCGGAAGCGGGCGGATGGGGTTGTGCGTGTCGGGATGCTTGCGCAACCCCGGGCGTGTGTGGCTGGCGCTGCGAGGGCTCAGCGACGCTGAGCGTTGCCCACCACCAGCGTGGGGTCAGGCAGCAGGCCAAGCGCCACCTTCACCGGCCCGAAGCTGCGCCGATGATGCGGCGTGACCCCGTGCAAGCGCAAGGCCGCCAGGTGGTCGGCCGTCGGGTAGCCCTTGTGCCCGTCGAAACCATATTCCGGGTGAGCCTGATGGAGTTCATCGCAGAGGCGGTCGCGGTGCACCTTGGCCAGGATCGAGGCCGCCGAGATGGCCTGCACCTTGGCATCGCCCTTGACGATGGCTTGGGCGGGCACCTGCAACGGCGGCACACGGTTGCCGTCCACCTGAACCAGCGAAGGCTTCAAGCGCAGGCCTTCGACCGCGCGGCGCATGGCCAGCATGGTCGCATGCAGGATGTTGAGTTCATCGATCTCCTCGACCGAAGCCAGCGCGATGCTGCAGCACAGCGCCTTGGCACGGATTTCGTCGAACAGGTGTTCACGCTGTCGGGCGCTGAGCTTTTTCGAATCGGCCAGGCCCGCGATGGGGTTCAGCTCGTCGAGGATGACGGCCGCGGCCACGACGGGTCCGGCCAGGGGGCCTCTCCCCGCCTCGTCGACCCCCGCCAGCAAGCCGATGGGCGCGACAGGGCACAGCAAGTCGAGCTGCTGGTCGGCATGCAGGGGCGCGATGGCTTCAGCGCGCTTCGAGGACTTGCGCGATCGCATCGGTGGCGGCCTGGCCCGTGTTGCGGCGCAGGGTGTGATGAAGTTCGAGGAAGCGCTGCTGCACGGAGGCACTGCGCACGGGGTCGTCCAGCCAGGCAAGCACGTCCTTCGCGAGTTGCCTGGGGTTCGCGTCGTCTTGCAGGCGCTCGGGCACGACGAAATCGCGCTCAAGGATGTTGGGCAGACCCACCCAAGGCAGGTAGCCCATGCGCTTCATGATCTGCCAGCTCATGGGGCTGAGCTGGTAGGCGATGACCATGGGGCGCTTGAACAGCGCGGCTTCCAGCGTGGCGGTGCCGCTGGCGATGAGCGTGACATCGCAAGCGGCCAGGGCTTCGTGCGAGCGGCCATCGAGCAAGGTCAACGGCGCATCAGGGGCATGCTCGCGCACCATGGGCTCGACCATCTCGCGCAAGCCCGGCACCACGGGCAGCACGAAGCGCAGGTCGGGGCGTTGCTTGGCGAGAAGGGCCACCGTCTGCAGGAAGCAGGGCGCGATGTGACGGATCTCGCCACGGCGGCTGCCCGGCAGCACAGCCACCAGCGCAACGGATTCGGCGATGCCCAGAGCCTCGCGCGCCGCCGCACGCGGCACCTCCAGCGGGATGGTGTCGGCCAGCGGGTGCCCGACATAGCTCGCTGCGATGCCAGCATCCTGGTAGATCTTGGGCTCGAAGGGGAAGAGGCAGAGCATGTGGTCCACCGAGCGGTGGATCTTCTTGATGCGCCCGCCTCGCCAGGCCCAGATGGAGGGGCTGACGAAGTGCACCGTCTTGACGCCCTGCTCTTTCAAGCGGGCTTCCAGGCCGAGGTTGAAGTCCGGGGCATCCACGCCAATGAACACGTCGGGCCGGTCGGCCAGCAGGCGGTCGCCCAGGCGGCGGCGGATGGTCCAGATCTCGCGGAAACGCCGCAGCACCTCCATGTTGAAGCCATGCACCGCGAGCTTCTCATGCGGCCACCAGGCCTCGAAGCCTTGTGCGGCCATCTTCGGGCCGCCGATGCCTTGCGAGCTGAGGCCAGGCCAGCGCGCCTTCATGCCACCCAGCAACAGCCCAGCCAGCAAGTCGCCAGAGGTTTCTCCGGCGACCATGCCGATGCGAGGATCGGACCGACTCACCTGCCCGTCCCTTCAGCGCACGATGCCGCGCTCGGCCTCGGCGAGGAAAGCCAGCATCTTGTCGAGGTCAGCTTGCACGCCCTCGGCTGCGGCTTCGGGGCTTTCTTTCAAGGCGCGGATCTCGTCCACCGAGGCTGCCAGCGTCAGGCCCTTGCGGTAGAGCAGCTTGTACATGCTCTTGAGCACGGCCAGGCGCTCAGGCGAGTAGCCACGGCGACGGGGGCCTTCCTGGTGCACGTTCTGCGCCTCGGCCGGGTTGCCGGCAGCCACCACAAACGGTGGCAGGTCTTGCGAGAGGCGCGTCTGGAAACCCAGCATGGCGAAGTCGCCAATGCGCACGAACTGGTGGATGCCACTGATGCCGCCAATCAGCGTGAAGTTGCCCACCGTCACGTGCCCCGCGAACTGCACCGAGTTGGCGATCACATTGTGGTCACCGATGACGCAGTCGTGTGCGACGTGCACGTAGGCCATGATCCAGTTGTCATCGCCGATGCGGGTCACGCCTTTGTCTTGCACCGTGCCGGTGTTGAAGGTCGTGAACTCGCGGATGGTGTTGCGGTCACCAATGATCAACTGCGTGGGCTCGCCCTGGTACTTCTTGTCCTGCGGGTCGGCACCCAGCGAGGCGAATTGGTAGATGCGGTTGCCTTGGCCGATGGTGGTCACACCTTCGATCACGCAGTGAGCGCCAATGGTGGTGCCCTCGCCGATGCGGACGTTGGGTCCGATGGTCGTGAAGGCGCCCACGCTCACCGAATCGGCCAGCTCGGCCTTCGGGTCGACGATGGCGGTGGGGTGGATGTTCGCCATGGGCTCAGGCCACCTTGCGCACGGTGCACATCAGTTCGGCCTCGACAGCGAGTTCTTCGCCGACCATGGCCCGCGCCTTGAACTTGTAGATACCGCCTTTGTTGCGGTCCATGAAGACATCAAGGAACAACTGGTCACCCGGCTCCACAGGGCGCTTGAAGCGCGCGCCATCGATGCCCACGAAGTAATACACCGAGTTCTCATCAGCGGCATTGCCCATGGTCTCGAAGGCCAACAGGGCCGCAGCTTGCGCGAGGGCTTCGAGCATCATCACGCCGGGCATGACCGGACGGCCCGGGAAGTGCCCCTGGAAGAACGGCTCGTTGATGGTGACGTTCTTGAGCGCGCGAATGCGCACGTTCTTTTCCAGCTCCAGCACCCGGTCCACCATGAGGAAGGGGTAGCGGTGGGGGAGCATGTCGAGGATCTTGTGGATGTCCATCAGCTTTTCACTTCTTTTTCAAGGGCGCGGATGCGGTCACGCAAGGCGTGCAGCTGTCGCAGGGTCGCGGCGTTCTTTTCCCAGGCGCTGTTTTCATCGAACGGGAAGACGCCGCTGTACTGCCCGGGCTTGAGGATGGAGCGCGAGATCAACGTGCCCGACGAGACGTGCACATGGTCTGCCAAAGTCAGGTGGCCCAGGATCATGCCTGCGCCCCCGACGGTGCAATGCTTGCCGATGCGCGCGCTGCCGGCCACGCCGACACAGCCCGCCATGGCTGTGTGTTCGCCGATGTGCACGTTGTGCGCGATCTGCACGAGGTTGTCGAGCTTGACGCCATCTTCGATGATGGTGTCTTCAAGCGCGCCACGGTCAACGCAGGTGTTGGCCCCGAGTTCAACATCGTTGCCGATGCGCACGGCGCCGAGCTGCTCGATCTTTTCCCAGCGGCCCTGGTGCGGCGCGAAACCGAAGCCGTCGGCGCCGATGACCACGCCGCTGTGGAAGATGCAGCGCTCGCCGATCACGCAATCAAAGCCGATGGTGACGTGCGGGGCCAGGCGCGTGCCCGAGCCGATGCGGGCACGTTCACCCACTGTGGTGTGCGAGCCGATGACGACGCCATCACCGATGACCGCCCCGGCTTCGACAACGGCCAACGCGCCGATGTGCACGCCCTGCCCGATCACGGCCTCGGGCGACACCACGGCGCTCGGGTGGACACCAGCGGCCGGACGCGGGCGCACACGAGCAGCCCACCAGCGCGTGACGGCGGCGAAGAATCTGTAGGGGTCAGGCGTGACGATGGCCGAACGAAGGCCCGTGGCGTCTGCCAGCACGGCGGGGCTGATGATCACGCACGCAGCCTGCGTTTCAGCGAGCTGGCTGCGGTACTTCGGGTTGGAGAGGAAGGAAAGCGTGTCGGGCTCTTGCGTGTCCAGCGGCCCGATGCGACGGATGACGGTGGCAGGGTCGCCCTGGATCTCTGCGGTGAATGCACCAGCGGAATCGGATGCCAGCGCCTCGACCAGCTCACCGAGCGTGGTGCTCAGGTGCGTGGCAGCGGCTGGTTTGGCATGCACATGCGAGGCGGTCACTTGCCCGACCCGGCGTTCATCGCCTTGATGACCTTGTCGGTGATGTCAACCCGAGGGCCGGCGAACACCGCTTCCTGCACGATCAGGTCGTATTTCTCCTGATCGAAGATTTGCTTGACCACGCGGTTGGCCGTCTCCAGCACCTTGGCCAGCTCCTCGTTCTTGCGCTGATTGAGGTCTTCCGTGAACTCTCGGCGCTTGCGCTGAAGCTCATTTTGCTGCGCCATCAAGTCACGTTGGCGGCGCCCACGCTCGGATTCGCTCATCGCCGAGGTGTCTTTGTCAAAACGCTCGGACGAACTTTTCAGGCGGCTTTCACCGTCGAGCAACTCTTTCTCGCGCTTGGTGAATTCGCCTTCGAGCTTGGACTGGGCAGCTTTGGCCATCGCAGCGTCCCGCAGCACACGATCAAGGTTCACGAAGCCGATCTTGAGCTCCTGAGCCGAGACCGCTGCCGCGCAACTCAGCACGACGATGGCCACCAGGGTCTTGAGGGTCGAAGTCATGGTCAGAAAGCCGTGCCGATCTGGAACTGGAGTTGCTGGATTTTATCTTGGCTGAAGGAGCGGATGGGCTTGCCATAGCTCAGCTTGAGCGGCCCCACCGGCGAAATCCAGCTGATGCCAACGCCAGCCGAGGCACGCAGATCGCTGAACTTGACCTTGTCGTCTTCGCCCCAGACGTTGCCGGCGTCCATGAAGCCAAACATGCGCAAGGTGCGGTCGTTGCCCGCGCCCGGGAACGGCACGTAGAGTTCGGCGTTCAGGTTGATGCGCTTGTTGCCGCCGATGTAGGCGCCTTCGATGTCGATGGGACCCAGCGAGCTTTGTTCGAAGCCGCGCACCGAACCCAGGCCACCGCCAAAGAAGTTCTTGAACACCGGGTAAGGCTTGCCTTCCAGGCCGATGCCGTAGCCGACTTCGGCGCGCAGACCCAGCGTGAAGCGGTTGCTCAAGGGGATGTATTGCTGGCCTTCGAGGTCGGTGCGCAGGTATCGGGTGTCGCCGAGCAAGCCGCTTTCGAAGTTGACGCGCTGATAGCGGCCGGTGGTGGGCACGATGACGCTGTCGCGGGCGTCGCGGGCCCAGCCGACCGTCAAGGGCACCGAAGTCACGCGGTCACCGAAGGTGTCGCGGAAGAGTCGGTAGCTCACTGGCAACCCCAGGTCGCCCTTGATGGCGGTCTGCTCAAGGCCGATGCCGAAGAAGACGGTGTCGAACTCGGTGAACGGCACGCCGAAACGCACGGCACTGCCGATGGTTTCGATTTTGTAGTCACCGCCTTGGCTGTTGAGCGGGCGGGAGTTGCGCAAGTAAAGGTCGAAAGAACGCGAGATGCCGTCGTCCGTGAAGTACGGGTCGACCGTGCTCAGCACGATGGTGCGGTTGTACTTGCTGGTGTTGAGCTCGATGCCCAGGTAGTTGCCCGAGCCGAACACGTTGTCCTGCTTGATCGAGGCCGACAGCGTGAGCTTCTCGGCCGTCGAGAAGCCGGCACCCACCATCAGGTTGCCGGTCGGCTTTTCCTCGACCTGCACGGTCAAGTCGACCTGGTCAACGGTGCCGGGCACCTCGACGGTCTCGACGTTGACGTTCTTGAAGTAGCCCAGGCGGTCGACGCGGTCGCGCGAGAGCTTGATCTTCTGGCCGTCGTACCAAGCCGATTCGAATTGACGGAACTCGCGGCGCACCACCTCGTCGCGCGTGCGCGAGTTGCCGGCCACGTTGACGCGGCGGACATAGACGCGGCGCTGCGGCTGAGCCACGAGGTTGATGACCGCCTGCCCCTTCTCGCGGTTCAGGTCGGGGCGCACGTCGACACGGGCGAAGGCATAGCCGTACTGCGCGAAACGGTCGGTGAAAGCCTTGACGGTGGCCGCAACTTGGTCGGCCTGGTAGGCATCGCCCACGTCGATCGTCACCAGCTTGCGAAAGGTGCCTTCCTTGCCGAGGTAGTCGCCATCGAGCTTGACGGCCGTGACGGTGTACTTCGGGCCTTCGTTGACATTGATGACGAGTTCGATGTCCTGCTTGTCCGGCGAGATCGCGACCTGGGCCGACTCGATGCGGAATTCCAGGTAGCCGCGGTTGAGGTAGTAGGACTTCAGCGTCTCGAGGTCGGCGTTGAACTTGGCGCGCGAGTACTGGTCGGACTTGGTGTACCAGGTCAGCCAGCCGCCGGTGGTCAGGTCCATCTGCGACAGCAATGTGCTCTCGGAGAAGGCCTGGTTGCCGGTGATGCGGATGGCCTTGATCTTGGTGATCTCGCCTTCGGTCACGGTGAAGGTGACGTTGACGCGGTTGCGCTCGGTCGGCGTGATGGTGGTGACCACCTCGGCGGCGTAGAGGCTGCGGGTCAGGTACTGACGCTTGAGCTCCTGCTCGGCGCGGTCGGCCAGGGCGCGGTCGAAGGGCTGGCCTTCAGAAATGCCGACGTCCTTGAGCGCCTTGAGCAGCGCGTCCTTGTCGAACTCCTTGGTGCCGACGAACTCCACGCGCGCGATGGCCGGGCGCTCTTCGACGATCACCACAACGACCTTGCCGTCGATCTCGATGCGCACGTCCTTGAACAGGCCGGTGGCGAACAGCGAACGCAGGCCTGCCGCGCCCTTGTCATCGGTGTAGGTGTCGCCCACGCGGAAAGGCAGCGAGGCGAACACCGTGCCGGCATCGGCACGCTGCAGGCCTTCCACCCGGATGTCCTTGAGGACGAAGGGCTCGACGGCCCAGGCCGACTGGAACAAGGAGGACGCCAGCAAGGCGGCGAGCAAGGTCGGCTTCAGGCGGACAGCGTTCATGGAAGGGATAGGCATTCGTAAAGATCAGTGCGCGCCCAGCAGTCGCGCGAAGTCGTTGTACAGGGCCAGGGACATCATCAGGAGCATGACGGCAATGCCACCTCGCTGGAGCCGCTCAAGCCAGCGCTCGGAAACCGGCCGGCCCGTGACGCCTTCGAAAAGATAATACATGAGGTGCCCGCCATCGAGGACGGGCAGAGGCAGCAGGTTCAGCACCCCCAGGCTCACGCTGACCATGGCCAGGAAGCCGGCGTAATACACCCAGCCCAGTTCGGCCGAGCGCCCCGCGTAGTCGGCGATGGTCAAGGGGCCGCTGAGGTTCTTGATCGAGGCTTCGCCGATCACCATCTTGCCCAGCATCTCCAGGCTGAGGGCGGCCATGTCCCAGGTCTTGCCGAAAGCCCGCGTGATGCCATCGACGAAGCCGTATTGAACAGTCACGATGGCAGGCGGAGCACCGAGCGCTGCTTCGATGCGCGGCACGCGCTGGCCTTGCACGTCCTTCATGACGGGTTGCACGACCACATCGAGCTCGCGGCCAGCGCGCTCGACGCGGAAGGTCAAGGGCTTGGCCTGGCCATCGACGGCGCTCTGGCGGATCGCCTGGCGCAACTGGCCGGCATCCTGCACCGGTCGTCCATCGAGGCTCAGGACACGGTCCCCCGCCTTCAGGCCGGCCTGCTCCGCTGGGCCACTGGGCACCAGTTGCGCCACCAGCGGCTCGGCATAGGGGCCGCTGAAACCCAGCTTTTCAAGCACGTTGCCATCGACCTCCGCAGCAGGGATGCGGCCAACAGCCAGTGTCAGCTCGCGCTCGCCGGAGGGAGATGACAGTTCCGAATTGCGGGTGACCACACGCAGGCGAACATCTCGGCCTTGCACCGCCGCTCGCGTGAACCACCATTGCAGGTCGCTCGTCGAGCGCACAGCCACCCATTCGTCATCGGACGAAGCCTCGTCGCCCCGGCCGCCCTGCACCTGCAAGGCGACGATCTCGTCACGCGAACGCAAGCCCGCGTCTGCGGCCAGGCTGGCGGCACGTGGCTCGGCCATCCAGGGGCGGATTTCCTCGATGCCCGCCCAGTTCACGCAGGCGTACAGCACCACCGCAAGCACGAGGTTGGCCAAGGGCCCCGCAGCGACCACGAAAGCGCGCTGCGGCAGCGGCTTCCTGTTGAAAGCGCGGTGGCGCTCGGCAGGCTCGACCCGCCCTTCCCGCTCGTCGAGCATCTTCACGTAGCCGCCCAGCGGCAGCGCCGAGACGACGAATTCCGTCTCGCCCCGGGTGCGCGACCACAGCACGCGCCCGAAACCCACCGAAAAGCGCAGCACCTTGACATCACACGCCACGGCCGCCCGGTAATGCCCCCATTCGTGGACGACGACGAGCACACCGATGGTGACCAGGAAAGCCAGGGCGGTCATGAGCATGATGCTTCTCCGGGGCTCACCGACTTCGGCTTGCCATGAACTCAGTCAGGCCGGCAACCGGCGACGATGCCGGCAGCCACGCGTCGGGCATCGGCGTCCAGCGCCAGCAGCCCAACCACCGATTCTGCCGCGCCAACGGGCACATTGCACCGCGCGAGCGTCTCTTCGTTGACCTGATGGATCTGATCGAAGCGGATGCGGCGCTGCAAGAAGGCATCCACCGCCACCTCGTTGGCCGCGTTGAGCACGCAGGTGTGGCCAGGCGCAGCGCGCAATGCGTTCCAGGCCAGTTGCAGGCCCGGGTATCGCGCGGCGTCGGGTGCCTCGAAACTCAACGCGCCGAGCTTCATGAAATCCAACATCTCCGCACCAGACTCGATGCGCTCCGGCCAGGACAAACCGTAGGCGATCGGCACGCGCATGTCGGGCGTGCCCAGTTGCGCCAGCACCGACCGGTCACGGCAAACCACCATCGAATGCACGATGCTCTGCGGGTGGATGACCACGCGGATCTGGTCGGGCGTGAGATCGAAGAGCCAACGGGCCTCGATCACCTCCAGCGCCTTGTTCATCATCGTGGCCGAATCGACCGAGATCTTGCGACCCATGACCCAGTTCGGGTGAGCACAGGCCTGCTCAGGCGTGATGTCGGCGAAGGTTGCCGGATCGCGTTGGCGGAATGGCCCCCCCGAAGCGGTCAGCACGATGTGGTCGATGCGACTCGGCCACGTGGACGGATCTTCAGGCAGACACTGGAAGATGGCCGAGTGCTCGCTGTCGATGGGCACCAGCGTCGCGCCACCTTCGCGCACCGCCTGCATGAACAAGGCACCACCGACGACCAGCGCCTCCTTGTTGGCCAGCAGCAGACGCTTGCCGGCGCGGGCAGCGGCCAGGCAGGGCGGCAGTCCGGCCGCCCCCACGATGGCGCCCATCACGATGTCGACGTCCGGGTGTTCAGCCACGTCCACGAGCGCCGCTTCGCCTTCGAGCACCTCGGTGGGCAAGCCGCATTCGCGCACGGCCTCGCGCAGGCGCGCGGCTGCGAGCGCATCGGGCATCACGGCGTAGCGCGGACGCCAGCGCTGGCACTGTGCGAGCAGCTCGGGCACGCGGCTCGCGCCAGTCAGCGCAAAAACTTCAAAGCGCTCCGGATGGCGCGCGATGACGTCCAGCGTGTTGGTGCCGATCGAGCCCGTCGCCCCCAGGACGCTGACGCGCAAGCGGCGGGAATCGTTCTTTGGCTCAACCATGGCAGAGGCTCAGCAAGGCGATGGACACGGGCAGCACCGGCAGCAAGGCGTCGACGCGATCAAGCACGCCGCCATGGCCGGGCAGCAACTGGCTGCTGTCCTTGACACCAGCCTGACGTTTGACCAATGATTCGAACAAGTCGCCCACCACGCTCAGGCCCGTGAGGGCCAGCAACGCGGCCACCATGCCCGGCCAACCCAGGCCCCACAGCAGGCGACTGTAGAGGCTGGGCGAATCCACCCCGACGTGCTGGTCGGCCCACAGCCACCCCGCCGCCAGCAGCAGCACGGCCAATGCCCCAGCCACCACGCCCTCCCAGCTCTTGCCCGGGCTGATGGAGGGCGCCAGCTTGCGGCGCCCGAAAGCACGCCCGCCGAAGTAGGCGCCGATGTCGGCCGCCCAAACCAGGCAGAACACCGACAGCATGTGGTTGAGGCCCTGGGCCTTGCTTTCGACCAGGGCCATCCAGGCAAGCACCAGCAGCACCAGCCCCAACAAGCGGCGCAGCAGCTGGGGCAGCGCGAGCCAGTGTTTCGGGCCAAAGCGCAGCGCCAGCGCGCCACCCAACGCCCAGATCAGGGCGGCACCCCACCAGATGCCAGCGGGCGTGCGATAGCCCACCAGCGCATGGCCCGCTTCATGGACATGTGGTTCGAGGGGCGTGGCCGCGTCCGCCCACAAAGGCAGGTGAAAACGCTGCGCCACGTAGACGCAGGCACCCGCCACGGCCGCCCCCAGCAACACCGCCCGCAAACCAGGCGCCTCGTTGAGACGCGACCATTCCCAACCCGCCGCCGAGATGAAGACCAAGGTGAGCAGCGCGAAAGGCCATGCGGCATCGGCCACCAGCGTCGGCAGCAGGATCGCCACCAGGATCAGCGCGGTGATGACACGTTGTTTGAGCATGCTCAGCGCCCTTCCCCGCTGTCCACGGCCTGCTCGCCCACACCCGACGAGCCCACATCGCCAAAGCGCCGCTCACGTCGGGCATAAGCCGCCAGCGCACGATCAAGCTCTTGCGCGTCGAAATCAGGCCAGAGGCAATCGGTGAAATGCAGCTCCGCGTAGGCGCTCTGCCAGAGCAAGAAGTTGGAGAGGCGAACCTCGCCACCCGTGCGGATGAACAGATCCGGATCCGGCGCATAGGCCATCGCCATGTGGCGCGACAGCGCTTCCTCGGTCAAGTCCGTCGGCAGCACGCCTTCTGCCATGGCCCGCTTGCATGCTTGCACGATGTCCCAGCGTCCGCCGTAGTTGAATGCAACCGTCAGCACGAGACGGCTGTTGTCCACGGTGGCGGCCTCCGCGTCCCGCAAGGCGTTACGCACCTTCTCGGCGACGTTGTCGAGGTCACCCGCGATGCGGATGCGAACACCATCGGCCTTGAGCTTCGTCAGGTGCTTGGACAGCGCCACCAGCAACAAACTCATCAGGCCCGACACCTCTTCCTCGGGGCGCTTCCAGTTCTCCGAGGAAAACGCGAACACCGTCAGATAACCGATGCCACGATCGGCCGTGGCCTGCACCACCTTGACCAGTGCATCCACCCCCGCCTTGTGGCCAACGCCACGTGGCATCAGGCGCTTGCGAGCCCAGCGACCGTTGCCGTCCATGACGATGGCGACGTGGCGAGGCAAGGACTGAGGAGGTTGGGAAGAGGCCATGGCAAAAGGCGATAGGAGGGACTGCGCGAGTGGAGGATGAGCGCGCGCGACAAGCCGCGGCTGACTCGAACTGCCTCAAAAAAGAGCGAGGCGGACCTGCCGCCTCGTCGTGATGGGTGCCGGAGCGGACCGCAGCCGTCAAACGGCCATGATCTCCGCTTCCTTGCCCTGAACCAACTTGTCGATCTCGGCGATGTGCTTGTCGGTGAGCTTTTGCACATCGTCCTGCGAGCGACGGTCTTCGTCTTCGGTGATTTCCTTGTCCTTGAGCAAGCGCTTGGCATGCTCGTTGGCGTCACGACGCAGGTTGCGCACAGCCACCTTGGCGTCTTCGGCGGCGCCCTTGACGACCTTGGTGAGTTCCTTGCGGCGCTCTTCGGTCAGAGGGGGCATCGGCACGCGGATCAGGTCGCCTTGTGTCGACGGGTTCAGGCCCAGGTCAGACTCGCGGATGGCTTTCTCAATCTTGGCACCCATGCCCTTTTCCCAGGGCTGGACGGAGATGGTGCGCGCATCCAGCAGCGCCACGTTGGCGACTTGGCTGATGGGCACCATCGAACCGTAGTACTCGACATGCACCTGATCCAGGATGCCGGGGTGGGCGCGGCCAGTGCGGATCTTGGTCAGCTCGGTCTTGAAAGCCTCGATGGACTTGAGCATTTTCTGCTCGGCGTTTTTCTTGATGTCAGCGATGCTCATGGACAACTCCGTGCGGGGTGATCGGGTCTGGGGATCTGGTCACCAACGCGTCAGGAAGGAAACAGGAGGACAGCTCAGGCTTGGGATGCACTTGTCCAGGCGGTCAGACGTGGACCAGCGTGCCCTCGTCCTCGCCTTGCACCACGCGCTTGAGGGCGCCGGGCTTGAAGATGGAAAACACCTTCAGGGGCAAATTTTGGTCGCGGCACAGCGCGAAGGCCGTGGCGTCAAGCACCTGCAGGTTCTTGATCAGGGCCTCGTCGAAGGTGATGCTGGTGTAGCGGGTGGCCTGCGGGTCCTTCTTCGGGTCGGCGGTGTAGACGCCATCGACCTTGGTCGCCTTGAGCATGACCTCGGCGCCGATTTCGGCACCGCGCAGGGCCGCGGCCGTGTCGGTGGTGAAGAAAGGGTTGCCGGTGCCGGCCGCGAAGACCACGACCTTGCCCTCTTCGAGGTATTGCAGCGCCTTCGGGCGCACGTAGGGCTCGACCACCTGGTCGATGCTGATGGCCGACATGACACGGGCGGTCATGCCCTCCTGGCGCATGGTGTCAGCCAGCGCCAGCGAGTTCATCACCGTGGCCAGCATGCCCATGTAGTCGGCCGTGGCGCGGTCCATACCGACCGAGCCACCCGCCACGCCTCGGAAGATGTTGCCACCGCCGATGACCACAGCAACCTGCGTACCCAACGCGGTGACCTCCTGGATCTCCTTGACCATGCGCACGATGGTGGCGCGGTTGATGCCATAAGCATCGTCGCCCATCAGGGCTTCGCCGGAGAGTTTCAGGAGGATGCGCTTGTAAGCGGGCATGAGAGGGAATCCTTGGCTTGATGCTTGGCCGGTGCAAGGAGAACTTTAACGCAAACCTCCATCGCCACCGGCCCCATTCAGAAGGGGGCCGAAGCCCCCTTGATTGCAGTCAGTTCACTGGCCTTTTGCGGCGGCCACGGTGGCGGCCACTTCGGCAGCGAAGTCGTCCTGCTTCTTCTCGATGCCTTCGCCCACGACGAACATGGAGAAGGACTTCACGGTGGTGTTGGTCGACTTCAGGTAAGCCTCGACGGACTGCTTGCCGTCAGCGGCCTTCACGAAGACCTGGTTCAGCAGGGACACTTCCTTCAGGTACTTCTGAACGGCGCCTTCGATCATCTTGGCAGCGATGTCGGCGGGCTTGCCCGACTCGGCGGCCTTGGCCGTGGCGACGTTGCGCTCGGTTTCGATCAAGGCGGCAGGCACGTCAGCCGACGACAGCGAAACAGGCTTCATGGCAGCGATGTGCATGGCCACGTCCTTGGCGGCGACGGCGTCACCGTCGAACTCGACGACCACACCGATGCGGGCGCCGTGCAGGTAGGCGGCCAGGTTGCCACCACCGGCGTAGCGCTTGAAGCGGCGGATCGACATGTTCTCGCCGATCTTGCCGATCAGGCCCTTGCGAACTTCTTCCACTGTGGGGCCGAAGCCGTCTTGCGACAGCGGCAGCTCGCCCACGGCAGCGACGTCAGCGGGGTTGTTCTTGGCAATCAGCTCGGCCACCGACTTGGCGAAAGCCAGGAACGATTCGTTCTTGGAAACGAAGTCGGTTTCGCAATTGATTTCGACCAGGGCACCGGTGCTGCCGTCCACGGCGGCGGACACGACACCTTCGGCGGTCACGCGGGTGGCGGCCTTGGAGGCCTTGCTACCCAGCTTGACGCGCAGGATCTCTTCAGCCTTGGCCATGTCGCCATCGGCCTCGGTCAGGGCCTTCTTGCACTCCATCATCGGGGCGTCGGTCTTGGCACGCAGGTCGGCAACCATGCTGGCGGTGATAGCAGCCATTTGAATTCTCCGTTTGGTTCAGGGGCGGTGTCATCACCGCCACACACTCGATCTTGCTGAAAAAAAGGGGCTGATCTTCAGCCCCTTTGGTCTGGGTGAGGTCGCGTCAGGCAGCGTCTTCGCTGACTTCCACGAACTCGTCGCCTTCGGCGGCAGCGGCGACCACGTCGTTGACTGCGTTGGCCTTGCCTTCCAGGATGGCGTCAGCGACGGCCTTGGCGTACAGGGCGACAGCCTTGGAGGAGTCGTCGTTGCCAGGGATCACGTAGTCGATGCCTTCGGGCGAGTGGTTGGTGTCGACCACGCCGATGACGGGAATGCCCAGCTTCTTGGCTTCGGCGATGGCGATCTTGTGGTAGCCGACGTCGATCACGAACAGGGCGTCAGGCAGCGCGCCCATGTCCTGGATGCCGCCGATGTCCTTTTCCAGCTTGGCCAGCTCGCGTTGGAACAGCAGGCCTTCCTTCTTCTTCAGGCCGTCCAGGCCGGCTTCGACCTGAACCTGCATGTCCTTCAGCTTCTTGAGCGAACCCTTGACGGTCTTGAAGTTGGTCAGCATGCCGCCCAGCCAGCGCTGGTTCACGAAGGGCACGCCAGCGCGGGTGGCCTCTTCGGCGATGATGTCACGAGCTTGGCGCTTCGTGCCGATCATCATCACGGTGCCACGGCGGGCCGACAGCTGCTTGATGAACTTCAAGGCCTCTTCGAAGGCGGGTTGCGTCTTCTCGAGGTTGATGATGTGAATCTTGTTGCGATGGCCGAAGATGAAGGGGGCCATCTTGGGGTTCCAGAAGCGGGTTTGGTGACCGAAGTGGACACCGGCTTCCAGCATTTCGCGCATGGACACAGGCATTGTGTAGCTCCAGAGGTTGAGTCTTGAATCCGGCTGAAACCTCCGACTGGCGCTCAGGCCAGCGGGGGCACCTTGGAATGCCGGGATTCGCGTTTCACTCGTTGATTCGATTCGGCTGGCGAACCAGCCGCTCACATGCTTCCCCGTTTTTGGGAAAACTCTGGAATTCTAGCATGAAAACGCCCACCAATGACAGCAGGCGCCACGCCAGAGCAATCAGCGCTTGCCGCCCTTGGCCCGCGCCGCCTTCTTGCCGGCGGCCTTGCCTCGCCCCGGGGACGGCGCCCCCGAGCCCGCACCTGCACGCCCCTGCCCTTTGCCGGACGGCTGCGGTGCCGTGGCGGCGTCGGTGACCCTTGTACCCCCCTTGCTCGCGCCTTTGCCAGCTCCCTTGGCCGCCACCCGTGTGGCCCGCCGGGCATCGCGATCGCGCTCGCGCACCAGCGCCAGTTCGTCCTGAGCCGAGGTGTCGCCTTCCCAGTCCACGGCCGCCGGCCGGCCGCTGGCGCGCTCCTCGCCCTTGCCACGGCGGCGCCCGCCGGACGACCCGCGCTGCGACTCGCCGCCCTCTTTCACCATGCGGAAATCGATCTTGCGACTGTCCAGATCGACCCGACTCACCTGCACGCGCACCCGTGTGCCGACGCCATAGCGCACACCGCTGCGCTCACCGCGCAACTCCTGACGCGCCTCATCAAACCGGAAGTACTCGCCACCCAACTCGGTGATGTGGATCAGGCCCTCCACGTAGAGGCCATCGAGCTGCACAAACAAACCGAAGGTCGTGGCAGCGCTGACGGTGCCGCCGTATTCCTCACCCAAGCGCTCGCGCATGAACATGCACTTGAGCCAGGCCTCGACATCGCGCGAGGCCTCGTCGGCCCGGCGCTCGTTGGCGCTGCAATGGATGCCGGCTGTCTCCCAGGCCGCGATCTCCGCGGGCGGCAACTTGATGCGGGCAGCGACTTTGGTCGGCGCTTTGGGCAAACCCTTCTGCGGCTCCCCCTTGCCACTAGGCTTGCGCTTGAAGTTGCCCGTTGACGACACCACCGGAGGCAGGATCAGCTTGTAGCGCTCGCTGCCCAGCAACGCCTTGATGACCCGGTGAACCAGCAGGTCGGGGTAGCGGCGGATCGGGCTGGTGAAGTGGGTGTAAGCCTCGTAAGCCAGGCCGAAGTGGCCGCTGTTGGTGGGCGTGTAGATGGCTTGCTGCATTGAGCGCAGCAACATCGTGTGGATCTGCATTGCGTCGGGCCGGTCCTTCGTGGCCTGGGCAATGGCCTGGAATTCACCGGGCGTCGGCTCCTCGCCAATGCTCAACCCCAGCCCCAGAGCCTTCAGGTAGTTGCGCAAGGTGCTGCGCTTCTCGGGCGTCGGCCCCTCGTGCACGCGGTACAGAGAAGGATGCTTGCCACGCATGATGAAGTCGGCCGAACAGACGTTGGCCGCCAGCATGCATTCCTCGATGAGGCGATGGGCGTCGGTGCGCACGCGCGGCACGATGCGCGCGATGCGACCGTTCTCGTCGCAGACGATCTGGGTCTCGGTGGTCTCGAAGTCCACCGCACCACGGCCGGAACGCGCCTTCAGCAAGGCCCGATAGACCTCGTGCAGGTGCAGCAGGTGCGGCACCAGGCCGGCGCGGCGTTGCGCTTCGGGACCACGCGTGTTGCCCAGGATTGTCGCAACTTCGGTGTAGGTCAGGCGGGCATGCGAATTGATGACCGCCGGGAAGAACTGGTAGGCATGCAACTCACCGTCAGCCGTGACCAACATGTCGCAAACCATCGACAGGCGATCCACTTCCGGGTTGAGCGAACACAGCCCGTTGGAGAGCTTCTCCGGCAGCATCGGGATGACGCGACGCGGAAAGTAAACCGAAGTCGCGCGCTCGTAAGCATCGCGGTCGAGCGGCTCGTCCGGCTTCACATAGTGGCTCACATCGGCGATGGCCACGATGAGGCGCCAGCCGTTCGGCGTCTTGCCCCGACCAATCACGGCGGGCTCGCAGTAGACCGCGTCGTCGAAGTCTCGTGCGTCTTCGCCGTCGATGGTCACCAGCGGCACATCGGTCAGGTCGATGCGCCCCTTCTTGTCGGCAGCCCGCACCTTCTCCGGCAGTTTGGCTGCCTGGGCCAGCACGTCATCGCGGAAGCGATGCGGCACCTCGTACTTGCGCACCGCGATCTCGATCTCCATGCCCGGATCGTCGATGCCGCCGAGGACCTCGACGACCCTGCCCACGGGCTGAGCCGTGAGCGATGGCGCCTCGGTCAGTTCCACCGAAACAACCTGGCCAGCCTCGGCGCCCGCCGTCGCTTTCGCGGGGATGAGGATGTCTTGCCCGAAGCGTCGATCTTCAGGCGCCACGAGCCAGGCGCCGCCTTCATGCAGCAAGCGCCCGATGATCGGCGTCTTGCGACGCTCGACGATTTCAAGGACCAGCCCTTCGGGACGTCCCTTGCGATCAAAGCGGACCACCCGCACCTTCACGCGATCACGGTGAAGGACAGAGCGCATTTCTTGCGGCGGAAGGTAGATGCTCGACTCACCATCGTCACTGACGACGAAGCCGTGGCCATCGCGGTGTCCCTGGACGACCCCGACGATTTCACTCATCAGGCTCACAAATTGGGCGGGGGGTGTTGTCATGCTTTAGATTTTGATGCTAGAATCGAATTCTTCTCTGAACTCGCAAAACAAATTTCTTCGAAGTTGTGTGCCTCGCAAACACTGCAAGACACACATCAACTTCGCTGAAATCCTTGCGAGCAGCAAACAAGTACCTGCCCAGGTGGCGGAATTGGTAGACGCACTAGTTTCAGGTACTAGCGGGTAACTCCGTGGAGGTTCGAGTCCTCTCCTGGGCACCAAATGAAAAGCCGCTTGATCATCGATCAAGCGGCTTTTTTCTTGCCGCACCGCCGCTTGCCCAGCATCAGCATGCTTGGAGCGCGCGCATGCGCCGAGGGTCGATGATGAGGCAGCGGATCGAGCGCCATGGCGAACATCGCCGAGACGAACTCCGCAACAGGTTCGGTGCATGACCACACGTTACACCATCGCGCCCCCACCCCTGTTGTCGCGAGCAGACGACAACCCCACCTCAGGCTCAGGCGCATGTGTTGAAACGACACATCATTGGACGAAGCGCTTTAAAGCATGCTAGACTATCAGTCTTGATTCGATAGCCGCTCGTCAAACACGACAGCAGCAAAAAGAATCGCAAAAGTACCTGCCCAGGTGGCGGAATTGGTAGACGCACTAGTTTCAGGTACTAGCGGGTAACTCCGTGGAGGTTCGAGTCCTCTCCTGGGCACCAAATGAGAAGCCGCTTGATCTCATCGATCAAGCGGCTTTTTCATTTCCAAGCCTCAGGGCAATCGGCCAATACAACTGGCCAAGACCGCCTGCCCACGCCAGTCGCTTGAGCGCTTTCGTCGATGCATGAAAAAAGGCGCCTGCGCGCCCTTCCCCATCAACCCCGCGCTGACACGGGGAACTCATCAGCAAGCCGCCTTCGGCTTGCCCATGCCAAGCATCACCCCTGGTGTCGCTTCTTGATGGCGTCCGGCCGCATGGTGTCATAGGCCTCGAAAGGCTGATGGATCCAGGGGCTGGTGGGCAGCGTCTCGACAAAGTACTCAGGCGTGTAAGAAGACACGCCCTTGACCCAGATGACCGCGCTGCGCAGTTCCTCGATGGCAGGCATTGCTCGCAAGCGATCCACCACGGCACGCAGGGTCACACCCGAATCGGCCAGGTCATCGACCAGCAGCACGCGGCCGGCCAATTGACCCTTGGGCATGGTGATGTACTGAGCCATGTCCAGGCGGCCCTGCAACGTGCCACCTTCGGCCCGGTAAGAGCTGGTCGACATGATGCCCAGAGGCCTGTCGAACACCCGGGAGAGAACGTCGCCAGGGCGCATGCCACCGCGTGCCAGGCACAGGATCTGGTCGAACTCCCAGCCGGAGTCATGGACCTGCAAGGCGAGCTTTTCGATCAGGTGATGGTATTCATCCCAGGACACGTACAGGTGCTTGCCATCGTCGGTGAGCATGTGATTCCTCTGCAGAACTGCTGAATGATGCAACGGGAATGAGAACAGGAGACGAGAAAGCCGAGCTCAGCCCTTATAGGGGTGGCGCAGCAAGATGGTGTGATCGCGATCGGGGCCGGTGGAGACCATGTCGATGGGGGCGCCGATGAGCTTCTGCACGCACTCGAGGTAGGCGCGGGCATTGGCGGGCAGTTGATCCCAGGCAGTCAGGCCGAAGGTCGTGCCTTCCCAACCGGGGAAGGTTTCATAGATGGGCTCACAGGCCACGATGTCATCGGCATCCAGCGGCAGGATGTCGATGGTTTGGCCGCGCAGCTTGTAGCCGGTGCAGACCTTGATTTCCGACAGACCGTCGAGCACGTCGAGCTTGGTCAGGCAGATGCCCGAGATGCCATTGATCAACACCGAGCGCTTCAGCGCGGCGGCATCAAGCCAGCCGCAACGACGGGCGCGACCAGTCACGGTGCCACGCTCCTGACCAACGGTGGAGAGGTGATGGCCCACGGTGCCCGGGGTGTCCCAGTCCAGTTCCGTGGGGAAAGGGCCGCTGCCCACGCGGGTGGTGTAGGCCTTGGTGATGCCCAGGATGTAGTGGAGCTTGTCAGGGCCCACGCCCGAGCCTGCGGCGGCATTGCCGGCCACGCAGTTCGAGGAGGTCACATAGGGGTAGGTGCCGTGGTCGATGTCGAGCAGCGTGCCTTGCGCGCCCTCGAACAGCACCGAGCCGCCTGCGACGTTGTGGCCATGGATCTTCACGCCGACATCGGCCAACATGGGCAGGATCTGCTCGGCGGCCTTCATGGCCTGGTCGAAAATGGGCTGGAACGCCAACGCACCACCCTTGAGGTAGCCGGTCAGGGCGAAGTTGTGCAGCTCCAGCAGCTCGGTGAGCTTCTTGGCAAATCGATCAGGGTGCTTGAGGTCCTGAACGCGCAGGGCGCGGCGGGCCACCTTGTCTTCATAGGCCGGGCCGATGCCCTTGCCGGTGGTGCCAATCTTGCCCGAGCCGCTGGTTTCGCGCAGGGCCTCGCGGGCCTTGTCGACCTCGACGTGGAAAGGCAGGATCAGCGGGCAAGACTCGCTGATGAACAGGCGCGAACGAACATTCAGGCCGGCCGCTTCGAGGCGCTCGATCTCGGACAGCAAGTGGGTCGGGTCAACCACCACGCCGTTGCCGATGTAGCAAGCCACACCGTCGCGCATGATGCCCGAGGGGATCAGTTGCAACGCGGTCTTCTTGCCGTTGATGACCAGGGTGTGGCCGGCGTTGTGGCCGCCCTGGAAGCGCACGACGGCGGCGGCGTGGTCGGTCAGCCAGTCGACGACCTTGCCCTTGCCTTCGTCACCCCACTGGGTGCCGACGACGACGACGTTGCGAGCGGGGGCGGATTCGGCGCGAGCCGACGCGGTGGGGCTTTGCATGGCGGATTCCTGTATCGGGGGATGTGGGCGCCTCAGAGAGGGCGCACCAGCCAACGTCCATCGACGAGCGACAGTTCGCGGTCGCACTCGAATTCCTGGACATCGTGTTCGTGTCCGGGCAGCACGCACACCACGGTGTGCCCCTGCCCGCGCAGCTCGCGGATGGCCTGGCGCAGCGCCGGGGCTTCACCCCAGGGTGCGCGGATGGCCATGCGCGTGGTGGCGGTCTGGCGACCAGCCAGGACGTCGCCCAGGACCTTGAGGTCCAGGCTGAAGCCGACGGCCGGACGGCGACGGCCGAAGACGGCACCAACCTCGTCGTAGCGGCCGCCACGGACCAGGGCGTCGGGGTGACCCATGCCATAGACCGCGAAGCGGGTGCCGCTGTAATAGGAGTAGCCACTGAGGTCGGACAGATCGAAGCCGATCTGGACCTCGGGGCGCACGGTGCGCAGGTGCCCTGCCAGCCAGGCCAGGTCGTCCAGGGCCGAGGTGACCAGGGCGTGCGCCGGCAACACCTCGCGGGCGCGGGCAAGCACGGCCTCGTCGCCATAAAGGCGTGTGAGCGCCACGAGCACGGCTTCGGCCTGGGCGGCGGACGCCAGTCGCCCTTGGCGGGCCAGTTGACGCAAGGTGCCAACGTCCTTGCTGGACAAGGCGGCAATCAGCGCGTCGCGCTCAGCGGCAGGCAGATCGGCCACCCCAAGGCCAGCGAGCACGCCGTCGACGAGGCGCACATCGGCCAAATCCATGACGAGATCGGTCAGGCCTGCGGCCTGGAGGCCATCGAGGGCCAGTTCAGCGGCTTCGAGGTCGGCTTCGAGGCCGGCATGGCCGTAGATTTCAGCGCCCAGTTGCAGGGGCTCGCGGCTGGCGTGCGGGCTGGCAGGTCGAGCATGCAGAACCGGGCCGCAGTAGCACAGGCGGGTCACGCCCTGGCGATTGAGCAGGTGGGCATCGATGCGGGCGACCTGGGGCGTGGCGTCGGCACGCACGCCCAACGAACGGCCGGAGAGTTGGTCAACCAGCTTGAGGGTGCGCAGATCCAGAGCATGGCCCGTGCCCGACAGCAGGGATTCCAGGTGCTCCAGCAGCGGCGGCATGACCAGCTCGAAGCCGTAACCACGCGCCACATCGAGCCAGACGCGGCGCAACTCTTCCAGACGTCGGGCCTGAGCAGGCAAAACGTCGGCAATGTGCTCTGGCAACAGCCAAGCAGACGACATAAGGAAATGGGCGGGGGGTTAAAACGGAGATTCTACCGGGTGATCACGGCAGATTCGCGACTCGCGGGCTCAGAGCACCCACAAGATCACGAGTCCGACCACCATGCTGCACAGGCCGAACCTGCGGATTTGGTGATCCTGCAATTGCAGCATCTGCTCGAACAGGCGCCGCCAGGCGGTGGGGTTGAGGACCGGCAGCAGGCCCTCGAACACCAGAACGAGGGCCATCGCCATCCAGATGGCGTCAGAGGCAGTCATCGCGGTTCAGACGCGAGACGCTTGGCGGCAGCGCATCACTTGCGGGCAGGCGCGGGGGCGCCGGTTCCCGCCCCGCGCATGGCGCGGAAGAAGTCGCTGCTGGGATCCACCACCATGACGTCCGACTTGCTGCGGAAGGTGGCGCGATACGCCTCCAGGCTGCGGTAGAACTGCGCGAACTGCGGATCACGACCGAAAGATTCGGCGTACAGGGCCGAAGCCTTGGCATCGCCTTCACCCTTGATCTTCTGCGCATCGCGGTAGGCCTCGGCGACGATGATTTCGCGTTGGCGGTCGGCATCTGCGCGGATCTTTTCGCCCTCCGCGGCACCGGTCGAGCGCAGCTCATTGGCCACGCGCTTGCGCTCGGACTCCATGCGGCGGTAGACGGAATCGGTGATCTGGGCCGAGAAGTCGACGCGCTTGATGCGCACATCTACCACCGCGATGCCGAAGCTGCGAGCCTCGTCGGCCAGGCGCTTGACCACGCCTTGCATGACCTTTTCACGCTCGGTCGACAGCACAGCACCCACGGTGCGCTTGGTGACCTCTTCGTTGAGGGCCGCCTGCACGACGGGAGCCAGCTTGTTCTCAAGGTTGCGGATGTCGACGCCGTTGTTGCGGATGAATTGCTTGGGGTCGGTGATGCGCCACTTCACGAGCCAGTCGATGACCAGGCTCTTCTTCTCAGCGGTGAAGATGGGGCGCGATTCAGGGCTGTCGAGCGTTTGAACACGACGGTCGAGGAAGACAACGTTCTGCAGAGGGGCCGGCAGCTTGGCCTTCAGGCCCGGTTCGCTGATGACTTCCTTGATTTCACCTAGAGCGTAGACAACGGCGAACTGGCGCTGGTCGACCACGAAGAGCGTGGAAGCGGCGAGGATGAGGACGAGCAGGACGCCGATGAGGATGGAGCCGATGCGATTCATGTCTGGTTCCTGATGAGGGGCGTGTGCGGGTCAGCGGCCATCGCGGTCGCGGCTGCGGCCGCCATCGCGGGAGCGCGGATCCGGCGTGGTGTTGCCACTGGCCAGGGGAGCAGGAACATCGGCCGGCTGGCTGGCCGATGCCGCAGGCGCTGCCGCCCCCACCGGAGCAGCGCCCGGCGCAGTCGACTGGATCAGTTTGTCGAGCGGCAGGTAGAGCAGGTTGGAGCCCTGGCGCGAGTCGACCATGACTTTGGTCACGTTGCTGTAGACCTGCTGCATCGTGTCGATGTAGAGGCGGTCACGCGTGACGGCGGGCGCCTTCTGGTACTCGGTCAGCACGGCCTTGAAGCGCTGGGCGTCACCTTCCGCCTGAGCCACCACGCGGGCCGAGTAGCCGGCGGCTTCTTCACGCAGGCGCGCGGCCGTGCCCTGCGCCTTGGGGATCACGTCGTTGGCGTAGGCCTGGCCTTCGTTCTTCAGGCGCTCACGATCGGCACCGGCCTTGAAGGCATCGTCGAACGCGGCCTGGACCTGCTCGGGCGCCTGCACGCTCTGCACGTTGACGTTGGCGACCACCACGCCCGCCTTCAGCTTGTTGAGCTGAGCCTGGATGGACTTGACCAAGTCGGTGGCGATGGCGTCGCGCTGCTCGTAGAGCACCGAATCCATGGTGCTGTTGCCGACGATCTCGCGCACGGCCGATTCGGCGGCTTGCAGCACAGCTTCGTCGGGGCTGCGGTTCTCGAACAGGTACTGGCGGGCATCCGACAGGCGGTACTGCACCGTGAAGCGGATGTCGACGATGTTCTCGTCGCGGGTTAGCATGGACGAATCGCGCAGCCCAGTAGCCTGCATGACAGAGTTGCTGCCCACATCGATGGAGCGCAGTTGCGTCAGGTTGACGATTTCATGGCTCTGGAAGGGGTAAGGCGCACGCCACTGGAAGCCGGCGTCCACCGTGTGGCTGAAGCGACCGAAAGACATCACCACGGCCTGCTGGCCTTCCTGCACGATGAAGAAACCGCTGCCCAGCCAGACCAGCGCCACCAGACCGATGATCAGCCCCGCGCCAATGCCCGCCCCAGAAGGGTCGGGGGTGAAGCTACCGCCGGAGCCGCCGCTGTTGCCGTCGTTGCCGCCGCCCTGCCCTGAAAACAAGCCACTGAGCTTGCGATTGAAGTCGCGCCAGAGTTCATCGAGGTCTGGCGGGCCATCGTTGCGGTTGTTGTACATGACGGAAGGTGCTGGCCGGCCACGCAAGAGCCAAGCCGCGCGGCGCCCTGCCCCGCTCAGGAAATCGAACACGGCACCCGCTGCCACCGTCAGGCGGGCCGAAGCGGGAGAACCGGAGCGAATGACGGGCGACTGGCCCTCATCGATGGCGTGCATGTTCATGTTCGGACTGATTGAGATGAAGGAGGTTCTGCGCCCGATGGCGGCACCTCGTCGAGCGCATTGTGCATGTCGAATCGGGGATCCCGCACCCGGTGTGCGAGTGAATCAACACCGAGGCCGCCTGTGGCTGCTTCGGCGAGCACCTCACGCAACACGTCGAGGCCCTGCCCCTTGAGCGCGCTCACGAAGATGCGCTCGCAACGGCGCCCATCGGGCAGCTCGTAGAGGTCGCGAGCATGGCGCGGCTGCTGGTGCTCGGGCAAGGCGTCGCATTTGTTGAACACCAGCACCTGCGGCAACTGGCCCGCGCCGATGCTGTCGAGCACACGCAGCACCTCGTCGATCTGCTCATGCAGGACGGGGCTGGCGGCATCCACCACGTGCAGCAGCACGTCCGCTTCGGCGGCTTCTTGCAGTGTGGCCTCGAAAGACTCGACCAAGCTGTGCGGCAGGTCGCGGATGAAGCCAACGGTGTCAGACAGCGTGACGCTGCGCTGCGCCTGGGCCAGAAACATCTGGCGCGTGGTGGTGTCGAGCGTGGCGAAGAGCTGGTCGGCCGCGTAGGTGCCGGCCTTGGTCAGCGCATTGAACAAGGTCGACTTGCCCGCGTTGGTGTAGCCCACCAGCGACACGCGGAAGGTTTCGGTGCGCTCGCGCGAGCGGCGCTGGGTGTTGCGCTGCCGCTTGACCTTGGTCAGCCGCTCTTTGAGCGACTTGATCTTCTGGTCGATCATGCGGCGGTCCAGCTCGATCTGGGTTTCGCCTGGACCGCCCCGGTGCCCAACGCCGCCACGCTGACGCTCCAAGTGACTCCAGCGGCGCACGAGGCGGGTCGAAAGGTATTGCAGGCGAGCGAGCTCGACCTGCAGCTTGCCCTCGTGGCTGCGGGCGCGCGCACCGAAGATTTCCAGGATGAGGCCCGTGCGGTCCAGCACCTCGACACCCAGGTGGCGCTCGAGGTTGCGCTGCTGGGCCGGCGACAGGGCCTGATCGAAGATCACGCCATGGGCCTGGTAGAGGGTGACGATGGACTTGATTTCGTCGGCCTTGCCCGAGCCGACGAAGAAGGCGGCATCGGGCGCACGGCGTTTGGCCGTGACCTTGGCGACAGGAACGTCCCCCGCCGACTCGGCCAGCAAGGCCAGCTCGTCGAGCGTGGGGTCGAACGGGTGTCCGGGACCGAAGTCCACCCCGACCAGGACGACACGGGGGTCGCCCGAAGCGGGGGTTTCAGGGGCAGTGGCTGGCAAGTTCGACGCTGGACGGACCAGGACTCAGGCGGATGCGGCGAAAGCCGATCAGCCTTCGTCGCCTTCGTTGGCGTGGAAATTCACCGCACGGCCCGGCACGACGGTGGAAATCGCGTGCTTGTAGACCATCTGGGTGACGGTGTTGCGCAGCAGGACCACATACTGGTCGAAAGATTCAATGTGACCCTGCAGCTTGATGCCGTTCACCAAGTAGATGGAGACTGGCACATGCTCGCGGCGCAGCAGGTTCAGAAACGGGTCTTGTAGGAGTTGCCCTTTGTTGCTCACGATATGCTCCGTGTTGGAAAAAAAACGAATCGGGGCTTACCTTAACACAGTCCGCGCCAAGCGCGCGCAATGAAGCCCTCACTCTTTCTCATTGAAGGGGTTCTGAGAGGATTTCATCTCGATGCGCAGCGGGGTACCGGTGAGCTTGAAGTGCTCGCGGAAGCGGCTCTCCAGGAAGCGCTTGTAGGCGTCGGAGACGTGCTCCAGCGAGTTGCCATGGATGACGATGACGGGCGGGTTCTGGCCGCCCTGGTGGGCATAGCGCAGCTTGGGGCGGAAGCTGCCGGCGCGCTTGGGCTGCTGGAACTGCACGGCTTCGGCGAGCAGGCGCGTGAGCACCGGCGTGGGCATCTTGCGGGTGGCCGAGGCGTAGGCATCGGCGATGGCCTTCCACAGCGGGCCCAGGCCTTGCCGCTTGATGGCCGAGATGTTGTAGACCGGCGCGAACTTCAGGAAGGACAGTCGGTGCTCAATGGAGCGCTGCAGCATCTCGCGCTGGTAGCTGTCGACCGCGTCCCACTTGTTGATGGCGATGACCACTGCACGGCCAGACTCCAGGATGAAGCCGGCGATGTGGGCGTCTTGCTCGGTCACACCTTGGGTGGCGTCAACCAGCAGCAGCACGACATGCGCATCCGAGATCGCTTGCAGCGTCTTGACCACCGAGAACTTCTCGATGGCTTCGAAAACCTTGCCCTTGCGGCGCAGGCCGGCCGTGTCGATGAGTTCGAAGCGCCGACCGTCGCGCTCGAAAGGCACGGTGATGGCGTCGCGCGTGGTGCCCGGCATGTCGAAGGCCACCAGGCGTTCTTCGCCCAGCCAGGTGTTGATCAGCGTGGACTTGCCCACGTTGGGGCGGCCCGCCACGGCCAGGCGGATGGGGCGGTCTTCTTCGGGCGTGTCGTCTTCATCCTCGTCGGGATCGATGAAGTCTCCTAGCGCGATCTCGACCATGCCGCGGATGCCTTGGCCATGGGCCGCGGACACGGCCATCGGCTCCCCCAAGCCGAGCTCGTAGAACTCGGCCAGGTGGGGCGAATCCTGCATGCCTTCGGCCTTGTTGGCCACCAGCAGCACCTTCTTGTTGGTGGTGCGCAGGTAGTTGGCGATGTCGTGGTCTTGGGCTGACAGGCCATTGCGCAGGTCGACGACGAAGATCACGGCATCGGCCTCGGCGACGGCCTGGCGGGTTTGCTTGGCCATCTCCTTGAAGATGCCGGACTTGCATTCGGGCTCGAAGCCGCCGGTGTCGATGGCGATGAAGGCATGGCCACCCAGGCGCCCCTCGCCGTAGTGGCGGTCGCGCGTGAGGCCGGCGAAGTCGGCGACGATGGCGTCGCGGCTCTTGGTCAGTCGATTGAACAGGGTCGACTTGCCGACATTGGGACGACCGACCAGTGCAATGACAGGTTTCATGAACGTCAGACGCCGGCGTTCAGCCGGCGTTCCTTGTGCGTGCGCCTGAGACCGGGCGCACGGGCGGTGCCGATCGGTGTCAGCGTCAGTTGATGCGCAGGGCCGCGACCGTGCCCTTGCGGGTGAGCACCAGCAGCAGGTCGCCATTGAGCACGGGTGGTGCCGCCAGCGGGCTGTCGAGCTCGATGCGGCCGACGGTGCGGCCATCGGCCTTGGACAGGATGTGCACGTAGCCCTTGGCGTCGCCCACCACGATGCGTTCGCCCCAGATGACCGGCGTGCCCAGGCCACGGTGGGTGAAACGGTCGACGCGCCAGAGGAAGTCGCCGTTTTCGGCCTTCCAGGCGGTCAGGCGGTCAGAGCCATCGGCGCCCACGACGGTGCGCAGGTCGGCGGCCACGGCCTGGGTGCCGGCTTGCGGCCGCGTCCAGCGCACGCTGCCACGGTTGAGCTCCAGGCAGGCAACGGAGAACTGGAAGACGCGCACGCAGGCTTCGTCGTCAACGCGGGCCATCGGACCCACGAGGTCGGCGAGGCGCTCGACTTCGTTGCTGCCACGCGGCGTGCCGACGTTGACATCAAAACGAGGGGTGCCCTTGAGCGGATCAAGGCCCACGAGGCGGTTGCCCTGCCCCACCAACAGGGTGTCTCGGAAGGGTTGGATCACCAGGCGCGAAGCCAGCGCCAATGGATCGGAGCCCGGTCGCTGGTAGGACCACAACCAGCGACCATCGAGCACGTCGTAGGCTCGCACACTGCGGTCGACTGCTTGCAGGAAGACGCGTTCACCAGCCACAAGTGGCGCCGTCATGACGCTACCCGGCTGGAGTTCCCGCCAAAGCAGCTTGCCCTGGTCGAAGACCTGCAGCTCATTGGCATCGGTGACGATGGCCACGTAGCGCCCGTCGAAGCCGGTCGCGGCGGAGACTTTGCCTTTGACCTGGGCTCGCCAGGCCTCGCGGCCGCTGGCGGCATCGAGCACGACGAGGTCGCCAGCGGTGCTGGCCACGGCCACGCGGCCACCGGCGACAGTCAGCGTCGCCGTGGGCTGCACTTCGCCGACGCGGGTGGACCAGGCGATCGTGGCGCGGGCCGACACCGATTTCGCGTCTAGGGATTCCAGCGGAGCGGGCTCGGGCTTGCTGGAGCTGCAGGCCGACAGCGCGCCCAGGAGGGCCAGCGCGGCGATGTGGCTGATGAGTCGGAGGGGAAGGGTCACGTTGCGGCGATCCATGGATTGAGGCTTCGCGGGTTGCGCTGAGGCGGGATCAGTGCGCGGGCGCGGTCGGCGCGATCGGCAATGCGGGGGCGGTCGGGGCCTTCAGGGGCTCGGGCGGTGCCCCCAGCACAGTGAGCTTGCCCTCGACGAAGCGGCGGTATTCCACCGTCGGATCCATGCCCTTCCAGGCCGCCTGGAAAGCTTCGATCGCTTCCTTGTTCTTGCCTTGCGCCTGAAACACGTCGCCACGGCGGTCGGCCACCAGGGCGGCGTACTCATCGGGCACCTTGGCGTTCAGGGTTTTGAGGGCTTCGTCGAACTGCTTGGCATCGAGCTGCATGCCAGCCAGGCGCAGGCGGGCGACGGCCACCAGGCCTTCGTTCTTGCCCGAGTCGACCAGCCATTGGAGGCTGGCGCGGGCATCATCGGTCTTGCCGGCATCGGCTTCGACCTTGGCGGCCAGCAAGGCACCCTGCTCCGCCGCAGTCGTGCCGGCGTACTGGGCCTTCAGGTCTCCGAAGGCTTGGCGGGCGCGATCGGCGTTGCGCTCGGTGGCGGCCTTGTCGAGTTCGTCGTAGAGGCCCGTGGCGCCTTGGGCACGCTTTTGCTGCCAGTACAGGTAGCCGGTCCAGGCGGCGTAGGCGCCCAGCACCAACACCAAGGTCCAGGTGATCAGGTTGCCGTACTGCTTCCAGAAGTGCTTGACCTGGTCAAGTTGTTCCTGCTGTTCAAGGTCGAAGGTGGCCATGTTGTGTCGTCGGATGGAATCTCGGGATTATGACCGGCTCAGCGGGTCAACAAGGTGTCGGCCCAGTCGGCCACCGTGCTGAGCGGACGCAGCACCTGTTCACCGCCCTCGCGCAGCGGCTTGACCGCCACTTCGCCACGGGCGACTTCGTCGGCCCCGAAGACGAGGGCGAAGCGCGCGCCACTGGCATCGGCCTTCTTGAATTGGGACTTGGGGCTGGCTGGACCCTCTTTGCCGGCGGGGTTGAGCACGACGCTGACGCCGGCCGCGCGCAGGCCTTCGAGGGCCACCATCACCGGGGCCAGGGGCACGCTGGGGAAGACGACGGCGAAGGCGTCCGGGGCGGCTGGTGCGGGCAGCGTGCCGACTTCTTCGAGCAGCAGCAGCAGGCGCTCCATGCCCAGGCCCCAGCCCACCGCCGGGTTGGGCTTGCCGCCGAGCTGTTCGATCAGACCGTCGTAGCGGCCACCGCCGCACACAGTGCCTTGCGAGCCCAGGCGGGTGGTGACCCACTCGAACACGGTGAGGTTGTAGTAGTCCATGCCGCGCACCAGACGTGGGTTGACCTCGTAGGGCACGCCAGCGGCATCGAGCACAGCCTTGACCGCGTTGAAGTGCGCCAAAGAAGCCTCGCCCAGGAAGTCGATCAGCTTCGGAGCCGCCTCGACCACGGGCTGCATGGCCGGGTTCTTGGTGTCGAGGATGCGCAGCGGGTTGCTGTGCAGGCGGCGCTTGCCATCTTCGTCGAGCAGGTCGGCGTGGGCCTCCAGGTGCGCGATCAGGGCCTGGCGATGCGCCTGGCGCTCTTCGGGCTGGCCCAGGCTGTTGAGCTGGAGGGTCACGTCATCGCCCACTTTCAGGCCGAGGTCGCGCCACAGCGCGGCCGTCATGAGGATCAGTTCGGCATCGACATCGGGGCCGGCAAAGCCCAACACCTCGGCGCCCACCTGGTGGAACTGGCGATAGCGCCCTTTCTGGGGGCGCTCGTGGCGGAACATCGGGCCAATGTAGTAGAGGCGCTTGCCGCCTTCATACAAAAAGCTGTGTTCGTTGATGGCGCGCACCGCGCCAGCCGTGCCTTCGGGGCGCAGCGTGAGCTTGTCACCATTGAGGCTGTCTTCGAAGGAGTACATCTCCTTCTCGACGATGTCGGTGACTTCACCCAGACCGCGAACGAACAGGGCCGTCGGCTCGACGATGGGCGTGCGCATGTTCTGGAAGCCGTAGCGGCGCATCAGTTGACGCACCTTGTCTTCCAGCCACTCCCAGCGCGCCGATTCCGGCGGCAGGATGTCGTTCATGCCTTTGATGGCTTTGAGCTGTTCGGCCATGTGTGGGAAATGCTTCTTGTCGTTGTTCTTGTGAGACGCGCCGAGGTCAGGCCGATTGGGCCTGTCCGAAGCGACGCTCAATGTAGTTCTGCACGATCTCGTGGAACTCCTGCGCGATGCGATCGCCGCGCAAGGTCATGGCCTTCTCACCGTCGATGAAGACTGGGGCGGCGGGCGCCTCGCCATTGCCTGGCAGGCTGATGCCGATGTCGGCGTGCTTGCTTTCACCGGGGCCGTTGACGATGCAACCCATGACGGCGACCTTGAGGTTCTCGACGCCCGGATATTGCTTGCGCCAGACGGGCATCTGCGCGCGCAGGTGGTCGTCGATCTGCTTGGCGAGTTCCTGGAAGACAGTGCTGGTGGTGCGGCCACAACCCGGGCAGGCGGTGACGCTGGGCACGAAGGCGCGCAGGCCCAGCGCCTGCAGGATTTCGAGCGCCACGACCACTTCCTGCGTGCGGGCCTCGCCTGGCTGGGGCGTGAGCGAGACACGGATGGTGTCGCCGATGCCTTCTTGCAGCAGGATGGACAGGGCCGCGGCCGAGGCCACCGTGCCCTTGGCGCCCATGCCGGCTTCGGTCAGGCCCAGGTGCAGTGGGAAGTCGCAACGCGCGGCCAGGCCACGGTAGACGCTGATGAGGTCCTGCACACCGCTGACCTTGCACGAAAGGATGACCTGTTCGGGCCGCATGCCCAACTCGACGGCCAGGTTGGCCGACTGCAAGGCCGAGCTGATGAGCGCTTGGTACATGACCTGCTGCGCGTCCCAGGGGTTGGCGCTGCGGGCGTTCTCATCCATCAGCGTGGCCAGCAGTTCCTGGTCGAGGCTGCCCCAGTTCACGCCGATGCGCACGGGCTTGTCGAAGCGCATGGCGGCCTCGATCATCTGCGCGAACTGGCGGTCTTTCTTGTCGCCCTTGCCGACGTTGCCGGGGTTGATGCGGTACTTCGACAGCGCCTCTGCGCACGCGGGGTGATCGGTGAGCAGGCGGTGACCGTTGTAGTGGAAATCGCCCACCAGCGGCACGTCGATGCCCATGCGGTCAAGCTGCTCGCGGATGTGCGGCACGGCCTTGGCAGCTTCTTCGTTGTTGACGGTGATGCGCACCAACTCCGAGCCAGCCAGGGCCAGTTCCTTGACCTGGATGGCGGTGCCGATGACATCGACCGTGTCGGTGTTGGTCATCGATTGCACGCGCACGGGCGCATCGCCGCCGATGGTGATCACGCGGGAGCCCCAGACCACGCGGGCCTGGCGGGAGCGACGCGCCGCCGGGCGGGCCACGTCGATGAGGGTGCAGTTCGCCAGCGTCATTTCAGTTCAAGGCGGGCCACGTTGTTGCGGGTGAAAGGCGCCAAGTCGACCGGTTGGCCTCGCAGAGTGACCTGCACACCCTTGGCGTGCCCGATGCGCAGCTTCCAGGGCGCCCCGCCGCCCATGTCCAGGGATTCGCCAGCGCGCACGATGCGGGAGACCCGCGTGTTGCCAGCACCATCAATCACCTCAACCCAGGAATCCTCGGTCACGGTCAGCGAAACCGGGCCGACCTCTGCGGCAGCCGGGCTGGAAGGGGCTATGGGCGCGGCCACGGCGGGGTTGTTCAGCAAAGGCACAACAGCTTGAGCCGGTGTCGGCGAAGAGGCAACGAGTGCCGGCATGACTGCTTCTGAGGCAGGCGACTCGGAAGCCGCCGACGCGGCAGAAGCGACAAGATCCGGCACCACGGCATCAGACGCCGTTGGCACAGGCAGAACACCGTCAGCAGTTTGCTCAGGAGCAGACGCCTGCGAGGCCATGGGCTCTGCGGACGAGGCCGCGCGCTGCCACTTGGGCCACTCGAAAGAATCCGGCATCAGGTAGATGCCTGCCGCAGCGACCAGCAACACGATTGGCGCCAGCCATTGAGGTCGCAGCAAGCGCGACATGACGCCCTCGCCATCCCCCTCGAACATCTTGGGCGCCAGGCGCGTTTCCTTGAACGGTTGATTCAGCGGAGCCTTTTCACTCGTCAGAGGCGCCACGCGAGCAGCAGGCAAACCCGCCAGCACCGGCGCCGCGTCGATCTTGAGGACGCGGCAAATGGTCTGGGCCAGCGCACGTGCAAAGCTCGCGTCGGGCAATTGGTCCAACCGCCCGTCTTCCAGCGCGGCCAGCTTGGCTGGGGTGACCTTCAGTGTTGCGGCCAGGTGGTCGAGGCTCAGGCCTTGCGCCTCGCGTGCGGCACGCAGGATCTCGCCAGGCGAGCGTCCGCTGGCGTCGGGTGAGCCCAAGTTGATCGGCGAAGGGGTTTCACTCATCGAATCGCCCCAGTTCCAGCGCAGTGGCTTCGCGACTGCCAGTGAAGCGGCGCCGCAGTTGGTCGGCGAGTTCATCGCGCCCGTTGTAGTTGCCCAGTCGGTGTTCCACGCGCACAGCCAACCAAAGTGATTCGGCCGTTACCTGAGCGGGCACGTTGTTGACCCGACGGATGTAAAAGCGCGCGCGCTCGAGCTCACCTTCCTTGAGCAGGACGGACGCCAGGTTGAAAGCGGTGGCGGGGCTGCTCGGGTCGAGCTCGTAGGCTTGCAGCAGGGTTGCTTCAGCGGCCTTGAGATCACCCGCGCGCTGCTGGCAGACGCCACGGGCCAACAATGTCTTGGAGCCCAAACCCGCCTGTGGCAAGGCCACCGCGCGGGCGAACAGCGCATCGGCTGCCGCGTACTGCCCCCGACGGCACAACGACCAGGCGTTGTTGTGCAGCACGCTCGCGTTGTTGGGGTCGACCAACAGGGCCTGGCGGAAACTCTCGTCGGCACGGGTGGTGTCGCCCATGGCGTCGTAAATCAGTGCGCGCATTTCGTGAGCGGCAGGCAGGCGCGGGTCGATGGCGATGGCCTGCTTGAGTTCGTCCAGCGCGGTCGTGAACTGGCCCTGGCTGTAATAGGTGGACGCCAGTTCGAGGCGGATGCGCGCCCGCCGGCGTACATCGCTTTCGTCAGACGCGGTGACGATGTCCTGCCCATCACGGGGCGCCACGGGCATCTGCCCCGCGCAGCCATGCAGGCCCCAGATCAGCAGCAGGCAGGCATGCAGGCTGGCCTGCCTCCACCTGGAACTCAGCTTCCTCATGCAGCGGTCTCCTTCAGGACGCACAGTTTAGGCGCGGGCGAGGCGAACCGCCGCTCATCGTCCCTGGGGTTTGTTGGGGGACGGGGACACCGCCACGGGATGCACCACCACGGGCTGGCGCAACATGCGCTGCTCGGCGCGGGTGCGGTCCTGCACTTCGCCGGCCAGTTGCCCGCAGGCGGCGTCGATGTCATCGCCACGGGTCTTGCGCACGGTGGTGACGATGCCGGCGTCGGCCAGGATGCGCGCGAACGCCTGCACGCGCTCGTTCTTGGAACGATGCAGGCCGGACGCCGGGAACGGGTTGAATGGGATCAGGTTGAACTTGCAGTGCAGGCGGTCGCGCACCAGGGCGATGAGCTCGCGGGCGTGCTCGTCGCTGTCGTTGACACCGTCGAGCATGCAGTACTCGAAGGTGATGAAGTCGCGCGGGGCATCGGCCAGGTAGCCTTTGCAGGCGGCCAGCAGTTCGTCGATCGGGTACTTGCGGTTCAGCGGCACGAGCTGGTCTCGCAGCGCGTCGTTCGAGGCGTGCAGGGACACGGCAAGCGCCACCGGGCAATCGCGTTGCAGGCGCTCGATCATCGGCACCACGCCCGAGGTGGACACCGTGACGCGGCGGCGCGACAGGCCATAGCCATGGTCGTCGAGCATGGTCTTCAAGGCGGGGACCAGCGCCGCGTAGTTCTGCAGCGGCTCACCCATGCCCATCATCACGACGTTGCTGATGACGCGCTCGGACGTGTTGAAGCGCTTGCGCAGCGAATGCTCGGCGAACCACAGCTGGGCGATGATTTCGCCCGTGCTCAGGTTCCGGCTGAAACCCTGATGCCCGGTCGAGCAGAAACGGCAACCCACGGCACAACCGGCCTGGGAGGACACGCACAAGGTGCCGCGATCGTCTTCGGGGATGAAGACGCTTTCGACCGCGTTGCCCTGGCCGACATCGAAGAGCCACTTGACGGTGCCGTCAGACGACACATGCTCGCTGATGACGCTCAGGCCACGGATTTCGGCCTTGCCCTGCAGCTTGCCGCGCAGGGATTTGGCGAGGTCAGACATCTGCTCGAAGTCAGATGCGCCCTTTTGATGGATCCAGCGGAACAACTGGGTGGCGCGAAAGCGCTTCTCACCCAGTTGCTCGCAGAACGCCGCCAGGCCGTCCAGGTCGAAATCGAGCAGGTTGAACCGTTCGTTCATGGGACCACTCGATGAAGGGACGACGGCAGGCGTTGCAACCGCTCAGCGGCTGTAGACGTTCAGGCCAGGGAAGAAGAAAGCAACTTCGACGGCGGCGGTTTCAGCGGCGTCGGAGCCGTGCACGGCATTGGCGTCGATCGACTCGGCGAAATCAGCGCGGATGGTGCCGGGAGCGGCCTTCTTGGGGTCGGTGGCGCCCATCAGGTCGCGGTTCTTCAGGATGGCGCCTTCGCCTTCCAGCACTTGCACGAACACGGGGCCCGAGATCATGAAGTCGACCAAGTCCTTGAAGAAGGGACGCTCCTTGTGAACAGCGTAGAACTGCTCGGCTTCAGCGCGCGAGAGTTGCACCAGCTTGGCAGCGGCGACCTTCAGGCCGGCGCCTTCGAAGCGGGCGATGATTTGGCCGATGACATTCTTGGCAACGGCGTCGGGCTTGATGATCGAGAGGGTGCGTTCGATGGCCATGGTTTCTCCAGGTTCAACTGATATAAGGGCAAAACCCTAGATTGTACCGTCCGAATGCGTCAATCAAAGGCACACGGCCCGTGATCCACGCATCCTGGGCGCGGCGATGCGTTCAGCGGCGTCCACGGCGACCACCGCCGCCCCGGTTGTTGCGACCGCCACCGAAATAGGCGTCAGCGCCGATGTAACCCACCGAGGTCTGCATTGGGTCAGGCTGGCGCGGGCCCTTCTGCTGCTTGCCGCCACCTTGCTGGCCACCCTGGTCCTGGTCCGGGCGACCAAAACCGGAGGTGATGCGCTTGGAGCCGCTCTTGACGAAGCGGCGGTCGAAGGTCTGCTCCAACGGGTTGGGGATCGGCCCGAAGTGATCGTCGTCATCGTGGTCATTCGGACCTTGCGGGGCGCGATCCGCACCATGACTGCGCGGGGGACGCTGGCCGCCTTGGCCCTGGCCTTGTTGTGGACGGCCTCCCTGATTCGGGCCGCCATGGAAGCCGTTCGGACCGTTCTGCCCATTGCCTCGGCCTTGCTTGCCGCCACGCTGCTGACCTTGTTGTCCTGGCTGGTGCTGAGCACCACCCTGCGGACCACCGCGCTGGCCTTGCTGACCCTTGAACTGGCCTTGGCCCTGATGCTTGCCCTTGCCATGGTTGCCGCCACGATCCTGATCCTGGCGATCCATACCGGCCAGCGACTTCACGGCGCGGACATCGGACTCGCCGAGCTCTGCCCACACACCCCGGCGCAGGCCACGCGGCAGCACGATGGCGCCATAACGCACGCGGATCAGGCGGTTGACCGTCAGACCAACCGCGTCAAACAGCTTGCGCACCTCGCGATTGCGGCCTTCGGTGATCACAACGCGGTACCACTGGTTCACGCCTTCGCCCTGGCTCTTGCTGATGGAGACGAAGGAAGCAGCCTGACCTTCGATCTCGACCCCGGTGAGCAGGCGTTCGCGCGAGGGCTCGTCCAGCGTGCCCAGCACACGCACGGCGTACTCGCGTTCCACACCGAAGCGGGGATGCATGAGTTGGTTGGCCAACTCACCCGAGTTCGTGAACAGCAACAGGCCCTCGGTGTTGAGATCCAGGCGACCAACCGACATCCACTTGCCGTTCTGCAGGCGCGGCAGGCGACGGAATACGGTCGGACGGCCCTGCGGATCGTCATGGGTGACGACCTCGCCCACAGGCTTGTGATAAGCCAGGATGCGGGCCGGCGGCGGCGCGATGCGAAGCTTGATCGGCTTGCCAGCCACCTTGACGCGGTCGCCGTGCGAAATGCGCTGCCCGACGTGGGCGACCTGGTCATTGACCTCGATGCGCCCCTCTTCGATCATCTTCTCGATGTCGCGGCGCGAACCCACGCCCGACTGCGCCAGCACCTTTTGCAGCTTGGGTGCATCGGGCTCTGGGCGCAGCACGCGCTTGTGAGGACCGGACGATTCGGACTCCTCGACCTCAACTTCTTCCTCGTGAACCTTGTCGAACTCACCAGAAAGCAACTCGGCGAACACCTCGCTGGCCTGCTGCTCTGCCATCGCGGAGCGGCGATTGAGGCGCAACTCGGTGCCATCGTCCTCGCCATCGAACGGTGCACCGGCTTCAGTTTGCCGAGCCATGCCATCGGCCGATGCCAGTGCATCATCATCGGAGCGAGGCCCACGGTTGCGGCGGCGATCCCGACGGTCGGCCCGCTCTTCACGGCCTTCCTCGCGGTCTCCTTCGCGGCCCTCACGATCGCCTCGGCCTCCTTGTTCGGATTGCCGCTCCTGCCCTTCCTGGGGCCCTTGCCCGCTTCTTGCGCCCGAAGCGTCCCGCTCGACCCGGTTGGCTGCCTCATCCACAGACGCGAAACCTGCGACAGAAGGGGCGACGACGGATTCCGCCGACGCGAGCTTCACAGGCTGAGCCTGCGCCACAGAGGCCGAGCCCTCGTCCGCCACAACCCCAACGACTTCCACTGCCTTGCGGCGCGGAGCGCGTTTACGCGCGGGCGCATCCTGGCTGGGGGCGGCGTCCTCAAGCTGAGGCGAGCCAGCCTCGATCGACTCACCCGCATCTGCAACCGCCTCGGCATCTGCCTTGCGACGACGTGGAGCGCGCTTGGGCGGCTCTGCTTCGGCCGCCACCGACGCGGCATCGCCGCCGGCATCAACGGACACCACATCGGCCGGCGCAGCCTTGGTGCGGCGGGTGCGCTTGGGTTTGACCGCCTCCTCGGAGGCGAGTGCGCTGTCTTGATCGTCAGGCATGGGCAGGGAATCGGTGGTCATGGAGAAGGGGGATCGGTTTCGGTTTGGTCGGACGGTGCCGACAGGGGCTCGCCCTGGGCATCCGGGACGACGAGGGTTGAGGGCGTTGCTCCAGCCACGTCGACTTCGACGGACGCGTCGGCCTCGGCAGGGGTGTGTGCGGCGTTTTCGGCTTCGGCGGCAGGCGCCTCGTCGTCGCCCTCGAGCCCCGGCAGCAGCGCCTGGCTGACCGGCAGGCCGTCCAGGGTGGGCAATTGCGCCAGGGAAGAGATGCCCATGTCATCCAGGAACTGGCGGGTGGTCGCGAACAAAGCCGGTCGGCCGGGCGCGTCGCGGTGGCCAATCACCTCGACCCAGCCTCGATCTTCCAGTTGTTTGACGATGTGCGAGCTCACTGTCACGCCCCGGATGTCTTCGATGTCGCCCCGGGTCACGGGTTGCTTGTAGGCGATGATCGCCAGGGTTTCAAGCGTGGCACGCGAGTACTTGGGCGGCTTTTCAGGATGCAGCCGATCAAGGTGGGCCTGCACATCAGGACGGGTCTGGAAACGCCAACCGGAGCCAACCTCGACCAGTTCAACCCCCCTACCCGCCCACTGTTCGCCGATGGCGCCCAGCAAAGCAAGGACGCCATCGGCGGAAACCGTGTCATCGAAAAGCTGGCGCATCTCGCGCAGCGACATCGGCTGGTGCGAGCACAAGAGCGCTGCTTCGAGGATGCGGGTCGCATCCGGCGTTTCAAGGATGTCCATCTCGGCGATGTGAGCTGCCCGCTCGCAATGCGGCGATTTCGGGCTGGGCGACGGCGTTCATCCGGAGCGGCTCGGCCAATTTCATGCAAAAAAGCATGAAACGCTCAGCCAGCGGCGGGACGCCGTTCGTGTTCGGCCGTCTGGCGGCCTGCGATCCAATCAAACAATCAGGGGGTGCCTGGAAGGCGATGGCGGGCGACCCAAGCTGACGCAACCTGCGCCCACCGGATTGGCCCGTCCGACACGTCTGGTAAGCAGCCGCGCCATGACAGGAACCTGTCTTTATCAGCCCACTATACACGAGTTTGCGTCAAACCCTCGCTTCGGTGTTTCCCGCCAGGTTTTCGAGCTCGGTCCAGGCGGCGGCCATGTCGGCAGGCAAGGCGGCTTCGAAACGCAGCGGCTCACCCGTGATGGGGTGGACAAAACCCAAACGGGCCGCATGCAAGGCTTGGCGAGACATCCCCAGGAGAGGCGCGCCGCCATACAGCGCATCGGCGATCAAGGGGTGCTTGCGGCTGCTGAGGTGAACGCGGATCTGGTGCGTGCGGCCGGTGTGCAAGGTGCACAACACCCCGCTCACCCAGCGCGCAGGCCGCGCATCCTCGCTTCGGCCGCGCGGCGATGCATCCGGCACCGGAGCGCACAACAAGCGCTGCACATCCGTGCGAGCAGGCTTGCCCGAGGGCACCACCGCCATGCGCACGCGGGTGACCGGGTCCCGCCCGATCGACGAGGTCACACTCTCCGAATCGGGCACTTGGCCATGCGCCAGCGCGAGATACTGGCGCTTGACCTCGCGGGCCGCGATGGCCCGGCTCAGCGCAGTCACCGCTTCCAGCGTCTTGCCGACGACCATGAGGCCGCTGGTGTCCTTGTCGAGGCGATGCACGATGCCCGCACGAGGCAGATTGGCCGCACCAGTGTGGTGGGCCAGCAACCCGTTCATGAGCGTGCCAGACCAGTTGCCCGCCGCCGGGTGCACCACCAGGCCCGCCGGCTTGTCGATGACCAGCAGGTGCTCATCTTCGAAAACAATGGGCAGGGCCATGGGCTCGGGCACAAACGACTGGCTCTGCGCGGTGGCCCGCAACACGATGTCGACCAATTGCCCTTGAGCGACCTTGCGAGAAGCGGAGGTCACCAATTGCCCGGCCACCTGCACCGCCCCGGCCTCGATCAGCCCCTTGAGGTGACTGCGGGAATAAGCTGGAATGCAGGAGCTCAGCCAGGCGTCGAGGCGTTGGCCATGGCATTCTGGCGCCACCTCCAGTTGCCTCGCGCCGGTCGGCTCGGCATTTCCGACACCCCCGACATCCACGAGCGGGGCACCAGAGCCCCCAGCCCCGCTGCATCCCCCCACCTCTTCGGCCTCGTCGTCCTCAAGCGGATCCTCGGCGAGCGCTGCTTCGTTGAATGACGCCAAAGGCGACGATGGGGCTGCAGGGGCGGACGTAGCCAAGGGAGCCGAAGGCACCAAGGAAGAAGCGGAACGGCGTCGAGACATGAAGAGCGTGAGCGACTAGCTTCTATACTGCGCACTCTGGCGCTGCAAGGCGGGATTGAAGGCGGCACGAACCGCCCCTGACACAAGTGAAACTGCTGAAGACCACCCTGAAGACCCCGAAGACCGAATCCTCGCGTGGCCTGCTTGCCGCGTGGCTGGCGGTGTGCCTGAGCATGATGTTGGCTGCCTGTGGCTCGACGCCGCAGGATGAGTTCGCCAACATCCCTTCGGACAAATTGTACGCAGACGCCAAGGATGACGCCTCCGAAGGCAACTTCGAGCTCGCCATCAAGAAGCTAGAAAAGGTGGAGGCACGCGCCTCTGGCACCCTGCTGTCGCAGCAGGCCCAGCTCGATTTGGCCTATGCCTACTTCCGCACCGGAGAAAAGGCGCAGGCCCTGGCCAAGCTCGATCGCTTCATCAGGCTGCATCCCACCAGCCCGGCGCTCGATTACGCCTTCTATCTGCAAGGCCTGGTGAACTTCAACGACAACCTCGGCCTGTTCGGCAAGCTCTCGCGCCAGGATTTGGCCGAGCGGGACCAGCAGGCTTCGCGCGACGCCTATGAGTCGTTCAAGCAGGTCGTCGAGCGCTTCCCGCAGTCGCGCTACGCGGAAGACGCGCGCCTGCGCATGAACCACATCGTCAACTCGCTGGCCGCTGGCGAAGTGCACGTGGCCCGCTACTACCTGCGCCGAGGCGCCTACCTGGCCGCCGCCAACCGCGCCCAGCAGGCCGTGAAGGAGTACAACCAGTCTCCCGCCGTCGAGGAAGGCCTGTTCATCATGGCCCAGGCTTACGACAAGCTGGGCTTGGTGCCCCTGCGTGACGACACCCTGCGGGTGCTGCGTCAGAGCTTTCCCAACAGCGAATACCTGTCGGCCGACATCGCCAGCAGCGCGGGCATCACGCCTGCAGCGACCAAGGCCAAGCAGCAAAAGCCTTGGTGGCAGCTCTGGTGATCAGTCGCCCGAGCCGGCTGCGCCGCTGTTGAAACCGGTGAGCCGCCCCTGGTCGTGCACGGCTGCCCCCAGAGGCAGCACCTCCACCGGCTCCTCTACAGGGGCTTCCTGCGAGACGTCCGAAGGTGTGACGGCTGACTGGATCTGATGGGTGAAGCGGCGCGATCGGTCGTAGGGGAAAACATCGTGCACGTACCCGGCTTGGATGCGCTCCTTGCGCTCCTGCCAGAACGCCGGGTCCAGCAAGTCTGCGTGGTGCTGCATGAAGATCTGCCGCACCCTCGGGTCACCGAGCAGGAAGGGCCCGAAGGTCTCGGGGAAGACGTCGTGCGGGCCGACCGAATACCAGATCTCGCCTGACATCTCTTCTTCCTCGGTGCGGGGCTCGGGCACCTTGCGGAAGTTGCAGTCGGTGACGTACTCGATCTCGTCGTAGTCGTAGAAAACGACCTTGCCATTGCGCGTGACGCCGAAATTCTTCCAGAGCATGTCGCCAGGAAAGATGTTGGCGGCCACCAGGTCCTTGAGCGCATTGCCGTATTCGATGACGGCGTGCTCAAGCGACTCGCCCTCGGCTTCCTGGATGTAGATGTTGAGCGGCACCATGCGGCGCTCGATGTAGAGGTGCTTGAGGATCAGCACCTGGCCGTCCTCGTCTTCTTCCATCACGCTGGGGGCGAACTTCTTGAGCTCTTCGATCAGCTCTTCGTCAAAGCGGCTGCGCGGAAACGCCACGTTGGTGAATTCAAGCGAGTCGGCCATGCGCCCCACGCGGTCGTGGTGCTTCACGAGCAGGTACTTGCCCATGATGCCTTCGCGGGTGGTTTCCTTCTGAGGCGGGAAGTAGTCCTTGATGACCTTGAAGACGAAGGGATACGACGGCAGGTCGAACACCAGCATCACCATGCCCTTGATGCCCGGTGCGATGCGGAACTTGTCGCTGGAGTGGCGCAGGTGGAAAAGGAAGTCGCGGTAGAACAGGTTCTTGCCGTGCTTTTGCAGGCCGATGGCGCTGTAGAGCTCGCCGCGTGGCTTGCGCGGCATCAGCGTGCGCAGGAACTGCACGTAGGCCGAGGGCACTGGCATGTAGACCATGAAGTAGGCACGCGCGAAGCTGAACAAAGCCAGCAGATCGTCTTCACCGAACAGCGCGGCGTCGATGTAGAGCCGGCTCTTGGAGTTGTGCAGGATGGGGATGGCGAAAGGCAGGCTGCGGAAGCCATTGACCACCTTGCCAACGATGTAGGCCCCCTTGTTGCGGAAGAACAGCGAGTTGAGGACCTGGATCTGGAAGTTGGTGCGCAGGCGCACGCTGCCGACCTGTTCGAGCAGCGCCTCGTAGACGAAGCCGATGTCGCGATCGAGGTCATCGAACGGCACGTTCAACTCATAGCTCTCGACGATGGTCTTGAGCATCTGACGCAGGTTCTCGCGCGTGGGGTAGTAGGCCCGGAAGGTGCCACCCGTGCCCTCGTCCTCGTCATCGATGTATTCGGTGGACACCGCTGGCCGCACGAAGATGAAGTCGTTGCGGTAGTACTTGCGATGGAGGATCTTGATGGTGACCGAGTTGAAGAAGGTCTCGGCCAGCTCGGGCTGCTTGTGGCCGGTCAGCAGGCCGATGTAGAACAGCTTGATCTGGTGCCAGACCTCCATGGGCAGCGTGCTGGCGCCGTATTCATGCTCCAGGCGCTCGACCGACTCTGCCACGCGCAGGTCGTAGAACTCGATGCGCGCGCGCTGGGCGGTTTGCTGCCCGTGCCAGTCGGTCTGCTCGAAGCGCTTCTTGGCCTCGGCCGTGGTCGCCGAAAAAATCTTGTAGTGGCGGTCGAAGCCATCCAGCAAGGCGCGAGCGATTTCGAAGACCCGGGGGTCGGTGAGCTGTTGCGGAAACATCGTCATCAGCGGGACTCGGTGGGGGTGGCAGATCCGTCCTGCGTGTAGCGCTGCCGCAGCCGGGCCAAGGCGTCCTCGAACACCTTGTGCACCTGATCGGACGATGCAACGGTCATGCACAGGTCATTGATCAGGCCATTATGCAAGCCGTATACCCAGCCATGGATGACCACTTCCTGACCACGCTGCCAGGCGTCATGAACCACGGTGGTCTCGCAAACATTGCGGCATTGGGCGAGCACATTGAGTTCGCACAGGGCGTTGTGGCGCGTCGTGCCCTCGGGCACGGTCTGGAGCCAGTCGATGTGGGCGTTGCGCACATCCTTGACGTGGCGCAGCCAGTTGTCGGCCAGCCCGATGCGGATGTCGTTCAAGGCAGCGTTGACCCCGCTGCAACCGTAGTGCCCCACGACCATGATGTGCTTGACCTTGAGCGAGTCGATGGCGAACTCCATCACCGACAGGCAGTTGAGGTCGGTGTGCACCACGACGTTCGCCACATTGCGGTGCACGAAAAGCTCGCCCGGCAAGAGGCCGCAGATTTCGTTGGCGGGCACGCGGCTGTCGCTGCAACCGATCCAGAGGTACTGCGGGGACTGCTGTTTTTGCAGGCGGCTGAAGAAGCCAGGGGTGCGCTGCTCGATGTCGCGGGCCCAGGCGCGGTTGCTTTCGAACAGGGGGGCAAGGGTGTGCTGATCGCTCATCCCCTGGAGTGTAGACAAGGCCGCCCAAGCGGCAAGCGCCGAGGGCGCCACGGGGGCACAATTGCACAAATGAGCAGCGCCATCCCTCCAGCATCGCCGTCTTCGCCATCTTCTTCGCGTGTTTCCACACCTTTGGCCCGCGCCCATGCCGACGATGCCCCCATCGCCTACCCCTGGGGCGATGGCCTGCCGGCCACCGGCGAGCTGATGACGCTGCGCCCGGGGCTGCATTGGCTGCGCATGCCCCTGCCCTTCGCGCTCAACCACATCAACCTTTGGGTGCTGGACGACGCGCAGGGCGAGCGCCCCGGCTGGACGGTGATCGATGCGGGCATCGCCTCCGAGGCCATTCGCGAGGCCTGGCAGACGTTGTGGCAAGGGCCGCTGTCGGGTGCCCCCTTGCAGCGCGTGCTGGTGACCCACATGCACCCGGATCACGTCGGCAATGCCGACTGGCTGATCGAGCGATTCAGCGCGCCCGGCCAGCCGGCGCGCCTGTGGATGAGCGCCACCGACCACCTCGCGGCCTTGCAGGCCTGCGAGGCCACGTCGTCACAAGGCGGCGAGCGCGCCGCCGTCTTTTTCGCCAGCCATGGCTTGAGCCGCAACGAAGACCTGGCCAAGATCCGCGAACGCAGCGGTTATTACCGCGCGCTGGTGCCCAGCGTTCCTCGCGTGCACCACCGACTGATCGACGGCCTGATGGTCGACATCGGCGAGCGGCGTTGGCGCTGCATTGCAGGGTACGGCCACAGCCCCGAGCACATCGCCCTGCACAATGAGCGCGACGGACTGCTGATTTCGGGCGACATGCTGCTGCCGTCAATCTCGACCAACGTCAGCGTCTACGAGATGGAGCCCGAGGGCGATCCGCTCGGGCTGTTCCTGGATTCAATTGCGCGGATGCTGGAGCTGCCATCCAACACGCTGGCGCTGCCCTCGCACGGGCGTCCGTTCACGGGCATCCATGCGCGCATTCGCCAGCTTCAGCGGCACCACGACGAGCGGCTGGCCGAGGTCATGCAGGCGTGCCGGCAGGCGCCGTCATCGGCCGCCGATATGCTGCCTGTGTTGTTCAAGCGCCCGCTTGATCTGCACCAGACGACCTTCGCCATGGGCGAGGCGATCGCGCACCTGAACCACCTGTGGCACCGGGGTGATCTCCGCCGAGAGCAAGACTCTGCGGGTGTGTGGCGCTTCGCGGCTCGCTGAGGATCACTCGGGGATGACCACCCGGCGCAGGTGATCGCGCGCGGGCTCGTACTCCGGCAGGATGGAGCGCACCACGTCCCAGAAAGCCGGGCTGTGGTTCATCTCGCGCAGGTGGGCGAGTTCATGCGCCACCACGTAGTCGATGATGTCCAGGCTGAAATGCATCAGGCGCCAATGCAGGCGGATGGAGCCATCGGCGCTGGCGCTGCCCCAGCGGGTGCGCGCCGATGACAGGCTCACGCGCTTGACAGTCACCCCCAGCTTGCGGGCATAGTGTTCGGCACGCTCGGCGAACAGCCTGCGGGCCTCGCGTTGCAGCCAGGCTTCGGCGGCATCGCGGATCTGCGGGGGCGTGGCATCGTGCGGCAGGCCCAGGCGCAGGGTGTGGCGACATGGGGCAGCATCCAACGAGGCGGGCTGGAAGCGGGCACCCGTCTGCATCGGGTCGAGGATGACGGTGACAGGCTCACCCATGAAGGGCAATTGGCAGCCGGCGCGCCAGTCGATCTGCGCCGACACCTGCCGGCGGGCACGCTCGCGCTGGTCGACCAGCTTGTTGCAGATCCAGCGTTCCTTGGCGCGCAGGGCGACTTCGATGTCGGCCCAGGACACCCAGCTCGGGGCCCGCACCGACAGGCCTTCATCGCTGACGACCATGCCGATGCTGCGCCGCTGCACACGCGTGCATTCGTAACCGACCAGGGCCTTGCCCAGGCGGATTTCGCGCACGGCGCGCGGATGGCGGAACACGGGCAGGCTGCCCAGCAGGGCCGCTTCGGGCACGCTGGCGCGGGCCTCCGCGCTGTGGGCGGCAGGCTGGTGGCCAGAACGGTCTTCACCTTCGACGATGGCCGCGGCAGGCGCCTCGTCATCCCAGAGCTGCAACTGCCGCGCCATGGGGGATTGGCTCAAGTCAACTCTCCCATGTGCGTGGCAACAGGGGCATCCTCCCCATGGGTGCGCCGATCACGCAGGACGATGAAGTCGGCAAAGGCAGACAGGTCAGGGTGAATGGTCAGGTCGGGCACGCGGCGGCGCAGGTCCTGCAATTCAGTTTCGCTCATGGTGGCTGCCTGGCCCGTGCGGACCAGATGAGGCTCGCAACCCACGGACTGGGCGGCCAGCACGTCACGCGGCAAGTCGCCGACCATGGGCACGCCTTCGAGGTCGCAGCCGAAGCGCTGCCCGATCATCTGGAACAAACCGGGCAAGGGCTTGCGGCAGGTGCAATGGTCTTCAGGCGTGTGCGGGCAGAAGAACACGGCCTCCACGCGGCCGCCCACGCGCGCCAGCATCTGGTTCATCTTGGCGTGCATGGCGTTGAGCGAGACCATGTCGAACAGGCCGCGCCCGATGCCGGACTGGTTGGTGGCCACGACCACGTGCCAGCCAGCGTGATTCAAGCGAGCGATGGCCTCCAGGGCGCCGGGCAGCGGCACCCACTCGTCGGCGGACTTGATGTAGTCCTCGCGCTCGTGGTTGATGGTGCCGTCGCGGTCGACGATGACCAGCTTGATGGCCTCACCAGGGTGGGGACGAGACAGCATGTTGGTGGATCAGGCAGCCAGTCGTGAGAGGTCGGCGACTTGGTTCATCGATGCGTGCAGCGTGGCCAGCAAGCCCAGGCGGTTGGCCTTCAGGGCGGCGTCATCGGCATTGACCATGACCCCGTCGAAGAAGGCATCCACCGGGGCCTTGAGGGCCGCCAGCGCCTGCAGGGATCCAGTGTAGTCGCCCTGCTCGAAAGCCGCCTGGGCCTTGGGGGCCACGGCTTGCAGGGCCTCGTACAGGGCGCCTTCAGCCGCTTCCTTGAACAGGGCGGCGTCAACCTTGGCCTCAACCGCGCCTTCCACCTTCTTGAGGATGTTGCTCACTCGCTTGTTGGCAGCGGCCAGCGAGGCTGCCTCGGGCAGGGAGACGAAGGCGCGCACGGCGGCCAGGCGGTGGGGCACATCGCCCAGGCGGGCAGGCTGCAGGGCCAGCACGGCGTCGACTTCCTGGGCGCTGTAGCCCTGCTCGCGCAGGGACACGGCCAGGCGGTCGGAGAAGAAGCCCATCAGGGCCTCGGTCGGTTTGGTGATCAGCTCGCCGAAGGGCTCGGCGGCCGCGTCGAACAGCTCGGGCAGCGACAACGGCAGGTTCTTCTCGATCAACAGGCGGATCACACCCAGCGCATGGCGGCGCAGCGCGAACGGGTCCTTGTCGCCAGTGGGCAACTGGCCGATGCCGAACAGGCCCACCAGCGTCTCGAGCTTGTCGGCCAGGGCCAGCACGGTGCCGGTGTGGTTGCGCGGCAGGCTGTCGCCTGCGAAGCGGGGCTTGTAGTGGTCTTCGATGGCGATGGCCACGCCATCGCGCAGGCCTTCGTGGCGCGCGTAGTAGCCGCCCATGATGCCTTGCAGCTCGGGGAACTCGCCGACCATGTCGGTCAGGAGGTCGGTCTTGGCCAGCAGCGCGGCTTCCTGGGCCTTGCTGTCGAGCACCTTGAAGTGATCCTGGTCATCGACCGAGAAGGGCACGGTGTGCAGGCTGAGCTGCTTGACCACGGCGTGGGCGATGGCGCGCACACGCTCAGCGCGCTCACCCTGCGTGCCCAGCTTGCCGTGGTAGACGACCTTGGCCAGGCCCGGCACGCGCGAAGCCAGCGTCTTCTTGCGGTCCTGGTCGAAGAAGAACTTGGCATCAGCAAGGCGCGGGCGCACCACGCGCTCGTTGCCTTCGATGATGGCGCTCGGGTCGGCCGGTTGGATGTTGCTCACAACCAGGAACTGATGGGTCAGCTTGCCTTCGGCGTCAAGCAGCGGGAAGTACTTCTGGTTGGCCTTCATCGTGAGGATGAGGCACTCCTGCGGCACAGCGAGGAAAGCTTCCTCGAAACGGCCGATCAGCACATTGGGCCGCTCGACCAGGGCGGTGACCTCGTCGAGCAGCGCATCGTCATCGATGGGGCGCAGCTTGTTGCCAGCACGCCCGGCGGCCGATTGCAATTGGGACACGATCTCCGCGCGACGCTCAGCAAAGCTGGCGATCACGGCGCCTTCGTCGCGCAGTTGGGCGGCGTAGCCATCGGCGTCACGCAGCACAACGGGCGAAACCTTGGCCTCGAAACGGTGGCCATGCGTGTCACGGCCGGCCTTCAGGCCCAGGGCCTGCACGGGCACGATTTGATCGCCATGCAGGGCCACGAGGCCATGTGCCGGGCGAACGAAATTCACGCTGGTCCAGCCCGGTTGGAAGCCGGCGCCCTCGCCTTGCTCCAGTTGGTAGGTCATCACCTTGGGGATGGGCAGCTTGGCGAGCGATTCATCGAGCGCCTTTTGCAAGCCTTCGGCCAAAGAAGCGCCGGCCCTGACCGTGTCGAGGAACAGGGCCTCGGCCTTGCCATCGGGCTGGCGCTTGAGAGTGGGCACCACCTCGGCGCCCAGGCCGAGCGAAGCCAGCTTCTTGAGCAGCGCGGGCGTGGCCTGGCCGCTGGCGTCGAGCCCCACGGTCACGGGCATGAGCTTGTGCTGCACGGGCTGGTCAGCGGCCTTGCCAACCACACCCGTCACGTGAACGGCCAGGCGGCGCGGGGAAGCATAAGGTGTGACGGCTGAATCGGCCGAGGCCAGACCTTGGGCCTTGAGGCTGTCGGCCAGCACATTGGCGAAAGACTCGCCCAGTTTTTTGAGCGCCTTGGGAGGCAGTTCTTCAACGAAAAGTTCAACCAGCAGGTTGGCTGTGCGGATGTCGGACATGCTTCAAGCCGCCTTCTTGTTGTTCAGTTGCTCGATCACCTCGTCGGCCCAGGCCTTCGGGGCCATGGGAAAGCCCAGGCGCGCCCGGCTGTCGAGGTAGGCGGCGGCCACGCTGCGCGCCAGGTTGCGGATGCGGCCGATGTAGGCGGCGCGCTCGGTCACCGAGATGGCGCCACGGGCATCCAGCAGGTTGAAGGTGTGTGCGGCCTTGAGCACCTGCTCATAGGCCGGCAGGGCCAGCTGCTGCGTCATCAGGTACTGGGCCTGCGTCTCGTGATTGGTGAAGGCGCCGAGCAGGAACTCGACGTTGCTGTGCTCGAAGTTGTAGGTCGACTGCTCGACCTCGTTCTGGTGGAAGACATCGCCATACTTCACGACGTTGCCGGCCGGGTCCTTCGAATAGACCAGGTCGTACACGCTCTCGACGCCTTGCAGGTACATGGCCAGGCGTTCCAGACCATAGGTGATCTCGCCGGTGATGGGCTTGCAGTCGATGCCGCCGACCTGCTGGAAATACGTGAACTGAGTCACTTCCATGCCGTTGAGCCAGACCTCCCAGCCCAGGCCCCAGGCGCCCAGCGTCGGGTTCTCCCAGTCGTCTTCGACGAAGCGGATGTCGTTCTTCTTCAGATCAAAGCCCAGGGCTTCGAGCGAGCCGAGGTAGAGCTCGAGGATGTTGGCCGGTGCCGGCTTGAGCACGACCTGGTATTGGTAGTAATGCTGCAGGCGGTTGGGGTTCTCGCCATAGCGGCCGTCTTTCGGACGACGGCTGGGTTGCACGTAAGCGGCCTTCCAGGGTTCGGGGCCGAGGGCTCGCAGGAAGGTGGCGGTGTGGCTGGTGCCCGCCCCCACTTCCATGTCATACGGTTGCAGCAAGGCGCAGCCTTGGGCGTCCCAGTAGCTTTGCAAGCGGAGGATGAGTTGCTGGAAGGTCAGCATGTTGAAACCTTGTGGGTTGCGGTGCAGGCGTAGGCCGAACAAGCAACCGGGTGGGGATGACGCACCTCGCGCCCATGACACGGGCAGCGCGGATGCGAAAAGCCAAACCCCCGATTCTAGTGAAGAAGGAAGGCGATGCCCGGCGCACTCGCCGCGCAACTTGGCATGCTCAGGCGCGGCGACGCAGCGCAGGCCACGCAAGGGCACCAACAAGCAACAAGCCCACGCCCACCAGCGGCCACAACCCCGCCCTGCCGGCCCATGCGGCATAAGGGGTCACGCCAGCCTGCCCCTGCACCTCGGCGATCAGCACGCCGCGGGTCTGGCCCGGCATGCGCCGCACCACCCGCCCTTGGTGATCGATGACGACCGTGGCGCCCGTGTTCGTCGAGCGGATGGTCGGGATCTGGAACTCCAGCGAGCGCATGCGCGCGATCTGCAGGTGCTGGTGGATGGCAACGGTGTCGCCGAACCACGCCAGGTTGCTCACGTTGGCGAACAGCGTCGGAGCCTTGTCAGCCTGAACGAATCGGCTCGCCAGCTCTTCGCCGAACAAATCCTCATAGCAGATGTTCGGCCCCACCCGCTGCCCCTTCACCGCGAACGAGGGCGCCGAAAGCGGCCCGCGAGAAAAATCGCCCAGGGGCATGTTCATCATGTCGACGAACCAGTGGAAGCCCAGCGGGATGAATTCCCCGAAGGGCACGAGGTGGTGCTTGTCGTAGCGATAAGGCCGAGCGGCCTCGGGCGACAGCCCGACCACCGAGTTGCTGTAGCCCTCCTCCAGGCTGCCCAGCGGCACACCGATCAGCGCTGAGCGCCCCTGGCCGGGCCCGAACATCGCCAGGATCTCCTCCCAGTAGCCCTCTGGCAACTGCGCCGGCAGCAGCGGGATCGCCGTCTCGGGCGCCACGACGAGGTCGGCTTGCGCCTGTTGCAATTGCTGGCGGTGCCACACCAGCATGGCGCCGAGCATGCGGGCGTCGAACTTCTCGTCCTGGGCGACGTTGCTCTGCAGCAGCGCCACCTTCAAGGGTTGCCCATGCGGGTGGGTGTGAGGCGCTGGCGACCAAGCCGCCAACCCGGCGGTGAGCACGATGGCCGGCAAGAGGGTCAGCCAGCGCCGCTTGTCCACGAAGGGGCCCGCCCCCGTGTGGGCCCCCGCGCCCGAACGCGCATCGCGACCGCTCCCAGCGACCCAGCCCAATGTGGCCAAGGCCACCAGCGTCGCCCAGATCGCGCCCATGCCGTAGACGCCCACCCAGGGCGCCAGCCGCACCCAAGGCGTATCGATCAGGGCATAGCCGCTGGCCCCCCAGGGGAAACCGGTGAAGATCAGCGCCCGCGCCAGCTCCGCCAGCAACCAGAGCGCACCGAACAAGACCGCGTCGGCCCAAGGCGAGCCGCGTCGGCAGCACAGCCACACCGCCCCGACCAGGGCCAGGTAGCCTGAGAGCGCCATGCACAGCAAGGCCACCGCCAACGCCGATAGCCACGCCGGCATGCCACCGAAATGATGAAGGCTGACGAACATCCAGCCCGTCGCCCCCACCAGCCACACACTGCCATGCAGCCACGCCACCAGCGCGGCACGGCGAACCGAGCCTTGCCCAGCGAGCACGCTCACCAGCAGCGCCAAGGCCAAGGTCTGCACCAAGGCTGGCAAGGCAGGGTGCCAGCCGGCCACCCAGGGCGACAAGGCCAAGGCATGCAGGCCGCCAGAGGCCAAAGACAACCACCAAGCAGAGGTCGTCGCCTCATGGCCTGGCGCGCGCACGCTGTCGCGAAGCGAGCCAGTCACCTCAAGCATGCTCGGCCGCATCAGCGGGCCCGTGAGCCCGGATCACCTTGAACCAGCGCACCGCGCCGCCCCGAGCCAACATCACCGTGAAACGCAAGCCGCCCAACTCGACCGACTCCCCCCTTCGAGGCACGCGACCGAGTTCATGCGCGATCAGCCCGCCGATCGTGTCGAATTCATCCTGCGGCAGTTGCGCGTTGAAGGTGTCGTTCACATCGGCGATGGCCGCATCACCCGCCACCCGCTGACTGCCATCGGCCAGCGTGAAGATGCTCGACTCGCCATCGTCGTCATCGAATTCGTCCTCGATCTCGCCGACGATTTCTTCCAGCACGTCCTCAATGGTGATGAGCCCCGCCGTCTTGCCGAACTCGTCGATCACGATGGCCAGGTGGCTGCGGTTGGAACGGAATTCGCGTAGCAACTCATTGAGCCCTTTGGACTCGGGCACAAAATAAGGCGACCGAAGCAGCGTGCGCAAATTCAAATCGGGCGAACGCTGCAATTTCAGCAGGTCCTTGGCCATCAGCAGGCCGATGATGTTGTCGCGGCTGTCCTGGTAAACCGGGAAGCGCGAATGCCCCGTGTCGATCACCGCCGCCAGCAACTCTTCATAGGGGGCATCGATGTCAAGCATGTCCATGCGGCGCACAGCCACCATCACATCGCCCGCCGTCATGCCCGCCATGCGGATCACGCCTTCGAGCATGACGCGCGATTCGGGCTCGATCAACTCTCGATGCTCGGCATCGGCCAGGGTCTGGATGAGCTCGGCCGTGGAATCGGGCCCGGGAGAAAGGAACTCGACGAGGCGAACGAACAGGCTGCGAGGATCCCGCTCACGGGCACGGGGATCGGCTCTGGTGTCGGCCTTGAGAGGTCGACTAGGGGGAGATTCGGACACGGCAGGGGTGTCTTGGTTGGCAAGCCCCAAGAATACCCCATCGCCATTTGGCCTCCGCAGCGTCGGCTGGCACACCGCTCAGCGGCCAGAAACCGGCCTACACTAGCCCCATGAGTCTGATTCCCGTCACCATCCTCACCGGCTTCCTGGGCGCCGGCAAGACCACGCTGCTCAAGCGCGTGCTGACCGAAGCCCACGGCCAGAAGATCGCCGTCATCGAAAACGAGTTCGGCGAAGAGAACATCGACAACGACATCCTGGTGGCCGACACCGAGGAGCACATCGTCCAGATGAGCAACGGCTGCGTCTGCTGCACCATCCGGGAAGACCTGCGCGAAACGCTGTCCGACCTGGTCAAGCAGAAAAAAGCCGGCACGCTGAACTTCGAACGCGTGGTCATCGAAACCACCGGTTTGGCTGACCCGGGCCCCGTCGCCCAAACCTTCTTCATGGACGACGAGATCGCCGAGCACTACCTGCTGGACGCCATCGTCACCCTGGTGGACGCCAAGCACGGCGATCAGCAGCTCGACACCCGCCAGGAAGCACGCCGCCAGGTGGGCTTCGCCGACCTGATCTTCATGAGCAAGTCCGACCTGGTCAGCGCCGAGCAGGCCGACGCCCTCGCCCACCGCATCAAGCACATGAACCCACGCGCGCCGCAAAAGCGCGTGCACTTCGGCGAAGTGCCCATCAAGGAGGTCTTCGACCTCAAGGGCTTCAACCTCAACGCCAAGCTCGACATCGACCCGGACTTCCTCACCGAAGGCCACGGCCACTCGCACAAACACGATCATGGGCACGACCACGACCATGACTGCGGCCACGACCACGCCCCCGGCGAACACTGCGACCACCCGCACCACCATGCCCACGACGACGACGTGAAGTCCTTCGTCTACAAGGCCAGCAAGCCCTTCGATGCCACCAAGCTCGAAGATTTCCTGGGCTCCATGGTGCAGATCTACGGCCCGCGCATGCTGCGCTACAAGGGCGTGCTGCACGTCAAGGGCATGGACAAGAAGGTGGTTTTCCAGGGCGTGCACCAGCTCATGGGCAGCGACGTGGGTCCGAAGTGGGCACCCAACGAGACCAAACAGAGCAAGATGGTCTTCATCGGCATCGACATTCCCCAGGACCTCTTCAAGGCCGGCCTGGATCAATGCCTGGCCTGATCCCCCTTGTTTTCTAGGGATAGCCTGGAGCGTCCTGCCAAAGACCATCGCTACAATCCGCGCGCTTCCCGAGGGTGCAGAACCCGTCGGAAGGCGCTTCAGTCTGGAGCGGACCCCTGCGGGGGCCTCAATCCTTTCACCCCATGTCTGTGGATCACGCAATTCGGGAAGGAGGATCCTGTGACGAAAACCACCGCCTCTGGCACCAAGGCTGCCGCAAAGCAGGCCAGCGCCAAGTCGGCTGCTCCGGCTAAGACCGCTGCGCCCGCCGCACGCAAGGCGGCTCCAGCCAAGTCCGCTTCCCGCAACGCCACCGAATCCGCTCAAGCCACAGCCAGCTCTGCCGAAGCAGACGTCAAGTCCCGAACCGTGGCCACGGCCAAACCGCCGGCCAAGAAACCCAGCAGCACCCCAAACGACATGCCCGCAGCCACCACCAAGGTCGACACCAAACTCGCCAGCGCCTGGAAGTCCAAGGCCGGCCGCGAACTGAGCGAGGCCGAACTCCTGGCCATGCCGGACGCCGAGTACATGAGCGACAAGCAGCTCGAGTTCTTCCGCGCCCGCCTCGAAGCACAGAAGGAAGACCTGCTGTCCAACGCAGGCGAAACCACCGAGCACCTGCGCGAGGACACATCCATCGTGCCGGACCCGGCTGACCGCGCCACCATCGAAGAAGAGCACGCCCTGGAACTGCGCACGCGCGACCGCGAACGCAAGCTGCTCAAAAAGATCTCGCAAGCCCTGGTTCGCATCGACAACGGTGAATACGGCTTCTGCGACGAAACGGGCGAACCCATCGGCCTGGGCCGCCTGCTCGCACGCCCGACCGCCACCCTGTCCCTGGAAGCCCAGCAGCGTCGCGAACTCAAGCAGAAGATGTTCGGGGACTGAGCCCCGGCATCCGACCAGGACTGAGATGAGCAAGGAATCCGGCAGTTTCCTGCGCAAAGTGGCGCGCTTCGTCACCAATCCGACCACGGATTGGTCCGACCTCGATGCGCGCCCCTCTGACGCCGACGAAAGCGATTACGCCAAGACAGAGATCAAGGCGATGATCGAGCGCAAGCGGCGCAATGATTTTGTGCGCAAGCGCGAACTCGACATGCTGCGCAAGATCCGCCGCGAAGGACTGAGCCCGGACGCTGCCCTTGCGTTGGGCGGCATCTCCAACCTCGACCCCGAATCCCGCCCCCAGAGCGGCACCCGTTCGGACATCACGGTCAAGGCCAAGATCGACGAAATCGAACTGCAAATGGTGGGTATCAGCGCTCGCCCCGTGCAACTGCCCCCTTCCCAAGTCGCAGCACTGCCAACGGTGCCTGACCTGCCAGTCACGACCCCGGACCAGCTCAGCCCGCCCACCCTGCCCTTTGTGGAGCACGCTGCAACGGTCATTGATGAGCCAAGGGCGGACTTGCCATCTTTTGCCGCACTGCCACCAGCCATGCCGGTCAGCGGCGCGGCGCTGACCGGTGGCGTTGACGTGCAAGTCGTGGAAATGGCCCATGACCCCGAATTGGACGAGGCCGTCATCGCCTTCGCGAACGCCGACTTCGACCAATGCGAGCAATGCCTGCTCAACCTGGTCCACCCCGGGTCCGCGCGCCACGAGCACCAGGAAACATGGCTGGTGCTTTTCGACTTCTACCGGGCGCTGGATCTGCCTCACAAGTTCGAACACCTGGCCGTGTCCTACGCACAGCATTTCGGTGTTTCGGCTCCGCAGTGGTATTCGCTGCCAAAACGAGTTGCCAGCCTGATCGAGTCCGAATCGGCTGGCGGGCCGGCCGACGTCGGCACACAGCAGGCGGCGAGCAACCCCAGCGCCGTCGAGGAGGCCCCCAATGCCGATGGCGAAGACGCGGGCCCGCTCACCGAAGGCCGCGAATGGGAAACGCCGCAGCCGGGCTGGATCGCACCGGACTTGCTGGATCCGGAGGCCTTGGCCCAGTTGCGCGTAGCCCTGTTGCAGCTGCCCCGCCCCTGGCGCATCGACTGGCAGGGCGTCACACAGGTCACGCCTGAGGCGGCCCACCAACTCAGTCAGTTGCTGCAGCAATGGGCACGGGAGCCCATGGAATTGATCTGGGTCGGAGCGCCTCAACTGATCAGCCTGCTGGAAGAGCTCACGCCCACAGGCAGCCGCGACGCCGACCCCGCCCACTGGATGCTGCGCATGGACTTGCTGCGCATGCTGAACCGACCGGTGGTGTTCGACGAAGTCGCGATCGACTACTGCGTCACCTACGAACTGTCGCCGCCCTCATGGGAGCCCACACGCTGCACCGTGCGCGAACAGCGCGATGCAGTCAGCTTGCCCACGGCCCCCATGTCACACGTCAGTGACATCACCACCAGCTTCGTCGAGTCGCAACTGCACGAGGAAATCGCCTATGTGCAGGTGGCGGCGCTCCATCTCTCCGGTCAACTGGTGGGCGACATCGGTGCCACCCTGCAACGCTTGGACGATCAATTGGGCGCCAGCATCTCGCTCGAAGTCGATTGCAGCCACTTGCTGCGTGTCGATTTCATCGCAGCTGGCGACCTGCTCAACTGGGTGCTGTCACGCCGCGCCGAGCAACGTCAGGTGTGTTTCCTGAACCCGCACCGGTTGGTGGCGCTGTTCTTTGGCGCCATGGGCATCAACGAACATGCCACCGTCAGGCTGCAAATGACCTGAGCTTGCAGAAGGGCAACACGTTCGACTGGCTCAAGGCGGCCGTGATGCCCGCGCTCAGGTCACCGCGAGGCGGCCAATGTCAGCAAGCCTTCGAAGATCAGGTTCTCCACCACCATGGGCTGGAGCTCTTCCAAGTGCGTCAGGCGCGACACGGCACCACCCGACATGATCAACAGCGGCTCGCGCCCTGTGCGCATGCGCAGGCGCCTGAGAGAACGCTCGATGGCACCTGCGATGGCATCGGTGCCACCGCTCATCAGCGCATCGCTTGTGTTGGTGGGGAAGTCTCGCACCTCGCCGGTTGGCACCTTCAGGCCCGCCGTGCCGCTTTCCAGCGCGCGATACATCAAACCGAATCCCGGCAGGATCAGGCCCCCAAGGAAGCGCCCGCCCGCGTCCACCGCATCAACCGTGACCGCCGTGCCCACCATCACCGCCAAAACAGGCTGCGCATCGTTGGGCGATTGCAACAAGGCCCGCTGACGCGCCCCAATGATCGCCGCCCAACGGTCGGCGCCCAGGCGTTGCGGGTGCTCGTAGCCATTGACCACCCCCCCGCCCAAGCGCGATGAGGACACCCACTGGGCCTGCAGGCCCCAGCCCTCTGTCAGCTGTTCTTCCACACGCCTCTTGATGGCTTCGCCCGCCACCACGCAGCCAAGCATGGCCTGCGGCACAGGGAGCGCGCTCCAGTGCTGATCCCAGAGGTGATCGATGTCTTCAAGGGCCACCGCGCCATGCGCAAGCAAGGCAGCACCGGGGGCGGGACGGTCATAAAGGCCCCATTTCAAACGGGTGTTGCCGATGTCGATGACGAGGAAGGACATGGAAGAAAGGCGCGAGCCTGGCGGACCCGCGTAGTCAAGACAGGGCGCCATTGTCGCGCATGGGGAATGTGACATCCGCTTGCAAGCCCCGATGCAGCATGGCGCATACTTTCACCATGCACAAACTGATTCCCGCTTGGGCACTCGCCGTCCTGCTTTGCATCCCGGCCTTTTCCGCACATGCCGCCATCGAAGTCGCTGGCATCAAGTTCGCCGATACCACCACCGTGGCCGGGCAAACCTTGCAACTCAACGGCGCAGGCGTGCGCGTAAAAGTCATCGTCGATGTCTATGCCGCTGGTTTGTATGTGGGCAAACGTGACACATCGGCGCAAGCACTGCTCGCCCAGCCAGGGGCAAAAAGCATGCAGGTCGTGCTGCTGCGCGACCTCACAGGCGAAGACTTCGCTGATGCCATGGTCAAAGGTTTCCAGAGGAACAACTCCGTCGCAGACGTCGCCCACTTCCAGACCCGCGTCGACGAACTGCGCAAAACCATGATTTCATTCGGCAGCGTCAAAAAGGGCACCGTGATCCAGCTGAACCTCGTGCCAGGCGCAGGCATCCGTGCCTTGGTCGACGGCGTCCAGAAGGGCCCTGACGTGCAAGATGAAGATCTCTATGCGGCATTGCTGAGGATTTGGTTGGGCGCGAAGCCTGTCGACGATGGTCTCAAGGCAGGCCTGCTGGGCACCAAGTGAGGCAGTTGGAGCGCACTGACTTGAGTACGTGCCTCCGCCTCAGAAAGTGCTGGGCTGCTCGCCCAGGGCCTTTCAAGAAAGTCGATACCGCGAGAACTGCGTTGACCTTGAGCCTCTTTTTCGCGCATCAGCCAGGACCGAAAGCACTACCCTTGCTGAAAACTCAGCCAAGGCACGACCATGATCCAGCAGCCGCTCCCCACATTGGCAGCCTGGGTAGAAGCCTTCGCGAACGCGGACATCCCCATCCTGCCTGAATCCGCTGCGGAGATCGCCCTGCTGCGCGAAATCGAGGAAGCAAGGGGTGACATGGACGCCCACACGCTCGCCGAGAGCCTGGACAACGATCCTCTGATAACGCTGAAGGTGATGGTGCATGTCTCGCGCTATTGCACCAGCCTGAGCATCGAGCCCCCGGAAACCCTGTTGGGCGCCATCGTGATGTTGGGCGTTGGTCCGTTCTTCCAGACCTTCTCCGAGCCCCTGGACGTTGCGACTTGTCTGGCCCACCGACCCGAGGCCATCGACGGCCTTGCGCAGGTGGTGCGTCGCTCACGCCGTGCTGCCCACTTCGCCATGGGCTTCGCCCTCAAGCGCCAGGATCAGGACGTGGTCGTCATCCAGGAAGCAGCGCTGCTGCATGCCTTTGGCGAGATGCTGCTGTGGTGCCACGCCTCCGCGCTGATGCTGGAGATCAGCAACCGGTTGAAGGCAGATCACACCCTGCGATCGGCGACGGTTCAGCAGGAGGTGCTGGGCATCCGCATCGACGACCTGGCGCAAGAGTTGATGCGCCGCTGGCAACTGCCGGACTTGCTGATCCACTGCTCGGACCAGCGCCTGGTCAACGACCCCAAGGTGCGCACCGTGACGCTGGGCGTGCGCATTGCCCGCCACACGCAGCATGGCTGGGACGACCCGCACTGCCTGGCCGCCCTGCCCGACGACGCGAACGACGTTGGGCATTTGCTCAACATCGCCCCAGAAGCCGCTCAAAGGCTGATCCGGGGCCTAGACGCCTGATGATCAGCGCAGGCCGACGGTGCCGCGCATGGCTTGCACCGCACCGCCGCCAATGGCTGCGCCAAACCGCTTCGCCAGGCGTTCGGCCAGGTTGGCCTTTTGCGTGTAGTCGACGATGTCTTCGGCCTTGACCACTTCACGGGCAACTTGATCGAGGCTACCGAGCTGGTCAGCCAGCCCCTGATGCACGGCCTCCTCGCCATTCCAGAACAGACCGGAGAAGGTCTCTGGCGTCTCCTTGAGCGCCTTGCCACGCCCTTGTCGAACCACCTTGATGAATTGCTGGTGGATCTGGTCAAGCATGCCCTGGGCGAACTCAGCCTGCTCCGGCTTGAGCGGCGAGTAAGGGTCGAGCATGCCCTTGTTGCTGCCAGCGGTCAGCAGCCGGCGCTCGATGCCGAGCTTTTCCATCGTGCCGACGAAGCCGAAGCCATCCATGAGCACGCCGATGGAGCCGACGATGGACGCCTTGTCAACGAAGATGCGGTCAGCTGACACGGCGATGTAATAAGCGGCCGAGGCGCACATTTCCTCGCAGACGGCGTAGACCCGCTTTTTGTGCAGCGCCTTGAGGCGACGCACCTCGTCGTTGACCAGACCGGCCTGAACAGGGCTGCCGCCAGGCGAGTTGATGCGCAGCACAACAGCTTGCGCACCCGCATCTTCGAAAGCGCTGCGCAGCGCGGTCATGAGGTTGTCGGCGCTGGCCTCGGTCTCGCTGGCGATCTCCCCCCGGATCTCGACCAGGGCGGTGTGGGGGCTGACCGGGGTGTGGGAGGACGGCACCGTCTCCCAGGTGGCCAGGAGCAAGGAAAGCGCCACGCCCAGCCACAGCAGGCGCCAGAACCAGCGCCAGCGGGCTTCGCGCTTTTGCTGCGACAGGTAGGCTCGGGCCAGGTCATTGAACAGGGCGGCCTGGGCCTCGGATTTGGGATCGTGGGAGTCCATGGAGGTGGTCTGGGTGAACCGTTGTCAGAACGGCGGTTGGAAGCGTTCGGAAGGATACCAATACACTTGGCCGCCCTCCTCCTTGAGTTGAATTGGATGCAGGCGGGCGCCAGTGCATGGGCCCGCGAGGCAGCGGCCGTTGGCCGGTTCGTACAGCGCCCCGTGCACCGAGCAGATGATGAAGCGCCGATCCTGGTCCCAGAACTCGCCGGGCTGCCAGTCCATCTCGGCGGGCACGTGGGCACAGCGATTGAGGTAGGCCACGGCCACGTCGTCGAAACGCAAGGCGAAGGCCTGGGCGCTTCGGCCGAACTCCATGACGTCGAAGGTCACAGCGGTGCCGCGCTCTTTTAGCTCAACCGAGGCGCACAGGTGCCGAGGTTCAAGCCGGGGCTGGGGTTTCGGATCAGGCATGGCGAGCCAGCCAGTCGTGCAGTTCGGCCGTGGCATGGGCGACGAACCGGGTCGGGTAGTCAGCGAAGGCCGCTGGCTCGTGGGCCCCGTAGCTCACGGCGATGCTGTGCGCCCCGGCGTTGAGGGCCAGTTGCAGGTCGTGCGTGGTGTCGCCGATCATCAGGGTGCGCTCTGGCTCGACACCGAACTCCGCCATCAACTCCAGCAGCATGCGCGGGTGAGGCTTGGAGACTGTTTCGTCTGCGGTGCGGGTGCCATCGAAGACGCCGTGCAGCTCCACGTGGCTCAGCGCCTCGTTCAGGCCCGCGCGCGACTTGCCGGTGGCCACGGCCAGCCAGTGATTGCGCTCCTTGAGCATCTGCAGCATGGGCAGCACGCCTTCGAAAAGGCTGAGTTCGTGCTGGCGGCTGAAGTAATGGTGGCGATAGCGCAGGCCCAGCTCGGGCACGCGCTCGGGCGCCAGGGTGGGCGCGACATGGGCCAGGGCATCGTGCAGGCCCAGGCCGATCACGTAGGCCGCGTCTTGCGGTGGCGGCACGGGCAGCCCCAGGTCGGCGCAGGCCGACTGGATGCAGCGCACGATGAGCGCTGTCGAGTCATAGAGGGTGCCGTCCCAGTCAAAGACGATCAGGTCGTAGGCACGCGGGCGCAGGCCGTTGTCGGTACCGGTGGAAGGGCTCAATCAGACCTCGTGGAAGCGTGAAAGCGTGAAAGCGTGGAAGCTTGTAAGCGTGGCAATGCATCACCGCACCCGACTGTATCGCCTGCCGGGTTCAGCCGCGTGACAAGCCGGATGGGTTCGCTGGTTTGGCGGGCGCCAGTGAAGCCAGCAGGGCCTGGCAGGCCGCTGGCAAGGGGGCCTCGAAGGTGAGCTCCTCGCCGCTGACCGGGTGGGGCAGGCGCAGGTAGCGGGCGTGCAGGAACATGCGGCCCCACCGGCCATCGGGCAGGCACTGGCGGTCCAGGCCCGGCAGGGGGCCTTCTCCGCCACGCGCCAGGGCCTTGTTGAGCGCGAAGTCGCCGTACTTGTCGTCACCGACGATGCCGTGGCCTTCGTGCGACAGGTGCACGCGGATCTGGTGGGTGCGGCCGGTTTTGATGGTGACATCGAGCAGGCTGAAGGCCTCGAAGCGCTTGACCACCGACACCAGCGAGATCGAACGCCGGCCTTCGTCGTCATCCCCAGCCACAGCCTTCACCCGGCGCTCGCCCTCGGCGGTGAGGAATTTGTGCAGGGCCACGTCGACCACTTTTTTCTTCTCGGGCCACTGGCCGCTCACCAGCGCCGCGTAGGTCTTGTGCGCGGTTCGGTGGCGGAAGCAGTCTTGCAGCGAGGTGAGCGCGCTGCGCTTCTTGGCGATCACCAGCACGCCAGAGGTTTCCTTGTCGAGCCGGTGCACCAGCTCCAGGAAGCGGGCCTGAGGCCGGGCGCGGCGCAGTTGTTCGATCACGCCAAAGCTTACGCCACTGCCACCGTGCACGGCCACGCCCGCCGGCTTGTCGATGACCAGCATGACCTCGTCTTCGAACAGCACGGGGAATTCGCGGGCGGGCACAGCCGAGGCCTCGTCGGCAGGTTTTTCCGCCAGCCGCAAGGGCGGCACGCGCACCTCGTCGCCCAGGGCCAGGCGGGTGTCGGCCGAGGCGCGACCTTTGTTCACCCGTACCTCGCCGCTGCGGATGATGCGGTAGATCAGGGTTTTCGGCGCGCCCTTGAGCACCTTGATGAGGAAGTTGTCGAGGCGCTGGTCGGCGCTGCCTTCGTCGATGACGAGGCGCTGCACGCTCGCGGTGGCCTGCTGGCGAGGGGAATCCGTGGCGGGGACAGGTGTGCGAGATCCTGGGGAAGAAGGACGCGCCGGAAATGCAGGGGCCGCAGCGGTGGATTTTCGTGCAGCCTTTTTCACGGCCATTCCCGATCGCCTGGCTGCATTTTTCGCACCTATAATGGTTTGAGCCACGTTGTGTGTCTTGAGTGTGGGTTTGTTCGGGGAATTTGCGTTGAGCGAGTTTCGCCAGTCAATCTCTCACCCAGGCGCTTGCCGCAGCAAACCGCATTTTACCGACGAGCCGGTTGCTGCAGGTGCCACGACGGGGCCAGGCGGGGTGTCCCGCCACCAGTGTGGCCATGCAGCAGTCGCCCTCGCCGAAGAGATTCACCCAAGGTGTGAACCTGTCGGAACGAGTGGGCTGTCAGAGCCAATGTCGATCGAACCACGTTCAAGGTTGTTGGGCTTCAGCGCCCGCTTCGCCGGCTTGTCCGGTGCCGCACGCTGAGGCCTGTGTCGAGTGAATCACACGTGTCCCGGACTGTTTCGCACATCGCCCTCCCCGCCCGCTCGCAGCACGACGCCCGCCATCCGGCCGTCGCTGCGCTGTGCGCCCGGTGGCTGGCGCGCTGTGCGAGCGTCCCGGCAGCCTCCCTTTTCCATGTCCTTGCCTCCATGCCAATGGCGTGGGGCCGCTGGACGCCATCCGGCTGCCGCCAGACCCTGGCCTTCACCCCGACACGCGCGCCCCTGATGGCCGCCCCGCTTCCGCAGGGCTGACATCTCCCAGGCAATTCCTTTCGGTTCTTCGTCGTTGCTCGCGCATGCAAGCTGCCGCTGGCCTCCGGGTCAGGGGCGACTGGAGACATGCCTCGGCGCCATCCCGAGCGGTCTCCGCTTCAGACATGGAGAACCCATGAAGCGCATGCTGATCAACGCCACGCAGCCGGAAGAACGGCGCCTGGCCATCGTTGACGGACAGAAACTGCTCGACTTCGAGACCGAAATCGAAGGCCGCGAACAACGCAAGGGCAACATCTACAAGGCCGTCGTCACCCGCGTCGAGCCCTCTCTGGAAGCCTGTTTCGTCGATTACGGCGAAGACCGCCACGGCTTCCTGCCGTTCAAGGAAATCTCCCGCCAGTATTTCAAGGAAGGCGCCGACGTCCGCTCGGCCAAGATCCAGGACGTGATCAAGGAAGGGCAGGAACTGCTGGTCCAGGTCGAAAAGGAAGAGCGCGGCAACAAGGGCGCTGCGCTCACCACCTTCGTCTCGCTGGCTGGCCGTTACCTGGTGCTGATGCCCAACAACCCGCGTGGGGGTGGCGTGAGCCGCCGCATCGAGGGCGATGAGCGCGAAGAGCTCAAGGAGGCGATGGACCAGCTCGAGTACCCCAAGGGCATGAGCCTGATCGCCCGCACCGCCGGCATCGGCCGCTCGGCTGCCGAGCTGCAGTGGGACCTGAATTACATGCTCAAGCTGTGGACGGCCATCGACGATGCCTCGTCCGCCGGCAAGGGCGCCTACCTGATCTACCAGGAGTCGTCGCTGGTCATCCGTGCCATCCGCGACTACTTCACGTCCGACATCGGCGAGATCCTGATCGACACCGACGACATCTACGAGCAGGCCAAGCAGTTCATGCTGCACGTCATGCCCGACCAGTCGAACCGGGTCAAACGCTACCGTGATGATGCCGCGCTGTTCGCGCGCTTCCAGATCGAGCACCAGATCGAAACGGCCTTCAGCCGCACTGTGAACCTGCCCTCGGGCGGCGCCATCGTGATCGACCACACTGAGGCCCTGGTGTCGGTGGACGTGAACTCGGCGCGCGCCACCCGTGGCAGCGACATCGAGGAAACCGCCTTCCGCACCAACCTGGAAGCGGCCGACGAAATCGCCCGCCAGATGCGCCTGCGCGACCTGGGCGGCCTGATCGTCATGGACTTCATCGACATGGAGGACAGCAAGCACCGCCGCGAGGTGGAGCAGCGCCTGCGTGACGCCCTGCGCACCGACCGCGCCCGCGTGCAGTTCAGCTCGATTTCGAAGTTCGGCCTGCTGGAGATGTCACGCCAGCGCCTGCGCCCCGCGCTGAGCGAAGGCAGCCACATCACCTGCCCGCGTTGCAACGGCACCGGCCACATCCGCGACACCGAATCGTCGGCGTTGCAGATCCTGCGCATCATCCAAGAAGAGTCGATGAAGGACAACACCTCGGCCGTGCACGTGCAAGTGCCGGTGGAAGTGACTTCCTTCCTACTCAACGAGAAGCGCACCGAGATCACCAAGATCGAGCTCAAGCAGCGCGTGACCGTGCTGCTGGTGCCCAACAAGCACCTCGAAACCCCGAACTACAAGCTGGAACGCCTGCGTCACGACGACCCGCGTCTGGAAAACATCCAGGCCAGCTACACGATGATCGAGGAGCCGGAAGACGAGGTGGGCATCACCCGCCGCGAGAAGGCCAAGCCCAAGCAAGAGCCGGTCATCAAGGGCGTGCTGCCCGACCAGCCCGCCCCAGTCGCACCGCCGAAGGAGGAGGTAGCTCCGGTGGTGGCTGCTGCTGTGGCGCCGCCTGCGCCCGTGCAAGCGCCCATTCCCGCTTCCGGTGGTTTCTTCGGCTGGGTCAAGCGCCTGCTGGGCTTCGGTGAAGAAGCCGCGCCCGCGCCTGTGGTGACGCCTGTTGCCACGCCGGTTGTTCCTGAAGAGGCCAAGGACGAGAAGGGCCGTGGTGCCCGTCGTGATGGCCAGGGACGAGGCGGTCGAGGTGGCCGTGGCGAGCGTGCCGAACGCGGTGAACGCGGTGAGCGTGCTGAACGAGGTGAGCGCGGCGAAGGCAAGGGCGAAGGCCGTGGCCGCCGCCAGGGCCCGCGCGAAGAGCGCAACGAGGCCGAAGCCACTGCGGGTCGCGAAGGCAACGGCCGTGGCGAGCGGGGCGAACGCAATGAACGCGGTGGCCGTGGCCGCCGGGGTGACGGCCACGCCGAGCGTCCGGCGATCAACCGCGAAGCCATCGCCGCCGAGGCTCAGGCGCTGGGCTTGGCTGCGGCCGGTGCGGAAGGCGCGCCGTCGGTCAGCGCCGACGGCCTGGCCGGCGAAGCCGATCAGCAACGTGAAGGCCGTCGCCGCCGCCGTGGTGGCCGCGGCCGAGGTGAGCGCGACGAGGCGCAGGTCGGCGTCGAGGTTGACGCCCAAGGCGCCGACGCAGGCGCGGACAGCGAAGGCAACGGCATCCGCGAAAGCGCCGACGCACAAGGCGATGCCGCTGGCGACGGCTCTGAAGGCCGCCGCCGTCGCAACCGGGGTCGCCGTGGCGGTGAACGCCGTGAGCGCGTGGAAGGCATCGAAGGTGGCAACGAGGGTGCCCAAGCCGCCGAGACGCTGACCGATGTGGCCAGCTCGGTCCAGCTTGGTGAGGAACGCGAAGCAACTGGCGAGACCAGCGTGTCCGCCACGTCTGACAGCGGCACCTCGTTCGCGCAACCGCAGGTCGCCATGCCGTCAGCCCGTGCGGAAGCTCCTGCCAGCGCCCTCGCGGCGGTCGAACCGGCGCCGGTCGTCGAGGCGGTGGCCGTCCCCGCGCCTGCTGCGGTCCGCTACGTGCTGCCTCTGGGCGAGCTGCAGGGCATCGCGCAGGCAGCAGGCTTGGAGTGGGTCAACTCCGATGCCGACAAGATCCTGGCGGCGCAGGAGGCCATCGCCAGCGAACCTCGTCCGGTGCACGTGCCGCGCGAACGCAAGCCGCCGGTGGTGCTCGACGAAGGCCCGCTGATCCTGGTCGAAACCCGCAAGGATCTCAGCCAAGTGAGCCTGCCGTTCGAGCAGCAAGCCTGACCTGGGGACTTGCAGGCCCGAGCGCGCCACATGGGGCGCTCGGGCGCGCCCTCATCACCCGACAAGCCCGGTCCCCGTGACCGGGTTTTTCTTGCGCGGATCGCGCCAGCCCGGCCTGCAACGAAGATTGCCCCGAGCGCAGGCGCAGCCAGGCAGAGGGTTTTACCTAAACGCCAATGAATTGACCTTAACGTCAATACTGAATCTAATGAGGCAAACCTCAGGAGACAGCGTTGGCACATCAGACTGCGCACGCGGCCTTGGCCGCCACCTTGCCAAGCGAAGACCGGGCACACGCCAACAAGGATGCGATGCGGGGCTTCGTGCCGCCACCTCAGGTTCTGTTCAACACCGCGTGCCGCCTGGGTACCCACCCGGCTTACCACGTGCGCGACGCAGCAGGCTGGCAAAGCACATCCTGGCAAGCTTATGGCGAAGACGTGCGCCAAGTGGCACGAGCGCTGCTGAAAATGGGCGTGCAACGCGGTGACGCGGTCGCCATCCTGGGGTTCAACAGCCCGCAGTGGAGCACCATGGCGTTCGCCGCCATGGCCATCGGTGCCATGCCCGCCGGCATCTACTGGACCAGCTCCAGCCAGGACATCGCCTACATCCTCAACCACTGCCGAGCCAGCGTGCTGCTCGTCGACGACGCCAAGCGACTGCACAACGTCGAGGTGAACAGGGCTGACTTGCCGCACCTGAAAACAGTGGTGCTGCTGTCGCCGCTCGAACAGGCCGCAGGCAGCGCCTGGAACGCGCCCACGAGCCGATGTCAGTTGATCGGCTGGGGCCGTTTCCTGGCGATGGGTGCATCATCGGAAAACTCGATGCTGTCGCGCCAACTCAGCGACCGCCTGGCGAGCATCGGGCCGGCAGACATCGGCACGCTCATCTACACCTCTGGTACCACCGGCCCGGCCAAGGCCGTGGCGCTGAGTCAAGGCAACCTGTGGTGGATGGGGCAGAACATGACCTCGCTGTACGAGGTTGATGAACGCGACCGCATGCTGTCCTACCTGCCGCTGGCCCACATCGCCGAGCAGATGGGGTCGATGCACAACCAGGCGCATTCGGGCTTGAGCGTGTATTACGCGCGCAGCATCGAGGAGCTGGGCGAGCACCTCAAGGAGGTCCGCCCCACCATCTTCTTCGGCGTGCCCAGGGTGTGGGAGAAGATGCAAGCCGGCATCGAGGCCAAGCTGAACGAGGCCACCGGGGCCAAGGCCCGGCTGGCGCGCTGGGCCCTCGGCGTGGGCCAACGCTGGCATGAGCAGGACAACGTGGGCCGGCCTTGCGGCCCATGGTTGAGCTTGCAGATGGGCCTGGCGCGTCGACTGGTCCACAGCAAGGTGCAGGCCGCGCTGGGGCTGGATCAGGCTCGCTTCCTGAGCTCAGGCGCGGCCCCCATCCACCCTGACAAGCTGCGCTTCTTTGCTGGCCTGGACCTGCCTGTGCGCGAGCTCTACGGTCAATCAGAAGCATGCGGTCCATCGACGATGTCCTTCCCGGGCAGCACGCGCGTGGGCTCGGTGGGCAAACCGCTGCCGGGCACCGAGATGCGTGTGGCCGACGATGGCGAGCTGCAAGCGCGCGGCCCTCACATCTTCCAAGGCTACATGGGCTCGCCCGGCGCCACGGCCGATGCCTTCGACGATGGCTGGCTGCGCACGGGCGACGTGGGCCACATCGACGAAGACGGCTATGTCCACATCACCGGCCGCAAGAAGGACATCATCATCACCTCGGGCGGCAAGAACATCGCGCCGGCCAACATCGAGTCGGCGCTGATGGAGGCCGATCTGATCGAACACGCCGTGGTGTGTGGCGACAACCGCCATTACCTGACCGCGCTGGTGACGCTGGATGCGCAAATGCTCAAGGCGTTCGCAGCAAGCGAAGGATTGCCGGAGGGCATGCCGCTGCACGATCATCCACGCGTCTTGGCGGCCTTGCAGGCGGCCATCGACTCGGTCAACGCCACGCAGGCACGCGTGGCCCAGGTGCGCAAGTTCGCAGTGCTGCCAGGCTCGCTCAGCATCGAGGGCGGTGAACTCACCCCCACGCTGAAGGTCAAGCGCAAGGTGGTGATCGACCGCCATTCGGCATTGCTGGATGAGCTTTACGGCACGGGGGCCTGAAGCTCATCATGGGCAGTTGGCCTCGACGCTGGGGCGTCGCGTTCGCGCCGCTCCAGCAGGGCATCAGATGCCCAAGGCACCCAAGCTGACCTTGCTCAGCGCGGCAGCTTGGAGAGCGCCTGCTGATAAGGCGCGTGGTGCATCAACTCGTCCCAGGTGAAGGTCGCGGTCTGGGGCAGCAAGTCGATGCGACGGGCTTCGCTGTCGGCGCTGGGCGTCCATTCGCCTCGGGCCAGGGCCTCGCTCAGGCCATCGAGCAAGGCGTCGACGGACGCGCCACCGTTGAGCGACTGGTTGCACAGCAGCACCATGTCGCAACCCGCGTTCAAAGCGGCGATGGCGCCTTGCGTCTGGCTGCCGGCCACGCTGGCGCCTTCCATGCTCAGGTCATCGCTGAAGATGGCGCCGGTGAAGCCCAGTTGGCCGCGCAGGATGTCTTGCAGCCAGCGCGACGAGAAGCCCGCCGGGGCCGCATCCACCTTGGGGTAGATGACGTGGGCCGGCATCACGCTGGTCAGCGAGGTGCTGAGCCATTCGTAGGGCTTGGCATCGTCGGCCAGGATGGCCTTGAGCGATCGCTTGTCGACCGGCACGGCCACGTGCGAATCGGCCTTGACGAAACCGTGGCCGGGGAAGTGCTTGCCGCAGTTGGCCATGCCGGCGAGCAGCAAGCCATGCATCACGCCCTTGGCCAGCACTGTGGTCACGCGGGCATCGCTGTGGAAGGCGCGGTCGCCGATGACACCGCTCTCGCCCCAATCGAGGTCGAGCACGGGCGTGAAGGTCAGGTCGACACCGCAGGCGCGCAGCTCGCTGGCCAGCACGTAGCCGCAGGCGGTGGCGGCGTCAGTCGCGGCCATGGCGCCAGCGCCCTCCCCGCCCTTGCCATCGTTCATCCACATCTCACCGAGCTTGCGCATGGCGGGCACGTGGGTGAAGCCGTCGGTCTTGAAGCGCTGCACGCGGCCACCTTCGTGGTCCACGCAGATCAGCACGTCGGGGCGGATGGCCTTGATCTCGGCGCACAGGGCGGTGAGTTGGGCACGGCTCTCCCAGTTGCGCGCGAACAGGATCAGGCCGCCGGTGAGCGGATGCTCGAGGCGGCGGCGGTCGTCGTCGTCGAGCGCGAGGCCCGCGATGTCAAGCACCACGGGGGCATGCTGGAGGTCGGCGAGGACGCCCGCGGGGGATGGCTTCGCAGTGGCACGGGGCTTGGCAGCCTTGCTGGCTTTCGCGGTCGTGGCGGTTTTCGGAGCGGGGTGGGCTGTGGACATGGGCTTGAGAAGGGAATCAGGTCGGGGATCGGATAGTGGGCGAGCCAGCGATAGATCGGTGATCAAGACGAGGCCGAAACAGCGGGATCGGTTTCGACGACGACGAAGGCCTGCGCCAGGTCACCTTCGTCGGTGACGGTGACATGGGCCTTCCAGCCCTTGGCGGCGAACCAGGTGGCGAGTTCGTCGTTGAGCACGATCTGGGGTTGGCCGCTTTCGGCATTGAGGATCTCGCAGCGCCGCCAGGTCATCGGCATGTGGATGCCCAGCCCGATGGCCTTGGAGAACGCCTCCTTGGCGGCGAAACGGGTGGCGAGGTAGCGCAGGCCGCGCACCGGCGAGCGGGCCGTGCGGGCGCGCCAGACGGCCAGCTCGCGGTCGCCCAGCACCTTCTCGGCGAAACGCTCGCCGCGACGCTCAAGCGTTTCGCGGATGCGCCGCACGTCGCACAGGTCGGTGCCGATGCCGACGATCATGTGCGCACCGCCTGACGGGCGCGGATGGCCTCGGCTTTGAAGTCGGCGATCGCCTGCTTGATGCCGACGAAGATCGCGTGGCCGATCAGCGCATGGCCGATGTGCAGCTCGTGCACCTCGGGCAAGGCGGCCACCAACGCGGTGCTGCTGGGCGCATCGGCGCCGTTAGCTTCGGGCTGGCACAGGGCCAGACCGTGGCCCGCGTGGGTGCGCAGGCCCAGGCTGGCCGCATGCAGCAAGCCCTGGCGCAGGCGAGCCAGCTCGGCTTGCAAGGCCGCCGCATCCGCATCCCACCAGGCATGGGCCAGTGGGCCGGTGTGCAACTCCACACATGGGGCACCGGCGCGCGCCGCCGCGTCGATTTGCGCCGGGTCCGCCCCGATGAACAGCGACACGCGGCAACCGGCCTCGGCCAGGCGCGCGCAGGCGTCCTTCACGCGGTCGAACTGGCCGACCACGTCGAGCCCGCCTTCGGTCGTGACCTCCTGGCGGCGCTCGGGCACCAGGCAGACATGCTCGGGGCGCGTGCGCTCGATGATGCCGAGCATCTCGTCGGTCACGGCCGCTTCGAAATTCAGCGGCACGCCGATGGCCGCCTTCAGTCGCGCCACGTCGTCGTCGCGGATGTGGCGGCGGTCTTCGCGCAGGTGAAAGGTGATGATGTCGGCGCCCCCTTCGACGGCCCACATCGCGGCCTGCACCGGATCGGGAAAGCGCCCGCCCCGCGCGTTGCGCACCGTGGCGACATGGTCGATGTTGACGCCCAGCAAGGGCGCATCGTGGGCGGTCAGGTGCATGCCGGAGAAGGTCATGGTTGCTGGAGTTCCATCATGAGCTGGCGCGTGCGCAGCGTGTTCGTGCCGAGATGATAGTGAAGCAGCGCGCGCGTGATCGATTTGAGATCGACCAAGGCGGGCACGCAGGCGGCCATCAGGCTGGGCAGTGGCGAATGGCCGGGCCTGACGCGGCGCGGGTCGTTGAGCCAGCCGTCAGACAGAGCATCTTCCATCGCGAGCAGCACGCTGCCATTGAGCACGGTGGGGCCTCCACCCGGTTCGGACATCATGTGCGCCGGCCGCACACCGAGCTCGGGATGCAACTCGTACGGCTCGCCCGGCATCACGCGCTGGCCATCGACCGTTTGCAAAGACAGATCGGGCAGGTGCCCCAACTGGCGCAGCAGGATCAGCTCGAAGGCCCGCAAGGCGGCTTGCAGCAGCCCCGGTTCGGCCAGGGCGTGCAGGGTGTCGGCGTAGGCCTCGAACAGCACCGGATGCGGGTCATGCCGCGGCAGCAACTTCATCAGCAGCTCGTTGAGGTAGAAGCCGGGCAGCAAGGCGTCTCCACCCCGGAAGGCCGGGCCGCCAGCCCACTCGGCCTGGCGCAGCAACCAGACCTCGACATCCTCACCCCGCCGCGAACCGAAGCCCACCGCGATGCGCTGAAAGGGCATCAGCACCGGCCTGAGTTGCGAGTACGGCCGCTTGGCCCCCTTGGCGATGGCCACCACCCTGCCCTGCTCACGGCAGAACAGGTCCAGGATCAGGCTGGACTCGCTCCAGTCATGGCTGTGCAGCACGTAGGCCGGCGTCGGCCCGCGCGCATGTCCGCGCACATGCCCACTCGAATCGCCCCGCGACGCTTCGCGGGAGGCGCCACGCACGGACATCCGGGATTCGCTCACCGCCATGCCACCCTGCACCTTTGGGCGGGCTTCACTCGTAGCCGTAAGTGCGCAGGCGGGCGTCGTCGTCGGCCCAGCCTGAGCGCACCTTCACCCAGATCTCCAGGAACACCTTCTGCCCGATCAGCTTCTCGAGCTCGGTGCGGGCCTCGGTGCCGATGCGCTTGAGGCGCTCGCCCTTGTCGCCAATCACCATGCCCTTGTGCTGCTCGCGCTCGACGATGATGGTCGCGGCGATGCGCACCAGGCCCGTGGCCTTGGGCTTTCCGGGTGTCGGCGGCTCCTCGGTGTACTGGTCGATGACGACCGTCGAGGTGTAGGGCAACTCATCGCCCGTCAGGCGAAAGAGCTTCTCGCGAATGATCTCGCTGGCCAGGAAACGGTCGGTGCGATCGGTCAGCGCGTCGGCGTCGTACCACCAGGCCTGCTGCGGCAGGTAGGGGCGCACGATGTCGAGCAGGCGGGCAGGATCGCCTTCGCGCTTGGCGGTCAGCGGCACATATTCGGCGAACGGGAAGCGCTCCTGCATGGCTTGCAGCCAGGGAAAGAGGTCTTCGCGACGCTGCACCATGTCCAGCTTGTTGGCCACCAGCAGCACCGGGCGGTCTTTCGGCAGCAGGGCCAGCACCTGGGCGTCATCGGGCCCGAAGCGCCCCGCCTCGACCAGAAACAGCACGATCGCCACATCGGACAGCGTGGCCTGCACCGTCTTGTTGAGGTTGCGGTTGAGCGCCGCTGTGCCGCGCACCGTGTGGCGCGTCTGGAAGCCCGGCGTGTCGACGAACACGTACTGCGTGTCGCCCTGCGTGCAGATGCCCGTGATGCGGTGGCGCGTGGTCTGCGCCTTGCGCGAGGTGATAGACACCTTCTGCCCCACCAGCGCGTTCATCAGCGTCGACTTGCCCACATTGGGCCGCCCGACGATGGCGATCAGCCCGCAACGCTGCTCGGACACCGGCACGGCCTGCGCCCCTTCGCCAGAGCGGGCCGTCGACAACTGGGCCAGCATCTGGTCGAGCGAGGGGTTGAGGTCTTCTGTGGGCTTTTTCGGCATGGCGGATGTGTTGGGGTGATGCGGAGCGATGATGCGGAGCGGATGGGTTCAGGGTCAGGATTCGATGCGTCGACAGCGGTTGCGGTGGTTCGGCCAGCTGGGGCTCAAACCATGGTTCAGGCCCGATTGGGCCCACCCGGCGCGCGCGACCTGAGGGTCTTGCGCACGATGACAGGCTCGGCCATGGCGGCCTTGGGCGAGCCCACCCGGTCAGCCGGCAGGGACAAGACCCGCCGCAGCGCCTCCTGGGCCGCGACTTGCTCCGCCGCGCGACGGGAGGTGCCTTCGCCATTCACCTGGATGCCCAGATCAGGCAGCGAGCACGACACCACGAACACTTGCTCATGCGCCTTGCCACGGGTCGCCTCAATGCCATACGTGGGCAACGGCATCTTGCGCGCCTGCAACCATTCCTGCAAGGCCGTCTTGGCATCCTTGGCCCAGACTTCCAGCGAGCCACTTTCTTCCAGCATGGGCTCGAACAGCCGCTGCACCAACGCGCGGGCGGCGTCGAACCCTGCGTCCACGTACACAGCACCGATGATGGCTTCCAGCGCATCGGCAAGGATGGACGCCCGCTGCGCGCCACCGCCCTTGGCCTCGCCCTCGCTCAGGCGCAGCACCGTTGGCAGCTCCAGTGACAAAGCCAGCCGATGCAGCATGTCCTGCCGAACCAGGTGCGCGCGCACACGGGTCAGGTCACCCTCGCCGCCTTGGGCGAAGCGCGCATACAGCAAGGTGGAAACACCCAGCTCCAGCACAGCATCCCCCAGGAACTCCAGGCGCTCGTAATGATCGGCCCCGAAGCTCTTGTGCGTGACGGCGCGCTGCAACAGGCCCGGGTCGGCAAACGCGTGACCCAGGCGTTGTTGGAGCGATTGCAGCACGACAGACAGTGTCGACATGACCAGCCTTCAACCCTTGGCCACGCCAACATGCGCGCCGCAAAGACAAAGGGCCTGAAACCAGGCCCGTTCGTCGCGTGCGCCAGAGATTGCCTTCAGGCTCACTTGGACTGCCCTTCGAACTTGATCAACAGGTACACGGGGCTGATCAATTCGATCTCCTTGTCATAGGCGAAGCGGATGACCACCTTGTCGTTTTCCTTGGTGATGTCCAGGTCGCGTCCATTCTTGATGGCCTCGACACCATATTCAATCTGGGCAGCGCGGTCATAGGCCGCGCGGATCTCGGGCACCGTGCTGCCCCCTTCGTTGGCAACCTTGTTCACCATCTTGGAGATGGTCTGGTACTCGAGCACAGCAGGCGTCACCTTCATGCCGACCAGGGCGACCACGCAGATGACGAAAGCCCAGGCCAGCAAGCCAATCAGGGTGATGCCGCGCTGGGCCCGGCTGACAGAGCGCTGAGGGTTGGAAGCGGTCGAAAGGAACATGGGCTTGATCCTGAAAAGGCGAGGTTCAGTGGAAGAAACCAATGCGCTTGATGTCGCTGAAATTCATCCAGATGACGAAGGCCTTGCCGACCAGGTTGCGATCAGGCACGAAACCCCAATAGCGCGAGTCCTGCGAGTTGTCGCGGTTGTCGCCCATCACGAAATAGTGACCCGGCGGCACCTGGCAGACCAAGCCTTCGCCACTGTAGCTGCAGTTTTCCTTCATCGGGAAGTCCTCGATGGCCTGCGGAGGCACGAACGGCGGGCGGTCGCGGTCGATCAGGATGTTGTGCTCCACCTTGCCCAGCTTCTCGGTGAACTGCTGGGCATAGCGCAGGCTGTCGGCGTCGTAATACTCGGGCCCGGGCTGAGCCTCCACCGGCTGGCCATTCACCGTCAGCCGCTTGTTGATGTAGGCCACCGTGTCGCCCGGCAGACCCACCACACGCTTGATGTAGTCCAAGTCCGGGTTGACCGGGTAGCGGAAGACGATCACATCGCCACGCTGCGGGTCGTTGTTGTCAATGATCTTTTGATTGACCACCGGCAGGCGGATGCCATAGTGGAATTTGTTGACCAGGATGAGGTCGCCCACCAGCAGCGTCGGGATCATCGAACCCGACGGGATCTTGAACGGCTCGAACAGGAACGAGCGCATCAGGAAGACCGCGCAGATCACCGGGAACAGGCCGGCGGTCCAATCCAGCCACCAGGGCTGCATCAGCAGGCGGTCGCGCGCGATGCCGATGTTGCCATCCACCTCTCCGATACCTTGCGTGGCCAGCGAAACCCGGCGGGCGTGGTCTTGCTCAACCAGGCGCGCGGCGGCGGCTTCGCGGTCAGGGCGGAATTTGAACTTCTCGGCCAGCCAGTAAGCCAGCGTCACAGAGGTCAGGATGAACAGCAACAGCGAGAAATTGCCGTTCCAGCGCCCCAGATACCAGCCCCCCAAGTACGCAGCCAGCGCCGCATACAACAATCCGGTGATCAGACTCATTGTGTTTGCTCTTGTTGATCGGTTTTGCGAAGGAGCAACTGAACCCACTCAGTCGTCCACCTGCAGGATGGCCAGGAAGGCTTCCTGAGGCACCTCCACCGTGCCGATCTGTTTCATGCGCTTCTTGCCGGCTTTTTGCTTTTCTAGCAGCTTGCGCTTGCGGGTGATGTCGCCACCGTAACATTTTGCCAGCACGTTCTTGCGCAGCGCCTTGATGTTTTCGCGGGCAATGATGTTGCCTCCGATGGCCGCCTGGATCGCCACGTCGTACATCTGGCGCGGGATCTGTTCGCGCATCTTGGCGGCCACGGCGCGACCACGGTAAGCGCTCTGCGCGCGGTGCACGATGATGGACAGCGCGTCGACACGGTCGCCATTGATCAACAAGTCCACCTTCACCACGTCCGAGGCGCGGTACTCCTTGAACTCGTAGTCCATCGACGCATAACCGCGCGACACCGACTTCAGTTTGTCGAAGAAGTCCAGCACGATCTCGGCCAGCGGCATTTCATAGGTCAGCATGACCTGGCGGCCGTGGTAGGCCATGTTCATCTGCACGCCGCGTTTCTGATTGGCCAGCGTCATGACGGGGCCGACGTAGTCCTGGGGCATGTACAGGTGCACCGTGACGATGGGCTCGCGGATCTCGTTGATCTTGGCGACCTCGGGCATCTTCGAGGGGTTCTCCACCTCGATGACCTCACCACCGTTGAGCTCGACTTCGTAGACCACGCTGGGCGCAGTCGTGATCAGGTCCTGATCGAACTCGCGCTCCAGGCGCTCCTGCACGATTTCCATGTGCAGCAGGCCCAGGAAACCACAGCGGAAGCCAAAGCCCAGCGCCTGCGACACTTCCGGCTCGTAGCGCAGCGAGCTGTCGTTGAGCTTGAGCTTCTCGAGCGCGTCGCGCAGTTGGTCGTACTCGCTGGCCTCGGTCGGGTAGAGGCCGGCGAACACCTGCGGCTGGATTTCCTTGAAGCCTGGCAGTGCCTCGGTGGCGGGGCCGGCGTTGTTGGGCAGCTTCTTTTCGAGGGTGACCGTGTCCCCCACCTTCGCCGCCGCCAGTTCCTTGATGCCGGCGATGATGAAGCCCACCTCGCCCGCATGCAGTGCGTCACGCGGCGTGGACTTGGGTGTGAAGACACCCAGGTGCTCGGCCGGATAGACGGTGTTGGTGGCCATCATGCGGATGCGTTCGCCTTTGCGCAGCACGCCATCGACCACGCGCACCAGCATCACGACGCCAACGTAGTTGTCGAACCACGCGTCGATGATCATGGCACGCAGGGGGCCTTCCGCGTTGCCCTTCGGAGGCGGCATACGGGAGACCACGGCTTCGAGGATCTCGTCGATGCCCATGCCTGTCTTGGCCGAACAAGGGATGCCATCGGTGGCATCGATGCCGATCACGTCCTCGATCTCGGCCTTGGCGCGATCGGGGTCGGCCTGCGGCAGGTCCATCTTGTTGAGGACTGGCACCACTTCCACGCCCAGGTCGAGCGCGGTGTAGCAATTGGCAACCGTTTGTGCCTCGACGCCCTGCGAGGCATCGACGACCAGCAGCGCGCCCTCGCAAGCAGACAGCGAGCGGCTGACCTCATACGAGAAGTCGACGTGACCAGGCGTGTCGATCAGATTGAGGTTGTAGACCTGCCCGTCTTTCGCCTTGTATTGCAGCGCAGCGGTCTGGGCCTTGATGGTGATGCCTCGCTCTTTCTCGATGTCCATCGAGTCGAGCACCTGGGCTTCCATCTCGCGATCACTCAAGCCACCACAGCGCTGGATGATGCGATCGGCCAGGGTGGACTTGCCGTGGTCGATGTGGGCAATGATCGAAAAATTGCGGATGTGGTTCATAAAAAAAAGGCACGTCCAAAGGTGTGACGCGCCTTCCAACAAAAACGTATGGCAACTGCTTGTTGGACCTCCATTGTACCGAAGGTCCCTTCCGCAAGGGCTCTTTGCAAGCCACAGGCGGGGGCTTGCCGGCCGGGACGAGGATGTTATACACATCTTGTCCACAAGCTGATGTGGGTAAGTCGGGCGTCGGCTCCCCTGTGGGATCGGAGGTTTCCGGCTGGGCGGATTGTAGCCACAAACCCCCTGCCGCCCCAGGACTTATCAACATCGGATACCGCTGTCTGAGCCGCCCAACAACCCCAGGAAACTGTCAGGATTGCACGAAAAAGGCCCCCTCAGGAGCCTTTTCACGACAACCCGACCCCTCACTTGCCCGGCCGGATCACCGCGTATTGCGCCCAATCACCGCGACGCACGAGCACGCTCACCGGCCGGTTTTTGTCGATCTTGGCGAGCACGGCCTCGAACTCCTTGGCGCTCGTGATCTGCACATTGGCCACAGCCAGGATGACGTCGCCTGGGCGCAGGCCGGCGCGAGCCGCTGGGCCTTGGGCCTCTTCGACCACCACCCCGCCGTTCTGCTTGAGTTCACGCTTTTGCTCAGCGGTGAGGTCGCTCACGCTCAGGCCCAGGGCCGAAGCCGCAACCTTGGCTGGCTTGGCGGCCTCCTGCTCGGCCTTGGTCTTGGGGGCATCCATTTCCCCAACGGTGATGCTCAGGTCCTTGTAGCCGCCACGGCGGAACACCTGCAAGGTTGCCTTGGTGCCGGGCTTGGTGGCCGCGACTTGGCGAGACAAGTCAGCCGGCTTCTCGATCGGCAGGCCATTGAAACGGGTCACGATGTCACCCGCTTCGAGGCCAGCCTTTTCAGCCGGCGTGCCCGGCTCGACCGCCTGCACCAATGCACCTTCGGCCTTGGCCAGACCGATGGAGTCGGCCACATCCTTCGTCACCTGGCCGATCGACACGCCGATGCGGCCGCGTGTGACCTTGCCGCCCGCGCGCAACTGGTCCGCCACCTTCACGGCATCGTCGATGGGGATGGACAGCGAGATGCCCATGAAGCCACCCGAGCGGCTGAGGATCTGCGAGTTGATGCCCACAACCTCGCCACGCATGTTGATCAGCGGGCCGCCCGAGTTGCCGGGGTTCACGGCCACGTCGGTCTGGATGAAGCGGATTTCTTCGCCGGTGTCGCGTGCCTTGGCGCTGACGATGCCGGCCGTGACGGTGTTCTCCAGACCAAACGGCGTGCCGATGGCCATGACCCACTCGCCCACCTTCAGGCGATTGACATCACCGACGACGACAGCCGGCAGCTTGGTGGCCTCGATCTTCAGCACGGCCACGTCGGTGCGCTTATCGGCGCCCACGACCTTGGCCTTGAACTCGCGCTTGTCGGTCAGTGTGACGTAGACATCGTCGGCGCCATCGACCACGTGGGCGTTGGTCATGACGAAACCATCGGGACTCAGGATGAAGCCAGAGCCCAGGCCACGCGGGCGCTCTTCACCTTGCGCCCCGCCCTGCTCCCCACCCTTGTGCGGCACATTGCGACGCGGCTCTGGCAGGGGTACGCCAAAGAAGCGCTTGAAGAACTCACGCCTTTGGGCATCGACCTCGTCGTCCTCGCCTTCGTCGTCACTGATTCGCTGCGTGGTGCGGATGCTGACCACGGAAGGCCCGACCTTCTCAACCAATTCCGTGAAATCAGGCAGACCTTTGACCAGCGTGGGCGCGTTGGGCGGCGCGGGCTGGGCGATCGAACCCACCGGCACGGGAGACTGCTGCGCCTGCGAAGCGTGGGGAAACAGGCTGGAGCTCAGCAACAGCCCGACGGCGGACACCACGGCGCCGACCACCACGGTGCGACGCAAGACAGAGGAAGCGGAAGAAGTGGAGGTAACGCTCATTTGCTTGGATGACATGGATGTCAGGACCTTGTGAAAGCGATGAGGGAGATGACGAAACGTCACAGGCGCGAGTTTGGACGACATTGCGTTTCAAGTTCACGTCTGCAAGTGAAGATGGGTGAACCGGTGGACGATGTGGTGCTTTCGCAGATGAGACGCCCAGCCCCAGAGCCCTGAAAGCAAGGCACCGCGGAGGCCGAGACCGACGCGGTGCGTTCAAACAAAAGACGACAAAGCGATGGCGCGCCGCCCTCAGCGGTCTTGGTTCAGGTTCACCCGGATCACACCTGGTGCTGCGGTAAAAGTCTGAGGGGGATTGGGTTGAGGGCGCTGCACGGTCATGGCTTGCTCGAGCCGGGGGTCCGTGGGCAACCAGGCGTGCTCCTGCGTGCGCGCAGCACTGAACGAACCATCGCCTGCCAGCGCAGAAACCACGCCAGCCGACTGGGCACCACCTTCGGCCCAACCCACGCCTGAGCGCGCCAACTGGGTGCCTTCAGGCTGACCAGCCGGCCCACCCAGGTTGGCGGTCAGCACGCCCACGATCACGGCGAAGCTGGCCGCCACGGCCATGGGCCCTGCCCACATGCGCCGCTTGAGTGGCTGCACGGAAGCAGCAAATGCATTGGCCGGTGCCTGCGGCGCAGCGGGAGCAGAAGCCCGACCGACCGACTGCGCGGACTGGGGCGAGAGCACCACAGGCTCTTCGGACAGACGTGCTCGCATGCGCTGCAGGAATGCAGCGCTGTCGCTGGCGGCAGCCTGGTCAGGCGAGCGCATGGCTTCACCGATCAGGTGGTAGGCATGCCAAGTGGCGCGGGCCTCGGGCTGTTGGCGCCAGGCGCCGCAAGCACGAGCGACCTCGTCTGGATGGGCCTGCCCATCGGCCAGCGCGGACAGGATCTCGCGGGGAATGGCTTCTTCGGGCGAACGTTCGGACATGCTGGAACTCCAAAAAGGGGTTTCGCCTGCTGCAAACGCAGGCCACGCATGTCACGTTGGTGTCGATCGGTTCGAGAAAGTTCCCAAAATGTGACGATTCGTCACCAGCGTTCCCCATCGCGGGTGTCAAGCAAGGGGCGCAAACGCGTCGCGATGGCCTCACGGGCCCGGTAGATGCGCGAACGCACCGTGCCGATCGGGCACTGCATGATCTCTGCGATGTCCTCGTAACTCAGGCCTTCGATCTCGCGCAGGGTGATGGCCTGGCGGAGATCTTCCGAAAGCGCCTCCACGGCAGCGTTGACCGTTTCAGCGATTTGCCGCGAGGCCAGGACGGACTCGGGTGTCTCGCCATCGCTAAGGTCGTTCTCGACCCGAGGCGTCTCGTCGTCCTCCTCGGCAGCGCCCGCCAGCGCCGACTCCGTCCTGAGCGGGTCACGCTGCAAGCCGATCATGGCCTTCTTGGCCGTGTTGACGGCGATGCGGTAAAGCCAGGTGTAGAAAGCACTTTCGCCACGGAAGCCTGGCAGGGCGCGGTAAGCGCGGATGAACGCTTCCTGGGCGATGTCCTCAACCAGGTCGCTGTCGCGCACCATGCGGGCGATCAGGCGCTCGATGCGGCGCTGATACTTGACCACCAACATCTCGAAAGCGCGTTGGTCACCGCGTTGCACGCGCTCGACCAGTTGCGCATCCTCGTCGAGGGCCACCCGCGCAGGCCCGACATCGGGCGCGGCCGAATCAGGGAAGGATGGCAAGTCAGAGGCCGGAGCCTGGGTGTCTGGGTCTTGATCCTTGGGCATCATGGCCGCCCTCCATCCACGCACCGCGCATCGGTGGCCTCGTCCTGCCAACGCTCCAACACCTGTGTGGCGGGGAAATCGTCTTCGAAGCGCAGCGGCACGCTCGACGCCGCCTCGCTCGCCTGGAGGCGCTTCTGGCGCGCAGGACGCGAGGGCTTGCGACCCCGGCTCATGCGGGCAGGCTCGGCAGTTGAATCATGCCGCGATGATGCCACCATCCTTGCGCGGGCCGAAACCGCAACGCCTTGACGCCCTTGGGGCAACACCGGCACGACACCACCAGACGGCCGGGTCATGCTGCGGGGTAGGCACAACAGGGTGCGCAGGCGATGAATCTCACCGCCTTGCTGCGCGGCGCTGTCAGGGCGGTCCTGCAACCAGATCCAGGCCTGCCTGGAGGCCACGGAACCAGGCGCCCAGGGCCTCACCCGCAAGAGCATGACGCGCTGCCAGTCCCACACCAGGCTGACATCGACCGGCTCGACGCCCCACTCCTCGACACGCCAGCCTCCCGCTAGCTCGCCAGAGCGCAAGGTGGTCACGCGGCCCGTCCATCGAAGGGTCAACGGCACGCCGGGCGCAAGCCAGTCACGCCCAAGCAGCCAAGCATGGCGCAAGCCGAACAAGCACAAAGGCAAGGCCAGCAGCGAAGCCCAACCCAGTTCGCGGTGCTGCCAGGATTCGAGCCAGGTCGCCAAGCACCAAGCGAGCAAGGCCAGCGCGCTGGCCAGCAACAGCGCCAGCCCGAGGTGGCGCAGCCAGGGCACGTCGGCCGCGCCAGACGACAAACGCCAGGACGCCGGCCTCAGGAGAGGAGCCAAGACGGACATGAAGGAGCAGGATTTCAGCGGGGAAAACCTGCACCTCCCGCTGTCGATTCGATGAAGCCGATGAGGGCGGCGGAACTCAGACGCGCTTGAAAACCAACGAGCCGTTGGTGCCGCCGAAACCGAAGTTGTTCTTCAAGGCCACGTCGATCTTCATTTCGCGCGCGGTGTTGGCGCAGTAATCCAGGTCACACTCGGGATCCTGGTTGAAGATGTTGATGGTCGGCGGCGAGACTTGGTGGTGCAGGGCCAGCGCCGTGAACACGGACTCGATTCCACCGGCACCACCCAGCAGGTGGCCCGTCATCGACTTGGTCGAGTTGACCACCAGCTTCTTGGCGTGGTCACCGAAGGCCTGCTTGATGGCGTTGGTTTCGTTCACGTCGCCCAGCGGGGTCGAGGTGCCGTGCGCGTTCAGGTACTGCACCTGATCGGCGTTGATGCCGGCGTTGCGCAAGGCGTTCATCATCGAGCGCTGCGGGCCGTACACATCGGGCGCGGTCATGTGATAGGCATCGCCACTCATGCCGAAACCGGCGACCTCGGCATAGATCTTGGCGCCACGCGCGACGGCGCTTTCGTAAGACTCGATCACCATCACGCCAGCGCCCTCGCCCAGCACGAAGCCATCGCGGTCCTTGTCGAAGGGGCGCGAAGCCGTGGCCGGGTCGTCGTTGCGGGTCGACAGCGCGCGGGACGCCGCGAAGCCGCCGATGCCCAGCGGGCTGACGGTGGACTCGGCGCCGCCAGCGACCATGATGTCGGCATCACCGGCCTCGATGAGGCGGGTGGCCAGACCGATGGCATGCAAGCCGGTGGTGCAGGCCGTGACGACACCCAGGTTGGGGCCGCGGAAGCCGTGATAAATGGAGACGTGGCCGCTGATCATGTTGATGATCGAGGCGGGCACGAAGAAGGGAGAAATGCGGCGCGGGCCGCGTTCCTTGTAGTCGGTGTGGGTCTGCTCGATCATGGGCAGACCGCCGATGCCGGAGCCAACCAGCACGCCGATGCGCTCGGCAAGTTCAGGGCTCAGGGCATCACCGGTGGGCAGACCGGCATCCTTGACGGCCTGCATGCTCGCAGCAAGGCCGAAGTGGATGAAACGGTCCATGTGGCGGGCTTCCTTCGCGGGGATGTAATCCTCGATGTTGAAGCCCTTGACTTCGCCGGCGAACTGGCAGGCGAACGCCGAAGCGTCGAACTGGGTGATCGTCTGGATGCCAGAGCGGCCTGCGAGCAGGGCCGACCAGGAATCCTGGACCTGATTGCCAAGGGGGGTCACCAGGCCAAGGCCGGTGATGACGACGCGACGACGGGTCATGCTTGCCAGTGCAGAAAGTTGAAATCCGTGAGAGGGTCAAGGCCCCCAAGTCCTCAAAAGACCCGGGCCTTGGCTCATCGCAGTGCGATCAGGCCTTGACGTGGTTCTTGGCGTAGTCGATCGCCAGTTGCACGGTGGTGATCTTTTCTGCCTCTTCGTCGGGGATCTCGATGCCGAACTCGTCTTCGAGGGCCATCACCAGCTCAACGGTGTCCAGCGAGTCAGCGCCCAGGTCGGCCACGAAAGCCTTCTCAGGGGTGACTTCAGACTCGGCCACACCGAGTTGCTCTGCAATGATCTTCTTGACGCGTGCTTCGATATCGCTCATGACTCCTCCAGGAGGGGTTGCAAACAAACCAGGGATTTTACCGGCTCAGCATGTCATTACGCTGACCGCTTCGAAAAATCGAATTTGAGATATCCCGGGAAGATCTCAAATCAATTCATGTACATGCCGCCGTTGACGTGCAATTCCACACCGGTGATGTAGCCGGCCTGCGGCGAGGCCAGAAAGGCCACTGCTTCGGCGATGTCTTCGGGTTGACCAAGGCGACCAAGCGGAATCTGCGACTTCAGCGTCGACTGCTGTTCTTCGGTGAGCGCGCGGGTCATGTCGGTGTCGATGAAACCCGGCGCCACGCAGTTGACGGTCACGCCACGGCTGCCCAGCTCGCGAGCCAGGGCACGCGTCATGCCTGCCACGCCGGCCTTGGCGGCGGCGTAATTGGCCTGGCCAGGGTTGCCAGCGGCGCCCACCACGGAGGTGATGCTGATGATGCGGCCATGGCGCTGTTTCATCATGGGGCGCATGACGGCGCGGCTCATGCGGAAGACGGCCTTGAGGTTGGTGTCCAGCACGGCGTCCCAGTCCTCGTCCTTCAGGCGCATGGCCAGCATGTCGCGGGTGATGCCGGCGTTGTTGACCAGCACATGCAAGGCGCCATGCTCCTTGATGATGGCGTCCACTGCGGCGTCGACACCGGCGGCGTCGGTCACGTTCAGGACGATGCCTTTGCAACCCTCGTGAGCCGACAGGCCCTCGGAGATGGCCTGGGCGCCCGACTCGGAGGTGGCAGTGCCGATGACCTTCAGGCCACGCTGGGCCAGGGCGACGGCGATGGCACGGCCGATGCCGCGGCTGGCGCCGGTGACCAGGGCGATCTGGCCCTTGAATTCGTTGCTCATGTGATTGCTCCTCAGGCCAGCATGGCCTTGACTTCGGCCAGCGAGGCCGGATCCAGCACGCAGCCGGTGACGAGTTCGGCGTCGATGCGCTTGACCATGCCCGAGAGCACCTTGCCCGGGCCGCATTCGATCACGTGCGAGAGGCCACGGGCCTTGATTGCAAGCACGGACTCGACCCAGCGCACGGGGCCGAAGGCCTGGCGGTAGAGGGCGTCGCGGATGGCATCGGGCTCGTTGACCACGGCCACGTCGATGTTGTTGACCACGGCGATGGCAGGCGCGGTGAAGGCGGTCGCGGCGAGCTTTTCCTTCAGGCGCTCGGCGGCAGGCTTCATCAGGCTCGAATGGAACGGGGCCGACACGGGCAGCGAAAGCGCACGCTTCGCGCCAGCGGCCTTGAGCACCTCACAGGCTTTCTCGACAGCGGCCTTGGTGCCGGCGATGACGGTCTGCTTGGGGTCGTTGAAGTTGACGGCCTCGACGGCTTCGCCCGTGGCGGCGGCTGCTTCGGCGCAACCCGCCCTCACCCCTTCGGCATCCATGCCGAGGATGGCGGCCATGCCGCCGGTGCCCACGGGCACGGCGTCCTGCATGGCCTGAGCACGGAAGCGCACCAGGGGCAGGGCGTCCTTCAGTGTGAGGGCACCCCCAGCGACCAGCGCGGCGTACTCCCCCAGGGAGTGTCCGGCCACGGCAGCCGGCATCAGGCCCGTTTCGGCCTGCCAGGCGCGCCAGCAGGCGACGCCGGCGGTCAGCATCACGGGCTGGGTGTTGGTGGTCAGGTCCAGGGCTTCCTTCGGGCCTTCGGCGATCAGCTTGCCAATGTCTTCACCCAGCGCGTCGGAGGCTTCGACCAAGGTGTCGCGCACGGCGGGGTGGTCGCCCCAGGCGCCGAGCATGCCGACGGACTGCGAGCCCTGCCCAGGAAAGACGAATGCGAAAGCGGTCATGTGTTGTCGTCCAGATCGTTGTTCGTTGTGGTTCAGTAATCGACGAGCACGGCACCCCAGGTGAAGCCCCCGCCGACGCCTTCGAGCATCAGGGTCTGGCCTCGCTGGATGTGGCCGTTGCGGACACCGTGGTCGAGCGCCAGTGGAATGGATGCAGCGGAAGTGTTGCCGTGCTGGTCCACCGTGACCACGATCCTGTCATACGGAAGTTTCAGTTTCTTGGCAGTGCCCTGCATGATGCGCAGGTTGGCTTGGTGCGGGATCAGCCAGTCAATGCACGAGGCCTCGCGCCCGGATGCGTCGAGCACCTCGTGAGCGGCCTTGTCGAGCACGCTGACGGCGAGCTTGAACACCGCCTGACCATCCATCTTGAGCGTGGCGTCGCCCAGGATGCGACCGCCGCTGACGTTGCCCGGCACATTGAGCAGCCCCACGTGCTGGCCATCGGCATGCAGGCAGGAGGCCACGATGCCGGGCTGATCGGAGGCTTCGAGCACCACGGCCCCCGCCCCGTCGCCGAACAGCACGCAGGTGGTGCGGTCACGGAAGTCGAGCAGGCGCGAGAACACCTCGGCGCCGATGACCAGCGCACGACGGGCCACCCCGGTGCGGATCATCGAATCGGCCACGGTTAGCGCGTAGATGAAGCCCGAGCACACCGCCTGCACGTCGAACGCCGGGCAGCCCGAGATGCCCAGTTCACGCTGGATGAGGCAAGCCGTGGATGGAAAAACCATGTCCGGCGTGGACGTGGCGCAGACGATGAGGTCGATGTCAGCGGGCAGGCAGCCTGCCGCTTCGAGCGCCCGCCTGCCGGCCTCGAGACCGAGCTGGCTGGAGGTGACATCTGGCTCGGCGAAGTGCCGTGCGCGGATGCCCGTGCGCTCGAAGATCCAATCGTCGGAGGTCTCGATGCCGTCGCGCGCAAGGCGTTCGACCAGCTCCTGGTTGCTCACCCGGTGGGGCGGCAGGAAGCTGCCGGTGCCGGCGATGCGAGAGAACCTGTTGGAGGGAGCACCCTTGTGGGGTGCCGAGTTGGCAGCCTGGGTAGAGGCTCGCCGGGGGTTTGGCTGGTGTGCCGTCAGTCTGTCTGACATTCAAAATGGGATCAGGCGGCGCGACCCACACCCTCCGCGTCGCCGACATCCACAAGGGTGGGCAGGCTGGCCACGGTGGCTGCGATCTGGTCGTGAACCCGGTCCAGCAGTCGATGACGGGCCGCATCATAAGCGCGATTGAGCGCCACTTCGAAGGCCAGCTTGTCCGAAGATCCGTGACTCTTGAAGACCAAGCCGCGCAGGCCCAACAAAGCCGCGCCGCTGTAGCGGCGGTGATCTACGCGGCTTTTGAAGCGATTTAGCACCGGCATCGCGAACAAAGCCACCACTTTGGTGACGATGTTGCGCGTGAACTCCTGCTTGATGAAGGAGGCGAACATGCTGGCCAGGCCTTCGGCGGTCTTGAGCGCCACGTTGCCAACGAAGCCGTCGCAAACAACGATGTCCGAAGTTCCCTTGAAAATGTCGTTGCCCTCGACATTGCCATGGAAGCGAATCAGTCCCTGGTCATGGGCGCGGCGCAGCAATTCACCGGCGCGCTTGATGACTTCACTGCCCTTGATGACCTCTTCGCCGATGTTGAGCAAGCCGACGCTCGGGCTGGCTTTGCCATCTACGGCCGACACGAGGGCCGAGCCCATCACGGCGAACTGGAGCAGGTGCTCAGCGGAACAATCGACATTGGCACCCAGGTCGAGCACGGTGGTGAAGCCGTCCTTCTGGTTCGGCATGACGGTGGCAAGCGCCGGGCGGTCGATGCCTTCGAGGGTTTTGAGCAGGTAGCGGGCCAACGCCATCAATGCACCCGTGTTGCCGGCCGACACGCAGGCATGCGCGACCGCAGGGGCATCTGGGCTCGCCTTGACCTGGCTGATGGCCACGCGCATGGACGAATCCTTCTTGCGCCGCAAAGCGACCTCGACCGGGTCATCCATCGTGACGACTTCGCTGGCTTCGACGATGCGGCAGCGTTCCCATCCACGGGCTGGCGCCAGGGCTTCGGGCAGGCCAACCAGCAGCAATTCTGCATCCGGGTGCTTGGCCAGGAAGGCTTGGCAGGCAGGCAAGGTGATCGACGGTCCGTGATCGCCCCCCATGCAATCAACGGCGATGCGCACGGGCGAAAGCGACGAAGAGGCGGACGTGACAGGGCTCATGTGGATGGGGCGGAGCAAGTCGATGACGGGAGCGCAGCCTCAAGGGAACCGAAGGCAGAGCCGAACGGCTCACGCAGCGCGCCGACAAAAAGGACAAGGGCCGGTAACCCTTTGGATCGGGTTGTCCAGCCCTTTTACATTTCAGCGATTCAGGAACCTGCGCCGCTTGATGACAAGCAGCGGGCGGAACCGGCCGATGATCAGGCGTCAGCCTTGGTCTTCAGAACCTTGCGACCACGGTAGAAACCGGTCGGGCTGATGTGGTGACGCAGGTGCACTTCACCGGTGGTGGGTTCGACAGCGGTACCCGGCGTGACCAGGGCGTTGTGCGAGCGGTGCATGCCACGCTTGGAAGGCGACTTTTTGTTTTGCTGAACGGCCATGATGACTCCGTGGGCGATGTGTGGGCGATGTGTGTCAATGCCGTGCGAGCCCTGGGACCCACAGCTCGCATGCGGCAAGAATCTCGGCAAAATTCTGGCCGGAAATCCTGGAAACCATCAATTCTAGCACGAACACCGCAGGTCGATCAAATTCAGCCGTCCGAGCGCTTTTTCAAGACCGCCAGCGCGGCAAAAGGGTGGGGTTTGGCCTCGGCTGCGGGTTGGGACAGATCCGCCTCGATGGGCACCCCGCCGGGCACCGGCGTTTCGGTGTCGTCGTGCATCAGGGTGACGATGTCTGTGGGGCATTCGTCGTGGCGGGGCACGATGGGCTGGGCCATGATCAACTCGTCTTCCACCAGTTCCAGCAGGTGGAATTGCCGCGAGACCGCGAGCACGTCGTCGTCCGAGTCGGCGTCCAGCCGCGCGGCTTCGGCTTCGTCGCGCGCGAAGCGGATCGAGCGGGAGACCATCATGCGCTCGCGCACCGGGTGCAGGCATCGCTGGCATTCCATGTCGAGCTCGGCCTCGGTGTCGAGGTCCAGCCAGAGCTGGGGTTCGCCCACACGTTGAGACACCAGCCGGCCCGAGGCCCGCCAACGCACAGGCGGCAGGCTCGCCAGATCGGCCTCGGAGGAGGCTGCTTCCGCCAGGCGAGGCAAGCTGGTGACGGGCGTTTCACCAGCCAATTGCGCCTCGGCTTCGATGAAGGCCTTGACGTCGAGTTTTTCGGGCAGGAACACGCGTGCTTTCATGCCCGCGAGTGTATGCCCAGGCCGGCGCCGGCCGCTCCGTGCCAAAACACTCGTGGACAATGGCGCCATGCCTGTTTCCGCTCCCTCCGCCCCGCCCCGGCTGGTGCTGGGCTCCAGCTCGCCTTATCGGCGCGAACTGCTGGCCCGCCTGGGCCAACCCTTCGACACCCGCTCGCCCGATGTGGATGAAACGCCTCAGCCAGGTGAGACACCCCTCGCGCTGGCCTGCCGCCTGGCCGAGCTCAAGGCCAGGGTGGTGGCGCAAGGGTTCGAAGACGATGTCGTCGTGATCGGCTCGGACCAGGTGGCCGACCTTGCCGGGCGACCTCTGGGCAAGCCTGGCAACCATGCAGCGGCGGTGGCGCAATTGAGAGCCTTGAGCGGGCAAGTCGTGCGTTTTCACACCGCCGTGTGCGTGGCGCGACCGCGCACGGGCCAGGTGCTGCAAGCCGTCAGCAGCGTCACCGTCGAGTTCCGGGTGTTGAGCGACGAACTGATCGAGACCTACCTGCAACGCGAACAGCCCTATGACTGCGCTGGCAGCGCCAAATGCGAAGGACTGGGCATCGTGCTGCTGGAACGCATCGACTCCACCGATCCGACCGCCTTGGTGGGCCTGCCCCTGATCGTGACCAGCCGGCTGCTGCGCGAAGCTGGCTGGGATCCGATGGCGATCAACACGCGGGAGAGCGGGAACACCCATGGCTGAGCAAGCAAACACGGAGATGACGACTTCACACGACAAACGCATGGGGCGCCTGCTGCTGGTGCCGAACACACTGGACCTGGGCTGCCCCGACCCGGCAACGGGCGAAGCGCCCGACCTGCAACAGGTGCTGCCGCTGGGGGTGATGCGCGAGGCCGCGCGCATCGGGCACTGGATCGCCGAGAACGCCAAGACGACGCGGGCCTTTCTCAAGCGCGTGGACAAGGTCGCACCGTTGAGCCAACCCTTGCAGGCCTTGATGATCGAAGAGCTGCCCCGCCCCATCAAGGGCGGCAAGGCAGCCAAAGGCGAGAAGGATGCGAAGGGTGAAGCCGCCACGCAGGCGTCCGTGTTCGCCAAGCTGCTTGACCCCGCCCGCGCCGGCCACGACATCGGCCTGATTTCCGAGGCCGGGCTGCCTGGCGTGGCCGATCCCGGGGCGGCGGTGGTTCAGGCGGCGCACAAGGCCGGCATCCCCGTGGTGCCGATGGCGGGCCCCAGTTCGTTGGTGCTGGCGCTCGCTGGCAGCGGGCTGCATGGGCAGAGCTTCGCCTTCGTCGGTTACCTGCCGACAGATGGCTCGCAGCGCGCCCAGCGCATTCGCGAACTGGAGCAACTCTCGCGCAGGGCTCACCAAACGCAGCTCGTGATCGAGACGCCCTATCGCAATCCGGCGCTGTGGCAGGCCCTGTTGCAGCACCTCCAGCCGCAGACGCTGCTCAACGTGAGCTGCGGGCTGACGCTTTCTCAAGGATTCACATTGACCGACACCGTGGCGCGCTGGCGTCAACGGGAGCTGAACCTGCCGACCGATGTGCCTGCGGTGTTCGCTTGGCTGGCCGCCTGAGCGCATGGCGATGCGCTTGAAGCCCGCCCCACACCGCCATTCTTGACACAATGCCGAGACATGGGCAGCCCGCATGGGTCATCGCCCGACCAGTCTCATTTCAGATGCCCCTCATGACGCTTGCCGACGAAACCCCTGCCCCCACTCCCCTGCCCCATGCCGACCCGAACTTGTTGGCCAGGCGCCTGGGCTACGCCGGCCTGATCCCGCTCGTCGCGGGTGCGGCCTTCGTGTGGTTGCTGGTGGGCCGCATCGACGATGAGCCTTTCGCATTCGTCGTGCGCGCGCTAGCCACTTATGCGGGTCTCATCCTGTCATTCCTGGGCGGCATGCGCTGGGGACTGGTCATGCCATCTTCGCAGTGGCACGGCGCGGTGCCGGGTTACCAGCGCCGCGCCTTGTGGACGGGGGTGACCTTCTCGCTGATGGCGTGGATCGGCGTGCTGATGCCTCCGCACGCCGGCCTGGCCTGGCTGGGCGGCTGGCTGATCACCTGCTACCTGGCTGATCGCAAGCATTACCTGGAGCTGGGCGCCGCCGGTTGGCTGACCTTGCGCTTCCGCCTCACCCTGGTCGCCAGCCTGAGCTGTTTCGTCGCCGCCGCGCAGATCTGAGAAGCCCCGACATGATCGAATACCGCATCGAAGCCGCCGAGCCGCAGCGCCACCGTTTCCAGGTGACGATGACGGTGCCCCGCCCTCACCCGCGTCAGCGCCTGAGCCTGCCGGTGTGGATCCCTGGCAGCTACCTGGTGCGCGAGTTCGCCAGGCACCTCACGCCGCTGCAGGCACAGCAAGGCGGCATGGCCTGCGACATCCGGCAGCTCGACAAAGCCACCTGGGAGGTTTCGACCGATGGGCGCCGGGCCTTGACGGTGAGCTACGAGGTGCACGCCTTCGACACCTCGGTGCGCGCGGCTTTCCTCGATGCGCGGCGCGGCTTCTTCAATGGCACCAGCGTGTTCCTGCGCGCGGAAGGCTTCGAGAGCGAACCGCACCGTGTGCGCATCGGCGGCTTGCCGCGTGGCTGGCAGGTGGCCACGGCGCTGCGGCCCGTGAAGGTCAATGCCGCCGGCTGGGGCACCTACGAAGCGCCGGACCACGACGAGCTGATCGACCACCCCGTCGAGCTGGGCAGCTTCTGGCGCGGCGAGTTCACCGTGCGCGGCGTGCGCCACGAGTTCGTGGTGGCAGGCGCCAGCCCCGACTTCGACGGCGACCGCTTGCTGACGGACACGCGCCAGATCTGCGAAGCCCAGATCCTGTTCTGGCACGGGCGCCGCAAGGCCGCTTTTGACCACTATGTGTTCATGCTCAACGCGGTCGAAGATGGTTATGGCGGCCTTGAGCACCGCCGCAGCACCGCGCTGATCTGCGCCCGCAAGGACCTGCCCCGCAAGGGCCGGACCACGCAGGGTGATGCCTACACCACGCTGCTGGGCCTCATCAGCCACGAGTACTTCCACACCTGGAACGTCAAGCGGCTGAAGCCCGCTGCCTTCGACCCCATCGACTTGACCCGGGAGAACATGACCCGGATGCTGTGGTTCTTCGAGGGATTCACTTCGTACTACGACGATCAGTTCCTGCTGCGCACCAAGCTGATCGACGCGCCGGCCTACCTCAAGCTGATCGGCAAGACGGTCAACCAGGTGCGTGGCACGCCAGGCCGGCTGACGTACAGCGTGGCACAAGCCAGCTTCGATGCCTGGACGCGCTACTACCGCCCCGACGAGAACACCGCCAACGCCACGGTGAGCTACTACACCAAGGGCTCGCTGGTGGCACTTTGCCTGGACCTGGCCCTGCGCCTGCTGCCGGTGCGCGATGGCCACCAGCCCAAGCTTGATGGCGTGATGGAACGCCTGTGGCGACTCGGCCGATCGATCACCGAGGCCGACGTGGCCCAGGCACTGCATGAAGAGGCCCGGCACGCGCCCGACACGCCCGAGCACCTTCAGGCCCGTTCGGCCGCGCCCAGTTGGGCCGAGCTGCTGCACCGCTGGACGGAGACCTGCGAAGAACTGCCCCTGAGCGAACTGCTGGCCAGCCATGGCGTGCAGTGGCAGAGCAAGGCCGCACCCTTGCCTCAGAAGCTCGGGGTGCGGCTGTCGGAAGCCGGCGGCGCGCTGAAGGTGCAGGCGGTCATGCGCCATGGCGTGGCCGAGACCATCGGCCTGAGCGCTGGCGATGAGCTCCTGGCGCTCGGCGGCTGGCGTCTCAAACGCACCGACGACCTGCTGCAATGGCATGACGCCAGCCAGCAGCAGGAGCTGCTGATCAGCCGCGACCAGCGCCTCACGTCGATCACCCTGCCCCGCCTCGGCGAACACGGACAAACGCCCTTCGCCGACGACATCGTGACCCTGGCCCTGCCGAAAACCGCCCCCGAGTCGGCCGCGCTGGCGCGCCGCAAGGCTTGGCTGAAAGCCTGATCGAGCGCCTGATGTTCCCGCAGGCCGGCGCCACACGAACCCGCACGCTCGTCAGCCTGTCGCTGCTGGCTGCGCTCGTGGCCGTGCTGCACCTGTGGGTCACGGGCAGTGTGCTCGATGAGATGGCCGACTCGCGACCTGACGCGCCGCACATCGAGCGCATGCAGGCGGAGTATGTGTCGGAGGTTCGGCTGACGAGTCCGCCCGCCGCACCTGCGGCCCCCGTGGCCGAGCCAACTGCCACCGGCGCTGCTGCCCCGCCCCAAAAACCGGTCAAACGCAAGAAACCGAAGCCACCCCCTGAAGCGGCCTCGGCGGCGTCCGAGCCAGAAGCCGAGCGGGAGGCGTCGCAGGTGGCCGAGGCGGCGTCGGCACCACAGGTCACGGCGGCGAGCGATGCGGCGAGCGCGGCCCAGGCCGAAACCACCCTGGCGGCGGCATCCGCAGCCAGTTCCGCGTCTTCAAGCGCAGCAAATGTCACGGCTTCAACCAAGGTTGCGTCCACGACTGCAGCAGCAAACCCCGCATCGGCGCCAGATGCCGAACGCTTCGTCTGGCCACTGGCCACCCGCGTGAGCTACATCATGGAAGGCTTCTACCGTGGCCCTGTGCACGGCCAGTCCACCGTCGAGTGGATCCGCCAGGATCAGCGCTATCAGGTGCACATCGACGCCAGCGTGGGGCCGAGCTTCGCGCCCCTGGGTTCATGGCGCCTGAGCAGCGAAGGCGAGATCCGCCCTGAAGGGCTCCACCCTCGTCGCTATGAGAACGTCAACCGCCTGCTGATCCGCGCTGCGCGCTCGAAGGTGATCGAGCTGGGCGATGAGCAGGTCACGCTGCCCGATGGCAAACAGCAGGCTCGCACGACCGGTTTGCAAGACCCGGCGAGCTTCATGATCCAGGTGGCCTACCAGTTCATCCTCGACCCGGGCAAGGCGCGGCCCGGCCGCAGCTTCGAGATGACCGTGCTGACGCTGCGCAAGCCCGAACCCCTCGTGTTCGACGTGATCGAGGAGGTGCCGCTGGACACCCCGCTGGGCCGCATCGCGACGCTGCACGTGCGCCCACGCAAGGCCGTGCAGGACGACGGCGCCCTGCCCGCCGATGTGTGGTTCGCGCCGGGTCTGCAATACCTGCCCGTGCGCATCGCCATGAAGATGAAGGACGACGTCTGGCTGGAGATGAACCTCTCTCGCGCGCCACAACAGACGCCCGGGCAACCCGCCTCGGCCGCATCGGCCGCCAGCCCCACCTCAGCGAACCCCACTGGCCCGAAGGCCAAGTGAATGGATTCGATGCGCCAGGCGCCCTCACCAACCTGACCGTCTCTTGGCCAGGGCGCAGACGCCCCCTCCCCCCGGCCAGCCTCAGCTGCTCTTCGACGCCTTGGCCAGACGCTGCTCCAGCGTCTGCAGCGAGGCCGCGCCAGGCAAGCGGCTGCCATCTTCGAAGATGATGGCCGGCGTGCCATTGACGCGCAGCTTCTGCGACAAGGCCATGTTGCGCTGCAAGGGCGAGCCACACTGGCCCAGGGCGCGAGGCGGAGCCTCCCCATCGATCATCCAGCTCAGCCAGGTCTGGGTGCGGTCTTTGGCGCACCAGATCTGGTCGACCTTGGCCTTCGAGTCGTCACCCAGGATGCCGATCATGAAGGTGTAGACGGTCACGTCCTTGAGCTTCTGGAGGTCACGCTCCAGGCGCTTGCAATAGCCGCAGTTCGGGTCGGCGAAGACCACCATGCGGCGCTTGCCATTGCCGCTTTTCCAGACCAGCGCATCACGCAGGGGCAGGCTGGCGAAGTCGACCTGATTGATCTCGTCCATGCGCTCTTCGGTGAGGTTGCGCTGGCTGCGTGCATCGATGAGCTGACCATCGATGAGGAAGTCGCCATTGGCGTCGGCATAGAAGATGTGGCCACCAGCGCGCAGCTCGATCAGGCCGGCCATGGCGGTGGTGCGCGCACCTTCGATCGGGGGCAACTGCGGCATGCGCTGCGAGAGCTTTTGCTTGAGCACCGTGAGCTGGGCGGCTGGCAGTTCGGCCTGCGCGTGGGCCAGCCCCGAGCCCATCGCCATGGCGACGAAGGCGGTGCTCAGGAGTCTTTTGAATCGGGGCATCGTGGCCATCCTCAGGTAACGGAACGGGGAAGGAAGCGAGAAAAGCGCTCAGGCATCGAGCGCGCGGCCGACCAGCCAGTGCTTGAGAGGACCCAGGCGCTCGACCGCCGACATGCCGACGTTGCGCAGCGCCTTCAAGGGGCCGCGCGAATCGGCGAAGAGGTGCAGCATGCCATCGGTCAGGGAAGCCATGGCGCGCGTGGGCCATTCCCGCTGGCGGACGTAACGCTGCAGCAGGCGCTCCTCACCAGGCTTGCGCCAGGGCTCGTTGCGGCGGGCTTCGGTCAGCACCTTCACCAGGGTATCGGCATCGGCAAGTCCCAGGTTGAGGCCTTGCCCTGCAAGCGGGTGGACCTGGTGGGCTGCGTCGCCCAACAAGACCCAGCCAGGCCCGGCCCAACGCGAGGCCCGCGCCAGCGACAGCGGCCACGCGGCGACCTCCGAGCCCAGTTTCAGCTCGCCGACCAGCGCCAGCGCTTGCGGATCGCTGGCTTCGATGGCTTGGTTCAACTCGCGTTCGAAATCGGCTGCGGACAGGTTGGTCAGCTCTTGCGCGCGGGCCTGCGGCACCGACCAGACCAGGCCGTAAGACGCCTGCGGATCGGGCTGGTTGAAGGGCAGCAAGGCCAGCACGTCAGGCGAGCGGAACCATTGGCGAGCGACGCCCTGGTGCGGCCGCGAGGCCACCAACCGAGCCGCCACACCGCTGTGCCCGTAAGGCTGGCGATCGAAGTCGATGCCCAGCGCGCGCCGCGAATCGGAGAACTTGCCCTCGCAGATGGCCAGCAGCGAGGCGTCCACCGGCGAATGCCCGTCCTTCATGGGCGCAACCACCTCCACGCGCGGCGCGAAGCGCAAAGCATCGCTCAGCAGGCGCTCCAGCGCACCGGCATCGACGATCCAGGCCAGTTCGCCGACCCGCTGCTGCCAGGCGGAGAAATGCAGTTCGCCGCCATCGTCGCCACGGATGTTCATGTCGAGAACCGGGGCAGAAAACGCCTGCAACGCGGGCCAGACACGCAGGCGCGAGAGCAGCTCGATGGCGCGTGCGTTGAGGGCATAGGTGCGCACATCCTGCGAGGTCGGGGCCTGGAAGGCGGCCGCCCGCGCCCAGGCCACGCTGAAGCCCTCGGCCGACAAGGCCAAGGCCAGGCTCATGGCGACGGCGCCAGAGCCGCTCACGCACACATCGAATCGCTTGCCAGCGGGGGGAGTCATGAAATTCGTTTCCTCAGGCGGTGGCCACCGTGGCAGACCGCGCCCGGTAATCTACCCGATGGCCCGAGGCCGCCAGGCGGGTAGGAACGCCAGGGCGCTTAAAATGGCGGGATTGCTGCCGTGCGTCAACCCTGCGTCGGGCGCGGCCAGCCCTCACACACCTCCCATCCTGCCTAGGAACACCATGAGCCTCCAATGCGGCATCGTGGGTCTGCCCAACGTCGGCAAGTCCACCCTCTTCAACGCGCTGACCAAGGCCGGCATCGCCGCCGAGAACTACCCCTTCTGCACCATCGAGCCCAACGTGGGCGTGGTCGAGGTGCCTGACCCTCGCCTCGACCAACTCTCGGAAATCGTCCAGCCCGAGCGCGTCGTACCGGCCATCGTGGAGTTCGTCGACATCGCTGGCCTGGTGGCGGGCGCGTCCAAGGGTGAAGGCCTGGGCAACCAGTTCCTCAGCCACATCCGCGAAACCGACGCCATCGTCAACGTGGTGCGCTGCTTCGAGGACGAGAACGTGATCCACGTGGCCGGCAAGGTCGACCCGATCGCCGACATCGAGGTCATCCAGACCGAGCTGTGCCTGGCCGACCTGGGCACGGTCGAAAAGAGCCTGGTGCGCTATAACAAGACGGCCCGCGCCGGCGACAAGGAAGCGCAAGCGCTGGTGAAGATCCTGGACAAGTGCCAGGCTGCGCTGAACGAGGCCAAGCCGGTGCGCTCCATCGATTTCAGCAAGGAAGAACTGGCCCTGCTCAAGCCGCTTTGCCTGATCACCGCCAAGCCGGCCATGTTCGTGGGCAACGTGTCGGAAACCGGTTTCGAGAACAACCCCTTCCTGGACCGCCTGCGCGAGTACGCTGCAGCTCAGAAGGGTGAAGTCGTTGCGATTTGCGCCAAGACGGAAGCCGAACTCGCCGAGATGGACGACGAAGACCGCGCCATGTTCCTGGCCGAGATGGGACAGAGCGAGCCGGGCCTGAACCGCCTGATCCGCGCTGGCTTCAAGCTGCTGGGCCTGCAGACTTATTTCACGGCCGGCGTGAAGGAAGTGCGCGCCTGGACCGTGCCGATTGGCGCGACCGCGCCGCAGGCCGCCGGCGTCATCCACACCGATTTCGAGCGGGGCTTCATCCGCGCCCAGACCATCGCCTTCGAGGATTTCATCCAGTACAAGGGCGAGGCCGGCGCCAAGGAAGCCGGCAAGATGCGCGCCGAAGGCAAGGACTACATCGTCAAGGATGGCGATGTGCTGAATTTCCTGTTCAACGTGTGATGCCCGCGTGAACCCGCCAGGTTCGCGGGCTCCTCATCCTCAAGCGGCCCCCAGCCGCAGCCGAAAAAACGCCAGTTCCTCACGCGCAGGGCTGGCGTTTTTGCTTGGGCACATGCCGCAGGATCAAGCCGCTACAGTTTCCGCCAACCCCGCCGATATCCCCGCATGAGACCACCGGTGTGCGCCCCGATCGGCGCACGAGGACCCCAAGAGGACCGACATGGAAACCATGCAAGCCGCCACACCCCAGACCAGCGCCCCTGCTCGCAGCGATGCGGGCTCGTCCATGGCGGGCTTGGGTGCGCGCCAGAACAACACCCGTCAGGTGCGCCATGCGGCCACCGGCCGTGAATACCTCACGTTCCGGCTGGGTTCGGAGGAGTACGGCATCGACATCCTGAAGGTTCAGGAGATCCGCTCCTACGAGCAGCCGACCAAGATCGCCAACGCCCCCGCCTACCTCAAGGGCGTCGTCAACCTGCGCGGCGTGATCGTGCCCATCGTTGACCTGCGCGTGAAATTCAACTGCGTGCGCGATGACGGTCAGTCCGACATCGACGACTTCACCGTGGTGATCGTGCTCAACGTCAAGGGACGCGTGGTCGGCGCGGTGGTCGACTCGGTGAGCGACGTGATGCAATTGGGCGAGCAAATGATCCAGCCCGCGCCGGAGATGAGTTCATCCGTGGTCGACACGACTTACATCACCGGCATCGCCAACGTGAGCGAACGCCTGCTGATCTTGATGGACATCGAATCACTGATGGGCAGCGCCGAGATGGGACTGATCAACAGCCTGGCCACGCACTGAGGTGTGCCCCGGGGGCCAAGCTGAGCTGATCGGCTCGCACAAGCCCACGAAAACACAACGAAGGCCGAGCCGCTGAGCTCGGCTTTTTCATTCGGCCGGTTCATTCAGCTTGAACGGCTCATGCTGCTCGCCGTTCAGTTCACTCGGCGCGGCGCAGCGTCATCGCGACCGGCCGAGCCAGCACCCCACGCAAGCTCCACCAGCCCGCAGCCCAGGCCAGCAGGGCGCCAATGGCAGCCCCCACCAGCGGCCACCACCAAGGCGCCGTCCAGGGGAACTCGAACACCCGCTCCGCCAGCGCCCAACCAATGGCCAGAGAGGCCGACGCTGCAAGCGCGCCCGCCAAGGCGCCCAGACCGATCAACTCGACGCGCTGCACGCGTGCCAACAGCACCTGCGTGGCCCCCAGCGAGCGCAACACCGCCCACTCGCGGGCACGCCGTTCGCGTGAGGTCATCAACCCTGCCATCAACACGATGAGGCCTGCCGCCAGCGTGAAGGCGAAGAGAAACTCCACCGCCGTGATGACCTGGTCGAGCACCGACTGCACTTGGGCAAGCGTGGCCGTCACATCCACCACGGTCACGTTCGGGAAGGTCTGCACCAGGGTGCGGTCCAGTTGCGAACCCGCCGGCATGCGGAATGCGGTGATCCAAGTCTCGGGCCAGTTCTCTTCGGTGGAGCGGGGCGTCATCACGAAGAAATTGGCCCTCATGGACGACCAGTCCACCTTCCGAAGGCTGGTGATGCGGCGCTCGTCAGCCTGACCAGCGAGGTCAAAGCGCAGCTTGTCGCCCAGCTTCAGACCCAGCGTGTGGGCGATGCCCTCTTCCACGCTGAAGGCATCGGGCTCTTCGGGCTGGAAGCGCCCGCCGACCAGCTCGTTACCCTGCGGCGGCTGCACCGCGTGGCTGAGGTTGAACTCGCGGTCGACCAGGCGCTGGGCCCTGTCTTCTTCGTAGTCCTGCGGACGCACCGGCTTGCCATTGATGGCCACCAGGCGGCCACGCGCCATCGGGAACCAGTCGTATTGATTCACGCCACCGGCCCGCAAGGCCTGCTGAAAGGTTTCGACCTGATCGGGTTGGATGTTGATGACGAAGCGGTTGGGGGCATCGGGCGGGCTGGCGGCCTTCCAACTGGTGATCAGGTCGGTGCGGATGAGCACCAGCAGCATCAGGGCCAGCAGGCCGATGCCCAGGGCGCACACCTGCACGACGCTGTGGCCCGGCTGCGCCGTGACCTGACGCGTGGCCAGGCTCAACCAGTTGGGCAGGCGCTCGGCGAGGCGTCCCACCACGCGGCGCAACACCCAGATGGCGCACCCACCCAACACGGCGAACAGGGCCATCGCCGCGACGAAGCCGCCCAGGGCGATGGCGCCCATGCGCAGGTCTCGCGCCACGGCCAGCAGCAGACCGAACAGCGCCACCGCACCGAACAGGCCCATTGCAGCGGACCAAGGCCTCAGCCCGCCCAAGTCGCGGCGCAACACACGCAGCGGCGGCACGCGAGCGAGCTGCAACACCGGTGGCAAACCGAAGCCCAGCGTGAGCAACACGCCCACGCCAACACCCAATGCCCAAGGCTGCCACCCGGCCTGCGGCAGGCTGACCTTGACCAACCCTCCGAGCAGCTCCACGAAGACCAGGTGGAAGGCCCAGCCCAGCAGCAGGCCCAGCCCGCTGGCAAGCAAGCCGACCAAGAGGAACTGCAAACCATAGATCCAGGCCATGGTGCGCTGGGGCACGCCCATGACGCGCAGCAGGGCGCAGTCGTCGAGCCGGCGCTGGGCAAAGTCGCGCGAGACCAGGGCCACGGCGACCGCGGACAACAAGGCCGCCAGCAAGGCGACCAGGCGCAGGAACAATCCGGCACGGTCGAGCGTGGCGCGCATCTCAGGCCTGCCTTGGTCAAGCGTTTCGACCTTCAGCCCCCGCAGCGCCTTGATTTGTTCACGGCTGTCGGCCACGAAGCGCCGCACCGCCTCCGCCGCGCTGCCCTGAGCGCCAGCGCCCCCTGTTGGAGGAACCACGGCGTGCTCCACGTTCACGGCATTCGTGCGGGCGTCTTTGTCGCCAGCCGGAAGTGCTGGAACAACCACAGGTTGAGCGTCTCCCTCGCGGGCCGGCCCCGCCACCAGCAAGCGGTAAGTGACGCGACTGGCCGGCTGCACCAGTTCAGTCGAGGCCAGGTCGGACTCGCGAATCATCACGCGCGGCGAGAAGTTGATGAAGCCCGCACCACGATCGGGCTCGCTCTGGACGACCGAGGCGATGCGGAAGCTGCGCTCGCCCAGCCACAGTGAGTCACCCACCCTCAGGTTCAGCGACAGCAGGATGCCCGCGTCCACCCAGGCCTCGCCTGGCAGGGGCCCACCCACGGGCGCCGGCCCGGTCGGGCTGACCTGGCCATCGGCTTGCAGCTCACCCAGCGTGAGCCGCCCGCGCAGTGGGTGGCCAGCGCTCACCGCCTTGACAGCCGCCAGGCGTGATTCGCCGCCCTTGTCATCGGGTGCGCGCGCCATGCTGGCCATGACCGAGGTGCGTGCCACGCGCAAACCAAGTTGAACGGCCCGGGTCTCGAACTCGGCGGGCAGCGGCTGGTCACCCACCACCACGGCGTCGCCGCCCAGCAGTTGTGCAGCGTCTCGGCTCAGGCCACGCTCGATGCGATCGGCAAAGAAGGCCACGGCCGTGAGCGCGGCCACCGCCAGCACCACCGCCACCATCAGAAAGCGCATGCTGCCAGAGCGCAGGTCACGGCGGGTCTGCAACAGCGCCCAGCGCCAGGCGGACACGCGTTGAGAGGGCCCGGCGGAAGTGTTCGACAAGGGTTCAGTCATGCGATGAATGTGATCGACTGGAACGCGATGGGGCCACCCAGGGCCGCACACGGTTGCAAATCAAGACAAGTGGGCATCATCGCAGCATTCCCTCACCCCTGCGTGGCGAGAGGGTGGGCGCTAGACTGGCCGCATGGCTGCCACCTTGCACTCCGCCCTGCCAACGCTTTTCATCTCGCATGGCTCGCCCATGATTGCGCTGGAGCCCGGCCCGGCCGGCCACTTCATGCAGCGGCTGGGGCCCGCCATCACGCGCGCATGGGGGCGGCCTCGGGCCATCGTCGTGATGTCGCCGCACACGGCCACCGCCACCCCCTTCGTGCTGGGCGGCGAGCGGCACGAGACGGTGCATGACTTTGGCGGCTTCCCGCCCGAACTGGACGAGGTGTTTTACGACGCAGCGGGCGAGCCTGAGCTGGCACGGCAGGTCGCGGGCCTGCTCGAACAAGCCGGCGTGCCCGCCCAGTGGACGCCGCACAGCGGCCTCGACCACGGCATCTGGACGGTGTTGATGCACATGTTTCCGCAGGTGGACGTGCCAGTGGTGCCGCTGTCGCTCGTGCCCACAGCAAGCTCGGCACAGGTGTTCGCCATGGGCCGGGCGTTGCGGTCGCTGCGCCATGAGGGCGTGTTGGTGATTGGATCCGGCAGCCTGACGCACAACCTGCGCCGTTTCTTCACTCGACCCATGCCGGTGGATGCGCCTGAAGAGCCCGACTGTGCCGCCTTCCGCGCCTGGGTGGACGAACGCACGCGTGCCGCCGACTGGCCAGCCCTGCTCGCCTATCGTCAGCAGGCCCCTGCCGCCATCGCCATGCACCCGACGGACGAGCACTGGCTGCCGTTCTACTTCGCGGCGGGCGCGGCCTGTGGTGAATCCCTTGCTGTGAGCGCCGGCGAGCCCAGCCACGAAAACAGCGGTGCCGCCGTCCCCAAGCTAGCCTTGCGCCTGCACGCCAGCGTCACCCATGGCCAACTGGCCATGGACGCCTACGGATTCGGTCAGGCCGCAGAGAAGCTCGCGAACGTCTGATCCAGCCGCTTCACCCAGCCTGTCTTGACGTCTTCCGGCACGAAGCTGGCTTCGAGGCTGTTGCGCGCCAGGGTGTAGGCATCGGCCACGCCCAGCGGCAAGGCCGCGAAGGTGGCAAGGTAGTTCTGGTTGACGTAGCCGCCGAAGTAGGCCGGGTCATCCGAATTGATGGTCACCTTCAAGCCGGCGTCGAGCAGCGTCTTCAGGTTGTGCTGGTGCATGTCCTGGAACACGCACAACTTGACGTTGGACAGCGGGCACACCGTCAGCGCCATGCCCTCGCGCGCCAGGCGATCGACCAGCGCCGGGTCTTCCACGCAGCGCACGCCATGGTCGATGCGCTCGACCTTCAGGATGTCGAGCGCGTTGTGGATGTACTCGGGCGGGCCTTCTTCGCCAGCATGGGCGACCACATGCAGGCCCAGTTCGCGACAGCGCGCGAAGACCCGGGCGAACTTCTCGGGCGGGTGGCCGCGCTCGCTGGAGTCCAGCCCCACGCCGATGAACAGGTGTTTGAACGGCAGCGATTGTTCGAGCGTCTCGAAAGCGGCTTCTTCTGAGAGGTGCCGCAGGAAGCACATGATCAGCGAGGCGCTCACGCCCAGTTCGGCCTTGGCGCGCTCGCAGGCGGAGGTCAGGCCATTGATCACGACCTCGAAGGGCACGCCACGGTCGGTGTGGGTCTGCGGGTCGAAGAACATCTCGACGTGGACCACGTTGTCGGCCTTCGCCCGGAGCAGGTAGTCCCAGGCCATGTCGTGGAAGTCCTGCTCCTTGAGCAGCACCGAGGCGCCTGCGTAGTAGATATCGAGGAAGCTTTGCAGGTCGGTGAAGGCATAGGCTTGGCGCAGCGCCTCGACGCTGGGGTAGCTCAGTTGCACACCATTGCGCTGGGCCAGCGCGAAGATGCGCTCGGGCTCCAGCGAGCCTTCGATGTGCAGGTGCAACTCGGCCTTGGGCATGGCGGCCAGCAGTTCGGGCAGGCGCGCGGCGGGGATGCGGGAGAAGGTGTCGGCGGGCAGGGTCATGGTCGATCCGGTGGGGTCTTGAATCGGGAGAGAGATCGCCTGGCTCGTCCTCGTGGGGCTTGGCCAAAACGAGAAAACAGTGTGCCGGACTCAGCCAGCGGCGGCAAACACGGTGCGGCCAGCCACGAGCGTTTCGCGCAGGTTGCGCTCGTCGCCCAGGGTCATCCACACGAAGACGCGTTCGTGCAGCTCACGGCACAAGCCATCGCGGTGACGAGACACGTCGTCGCTAGCCCAGTCCCACACGGTCAGGTCGGCGTGGCGGCCGGGCTCGATGGCACCCATCTCCTCAGCGAGCCCCAACGCCCGGGCCGCGCCCAGGGTGGCGGTGTAGAGCGCCTTCCAGGCCGTCAGGCGGGTGCCTTGCAGGGCCTGGATCTTGTAGGCGTCCTGCATGTTGCGCAGCATGCTCAGGCTGGTGCCACCGCCCACGTCGCTGGCCAGGCTGACATGCAGGCCATCGCGCTGGGCCTGGGCCCAATCAAACAGGCCGCTGCCAAGGAACAGGTTGGAACTGGGGCTGTGGGCGATCTGGGCGCCGCTTTCGCGCAGCACGGCGCGGTCGCGTTCGTCCAGCCAGATGCCGTGGGCCAGCACGGCACGGGGGCCGATCAAGCCGTCGCGGTCGTACACGTCGAGGTAGCTGCGCGCGTCGGGGTAGAGCTCCATCACCCACTTCACCTCGTCGCGGTTTTCCGCCACGTGGGTCTGCATGTAGGTGCCGGCGTAGGTTTGGCACAGGCGGCCGGCCATGGCGAGCTGCTCGGGCGTGCTCGTGGGCGCGAAGCGCACCGTCACGGCGAAGGCGTTGCGGCCTTGGCCATGCCAGCGGTCGATCAGGTCGACGCAATCGCGCTCGGCCTGCTCCACGTCATCGAGCAGGCCCTCGGGCGCGAAGCGGTTCATCAGCACCTTGCCGGTGAGCAGTCGCATGCTCGCCGCCTGAGCCGCCTCGAACAGGGCCTCGGCGCTGACCTTGTGCACCGTCGGGAAGACCACGGCGCTGGTCGTGCCGTGGGCCCACAAGGCGTTCAGGAAGCGGTGCGCGCCTTCGCGCGAGACGGCCGGGTCGGCGTAGCGCCGCTCGGCAGGGAAGGTGTAGGTGTTGAGCCAGTCCAGCAGCTCGGTGCCATAGCTGGCGATCACGTCGAGCTGAGGACAGTGCACGTGGGTGTCGATGAACCCGGGGAGGATCACCCGGCCCGGCTGCGCTTCGATGGGCACGCCCTCCCAGCCTGCGGGCAACGCGTCTTCAGGCGACAGCACGGCGGCAATGCACCCCGCATCCACCAGCACGCGGTGGCCAGGGCGCCAGCGCACGCCTGGGGATTCCTGCGGTGTGGCGAAGCCCGGGTCGTCGGTGAAATCGAGCAGGTCGCCCTGGAGGATGCGGCGCTCGGAGGCAAGGAAGGAGGTGTCGGTCATGGGCGACGTTTCACGGACAGCAGGAGATGAACGGGAAGTCAGCCAAGCTGGGCAGCAAGGCCCGTGCCGGGTTCTTCGCGGCGTGGCGGGCGCTGGTGAGCGAGCTTCATCACCTCGGAAGGGGCCTGGGTCTTCAAGTTGTGATCGGACCACACCTGCCGCCAGCGGCGCGCACCCGGCAGGCCGTTGTAGAGCCCCAGGATGTGGCGGATGACTTGTGGCCAGCGCACCTCGCCATGCGCCCAGCCCTGGGTGCGCGCCATCTCGCGCTCGACGTAAGCCACCATCGCCGCCTCCACGGCTTCGCGGGTCAAGGGCTCGGCATGCGCCGGGTGGCCGAAGAACAGCTCGTCCCACTCCGACAGGATCCAGGGCGTGTGGTAAGCCGCGCGCCCCACCATGACGCCATCGAGCGTCACGCCCGGCAGCTCGGCCCCGGGCTGAAGCTGCGCCAGGCAGGCGGTGTTGTCGGCCAGGCCGCCGTTGAGCACGATGGTCAGGTGCGGGAAGTCGCGCTTGAGCTGGTGCACGGTGGCATAGCGCAGCGGGGGGATCTCGCGGTTCTCTTTCGGGCTGAGGCCCTTGAGCCACGCGTTGCGGGCATGCACGATGAACACTTGGCAGCCGGTTTCGGCCACGGTGCCCACGAAGTCACGCACGAAGTCGTAGGACTCGTTCTGGTCGATGCCGATGCGGTGCTTGACGGTGATGGGCAGTTTCGGGTCGCCGTCAACTGCGTCGATCATGGCCTTGATGCAATCCGCAACCAACGTGGCTTCGTTCATCAGGCAGGCGCCGAAAGCGCCGCGCTGAACGCGCTCGCTCGGGCAGCCGCAATTCAGATTGACCTCGTCGTAACCCCATTGGCGGGCCAATTTGGCGCATTCGGCCAAATCAGCCGGTTCGCTCCCCCCTAGTTGCAAAGCGACGGGGTGCTCGAATTCATCGAAATCAAGGAAGCGGTGCATGCCGCCGTGGATGATGGCCCCGGTGGTCAGCATCTCGGTGTAGAGGCGGGCTTCCCGGCTCAGCAGGCGGTGGAAATATCGGCAATGGCGATCGGTCCAGTCGAGCATGGGCGCAACGCAGGCGCGCCATGGCGAGGCCACCGGCGTGGGGGAAACGGTATTTGAATCGGACACAAGAGAAATTTGCTACGGAAATCGACGAAATCTGCCCTTTGCCCCTCCAATCGTGGGACCGATACAGGCAGTTACGCAAGGTGAAATGCAAATAAGATGAACGGATGCGCCGACGACATGAACCGGATTTTCCCCGGGGATTTCGGACGACCGCCACGAGGCCGACGCGTGTCCTGCACGGTCTTGGCAAACCAGCGCACTCACTATCAGGAAAGAGGACAGGACGTCATGACTCAGTCTCCATCCCGACTCGACGTGATGGCCCCGGACTTTAGCCCAAGCGCTGTGTCCTTGCCAGCCGTCACGCCGCTGCGCTGAGATGACAAGCCCCCGCCCCAACAACGACATGCCAGCACCCGACCTGCACCCGCTCCGCCAGACCTTGCAGAGGGCCGCGCAACGCTGGCCCGACGCACCCGCGTTGTCGAGCGGCCAACAGGTGCTGAGCTACCAGGTGCTGGCCGACCAGGTTGCCCGCCGCGCCGATGGCTGGCGTGCCGCAGGCATGGTGGCTGGAGATCGCATCGGCATCGCCGCCAGCCGCAGCGTGGAGACCATCGTCTCCATCGTGGCGGCCGTCGAATCGGGCCTCGCCTATGTTCCGCTCGACCTGGGCTACCCGACGGACCGGCTGCAAGCCATGCTGGAAGACGCCCGCGTGCGCGCCGTGGTCGGCGAGCCCGAGGCCCTGGCCACCCTGCAATCGCGACTGGACGAGGTGCCCGGCCTGGCCTCGCCGCGCACCACCGAGGCCCCGCCTCACGCCGGCGAAGGTGACCTGGTCTACGTGCTGTTCACCTCCGGCTCGACCGGCCGCCCCAAGGGTGTGGCCATGGGTCTGGCGCCACTCGCTCACCTGATCGGCTGGCACGTGGCCCATGCCCGACTGGGCCAGCCCGCACGCACCTTGCAATTCGCGCCGCTGTCGTTCGACGTGCACTTCCAGGAGATTTTCTCCACACTCGCCACTGGCGGCACCCTGATCCTGCCCGACGATGCCGACCGCCGCGACCCGGCCCGCCTGCGTGAATTGCTGGCGCGCGAGCGGGTGCAGCGCTTGTACCTGCCCTACGTGGCCTTGCAGATGCTGGCCCAAGCCGATGCCGAGGCGAACAGCCGCCCTGGCTCGCACCCGCTTTGCCTGCAGGATGTGGTCAGCGCGGGCGAGCAACTGCAAGTCACACCAGACATCCGCGCTCTGTTCGGCAGGCTTCAAGGAGCTTCGCTGCACAACCACTACGGCCCGACAGAAACCCACGTCGTCACCGCTTTTGAGTTGGAGGGTGACGCCAGCGCCTGGCCGCAGATCCCGCCCATCGGCACGGCCTTGCCCCATGTACGTGTGTGGCTGCGCCCCGTGCAGGATGACGAGGCCGAAAGCGCGCAGACAGCCGAACCCGCAGGCGAACAGACCGGCGAGCTGATGCTGGGCGGCGACACGCTCGCAGAAGGCTACCTGGGCCGCCCCGACCTCACGGCTGAGCGCTTCCTCGCCCCGCTGGCCGGCCCCGATGGCGTGCCAGCCCGCTGGTATGCCACCGGTGATCTCGTGCGCCAGTCCCCCGATGGCACGCTCACCTACCTGGGCCGCGCCGACCAGCAGCTCAAGGTCGACGGTTTCCGCATCGAACCGGGCGACATCGAACTGGCGCTGATGAGCCACCCCGGCTTGCAGGACGCCGTCGTCACCGCGCCGGCCGACCCGGATGGCGGCCGCGTGTTGACGGCCCACGTGGTCTTGCGCCCGGGCTCTGCGACCGCCGACCAGACCATCACCGCGTGGCGTGCCTGGCTGCGCGACCGACTGCCTGAATACATGGTGCCCGTGCGGTTTGCCGTGCTGGATCGCCTGCCCACCACCCCCAGCGGCAAGATCGACCGGCGCGGGCTGCCATCAGCCGTGCCGGCTTCTCGCGCATCGGGCTCGGGCGCCACCGGGCCCTCGTCGGGCGAGCTGATCGATCGCCTGCGCGCACTCTGGATCGAACTGCTGGGCGCAGATCAGTTGCCCGACGACGCCAACGTCTTCGACCATGGCGCCCGCTCGCTGCTGGTGATGCGCTTCGTCAGCCGCGCCCGCGAACAAGGCATCCAGCTCAACGTGGCCGATGTGTACGACCGCCCGACCGTGGCGGGCCTGAGCTCCCTGCTGGCATCACAAGCCAGTGCGGCCCAAGGTGGCGCCAGCGCCTCGCGCGCCCGGCGTCAAGCCACATCAAGCACCGGCGAGGGCATGGCCATCGTCGGCATGGCCGTGCGCGTGGGCACCGCCGCCGATGTCGAAACCTTCTGGCAGCAACTGCTCGACAACGTCGAAACGCTGCGCCGCTTCCGCCCCGAAGAAATCGACCCGTCCGTGCCTGCGGCATGGCGCGAGCAGCCCAACTTCGTGGCCGCGCGTGGCGTGCTGCACCAGGCTGACTGCTTCGACGCGGGCTTCTTTGGCGTCTCCGCCCGCGAAGCCACGCTGACCGACCCGCAACAGCGGCTTTTCCTGGAGCTGTGCTGGAGCGCCCTCGAACACGCAGGCATTGATCCGAGCCGCCTGGGTGGCGACACGGGCGATCGCGTCGGCGTCTACGCCGGCACCTCGAACAACGCCTACCTGCCGGCGATGCGGGCCGAGAACCCCGAGCTGATCGCGCAAGCGGGCGAGTTCGCGGCCATGCTGGCCAACGAGAAAGACTACGTCGCCACCCGCGTGGCCCACCGGCTCAACTTCAACGGCCCTGCGGTGTCCATCCACACTGCTTGCTCGACCTCGCTGGTGGCCGTGGCGCAAGCCTGGCATGCGCTGGCGCAGGGCCAGTGCGACATCGCCCTGGCGGGCGGCTCTTCGGTGATGGTGCCGCAAACCGGCGGCTACCTGCACGTCGAAGGCGGCATGGAATCGGCAGATGGGCGCTGCCGCCCTTTTGATGCGCAGGCCTCGGGCACGGTGTTCGGCAGTGGCGGCGGCGTGGTGGTGCTCAAGCGCCTCTCGCAAGCGCTCGCCGATGGCGACACGGTCTATGGCGTCATCGAAGGCGTGGGCCTGAACAACGATGGCGGCGACAAGGCGAGCTTCACCGCGCCGAGTGTGAGCGGCCAGGCCCAGGCCATCCGCATGGCGCTGGACCACGCCCAGGTCAACGCGCGCGGCATCGGCTATGTCGAGGCCCATGGCACCGGCACGGCGCTGGGCGACCCCATCGAGGTGGCGGCGCTCACCCGCGTCTGGACGCAAGACACGCCGGACACCGGCTTTTGCACGCTGGGTTCGGTTAAGGGCCACATTGGCCACCTGGCTGCGGCCGCTGGCGTGCTAGGCCTGATCAAAGCCACGCTGGCGCTGCACCATGGCCACATCCCTGGCACGCTGCATTTCGATCAGCCCAACCCGCAGATCGACTTCGCGCACTCGCCGTTCCAGGTGTCGGCCCAGGTGCTTGAATGGCCTCGCGGCGAGACGCCTCGCCGCGCCGCCGTGAGCTCATTCGGCGTGGGCGGCACGAACGCGCACGTGGTCTTGGCCGAAGCACCCGCTGCGGCGCTCCAGCCTTTGCCCGACGCCTCCGGGCTGCAACTGCTGCCGATCTCAGCTCGCCACCCCGAGGCCTTGCTGCAACGAGCAGGCGACTTGGCAGACCACCTTGAGCGCCATCCTGAACTGCCGCTGGCGGCCGTTTCAGCCACCCTGATGCGCGGACGCCAGGCGATGCCTCTGCGCCAGTGCGTCGTGGCCGGTGATCGCAGCGAGGCCATCGCGGGGTTGCGGGCCATCGCACAAAGTCAGGCATCGGGTCAGGCATCAGCACAGGCGGCCCAGCGTGGTGGCCGCATCGTCTTCGCGTTCCCCGGCCAAGGTTCGCAGCACCCGGGCATGGCACGCGAGCTGGTCGAGCAGTTCCCAGCTTTCCAGCTCGCCTTCGACGAGGTGCTGGCTGCGGCCCCGCCCGAGCTGGCCGCCACGCTGCGCCACCTGCTGGTAGAGGCTTTGCCCACCGATGAAGAAGCCGCTTCGCGCCTGGCCGAGACCCGCCTGGCTCAGCCTGCGCTGTTCGCGGTCTCTCATGCGCTGGCGGCCTGGCTCGACAGCCTGGGGCTGCGCCCACATGCGCTGATCGGCCACAGCATCGGCGAGTACGCCGCCGCATGCCATGCTGGCGTGATCAGCCCGCAGGACGCGATGCGCGCGGTGATCGAGCGCGGTGAAGCCATGTTCGCGCAACCGGCTGGCGGCATGCTGGCCGTTCGCACCGGGCTGGCGGCCTTGCAGCCTTTGCCAGCCGGCATCGACGTGGCCGCCCTGAACGCGCCCGAGCTCACCGTGCTGGCAGGGCCGCACGCCGACATCGATGCATTGGCCACATCGCTCGAACAACGCGGCATCGCCATCACCCGGCTGAAGGTGTCACACGCCTTCCACAGCGCCTCGATGGCGGGTGCCTTGCCACGCGTGCAGGCTGCGCTGGCCCGCGCCAAGCTGTCAGCACCAGCGTTGCCCGTCTACTCCTGCGTGAGTGGCACCCGCCTGAGCGCTGAGCAGGCCACCGACCCCGCGTATTGGGCCTCGCAGGTTCGCGCACCCGTCGCTTTCAGCCAAGCCGTTCAGGCCGAGCAGGCGCTGGGCGATGTCACCTTCATCGAAGTGGGCCCAGGCCAGGCGCTGACGGCGCTGATCCGCCAACACCGCATCCAGGGCGCCTTGCCGAAGGTGGTGCCCGTGCTGAGCAGCGCGCAAGCCGCCCTGCCCCCTGCACGGCACGCGCTGCAAGCCCTTGGCCAGCTTTGGTGCCTGGGGCTCTCGCCCGCCTGGCCGCTGCCCTCGCGCACACCTCGCGTGGCCCTGCCCACCTACCCTTTCCGCCGCGAGGTGCATTGGTTCAAGCGACGCGTCGCCGCGCCCGAGCTGATCACCGAATCGTCGCCTCAGTTGCCCACCGTTTCCAGTCCCATTCCGAAGACCGCCATGAATCGACTGCCCCGCATCGAGCAAGAAATCGTCCGCATCCTGGCGGATGTGGCTGGCCTGCCGCCTGAAGCGACCGACCGCAACGCCACCTTCGTGGACCAGGGCCTCGATTCCCTGTCGCTGACGCAAGCGACGCTGGCCTTCGAACAGACCTTCGGCATCCGCCTGCGCTTCCGCCGGCTGCTGGAAGACCTCGACACCCTGCCCAAGCTGGCCGCGTTCTTCGATGGTGAACTGCCTGCTGATCGGTTTGCCGAAGCCCCGCCGGTGCAGGCGCCCGAGGCCCAGGCCGTTGCGCCTGCCACCGCCATGGCCACCGCTCAGCAACAGGTGTTTGCCCAAGCGCCGGTGATGCAACAGGCGCTGATGCCCGTGGCCGGCGTGGCACCCGTGGTAGGGGGCAATGGCCTGCAAGCTGTCATACAGCAGCAGATGGTGTTGATGCAGCAGCAACTGGCGCTGTTGGCAGGTCAGCCGCTGCAAGCCGTGCAGGCCGTTGCCATGGCGCCGACCATGGTGGCGCAACCCGCAGAGACACCCGCGACAGGCCAGGCTCAAGTGGCTGGACCGGTGAGCGGCATGCCCGCCTCGAACGCCACGCCCACGGCCGACGCCCAGCCGTCCAAGAATGCGCTGGTGGAAAAGCCCTTCGGTGCCTCGGCGCGCATCGTGCTGTCGGCCCAGAACGAGTACACCCCGGCACAGCAGCAGTGGATCGACGATTTCATCCGCCGCTACAACGCTCGCACCGGCCGCTCCAAATCGTTCAGCCAGCAGCACCGCAAGGTGATGGCCGACCCGCGCGTGGTCACCGGCTTCAACCCGCAGTGGAAGGACCTGGTCTACCCCATCGTGGCCGACCGCTCCGAGGGCGCACGCGTGTGGGACATCGACGGCAACGAGTACATCGACCTGCTGTCGTGCTTCGGCGCCAACTTCCTGGGCTACAAGCGCGAAGACGTGACCCAGGCCATGATCGACCAGTTGCACAAGGGCATCGAGGTCGGCCCTCAGCACCCGCTGGCCGCCGATGTGGCGCAGCTCATCTCCGAGTTCACGGGCATGGAGCGCGTGGCCTTCTGCAACACCGGCTCCGAAGCCGTGATGGGCGCCATGCGCATCGCGCGCACCGTCACCGGCCGCAAGAAGATCGCCATCTTCAACAACAGCTACCACGGCATCTTCGACGAGGTGATCGTGCGTGGCACCAAGCAGTTGCGTTCGCTGTCGGCCGCGCCGGGCATCCTGGCCAACGCGGTCGAGAACATCCTGGTGCTCGACTACGACAGCCCCGAGTCGCTGGAGGTGCTGCGCAAGTGCGCGCACGAGCTGGCGGCCATCATGATCGAGCCGATCCAGAACAAGTACCCGACGCTGCAGCCCACGGCCTTCGTGCAGCAACTGCGCGAAATCGCCACGAAGGGCGGCGCCGCGCTGATCTTCGACGAGGTGGTCACCGGCTTCCGCGTGGCCCCGGGTGGTGCGCAAGAGTTCTACGGCGTGCGCGCCGACATCGCCACCTACGGCAAGATCATCGGCGGCGGCCTGCCTTTCGCGGCCATCGCCGGCAACAGCCAGTGGCTCGACGCGCTGGACGGCGGCCACTGGCAATACGGCGACGACTCCTACCCCGAAGCAGGCGTGACCTACTTCGCCGGCACCTTCGTGCGCCACCCGCTGGCCCTGGCTGCAGCCCACGCCTCGCTGCTGCACATCAAGCGCGGCGGCCGCGCGCTCTATCAGTCGATCAACTCGCGCACCCAGCGCATGGTTGACCGCATCAACAGCGCCTTCGCCAGCCGTGGCGCGCCGGTCAAGGCCGTGCACTGCGCTTCGCTGTGGCGCCTGCAATGGGACGACAACGTCCGCAACATCAGCCTGTTCTACTACCTCGCCCGCTTCAAGGGCCTGCACCTGTACGAGCAGTTCGGCCACTTCGTGACCGAGGCGATGACGGATGCCGATTGCGACCGCATCGCAGACACCTTCATTGGCGTGATGGACGAGCTGATCGGCCTGGGCCTGATCTCGCCTCGCGATGGTGGATCGGGCGGCCCCGCTGGCAATGGCCCGCAAGGCGGCTCGGGCAGCAAGAGCGACAAGCCGAGTGAGGCCACGAAGTCGACAGCGTTGAGCGCACCAGGCGTTGCCAAGGCTTCGGGCGGCGTGAGTGCCTTGAACGCGGCGAATGCCTTGAAAGAGGCCCCGCTGAGCCCCGGCCAAACCGAACGCTGGCTGGCCGGCGCCTTCGACAAAGGCGCCCGCCAAGCCCTCAACGAAGCCTTCTGCCTGCGCCTGTCTGGCGATGTCAACCGGGGCGCCCTCAAGCAGGCCCTGCGCGACGTGCTCGACCGCCACGACGCCTTCCGCACCCGCTTCGACCTGGAAGAGCCTCGCCAGGTGATCGTTGATGGCGCCCAGGTGCCCATCACCGAGGTGGACCTGCGCCAGCACACCGACGCCAACGCCGCGCTCGACGCGTGGTGCGACCAGGCCAACCACCAGGACCTGCCTTTCGACCGCGCACCGCTGGCCGCCGCCAGCTTGATCGAGCTCGCCGATGGCCGCGTGGCCGTGCACGTCGTAGCCAGCCACGTCATTTTCGACGGCTGGGCCGCCAGCGTGTTCAACGCTGAGCTGGCGCAGGCCTACCGCGCCCGCTGCCTGGGCCTGCAACCCGACTTCGAACCCGCCGAATCGCCACTGGCTTTCAGCGTGGCCGAACAAGCCCGCTTCGAAGGCCCCGAAGGTCAGGAAAGCCTGGCCCACTGGAAGCGTGTGCTGGCCAACCCACCCGCGCCGCTCACGCTGGGTGACCGCACCCCGAGCGGCCCGCGCACCTTCGCCGCCGACACCGCACGTGGCCGCATTGACGCCACCACCACCCAGGCCCTGCGCCAGCAGGCCCGCCAGGCCGGCGCCACGCTCTTCCAGCTCATGCTCGCGGCCGTCAGCGTGGTGCTGCGCCAGCGCTCGGGTCAAGACGAATTCGTGGTCAGCGTGCCCTATGCCTCGCAGGCCCTGGCCCAGCACGGCCCGCTGCTCGCCGATGGCGTGCTCGACCTGCCCCTGCGCCTGAGCGCCAAGGTCGGGGAGACGCCTCGCCAGGTGCTGGCCCGCGTGCGCAGCCACCTCATGGACGCGCTGGAGTACCCGCTGGTGACGCAAGGCACCGTGGCCCGCGCGCTCGGCATCCGTGGCAGCGGCGACCGGCCACCGCTCACCGGCGTGTTCTTCAACCTCAACCCCAAGGTCGAGCTGTCGTATGACGACGCCGTGCGGGCCGAGATGGAAGAAGGCCGCCGCCAGGCCCTGCTCAGCGAGATCCTGTTCAACTTCTACGACCAGGGTGATGTCATCACGCTCGACCTGCACCACAGCAGCGAGTTCTGCAGCATGCAGCGCGCGCAGGAGCTGGTGCAGGCCCTGATCGACCAGTGCCGGCTGCTGGCCCAGGGCCTGGACGCCCCCATCGACGCCCAGGCCCCGTCGCCGCAAGCCGCCCGCCTGGCGCTGGTGGACCCGCGCATCCGCGCCTGGAACGAAGCCACGCGCGTGCCCATCGAGCCGGGCGCGCGCGTCGAGCAATGGTTCTTCCGCCAGGTGCAGCAAACGCCGGACGCCATCGCCGTGGTGGCCCAAGGCCAGCGCCTGACCTATGCGCAGCTCGAAGCCCGCGCCAACCAGTTCGCCCACCTGCTGCAAGGCCTGGGCGTGACGCACCGCTCGCTGGTCGGCGTTTGCATGAGCCGCAACATCGAGCTCGTGCCCGCGCTGCTGGGCATCTTCAAGGCCGGCGGTGCCTACGTGCCGCTCGACCCGAGCTTCCCGAAGGATCGCCTGCACCACATGACGGCCGATGCGCAGCTGCAAGCCGTCATCACCGAGTCCGCGCACGCCAGCTTGAGCGGCATGCCCCGCGCTGCCCAATTGCGCACGGACGACGACCTGCCCGCACTCAACGCCGCGCCCACCCACGCCGTCACCTGGTCCAGCCCCGCCCCGGCGGATGCCCAGTCCTACGTCATCTACACCTCCGGCTCCACCGGCAAGCCCAAGGGCGTGGTGTTGCAGCAAGATGCTGTGTGCAACCTGATGGCCAGCATGCGCCGCGACCCCGGCATGGTGGCCAGCGACCGCCTGCTCGCCGTCATCACCCTGTCCTTCGACATGGCCGTGCCCGAGCTCTTCTTGCCGCTGGTCACCGGCGCCCGCGTGGTGCTGGCCCGCCGCGAAGAGACCATGGACGCGCAAGCCCTGGCCGCTCTCATCGAATCCGAAGGCATCAACGTGATGCAGGCCACGCCCACCACCTGGCACATGCTGGCCGACGCAGGCTGGAAGCCGCCCGTGGGCTTCAAGGGCATGACCGGCGGCGAGCCGCTCACACCCGCATTGGCCAAGCACCTGCTGCATGCCGGCGTGGCGCTGTGGAACCTCTACGGCCCGACCGAAACCACTGTCTACGCCACCGGCTGCCGCGTCACCGACCACCAGCGCATCACCGTGGGCGGCCCGGTCGACAACACCCAATGCTGGGTGCTGGACGAACAAGGCATGCCCTGTGGCGTGGGCCAGGAGGGCGAGCTGTGCGTGGGTGGCCTGAGCGTGGCCCAGGGTTACCTGCACCGCCCCGAGCTCACCGCCGAGAAGTTCATCCCCGACCCGTTCAGCGAGCGGCCCGGCGCGCTGCTGTACCGCACTGGTGACCTCGCCCGCTGGGCCGCAGACGGCCAGATCGAACACCTGGGCCGCCTCGACTTCCAGATCAAGATCCGCGGCTACCGCATCGAACTCGGCGAGATCGAAACCCGCCTGGCCGCGCAGCCCGGCGTCTCGCGCACCGTGGTCATGGCCCGCGAGGACCAACCTGGCGACATCCGCCTGGTGGCCTACGTGCAGACTCAGCCCGGCCACACGGTCGATGCGCAAGCCGTGCGCCAGGCGCTCAAGGCAGACCTGCCCGATTACATGGTCCCGCAGTTCGTGATCGCGCTGCCCGCCCTGCCCCTGCTGCCCAACGGCAAGGTCGACCGCAAGGCCCTGCCTGCGCCTTCGGTTGAAGACCTGCCGCCGGCCAGCACCGGCACCGCGCCTTCGTCCGAGACCGAGCAGGGCGTGGCCCGCGCCATGCAGGCCGTGCTCAAAAGCGGCCCGCTTGGCCTGGAGGATGACTTCTTCTCGATGGGTGGCCACTCCCTGCTGGCGGCCCGCCTGATCGCCCAGCTCAACCGCGAATTCGGCGTGCAGTTGCAATTGCGCGCGCTGTTCGAATCGCCCACCGTGGGCAAGCTGGCCGCCGCCATCGTGGCCCAGCAAGGTGCCGGTGCCGCACCCGCTCGTCCGCCGCTGGTGCGCCGCGCCGACCGCGACACCGCCCCGTTGACGGTGATGCAACAACGCGTGGCCTTCATGGAGGCCTTCCAGCCAGGCCGCGTCGTCTACCACGCACCGTCTGGCCACCGCTTCCGTGGCCCGATGAACCTGGCCGCCTTCAACCGCGCCTACCGCGAGATGGCGCGCCGCCAGGAGGCCTTCCGCGCCAGCATCGTGCGCCGCAACGGCGAGCTCATCCAACTCATCGACAACGCGCTGCAACCGCCCGACATCCCCCTTCTCGACCTCACCAACCTGCCCGAGGCCGAACGCGAAGCCGCCATGCAGCGCCACATGAACGAGCTGGTCGCGCAGACCTTCGAGCTCGACCATGCGCCCCTGATCCGCAGCCAGCTCTACAAGCTCGCCGACGACCACCACGGCTTCTTCCTGATGGCACACCACATCGTGTGGGACGGCGCTTCGTTCGACGTGCTCTACCGCGAGCTGTCGGCGCACTACGCGGCCTTCGCATCAGGCGCAGCCACGTCGCCGCTGCCCGAGCTCGTGGTCGACCAGGGCGACTTCGCCGCCTGGCACAACGAGTGGATGAAGGGCGACGAGATCAAGCAACAGCTGCGCTTCTGGGAAGACCTCGCCAACCGCCACCCGCAGTTGTCCGAGCCACCGATCGACCGCGCCCGCCCCGAAACACCTTCGGGCAACGGCGCCACCGCCTTCCTCGGCTTCGACCAGACGCAGTCGGATGCCGTGCGGGCCATCGCGCGCCAGACCGGCAGCCCCGTGTCCATCGTCTTCCTGGCCGTCTACGCCGCGCTGATGTCGGAGTGGATGGACGAGAGCGCCCCCGGCATCGGCCTGCCCGTGCGCGGCCGCCCCGCGCCCGAGCTGGAACACGTCATGGGCTTCTTCAACAACATGCTGCCCATGCGCGTGGCCGTGCAGCCGGCCATGAACGATCTCAGCGGCCTGGACTGGGTGCGCGAGGTGCGCCGCCAAGTCACCGGTGCGCTCTCGAACCAGGACGTGCCTTTCGAACTCATCGCGCAACAGCTCAAGCTGAAGTCGGCTCGGCTCTACCAGGTGCTGTTCAATTTCCAGGACGTGCGTGATCGCCTCACCCGCTGGGGCGACCTCGACCACGAGCGCGTCAACCTGCTGAAGTACGGCGCCACCGAAGACCTGAACTTCTGGCTGGTCGAAGAGAAGGACAAGATCGCAGGCGGCTTCCAGTACGACACCGACGTGCTGCTGCCCGCCACGGCCGACGCCCTGCGCGACCGCTACGTCACCGTCGTTCAACGCCTGATCGCTCAGCCCAACACGCTGATGAGTGAACTGCTGGCCCCCACCGAGGCCGAGGCTCGCCTGCTGCAGAGCTGGCAGCCCGCCGCGCTGGGTACCCAGGGCGACGGGCTGGCCGCGCTCGACGCGGTGCGCAAGCCCGCGCAGCCCGATGCCATCGCCCTGAGCTCGGGCACCCGCATCGTGTCGGCCGCCGAGCTTGCCAAGCGCGTGCAGCACTGTGCGGACACGCTGCGCGCCCACCTCGGCCAGCACGTGCCCACCCAAGCCACCGTGGGCGTGGACATCGCCGACCCGGTGGCCCAGGTGGTGGCCTGCCTGGGCGTCTGGCAACTGGGCCTGAACTGCGTGGCGCCAGCCACCCAGGGCGCAGGTCTGAAGGGCACGCCTGGCTTGCATGCCGTGATCTCTGAACAAGCCGTGACGGGTGCCTTGCACCTGGGCGCGCACCTCGTGCCGGGCTTCGTGCCAGGTTTCGTTTCAGGTGCGATGCCCTCGGCGCTCACAACCAGCGCGCCAAGCGATGGCGCTGCCGGCACAGCACGAGCAGTCACCGCGGCAGAGGTCAACGAAGTGGCCTGCCGACTGGCGAGCCAGCTGGGCGCGGGCTTCAGCCAGCAGCTCACCATCGGCTCCGACCTGCCAGCCATGACCCGAGTGGCCTTGCTGCTCGCGGCCCGCGTGAAAAACGTCGCCACCCTGCTGGCCGGCCCCACCGATGCGATCCCCGCCAGCACATCGTCATCGGCGTGCTTGAGCGCCAGCCAAGCCTTGGCGGCCGTGCGCAATCCGGCCGGCCGACCACACGCCATCATCCTGTCCGCCCGCGAAGCCCATGCGTCGGTGCTGGCCCCCCTGTCCGCCGCACCGGTTCACGTCGCTTCGCTGTTGCCGCATCCCGCATCCGGGTTGCCTGTGGCGGCCGGCTGGCTGTCCGACGAGCGCGACATGGGCGCTTGCGGCCAGCCGCTGTTGCATGGCCTGAGCCTGCTCGACCAGCGTGGCCAAGCCGTGGGCGTAAACGCCCCTGGCCACCTGGCCGGAGACGATCAACACGCCGTCTCGCTGCGCTGGCGCGCAGATGGGCAGTTGCAGTGCCTGAACATCGCGCCCCCGCCATCTGCCGCGCAATCATCCGGAAAGAGCGCGACGCAAACCACCTCGCAGTCAAGGCCGCAACCCCAGCTCGCCGAGGCGGCGCAGACCCCAGATGCTGCTGCGCGCGCTGCAACGCCCACGTCCTCTGCACACCCCGCGACACAAGGCAGCATGGGCGCATCAGCGCAATCTCCCTCACAGCCGACCGCACAAACGCCGCCGTCCATGCCCCCCAAAGCCCAGCCCGCCGACGCCGTGCTCATCGGCATCTGGCAGAACCTGCTGGGTGTCAACGGCATCACGGCGCAAGACAACTTCTTCGAGCTCGGTGGCAACTCGCTGCTCGCCATGGTCGCCGTTGAGGAAACCCGCAAGGCCCTCGGCGTCGACGTCGATGCACGCCGATTCGTGTACGAAACGCTGGCCCAGATCGCGGCCTCCGCCGCCCCCGCGCAGGCTGACACCTCATTGGGCTCAAGCACCAGCGCAAGCCCCGGCGCGAACTCCGCCAACGACACGCTCCACTGCCCTCCTGCCCGATCTGATCGACCAGTCCCCCAGGCCGACACCACACCGCCCAAGCGCCGAGGCTGGCTGGACCGCGCGCGCGACGCGCTGACACAGCGCACCGGCACCGACGGATCGAGGTGACCCCCAGGCATGACGACACTCGTTCCCCGACGATTCGGGCCGGCATGGCGCAGCGCCGTCGGCCTCATCCAGCATCCAGACGAAAACGGCACACCCCGTGGGGCCTTCCTCCTGGCCCGACCGATGGGGCTGGCCGCCACGCGCAGCGCCAGCATGTACCGCGTGCTGGCTGACCGCCTGGCTCGCACCGGCGCCTCGGTGATGCGCTTTGACTACCACGGCACCGGCGACTCACCCGGTGAAGAAGCCGACCAGTCGATGTCTGACTGGTCCCGCGACATCGAAGAAGCGCAGTCCTGCCTGCTCGACGCCTGCCTGCCCGCTTCGCCCACCCACATCGACTGGTTCGGCATGGGCCTGGGCGCCAACCTGATGCTGCAGGCGGCCCTGCGCGTGCCCCGTGCCCCGCGCCGGCTCGTGCTGTGGGAGCCCATTGCCGATGGCGCCGAGCACCTGCGCACACTGCTCGAAGCCCACCGCCAGGAGATGGCCCTGCAACTCGACCAACCCTGGCCTGAGCTGCTGGCACAAGGCATGGTCCAGGAGCCACGCCTGCCCGGTTCGGTCCTGGGCTTTCACATCGGTGCGCAGCTAAACAACGACCTGCAGACCTTGCCCGCCTTGGCGCCCTGGCTGCCCCTGGCCGTCGAGCGCTGTATCGACATCACCCTTTGCGCGCCCGAAGCTGCTTTGCAAACTTGGTCGCAAGGCCTGCCAGCACAGGTTCGCGACCGGCTGCACTGGGTGCCGCTGCAAAGCACCACCAACTGGTTGTCCAGCGAGGCCATGGGCGCCGCCGTCGTGCCGCCCGAACTCAACCGCATCCTCGAGGCCCTGACCCGATGAGCCGCCCCGCCCACCACGAAGAGACCCTGGTGCTCGGCGACTCGAAGCACCTCGTCGCCACCATCACCTGGCCTGTCGGCTCGTCGCCCACCGCCACAGCCACCTCCGCATCCACCACCACACCAGCCAGCACCCCAGCGACCACGCCCGGCGCATCGGCCGGCGGCCCGCCGCCCGTGATCGCCCTGCTGACCAACTCGGGCGTGATCCCCCGCTCAGGCCCGAACCGCATGAACGTGCACCTGGCGCGGCACTTCGCCACCCTGGGCATCGCCTCGGTGCGCTTCGACCTCAGCGGCCTGGGCGACAGCAGCCGCGCCGCGACGCCCAAGCCCATGATGGAGCAGTGGATCGCCGACTGCCGCGCCGTGATGGACCACGCCGAGCGCCAACATGGTTGCGCCCGCTTCCTGATGATCGGCTTCTGCTCTGGCGCCGAGGTCGCCCACCTGCTGGGTCTGCAAGACGAGCGCCTGCGTGCCGCCCTGCTGTGGGACATGTACGCCTACCCTACCACCGGCTCGAAGCTGCGCTTCATGTCGATGCGCCTGAGCAAACTCGGCTTTGCAGGCGTGGTGGGCAAGGTGCGACAACGCATCGCCAGGGCCCTGAGCCTTTCGCCTGCGACCGTCTCTCGCAAGGAAGCCACCCCGCAGGCCATCCCCTCGCAACCGCCGGACAAGGCAGCCTTGGTCAAGCGCCTGCAAACCCTGGTCGATCGCGGCGTGAGCCTGCACTTCTCGTTCGCCGAAGGCAACCCGCACTGGTTCAACCACGAAGGCCAGTTCTGGGCAATGTTCAAGGGCGCGCCCTTCCTCAAGCACGTCAGCTTCCGCTTCCTGCGCGAAGCCGATCACCTGCTGACCGAAGACCGCGCCCAGGCCGCCTTCATCGCCATGACCGACGACTGGCTCAAGCAGCGCGTGCTGCCAGGGCTCAAGCGCCAGGCTTGAACGCGGGCAAGATGCGATCGATCACGCGGGCATAAGTTCCGCGTCGCAACTCGCCGATCTGCGCATGCGCCCAGGTGATAGCGAACACACCCAAGGTGATCGCCACGAAGTGCCACACCCCCACCTGACGCCACCCGAGCGCATTGCAGAACACGAACAGCGTGAAGTGCAGCAGGTAGAAGGTGAAGGTGTAGGCGGCGGCACGGCGGATCCACTCCGCCAACTGGCCGCTGATCTCCAGCCGGCTGTGCGCGCACCCGACCACGAACACCGCGAACATCACCGCCATCGCGTAGTCAGACAGCACGTGCACCGTCGAGCCGCTCGAAAACGGGAAGGGCAAGGTCCGCGAGAACACGCCGTACAGGTCCTTCGAAGCCAGGTCCAGCGCCTTCTGCCACCCGAAGGCCAGGAAGGCCGCGTAAGCCAGCACGGGCAAGGCCATCAACGCACGCGCCACGCCAGCCGGCATGCGCCAGGTGTCGATGCGCCCATGCAGCCACACGCCGAGGAACCACACCGGCATCAGCAGCCAGATGCGCGGCCCCATGATCAAGAACACCGCGCCCGCGAACACCCAGCGCTGCCAGCCGCGCAAGAAGAAAATCAACCCGAAGAAGGCGTAGTACCAGGCCTCGTAGCTCAGCGACCAGTACGGGGCCATCGTGAAAGGCTGGAAGGCCCCCAGCCAGGTCTCGCCGAGGAAGGCCAGGTGCAGCGGGATGTACAGCCACGGCCTCGGGTACTGCCACTCCGGCACATAAGGCGAAGGGTCTATCCACATGCCGATGTGGTCCACCACGAACGCGAAGAAGATGGCCGGCAGCGCCACCGAGTACAAACGCGAGGCGCGCGCCACGATGTATGAGCGCAAGCCCTGATCGGCCCGTCGCTGGGTCGTGTGCGCGATGACGAAGCCGGAGATGATGAAGAACGCCGTCACCGCGTCATCAGCGCTTCGATGCCACTGGCTGCCCATCGCGGGCGGCGCCACGCCCAGGCCCACCGCATGCCCCAGGAAGACGGCGAAGGCCGCCAGGATGCGGCAGGCATCAAGCCAAATCGACAGCACCGGGCTCATGCCAAGTCTCCAGAACTGCTGGGCATCACGGATGGGGTGCGTGATGCATCACCCATGGGTCGGATCGTATGATGCGACGTCGACAGCGTTGGCATTCCGGTCCAATACAAAGAATCAAAGATACAGCGTCAAAAAGGCCCCAGGCGATGATGTCATGGCAAGCATGGAGCACCCCCGAGGGTTGGCCCAGCGTCGCCCCCTCAGTCAGGTGGCGACGACAAGCCCTGGCTGAGGGCCAGGATGCAAGCCTGTGGCTCTTCAACATGGACGCCGAAGAGGCGGACACCCAAGCGCTCACAGCCTGCCTGAACGATGAAGAACAGGCTCGCGCCCAACGCTTCCGCCAGCCGCTGCATGGCCGCAGGCATCGCGTCGCTCGGGCCATGCTGCGGCACCTGTTGGGCCACCTGTGCCAGCGCCCCGCCGCCTCGCTTCAGTGGACGGCGGGCCCGCATGGCAAGCCCGCTCTGCGGTTCAACGATTCCTCGGCCGGCGATGCGCACCCGGTGTGCTTCAACCTGAGCCACAGCGGCCCATGGGGGCTGCTGGCCACGTCTTTCAAGCTGGAGCTGGGCGTGGACATCGAAGAGCGCTCCAGCCGCGAACGCCTGCCTGAGATGGCCCATCGCATCCTCAGCGTGGAAGAACATCGGCACCTGGGCACTTCTGCATCGCCGTTGGCGCCCGTCACGCACCTTGCCCCCCTCACTCCCTTGGCCCCGCTTGAGACTCTTGGCCCCCTCGGGGATGAGTTGCATCTGCTTCGCACCTGGACACGCAAGGAAGCCTGCCTGAAGGCGCTGGGCACCGGCCTGCATCGCGAGATGGACACCCTCACGCTGGAAGCCACCCACGCGCGCACGGCGAACGCCCACCTGGCCACACACGGCAGCTTGCCCAAACTGGGCTGGGCCGATCTCCCCTTGCCCGAAGACTGCGCCGCATGGGCCGCCTGCGCCTGGCTCATGCCCGGGCCGCATGAACGGACCGCATGAAAGGGCCTGGTGATCGGGGCAGGTAAACAGCACGAGGATTGAGCGTGCACTTCTCAGATCTGAGCGCCTCAAGTCGAGGCGCTCAGTTCAAGGCCCCTGCATCCGCCCACTCAACTCAGTTGTCAGGCGGCAGGTTCAAGGTGTGGCGAACCTTGCGCCTCGCGCGCCACAGGAAGGACTTGAACTGGTCGCGCCCCGCACTGTGTCCCACCGGTGCAGGCCTCCAGCCCAGGCCCCGAACCTTGTGGTTGAACTGCAAGGCTTCGAGTTGCGCCTGGCTCTCTGGCGTGTTGAAGATGATCGACATCGAGATCGACACATCGTCATGCCCATTCTGGACGTAGTGCCCGGCGATGAAGGGGATGTGCAACCCCTCGCCCGGCGCAAAATCGAAACGCTGGCCAAAAGCGTCACGCGCGTCCGACCAAGGCAGCTTCGTGTTGTCGTAGGCGGCGTAGGCCTCGCGGGCCTCGTCGGTCACCACCTGCGGCTCCCAACGCGGGAAGAGCACCACCTGCTTGCTGCCGCGGAACTGCAGCAACATCGTCGAGTTGCGGTCGATGTGGAAAGGCGTGTGGCTGCCGGGCGAGGCGATGAAAAGGTAAAGCTGAGGCTTGATCAGCAAACGCTCACGCTGCCCGAACATCTGGCGCAACAGGTGCTCCACGTCGCCGCTGAGGTCGCGGAACACCGGCTGGAAGGACTCGTGGATCTGCGGCGAACGCACCATCACGTAAGAGTCGGAGGTGCGCATGCACTCGATGGTCTCGGCCAGCGACATCTGGCTGGGGTGCAGGATGTTGCAGTTCTCGAAGTCCTCGCCGTTGCGCATCAGGCCCTTGGAATACTTGACGTACTCGGCAGGCAGGGAGGGAATGGCTTTCGCCAGGTTGTCCAGTTCGAGCGCGGGGTGCCCCATCAACTGGTGACGGAATTTGAACGGTTCGCGGTCGAGCTCGCGGCCATCAACGGAAGGGTCGAAACATCTCAGCATGGGGCGTCTCCATTTCCGCCGCATGGTAATGCCTAACACTTGCTCACAAAAGCCCGCATGAGAGGGCCGCCCCACATATGAAGGCCCTGGAAGGCCCACGCAGGCGCCCCAAGGCGGCATGGCGGCAGGACAAACCCGATCCGAGCAGAGCCCAAGATCCCGCAGCCGCTACGCAAGATCGTGGAGATCACGAAGGTCGCGCAAGGGGTGGGCGCACATGGGCCAGACCGCCTCGAAGAAGGCCTCGACCTCCCGGGCGCTCACCTCCTCCACCGTGGCGGGCCGCCATTTCGGCGCATGGTCCTTGTCGACAACCAAGGCGCGCACGCCCTCGACGGTCTCGCTCTCGGCGCCCTTGCGCAACTGAAAGCAGTGCCGCACCATCGTGCGCTCCATGCGGAACACCTCGGCCAGGGGCATGCTGCGCGCCCGGCGGATCTGCTCCAACGTCACGGCCATCATCAGCGGCGAATGGCCGGCCATCTGCTGCAGCGTGGCTTGCGCCCACTCGCTCCCATCGGCCTGGAGGGATGCCACGATGTCCACCAAGGTCGGCAGGCTGAAATGGCGTTGGATGGCCTCGAAATGCGCCGTCACCGTGGCCTCGGGCAATTGCTTCAAGGGGTGCTGGCCGAGGTAGGCGCGCAAACGCGCCAAGATGCCCTCACCTGTGTCGCCAGGCACGCTGCGCAAGCCTTCAAGGAAGGCCGTCAGGCAATCACCCGAAGCGGCCACATCCGCCAGGCCAAGCGTCAGCGCGTCGGTCACGTGCAGGTGAGGCCCCACCACGCCGAGGTACTCACCGATGGCGCCCGCGCAGCGAGACAAAAAGTAGCCACCGCCCACGTCCGGGAACAAGCCGATGCGCGTCTCGGGCATGGCCATGCGCAGGGTCTCTGTGGCCACCCGCAATTTGCAGCCCTGGGCCAGGCCCATGCCACCGCCCATCGTCACGCCCTCCAGCCACGCGATGGTGGGCTTGGGGTGAACGTGGATGAGGTGGTCAAGCGCGTATTCCTCGGTGAAGAAATCCTCCAGCGCAGCGTCACCCGCCAGGGCCGCATCGTGCATGAAGCGGATGTCGCCACCGGCGCAGAAGTGCGTCACCGGCTGCTTGCCATCGCTGGCTTCGCGGGCGGCCCCTCGCAACAGCACGGCGTGCACCGCCGGGTCGGACCGCCAGCCCCACAAGACGGTGGTGAGCTCACGCACCATCTCCAGGTTCAGCGCGTTGAGCGCACGGGGGCGGTTCAGGGTGATGACACCCAGGCCGCCAACGACTTCGGTGGTGACGGGAGATGACATGGGCAACAACGCGAGAAAACCGAGAGCACGCAATGTATTACAGCCCGCAAGGCAACTGGCCGATAACCCAAACACTGGGTTCCTTGACACCACGAGCGTCACGCACAAACAACCATGAGCACCCCTGCCCTCAACATCTTGCTGGTTGAAGACCAAGCCTCCATGCGCCAAGCCCTGGCAATTCAGTTGCGGAAACAGGGGCATCGCGTGATCGAAGCGGAGGATGGGCAGCAGGCGCTTTCGCTCTTTTGGTCCGAGCACCCGGATTTGATCCTCATGGACGTGGTCTTGCCCAAAGAAGACGGCTACTGGACAGCGCAACAGATCAGGTTGCTGGAAGGCAGCGACTGGACCCCCATCATCTTCTTGTCGAGCCGCGACACCGAGCTGGACCTGCAAAAAGGCATTGAAGCCGGCGGCGATGACTACCTGTTCAAGCCCACCTCACCCGTGGTGCTCTCCGCCAAGCTGCATGCGCTGACCAGGCTGCAACGCATGCGCATGCAATTGATCGAGACATCGGAAGCGCTGCGTGAAGCCAACGAACGCCTCTCTCACCTGAGCATGCTCGATGAGCTAACCCAGCTTGGCAACCGCCGCAGCTTCGACGAGAAGCTCCACCTGAGTGTGAAAAACTGCGCGCGTGACCAGCAGCCCCTGAGCCTGTTCCTGTGCGATGTCGACCTCTTCAAGGCCTACAACGACCGCCACGGTCACATCCAGGGCGATGCATGCCTGAAGGAAATTGGGCAGGTGTTCCGCAGCGTATGCCAACGGCCGCAGGACCACGCCGCCCGCTATGGAGGAGAAGAGTTCGCCTTGATCCTGCCGAACACGCCCAGGTCGGGTGCCATGACCTTCGCGCGTGCCTTGCAAAACATGCTGGCGCGCCTCAGCCTGAGTCACCCTGACTCGCCTTTTGGCTGTGTCACCTTGTCAGGGGGCATCACCACGATCGTGCCCGATGCCACAACCAACGCTCAGCAACTCGTCATGCGGGCGGACCAGGCGCTCTACAACGCCAAGGCCAAAGGTCGCAACTGCTACTTCAGTTTCGAAATGCAGATGGACACCTACGAACAACTGCAATCGGTCCACGGCCGTTGAAGCCACGGCAACCCTCTGTCACATGGGGGTTGCCGGGCCGTGTTTCACCTCGAGGCAATGATGCGCTCGATGTTGCGCTCCGCCAGCGCCGTGACCGACAGCGCCGGGTTGGCCACCAGCGAATCGGGGAACAGCGCCGCGTCCATCACGTACAGGCCCGGGTAACCCTTGACCTGGCCGATGTCGTCCGTGGCCAGGCCGATCGGGCAACCGCCCAGCGGGTGGTAGGTCGCGTTGTCGCCCACCGTCTTGCCGCCGAACCAGCTCTTGTTGTAGGTCGCGCCATTGACCTTGTTGATCTTGTCGTAGACCGTGCGTGCGCTGGTCACCGGCTCGTTCTTGGCCGTGTCTGACCAGTTCAGCACCGCCTGCTGCTTGGCCGCGTCATAGCTGAAGCGGCCGAGCTCCGGCGTCTGCGTCATCGTGATGTGCGCGGTGCTGAAAGTGTCGATGCCCAGCGGGATGGCGATGTTCATCGAGTACACCTGCTGCCCCTTGTGGTCGTAGGCGTCGACGCCAGTGGTCGGCAGCACCGAGGTCTTGGCCCCGGTCGGCGTGAAGACGTTGCGCACCATGAAAATCTCGCCATTGGAACTCCAGCGCGTGCCAACATGCTCGTTGAGGTTGGGCAGCGTGCCAGTGGCACGTGCCTTCACCAGCAACTGGGTGGTGCCGATGCTGCCACCACCCAGGAAGAGGCGGTCGCAGCTGATGGCGCGCGTGGCCAGCACGGTGCCCTTCACATCGATCTGCTTGGTGGTCACCACGTAGCGCCCATCGGCGGCGCGGCTGATCGAGGTCACCTCCGTCAGCGGCTGAATGCGCACCAGGCCCGTGCCGAGCGCCTCGGCCAGGTAGGTCTTGTCCAGGCTCTTCTTACCGTAGTTGTTGCCGAAGCCGCCTTCGCTGCCCAGCGCGGACTTGGGCACCGTGCCCGCTTCTTCCTGCTCCATGTAGGCCATGTCATAGCCCGAGTCGAGCGTGCGCCACTGGTAGCCGGCCTTGGCCGCCTGCGCGCAGGCCACGCGGGCATAGCGGTGGTAAGCGCTGGCCTGGTAGTAGGCCGGGCGGATGCGGTTGCCGCCCAGCGTGACCAACGCACGGGGGTAGTAGACGTTGTAGAGCTCGTTGATGTCGATGCCAGGCGGCATGATGCGCTGCAGCGTCTCGCGGTAGGGCGTGATCAGCATCGCCAGGTTGACCAGCGAGCCACCGCCCACGCCACGGCCGAGGTAGACGTCCATGTTAGGCGAAGACACCACGTCGAGGATGCCTGCGGCCACCGGCACCTTCAGCAGGCTGCTCAGCGGGATGACACCGCCGATGGTGGAGAACACCGCGGTGATGCGGTCCTTGAACCACATGGCCCGGTCGTCGGGCGAGAAGGGTTTGCAAAAGACCTTGCCGTCGGGGCCCGGCGTGTTCCACAGCCGGCCCATTTCGATCATGGTCACGCGCTGCCCCTGCTGAGCCAGGCGCAGCGCCGTGACGGCGCCGCCATAGCCCGTGCCGACGACGAGGTTGGGCACGTGTTCTTCGGCCTGCGCGGCGTAGGCCTCGTCGGTCATGAGGCCAGCCAGGGCCCCCGCCGAAGCCACCCCGCCGGTGAGGGCGCGCATGGGCAGGCCCACGCTCCCCAGGCCCAACTGGCCCCCGATGGCCAAAACGCTTTGTCCCCACTGGCGGCGATTCAGTTTTTGCATGATGAGCTGCTGTACAACGTGTTGGAAGTGCAGTCATCGTAGGAACAGGCGCGCACCACGGCATTCACCAATGCGGCCACTCATGTTCACCTGCCGGCCAAATGTGGGAAAGCCCTGATGCCGGCTTGCTGGCCAGCATCAGGGCTTCCATCAGCTACCCGTTCGGGGTAGATGCGTCATCAAGAGATCAGGCGTTCGCTTCACGCGAAGCACGCTTGCGGTCGTGTTCCTTCAGGTGACGCTTGCGCAGGCGGATGCTCTTCGGGGTGATCTCGACCAGCTCGTCGTCGTCGATGAAGTCCACGCCGTACTCCAGCGTGAGTTCGATCGGCGGCGTGATCTTGATGGCGTCTTCCTTGCCAGAGACGCGGAAGTTGGTGAGCTGCTTGGTGCGCGTGGCGTTGACCACCAGGTCGTTGTCGCGGCTGTGGATGCCGACGATCATGCCTTCGTACACCGGGTCGTTCGGCTTGACGAACATGCGGCCGCGATCATCGAGCTTGCCCAGGGCGTAGGTGAAGATTTCACCGTCGTCCATCGAGATCAGCACGCCGTTCTTGCGGCCGCCGATTTCGCCCTTGTGCGCTTCGTAGCCGTCGAAGATCGACGAGATCAGGCCCGAGCCACGCGTCAGGTTCATGAACTCGTTGGAGAAGCCGATCAGGCCACGAGCCGGGATGCGGTACTCCAGGCGCACGCGGCCTTGGCCGTCCGGCTCCATGTTGATCATCTCGCCCTTGCGCAGGCCGAGGGCCTGCATCACGCCGCCCTGGTGGATTTCTTCCACGTCGGCGGTGACGAGTTCCATCGGCTCGCTCTTGACGCCATCGATGTCCTTGAACATCACGCGCGGCTTGGACACGGCCAGCTCGTAGCCTTCGCGGCGCATGTTTTCCAGCAGGATGGTCAGGTGCAATTCACCCCGGCCGCAGACCTCGAAGATGCCGTCTTCGTCGGTTTCCTTCACGCGCAGCGCCACGTTGTGCTGCAGTTCCTTTTGCAGGCGGTCCCAGATCTGGCGCGAGGTCACGAACTTGCCTTCGCGGCCGGCCAGCGGCGAGGTGTTCACGCAGAAGTTCATGGTCAGCGTGGGCTCGTCCACCTTCAGCATGGGCAGCGGCGAGGGGTTGGCCGGGTCGGTCACCGTCACGCCGATGCCGATTTCTTCAATGCCGTTGATCAGCACGATCTCGCCCGGGCCAGCCTCGGTCACCTGCACGCGGTCCAGCCCCTGGAAGGTCAGCACCTGGTTGATGCGGCCCTTGATGGTCTTGCCGTCAGCCCCTTCCATCACGACCACATCCATGCCGGGCTTGATCTTGCCGGCGTTGACGCGGCCCACGCCAATGCGACCGACGAAGCTGTTGTAGTCCAGCGCCGAGATCTGCAGCTGCAGCGGAGCCTCGGGGTTGCCGTTGTGCGGCTGCACGTGCTTGAGCACCGTGTCGAACAGGGCCGACATGTCGGTGCCCCATTGCGCACCCGGCTCGCCTTCTTCCAGCGAAGACCAGCCATTGATGCCCGAGGCGTACACCACGGGGAAGTCGAGCTGCTCGTCGGTCGCGCCCAGCTTGTCGAACAGGTCGAAAGCGGCGTTGATGACGGCGTCCGGCTTGGCACCCGGCTTGTCGACCTTGTTGACCACGACGATGGGCTTCAAGCCCAGCGCCAGCGCCTTCTTGGTCACGAAGCGCGTCTGGGGCATCGGGCCTTCCTGCGCGTCGATCAGCAGCACCACGCCGTCCACCATCGACAGCGCGCGCTCGACTTCACCGCCAAAGTCCGCGTGGCCCGGGGTGTCGACGATGTTGATGTGCGTGCCCTTCCAGCTCACAGCGCAGTTCTTGGCCAGGATGGTGATGCCACGCTCGCGTTCGATGGCGTTGTTGTCCATCACCGTGTCGACCACTTTTTCGTGCTCGGCGAAGGTGCCGGACTGGCGCAGCAGTTGGTCCACCATGGTCGTCTTGCCATGGTCCACGTGGGCGATGATCGCGATGTTGCGGATTTGAGTGCTCATGGGCGTCTTTCGGGGAATCTCTGAGGTCTGAAATCAATGGGCGGCCGGCACGGCCGGCTCGCTCGCTTGCTGGCTCACCAGGCCTTGCACTTCCATGGGGCTGAGCAAGCGGGTGGGGATGAGTTCGCCGGCCTGCACGTGGGCGCTGCCAAGCAGCACACGTCGGAGGGCGGATGAGGCGGCCATGTCCGAAGCACCTGGCAAAGGACCATAGACGCGCACCAGGGATGCGTTGGCCAGCCCCACCTTGCGGCGCATGCCGGTCAGGAAACGGGCAGCATCGTCTTGGGACAACATGGCTTCGGGGCAATCGGCCAGCAGCACGTCGGGCGCCATCAGGTGCTGGTCGCGCTCGGCCTCGGTCATGGTTTGCAGGGCTTCGAGCGTGACCGCACCTTGCAACGAAACACCCCCGCTGCCGGTGCGGCGCAAGCCGATGAGGTGGGCGCCACAGCCCAGGTGTTCGCCGATGTCCTCGGCCAGGGTGCGGATGTAGGTGCCCTTGCTGCAACGCACGTCGATGGTCACGACCTCACCTTGCACCGAAACGATGTCAATGGCGTGAAGGGTGACGCGGCGCGGCGCGCGTTCGATCTCGACACCTTCGCGTGCGTACTCGTACAGCGCCTTGCCCTGGTGCTTGAGCGCCGAGTGCATGGGCGGCACCTGGTCGATCGTGCCCAGGAAGTCATCGCAGGCCGCGCGCAAGCGCTGGGGTTCGAGCATGGCGGGCGTCACCTCGCGGGTGGACAGCACCTCGCCCTCGGCATCGGCCGTGGTGGTGCGCACGCCCAGCTGCAGCGTGGCGGTGTAGCGCTTGTCGGCGTCGAGCGAGACCTGCGAGAACTTCGTGGCCGCGCCGAAGCACAGCGGCAGCAGGCCGGTGGCCAGTGGGTCGAGCGTGCCGGTGTGGCCCGCCTTCTCGGCACGGAACAGCCGCTTGACCTTCTGCAAGGCATCGTTGCTCGACAAGCCCAGCGGCTTGTCGAGCAGGATGACGCCATGCAGAGCCCGACGCGGTTGACGCGGCGGGCGGGCCAGCTGTTGAGTTGCCGCGACCATGTTCACGCGTCCTTGCCCTCCGCGCCCGGCTCATCCGCATCCTTGGCCTTGTCCGCCACGGCGCGGTTGATCAGCGCATTGAGCTCGGCCGCGCGCTCGGTGGTGCGGTCGAAGTGGAAATGCAGCGTCGGCACGGTGTGGATCTGCAGGCGCTTGAACAAGCCATTGCGCAGGTAGCCAGCGGCCTCGTTGAGGCCCTCTTCGCTCTCAGTCGGGTCACCGATGAGCAGCGAAAAACGCACCTTGGCATGTGCGTAATCCGGCGTCACCTCGACGTTGCTGATCGTGACCATGCCGATGCGCGGATCTTTCAGCTCGCGGATGAGCTCGGCCAGGTCGCGCTGGATCTGGTCGGCCACGCGGAGGCCGCGATTGGGTGTGGAACGTTTGTGACGCATGGTGCTTGACTCCTGCTCAGTGCCCGCCCTCCAAGCACAAACCCCGCCTGGGTTTCAGGCGGGGTTGGGTTGGGGAGCGGTCGCTGTGTTTTTTACAGCGTGCGAGCCACTTCCTTGATTTCGAAGAACTCGAGCACGTCACCTTCCTTGATGTCGTTGTAGCCCTTGATGTTGAGACCACACTCGAAGCCTTCGCGCACTTCCTTGACATCGTCCTTGAAGCGTTTGAGGCCGTCGAGCTCGCCGGTGTAGATGACCACGTTGTCGCGCAGCAGGCGCAGCTTGGCGCTGCGGCGGACCACACCGCTGGTGACCATGGAGCCACCGATGGTGCCGATCTTCGAAGCAACGAAAACCTGGCGGATCTCTGCGGTGCCGATGACTTCCTCGCGCTGCTCAGGAGCCAGCATGCCGCCCATCGCCGCCTTCACATCGTCCACGGCGTCGTAGATGATGTTGTAGTAGCGGATGTCGATGCCGTTGTGGTCGGCCACCTTGCGGGCGTTGGCGTCTGCGCGGGTGTTGAAGCCGATCAGCACAGCCTTCGAGGCGATCGCCAGGTTGACGTCCGACTCGGAGATACCGCCCACGGCAGCGTGAACGATCTGCACGCGAACTTCTTCGGTCGAGAGCTTGAGCAGCGAAGAAGCCAGCGCTTCTTGCGAACCCTGCACGTCGGCCTTGATGATGATCGGCAAAGTCTGGACGTCGCCGCCCTGGCCCATTTGCTCGAACATGTTCTCGAGCTTGGCTGCTTGTTGCTTGGCCAGCTTCACGTCGCGGTACTTGCCTTGGCGGAAGGTGGCGATTTCGCGGGCGCGGCGTTCGTCGGCCAGCACCATGAACTCGTCACCGGCCGAGGGCACCTCGGTCAGGCCCTGGATTTCCACCGGGATGGAAGGCCCGGCCTCGTTCGAGGGCTTGCCGTCTTCGTCCAGCATGGCGCGCACGCGGCCATACGAGGCGCCGGCCAGCACGACATCGCCACGCTTGAGGGTACCGGACTGCACCAGCACGGTGGCCACGGGGCCACGCCCCTTGTCCAGGCGTGCTTCGATGACCAGACCCTTGGCCATGGCGTCCTTCGGTGCGGTGAGCTCCAGCACTTCGGCTTGCAGCAACACGTTTTCCAGCAGTTCGTCGATGCCCTGGCCGGTCTTGGCCGACACCGGGCAGAACGGCGAATCACCACCGTAGGCTTCGGGCACGACTTGCTCGGCGACCAGCTCCTGGGTCACGCGTTCGACGTTGTTACCGGGCTTGTCGATCTTGTTGATCGCGACCACGATGGGCACGCCAGCGGCCTTCGCGTGGTGGATGGCTTCCTTCGTCTGCGGCATGACGCCGTCGTCGGCCGCCACCACCAGGATGACGATGTCGGTGGCCTTCGCACCGCGAGCACGCATGGCCGTGAAGGCCTCGTGACCCGGGGTGTCGAGGAAGGTGATCATGCCGCGCGGGGTGTCCACGTGGTAGGCGCCAATGTGCTGCGTGATGCCGCCCGCTTCGCCAGCCGCCACACGCGAGGTGCGGATGTAGTCCAGCAGCGAGGTCTTGCCGTGGTCGACGTGGCCCATGACGGTGACCACGGGCGCACGCGGGAAGGCCTCGGCCGTTTGTTCGGCGTGTTCTTCTTCCAGGAAGGCATCGGGGTCGTCCAGCTTGGCGGCGAACGCCTTGTGGCCCATTTCCTCCACCACGATCATGGCGGTTTCCTGGTCTAGCTGCTGGTTGATGGTGACCATCTGGCCGAGCTTCATCATCTGCTTGATGACCTCGGAAGCCTTCACGGACATCTTGTGGGCGAGGTCGGCCACCGAGATGGTCTCGGGCACATGCACCTCGATGATTTGCGGCTCGCTCGGCGGCACGAAGTTCGACTGGCTGTCACCGCGGTCGCCACCACGGCGGCCCTTGCCGCCAGGCGCCTTCCAGCTGTTGCGAGCGTTGGCGCCAGCGTCGGTGCGCCCCTTGCCGGCAGGTGCGCCGCGCTTCTTGTCGTCATTGGCCCAGCTTGAAGACAGCTTCTCGGACTTGACCGACTTCTTGTCGCCCGGCTTGGCCGCCGTGCTGCCCGGCGCGGCAGTGGCACCCGGTGCGCCCTTGGGCTTGTGGATGGTGCCCTTGATGCCCGCTGCGGCCTCGGCCGGCTTGGCTTCTTCGGGCTTCTTGGCCGTCAGCACCTTCTTGGGCGCGTTCATCATCGCGCGGATGGCGGCAGCCTCGGCCTCGGCGGCCTTGCGGCGTGCGGCCAGGTCGGCGGCCTTCTGCTTTTCTTCGGCTTCGATGTCGGCGGCCTTGACCACGCGCACAGCCGGGGCCTTGGGCGCCTCCACAGCGGGAGCTGGCGCAGCAACGGGCGCAGCAGCTTCGGCCTCGGGTGCAGTAGCGGCCTGTTCAGCCGGCGCAGCAGCCTCGGTTTGGGTCTTTTCAGCGGCTTTGCGCACACCGCCACGCGCGCCACGCTGAGCGGCTGCGGTCAAAGCGGCGGCTTCGGCACGGGCAGCGGCCTGTGCGGCGGCACGGCGTGCTGCGGCGGCTTCCTTCTCTGCGCTGTCATCTTCGGCAACGTTGCCTTCGGCACTGCCGGCGGCAACAGGGGCGGCAGCCAAGGCCGCCTGCTCGCGAGCGGCGGCCTCGGCGGCCTCACGGGCGGCGGCGGCAGCAGCGGCGGCGGCAGCTTCACGCTCCTGGCGTTCCTGCTCCTCGCGCTGGCGGCGGGCTTCGGCCAGGGCTTCTTCCTGCTGACGCAGCTCTTCGGCCTGGGCACGGGCTTCTTCTTCGCGACGCGCCAGCTCGGCTTCAGCCTGCGCGGTGTCATTCGACTCTTCCACGCCGGACTCATCGCGCTTGACGAACACGCGCTTCTTCTTGACCTCGACCTGGATGGTGCGGGCCTTGCCGGATGCGTCTGCCTGCTTGATTTCGGTGGTCGACTTGCGCGTCAGGGTGATCTTCTTGCGGTCGCCGCCGGTGGTGCCGTGGGCGGAACGCAGGTGATCGAGCAGACGCTCCTTGTCGGCCTCCGTCAGCACGTCTTCAGGCGCTGCCTTGGGCACGCCTGCGGACTGGAGCTGTTCCAGCAGTGTCGCAGCCGGGCGATTGAGCTCCGCGGCGAATTGTGCGACGGTGGTCACGGCCATTGTTTAGATCCTTGCGATGAGCTTGCTTGAGTGAGTACGGGCGGTGGTCGGGCTTCGATCAGGCGAACCAGTGTTCGCGGGCCTTGATGATGAGCGCGCGAGCCTGATCATCGGACACACCGGTGATCTCGGTCAGCTCGTCCACAGCGAGGTCGGCCAGGTCGTCACGGGTGTGGATGCCAGACTCCGTGAGCTTGGTGATCAGCTCGGGCGTCAGGCCTTCCAGCCCCTTGAGGCTTTCCGACAGGGCTTCGACTTCTTCTTCCTTGGCGATTTCCATGGTCAGCAGCGCATCCTTGGCACGGGTGCGCAGTTCGTTGACCGTGTCTTCGTCGAAGGCATCGATTTCCAGCATTTCCTGCAGCGGCACGTAGGCCACTTCTTCCAGGCTGGAGAAGCCTTCGGCGATCAGGATGTCGGCGACTTCCACGTCCACATCGAGCTTCTCGACGAAGATCTTGCGGATGGAGTCGGACTCGACGGCCTGCTTCTGGGCCGATTCCTCGGCCGACATGATGTTGATCTTCCAGCCGGTCAGCTCGGACGCCAGGCGCACGTTCTGGCCACCACGGCCGATGGCGATGGCGAGGTTTTCCTCGTCCACGACCACGTCCATGGCGTGCTTTTCTTCATCAACAAAAATGGACTGCACGTTGGCCGGGGCCAGCGCACCGATGACGAACTGCGCCGGGTCTTCGGACCACAGCACGATGTCGACGCGCTCGCCGGCCAACTCGTTGGTGACGGCGGTGACGCGCGAACCGCGCACGCCCACGCAAGTGCCGATCGGGTCGACGCGCTTGTCGTGCGAGAGCACAGCTATCTTGGCGCGCGAGCCGGAATCACGGGCGCAGCTCTTGATCTCGAGCAGGCCTTGTTCGATCTCGGGCACTTCCTGGCGGAAGAGTTCGATCATGAAATCGGGGGCAGAGCGCGAGAGCATGATCTGCGGGCCACGGGCCAGCGAATCGACGCCCAGCATGTAGGCGCGAACGCGGTCGCCCGAGCGCAGGTTTTCCTTCGGGATCATCTCGGTGCGCTTGAGGCGCCCTTCGACGCGGCCCGACTCGACGATGATGTCGCCCTTGTCCAGGCGCTTGACGGTGCCCACGAAGATCTTCTCGCCGCGCGAGAGGAAGTCGTTGAGCAGCTGTTCGCGCTCGGCGTCGCGGATCTTCTGCAGGATGACCTGCTTGGCGGCTTGCGCACCGATGCGGCCGATGGGCACGGATTCGATGGATTCCTCGATGTAATCACCGACCTCGATGTCGGCGATGCGGTCGACGGCGTCCGAGAGGATTTCCTCGGCTTCCGGGTTCTGCAGGCCGGCCTCGTCGGGCACGACCAGCCAGCGGCGGAAGGTCTCGTACTCGCCACTTTCACGGTCGATGGCGACACGGATGTCCACTTCGCCCTGGTAGAGCTTCTTGGTGGCGGAGGCCAGGGCGGATTCGACCGCACCGAACACCACGTCACGGTCCACGCTCTTCTCACGGGAGATGGCGTCCACCAGCATCAGCAATTCACGATTCATTTCTTCTGACCTCCGAGTTCTTGCGCCTCTTCGACGGCAACTTCACTCGCCGGGGTTGCCTCCCGACGCACACGACCCTTGAAACTCACTTCAGGCACCAGTCTGGCCTCGCGAATTTCATCGAGTGTGAAACCCAAAATTTCATCCACCTGCTGCGGCTCGGTTTCGCCCCGGGCCGCCAGTTCCTTGGCCAGCTTCTTGGCCGCCGTCTTGGACAGCGGCTTTTCGGCATCGGCCGAATTGAGCAACAGGCCCCAGGCCTGGCCCGCAGCGATGGCGGCTTCGTCTCCATCTGGAGAAGCACACAGCACGCCGCTGTAGTGTTTGCGCCCCTGGAACGGGGCCTTGAGCGCGATGGTGATGCGCTCCCCCTGGAAGCGGGCGAAGTGCGCCGGCGTCTTCAGAGGGCGATCAACGCCAGGAGACGAAACTTCCAGGCGCGCGTAGTCGGCATCGACCGTTTCCAGGGCGTATTGCAGTTGGCGGGTCACTTTTTCGCAGTCGTCCACGGTGACGAGGTCGCCCGGCAGGTCGTAAGGCTGGTCAGGCAGGCGGTCGATGTACACGCGCAGCAAGCCATGCGAACTGCGTTCACAGTCCACAAGCTCGTAACCGAGGCCGGTCACGGTGGTTTCAACGACATTGAGCCAACTCATCCTGATGGGGTGCGATCAACGAAAAAAGCAAGGGCGCGAGCGCCTGAAAAACGGTCAAGCAAAAAAAAAGGGCTGGAATGATCCGCCCTCACACTGCACAGACCACCGCAGGCCACTTCGCATGTCGGTTCACATGCAGCCAGCGACGCCCGTGACATTCACGAAGCGAACCGCTTGGAAACCCAGCACCCCGAAGCTCGTTTCACTTGACGCACCTGGCGAACTTGGCAAACACCAAGCAAACAACCAAGCAAAGCGGGCACCTGATGGCACCCGAATGAAAAAGCCAGTGGGAAAACCGGATCAGCCAAAGCAGCCAATCCCGCATTTTACCCCGATGAAACGACCACATCAAGGGCACAGGATGAAATTCATGGATGAGGCACCCAGGCATCCCCCCACGCCGCCCGTGTCAGAATGCGCGGCTGGTTTGACCCCTCGAATGGAGACTCCATGGGATTCCTCGCTGGCAAGCGCCTGTTGATCACGGGCCTGCTGTCCAACCGTTCCATCGCCTACGGCATCGCCCAGGCCTGCCACCGCGAAGGCGCCGAGCTGGCTTTCAGCTACGTCGGCGAGCGCTTCAAGGACCGCATCACCGATTTCGCCAAGGAATTCAACTCCGAGCTGATCTTCGATTGCGACGTGGGCAGCGACGAGCAGATCGCCCAGATGTTCGCCGACCTGGCCAAGGTGTGGCCCACCTTCGACGGTTTCGTGCATTCCATTGGTTTTGCCCCGCGCGAAGCCATCGCAGGCGACTTCCTGGAAGGCCTCTCGCGCGAAGGTTTCCGCATCGCCCACGACATCTCGGCCTACAGCTTTCCGGCCATGGCCAAGGCAGCCCTGCCCTACCTGAACCCGAAATCGGCCCTGCTGACGCTGTCCTACCTGGGCGCGGAACGCATCGTGCCGGCTTACAACACCATGGGCCTGGCCAAGGCCTCGCTAGAAGCCTCTGTGCGTTACACCGCCGCCAGCCTGGGCCCCAAAGGCATCCGTGCCAACGGCATTTCGGCCGGCCCGATCAAGACCCTGGCAGCCTCGGGCATCAAGGGCTTCAGCAAGATCCTGAGCGTGGTCGAGCAGAACGCCCCGTTGCGCCGCAACGTCACCATCGAGGACGTGGGCAACGTGGCCGCCTTCATGCTGTCCGACCTGGCCGGTGGCGTGACGGCCGAGATCACCTACGTGGACGGCGGCTTCAGCCACGTCATGGGTGGGCTGGGCGACTTGGCCGAGTGACGCCGGGGCAGGCGGTGGGCGACTGCCACTGACGCCGCCAGCCAGCGAAGAGAGGGGGCCGCGAGGCCCCTTTTTCACGCCCGCGCGGCTTGCATCCCCCACGCGAATCGGCAGAATGGGCCTCAAAGGAGACACAATCATGAACCGCGAGGAACTGACCGCGCTCTTGCAGCGCCTGCACACCGAACTGGCCGCGCGCCCCCAGGTCGATGCGTCCACGCGCGAGGCCTTGCAAACCCTGGACGCAGACATCCAACGGGTGTTGGCCCAATCCGACGAGCAGGCTGCCAACGACCCGCAAACCCGCGACGACCAAGACGACATCAACGTCCTGGCGCAAACGCTCGAAGCCAAGCTGGAAACCGATCACCCCGTGCTGGTCAGCACGCTGCGCGACCTGATGGATCGGCTGGGCAAGATGGGGATCTGAGCCCCCCTGCTCATCGTCAGCGCAGGCTCGCTGACACCAGCTTTTGCGTGTATGGGTGGCGGGGGCGCTGGAGCACCTCGTCGACCGGGCCACGCTCGACCACTTCGCCCGACTTCATGACGATGAGTTCGTGCGCCATCGCGGCGACCACATCCACATCGTGGGTGATGAGCAGGTAGCTCAGGCCGCGCTCGCGCTGCAGGCGCTGCAACAGGCCCAGCACCTGCTTCTGGATGGTGACGTCGAGCGCGCTGGTGGGCTCGTCGAGCACCAGCACCCGGGGCTCGACCACCAAGGCCCGGGCCAGGGCCAGGCGTTGCCGCTGCCCTCCCGAGAACTCGTGCGGGTAGCGTGACAGCAGGCGCGGGAACTGAGCCTCTGTCAGCCCGACTTCGGCCAAGGTCTGCTCGACCTGCTGGCGGCGTAGCGCGGGCGCCATGTCCGGGCGGTGGATGCCGAGCCCCTCGCCCACCAGCTCCTCCACCGTCATGCGTGGCGAGAGCGACGAAAACGGGTCTTGAAAGACGACCTGCACGGCGCGGCGCAAGGATCGATCCTTGAGCGCCTGGTGCTGCCAGGCTGAGCCTTGCACGGACAAGCGCCCTTCGCTGGGCTGCAAGCCGAGCGCGGCCAGCGCCAGGGTCGACTTGCCGGAGCCCGACTCGCCGATGACGCCCAGCGTGCGGCCAGGCGGCAGCTCGAAATCCACCCCACGGACTGCATCGAAGTGCCCATGGCTGAACCAGCCTTTGACGCCAGGCCTAGGCACGGGGTAGCGCACCCACACGCCTTGCCCTTGCATGAGCGGCGTGCCTTCGGTGGGCGGCAGGGCTTGGGGGTCTCGCACCGGCCGGCTGTCGAGCAGCTTGCGGGTGTAGGCGTGTTGCGGGTTGGCGAACACATCGTCCACCGGCCCGGTCTCCACCAGCACACCCTGCTCCATCACGGCCACGCGGTCGGCGAAACGGCGCACCAGGTGCAGGTCGTGCGTGATCATCAGCACGGCCATGCCGTGGGTGCGTTGCAGTTCGCCCAACAGGTCGAGGATCTGGCCACGCAGGGTCACGTCCAGCGCGGTGGTGGGCTCGTCGGCGAGCAGCAGCTTGGGCTGGCAGGCCAGGGCCATGGCGATCATGGCGCGCTGGCGTTGCCCACCAGAGAGCTGGTGCGGAAAGCTCAGGGCGCGCCGCTCGGGCTCGGGGATGCCAGTCTGCACCAACAAGTCGACAGCATGCTGCCAAGCCTGAGCCTTGCTCACGGCCTGGTGCAGCTCGATGACTTCGGCGATCTGGTCACCTATGGTGAACAGCGGGTTGAGCGCCGTCATCGGCTCCTGGAAGATGACGGCCACGTCGCGCCCGCGCACGCCGCGCAGTTCGCGCTCGCCGAGTTGCAGCAGGTCGCGGCGCTCGCCTCGCTCACCCACGCCATTGAACCAGGCCTGGCCTTGCACCCGCGCCTGCGGCACGAGCTTGAGCAGGCTCATCGCGGTGATGGACTTGCCCGATCCGGACTCGCCGACCACGGCCAGCTTCTCGCCTGGCGCGATCTGCAGGCTCACGCCACGCACGACTTCCTTCTCGCCAAAAGCGACGCGCAGGTCACGCAGGTCGAGCAAGGGTGGGTTCAGCGGTTGCGCGCTCATTCGGCGTGCTCCTTGCGGGGGTCGAGGGCGTCGCGCAGGGCGTCGCCCATGAAGGTCAGCAGCAACAGGGTCAGCACCAGCACACCGAAGGTCGACAGCGAGATCCACCAGGCGTCGAGGTTGTTCTTGCCCTGCTGAAGCATCTCGCCCAGGCTGGGCGTGTCCAACGGTACACCCAGGCCCAGGAAGTCCAGCGAGGTCAAAGCCAGGATGGCCGCGCTCATGCGGAAGGGCAGGAAGGTGACCACCGGCGTCAGGCTGTTGGGCAGGATGTGGCGGCGGATGATCTGCCAGTTGGTGAGACCCAGCGCCCGGGCCGCACGCACATGGTCGAGCTGGCGGTTGCGCAGGAACTCGGCGCGCACGTAGTCGGACAAGCCAATCCAGCCGAACAGGCTCAACAACAGAATCAGCAAGCCCACACTGGGCGACAACACGGCCGAAAAGATGATGAGCAGGTAGAGCTCGGGCATGGAGCCCCAGATCTCGATGAAGCGCTGGAACAGCAGGTCGGTGCGGCCGCCGTAGAAACCTTGGATGGCCCCGGTGAGCACCCCGACCACCACGCCGATGACCGTCAACGCCAGGCCGAACAGCACCGACACGCGAAAACCGTAGATGAGGCGGGCCAGCACGTCGCGCCCCCGGTCGTCGGTGCCCAGCCAGTTGTCGGCCGAGGGCGCCGACGGGTTGGGCGATTTGGCGAAGTAGTTGATGGTGCGGTGATGCGAATGGTTGAGCGGGTAAAGCGCAAAGTTGCCCGGCTTCTCGAACTGAGCGCGGATGAAGGGATCGAGGTAATCCGTGGGCGTTTCGAAGTCACCGCCGAAGGTGGTCTCGGGCACGTCTTGCACGATGGGCACGTACCAGCGGCCCTCGTAGCGGGCCAGCAGCGGCCGGTCGTTGGAGACCAGCTCCGCACCCAGGCTGATCACAACCAGCGCTGAAAACAAGATCAGACTCCAGAAACCCAGGCGGTGCTGCTTGAAGCGCAGCCAGGCGCGCCGGCTGGGTGAAATCGAAGCAGGCGATGCGGGTGAAGCCGGGGGGGGCGAGGAGGAGGTGAGTTCTGACGACATGGCTGACTCCCTCATGCGTCCAGCTTCACGCGCGGGTCGACCCACACATAGCAGAGGTCGGAGATCAGCTTGGTGACCAGGCCGATCAGGGTGAACAGGTAGAGCGTGCCCAGGACCACGGGGTAATCACGTCGCATGACGGACTCGTAACCAAGCAGGCCGAGGCCATCCAGCGAGAACAGCGTCTCGATCAGCAGCGAGCCCGTGAAGAAGGCACCGATGAACGCGGCGGGGAAGCCCGTCACCAGCGGGATCAGGGCGTTGCGGAACACGTGCTTCCAAAGCACCTTGCGCTCATCCAGGCCCTTGGCCCTCGCCGTGAGCACGTACTGCTTGCGGATCTCGTCGAGGAAAGCGTTCTTGGTCAACATGGTGATGACGGCAAAGCTGCCCACCACGCTGGCCGTCACCGGCAAGGCGATGTGCCAGAGGTAGTCGACCACTTTGGCACCCAGGCTGAGCTCGTCCCAGTTGGCCGAAGTCAGGCCGCGCAGCGGGAACCATTGCAGGAAGCTGCCCCCGCCGAACAGCACCAGCAGCGCCACGCCCAGCACGAAGCCCGGTATGGCATAGCCCACCAGCACGATGACGCTGGTGACCAGGTCGAAGCGGCTGCCCGCCCTCACCGCCTTGGCGATGCCCAAGGGCACCGACACAAGGTAGCTCAGGAAGAAGGTCCACAGCCCCAGGCTGATCGAGACTGGCAGTTTCTCCTGGATCAGCTCCCACACATCCTTGTGGTGAACGAAGCTCTGACCCAGGTCGAAGCGGGCGTAGTCGGCCAGCATCTTGACGAAGCGTTCAGGGGCCGGCTTGTCGAAGCCATAGAGTTTCTTGAGCTCTTCGATCTGCGCAGGGTCCACGCCCTGGCGGCCACGGTAGGCGCTGTCGGCGCCGGCGCGTTCGCCGCCCGAGGTTCGGCTGGTCAGCTGAGACATCACCTGCTCGACCGGCCCGCCGGGCACGAACTGGATGATGGCGAAGGTCACCAGCAGCACGCCCAGCAGCGTCGGCACCATCAGCAGGATGCGTTTGAGGATGTAGGCCCACATGGTCGTCAATGGCTCCACAGGCGCGTGTTCATTCGTGCCACCACGTGCTCATGGCCCAGGTTTCGGGCCGGTAATGCGGCGGCGGCTCGGGCATCAAGAAGCGATGGCCACGCCAGGCCACGCGGAAGTTGCGCGAATACCAGTGCGGAACGAAATAATGCTGGTGGCGCATGACCCGGTCGAGCGCGCGCAGCACCACGACCAGCTCGGGACCCGTCTTCGCTTGAGCGACCTTTTCGATGAGCGCGTCGATCACCGGGTCCTTCACGCCCATCAGGTTGTCAGAGCCTTCGACACCCGCCATCGACGAGTGATAGTACTGGCGCAACTCGGCCCCGGGCACCTCTTGCCCCGGCAAGGCCAGGCTGATCATCTCGAACTCGAAACGCTTCATGCGCTTCTCATAGACGGCGTAGTCCACCACACGGTACTGCGCCTGGATGCCGAGCTTTTCGAGGTTGCGGATGAAGGGCGTGATCACCCGCCCCATGCTGGGCGAGTTGTCGAGAAACTCGATGGTGAAGGCCTCACCACGGGCATTGCGCAACACACCGTCTTGCAGCTTCCAGCCAGCGGCTGCGAGCAGGTCGCGCGCTTGGCGCAGGTTGGCGCGCAGCGAGCCTGGCGGTGTGGTGGTGGGCGGCATGGGCACAGGCTCGTTCAGCACGGCCGGGTCTAGGCTGCGGCGCCATGGCGCCAGCAGAGCCAGTTCCTCAGGCGAAGGCAGGCCCTTGGCCTCGTAATCGCTGTTGGTGAAAAAGCTGGTGATGCGGGAGTAGATGCCGTAGAAGAGCTGGCGATTCATCCACTCGAAGTCCATCGCCAGGTCGATGGCCTGGCGCACGCGCATGTCCTTGAACTTGTCGAGCCGCGTGTTGAAGATGAAGCCCTGGAAATTGGCCGCGTTGCGGTGCGGCAGCGTCTTCTTGACCAGCTCGCCCGAATCGAAACGCTTGCCCTTGTAGGCTCGAACCCAGTCCTTCGAGATGTAGGACTCGATGAAATCGAACTCACCGGCCTTGAAGCCCTCGAATGCGGTGACGTTGTCGAGGTACATCCGGTAGGTGATGCGGTCGAAATTGAACAGGCCGCGCCGCACGTTGAGGTCCGCGCCCCAATAGGCCTTGTCGCGCACATAGGTGATGTCTCGGCCGGGCACGACCTTGCCGATTCGGTAAGGCCCCGATGCAATCGGGTACTCGTTCACGATCTGGTCAAAAGGCTTGGGTTTGCCGTTGACCTCGCCCCACTTGTGGCTGAACACTGGCAGGCTGCCGACCAGCAAGGGCAGGTCCGGATCGGAGCGCTTGAAGTCGAAGCGGATCAGCCGCTCGCCCAGCACCTGCACGCCCGCCACGCCGCCGAAATAGGAGGCGTACTGCGGCGAGGCCTGCTTGCTTGTGAGCATGTCGAAGCTGTGCTTCACATCGCGGGCCAGCACCAGGTCGCCGTTGTGGAAGCGCGCTTTCGGGTTGAGCCGGAACGTGACGGAGCGGCCATCGGGCGCCACGCTCACGTCTTCGGCCAGCAGGCCATAGGCCGTGGTCGGTTCTTCGAAATTACCGGTCAGCAGTGTCTCGAACACCAAGGTGCTCAAGCCCGGCGGCGAGGTGCCCTTCAGCGTGAATGGGTTGAACTTGTCGAAGCTGTTGGCGATGATCGGCGCGACCAGCGAGAAATCGCCGCCCTTGGGCGCATTCGGGTTGACGTGGTCGAAGTGACTGAAGCCAGATGGGTACTTGATGTCGCCGAACTGCGAGTAAGCGTGCGCGCCCCAGGCCGCGCCCATTTGCATGCCGCAAAGCAGGGTCAGCGCGATGGCCGGCGCCATGACCAGCATCGTGGCCCGGCGCGCCGCTGAGCGCATCGCCCGCCACTCACGCCACGCCCGCCACATCAGGCCCAAGGCTGTCATGCTTGCGCGCACAGGCATCCCCCTCATCTACCAGAGCAAGAAGGCGTCACGCCCTTGCACCGACAGCGTGGCCTGACGGCCCACGGGCAGGCACACCTTGGTCGGCACATGCCCGAACGGCAAGCCGGTCAGGATGGGCACCGGGCAGACGCCGCGCAGGTGCGCGATGGCCGATTTGAGCGTGTAGCCGCGGTCGAGCGGAGATTTTCGGTACTCGGTGAACGCACCCAGCACGATGGCTTTCTGCGCGCCCAGCACGCCCGCCTGATGCAGTTGCAGCAAAGCGCGCTCAATGCGATAGGGGTGCTCGTTGACATCCTCCAGGAAGAGGATGCCTCCACGCACCTTGGGGAAATGCGGCGTGCCCAGCAGAGCCTGCACCACCGACAGGTTGCCGCCCCACAGGCGCCCCGACACCTCGACGCCATCGAAGCCCGCCTCGGTGCGGAAGCCCACAGCTTCGAGGTCGCCAGTCACGGCCTCGACGAAGCAATCCTGGGTGACATCGTCGCCTCCCTCGGGCACGTCGGGCAGGCCAAAGTCGCCACAGGCCATCGGCCCGGCCCAGAAACCGGCCGACACGTTCTCGCCCGGCTTGAGGGGGCCGGCCGCACCGTGGGCCATGGCCCCGAGTTGCAAGGCCGTGAGGTCGCTGTAACCCACCCAGGCGGTGCCACGCTCGATGCTGCCCGCCAGCTTCGGCCAATCGATGCGATCGAGCAGGCGGCTGAGGCCATAGCCTCCCCGCGTGGCCAGGGCAACCTGCGGGGCGGCATCGGCCACGCGGTGGATGGCTGCCAGGCGGACCTCGTCATCGCCGGCGAAGCGCTGGTGCTTTTTCAGGGCCGACTCGTCGACGGCAACCTCAAAACCCAGCGCCTTCAGGCGCTTGGCGGCCCGGCGAACCGAAGTGGCCTGCGCAACGACGCCTGCCGGGCTGAAGATGAGCAGACTTTGGTGCTCGTGACCATGGCTGTGGCCGTGGCTGTCGTGGGTGTGACCGTGGTGGCTGTGGCTCTCGCTCATGCCCCCATTGTGACCGAGCGCAAGGGACCCAACCCTGGTGCGATCCCGTCAATGTTGCGCCATGTGTTGCGCCACCTGCTGACGCCGCCGCGCCCTCAGCAAAGCCAGCCATTCACCCAGGCCAGCCAACAGGGCCAGGGTGATCGCGGCCCAGCGCAGGGCCGTGATGGTGGACATGGTGCGAGGAACTGGGGCGTGCATCGTTCGGGACTGCCTTGCTGCGAAAACACCACACTAGGCGCACTGCGTGTCAGCTCCGTGACATGGGCATGAGCCGCCGTCACACAAATGCCACCCCCTGCTCGTTAAGGTGGCCCGGTCCCCACCGCGCGCCCTTCGCCGTGAGCCCCACCCACCCGCTGCCCGAGCTCGACGACATCCTCCGCCTCATCGAGCTGGGCGGCGAGCATGTGCAGGCGCGCACGCTGTGCAGCGTCGAAGTCGGCGGCAAGGTCTTCGAGGTGCCGTCCATCTCGCTGGGCAATGCGGCGCGCGAGGTCCCAGCCATCGGCTACTTCGGCGGGGTGCACGGCCTGGAGCGCATTGGCGCCGAGGTGGTCATCGCTTACCTCGCCAGCCTGATTCAGCGCCTGCGCTGGGACGAGGTGCTGCATCACCAACTCTCGCAATTGCGCATGGTCTTCATGCCCCTGGTCAACCCTGGCGGCCTGTGGCTGGGCACACGCGCCAACCCGCGCGGCGTTGACCTGATGCGCAACGCCCCGGTCGAGGCCACCGAGCCTGTGCCCTGGCTGCTGGGCGGCCACCGGCTGAGCGCCGCCCTGCCCTGGTACCGCGGCCCGCACGACTCGCCCATGGAGGACGAAAGCCACGCCCTGTGCTGGCTGGTTGACGAAGAGCTTTTCGGCCGCCCCTTCAGCCTGGCACTGGATTGCCATTCAGGCTTCGGCCTGCAAGACCGCATCTGGTTTCCCTACGCCCACACCTGCCAGCCCCTGCCTCACCTGGCCGAGCTGCACGCGCTTCACCGCGTCTTCCAGCAAACGCATGCCCACCACAACTACGTCTTCGAGCCGCAAAATCTGCAGTACCTGACCCATGGTGACCTGTGGGATCACCTCTACCTGCGCCATGGCAGCGAGCACCCTGACGCTGTTTTCCTGCCGCTGACGCTGGAAATGGGCTCGTGGATGTGGGTCAAGAAGAACCCGCGCCAGCTCTTCAGCCGCCACGGCATCTTCAACCCGCTGATCGCGCACCGGCAGCAGCGCGTGCTGCGCCGGCACATGGCCTTGCTCGATTTCCTGGGGCGTGCGGCAGCCAGCCATGCGCGCTGGCTGCCCGCGCCCGAAGACCGCGACCTGCACGACCGGCAGGCGCGCGCACGCTGGTACCTGGACAGGCCTCGGCGCCCCCAGCCGACTGGCACGAAGCCCGCCGCAGCGCCCTCGACGAAGCCCCGTGATGAACGCTGAAACCTCCGCGAGCGGCACCTGGCTGCTCCTTCGTGGCCTCACCCGCGAGCGCGGCCATTGGGGCGATTTCGCCGAGCGATGGGCCGCCGAACTACCCCCGGGCTCACGCGTGCTGACGCCAGACTTGGCCGGCAATGGCACACGCTGGCAAGACCGCAGCCCCGCCTCGGTGCCCGGCCTGCTGGCCTCGCTGCGCGACGACCTGCTCGCACAAGGTGTCGCCCCGCCCTATCACGTGATCGCGATGTCGCTCGGCGCCATGGTCACGATCGAATGGGCGCACCAGCATCCTCATGAGTTGGTCGATGCAGTGCTGATCAACACCAGCTTGAAGCCGCACAGCCCGATGTGGCACCGGCTGCAACCACGCTGGTGGCCAGTGATCGCGCGGCTGCTGATCGGGCGCGCCTCTGCCCAGCAATGGGAGCGCACCATCCTGTCGATGACAACGCGGCACCCACCCGACCCCGAGGCCACGCTGGCGCATTGGCTGCGTCTGCGCGAAGCCCACCCCGTGCAGCCGATCAACGGCCTGCGCCAGTTGTGGGCTGCCGCCCGTTACCAGGCGCCGCGTTCAGCACCGCCTGTGCCGCTGCTGCTGCTCAATGGCCAAGGTGACCGGCTCGTGCACCCCAATTGCTCGGCCGTGCTGGCCGAACACTGGGGCGCGCCGCTTTTCAGACATCCCACGGCGGGGCATGATCTGCCCTTGGATGCGGAGCCGTGGGTGCGGCAGCGGGTGCTGCATTGGCTGGCGCAGCGACACCAGCCGAGGCCTCCGGCTTGAGCGTGCCCACCGACGCCATGGTCAGCGCCTCGCCACCCAAGGCCTCGAACAGATCGGGGATCAACTGGATCAGTTCTCCGGTAGAAATGGCCACATCGGCCTCGAAGGCCTCGGACTTGTCCACCTTGCCCCCGCGCGCCGGCGCCCCATCGCCTTCGAAGACCACGTCCAAGAAGGCCAGCTTCTTGAGCTGCAAGGCCTCGGTCAGCACGAACGAAACACGGTCGCGCCAGCTCAGCGCCACGCGCGTGGGCACCTTGCCAGCCTGGATGTGCTGCTTGACCTCGTCGGTGTCCAACGGGTGGCGAGCGTAGCGCACCACCGACTTCATCTCGTCGGGAGACTTCAGCTCACACTCGCGGTCCACGCTGAACTGATACGGCGGCTCGCCCGTGCCCAGCCAATGCGACATCGCCACGGCCGGCGACATCTCCGTCTGGATCAGGCTCAGCGAGAGCCCGTCCATGGCCTTGACCAGCAAGGTCACGATCTCGTCGGCCTTGGCCTGGCTGCCGCAATCGAGCACCAGCAGGCGCTGCTTCGGCGCGATCCAAACCCAGGTCGTGGCCACCTTGGTGAAGGCCATCGGCAAGAGCTCCAGCAAGGCCTGCTCCTTGAGCTCCTTCGTCTGCTTCTTGCCCGGGCGGCGGCCGGTCTGCTCCTCGATCTGGTCGGCGATCTCTTCGGTGCGGCGCTTGACCACCGAGCCCGGCACCACGCGCTGCTCGCTCATCAAACGCAGCAACCACTGCCCGCTCACCGACTCGACCAGTGGGCCGTGCTTCTCGCCACGCGGCTCGATCCAGCCTGCGGACTTCTGCTGCGTGAGGCCACAGGGCACGAAGCGCGCCTTGTCCAGTTCGGACTCCAACTGGCTGACCGATGCCGACCAGCCCTCGCCGATGCGGTAGACGATGAGGTTCTTGAACATGATGGATCCAGACAAAAGAAAACGCCCCTGACGAATCAGGGGCGCTCTTGTTTTGGCGGAGACGGAGGGATTCGAACCCTCGATACGCTTTTGGCGTATGCTCCCTTAGCAGGGGAGTACCTTCGACCACTCGGCCACGTCTCCAGCAACAGCGCGCATTCTAGCCCAGAAAACCTGGCCACCATGCCGTGTTGAACAAAACAACACGCCGCGCTGACACGGCGAATTCAAACGCTCAGCGATCGAGCCAGGTCCGATCAGGCCTTGGCTTCGTCCAGGCCGAAGGCCTTGTGCAGCGCGCGAACGGCCAGCTCCATGTACTTCTCGTCGATGACGACGGAGGTCTTGATCTCCGAGGTGGTGATCATCTGGATGTTGATGCCTTCGTCCGACAAGGTCTTGAACATGGTCGAGGCGATGCCGACGTGGCTGCGCATGCCGATGCCCACGATGGAGACCTTGCAGATCTTCGGGTCGCCGACGATCTCGCGCGCACCCAGCTTCGGCTGCACATCCTTTTGCAGCAGCTCCAGCGTCTTGGCGTAATCGCCGCGCGGCACGGTGAACGAGAAGTCCGTCTTGCCGTCGTGCGAGACGTTCTGGATGATCACGTCGACATCGATGTTGGCCTCGGCGACCTTGCCCAGGATCTGGTAAGCGATGCCGGGGGTGTCGGGCACGCCGACCACGGTGATCTTGGCTTCGTCGCGGCTGAACGCGATGCCGGAAACAACGGCTTGTTCCATGTTCTCGTCTTCCTCAAAACTGATGAGCGTGCCCGACTTGGCTTCTTCTTCCAGGTCGATGTCCCAGGGGGTGAAGCTGGAGAGCACGCGGGTCGGCACGCGGTACTTGCCGGCGAATTCAACGGAGCGGATCTGCAGCACCTTCGAGCCCAGCGAAGCCATCTCCAGCATCTCTTCGAAGCTGATGGCCTTCATGCGGCGGGCCTCGGGCACCACGCGCGGGTCGGTCGTGTAGACGCCGTCCACGTCGGTGTAGATCAGGCACTCATCGGCCTTGAGCGCGGCGGCGATGGCCACGGCCGAGGTGTCGGAGCCGCCACGGCCCAGCGTGGTGATGTGGCCGTCCGGGTCGACGCCCTGGAAGCCGGTGATGATCACCACCTTGCCCGCGTTCAGGTCGGCGCGCACACGCGCGTCGTCAATGCTCTCGATGCGGGCCTTGGTGAAGGCCGAGTTGGTCTTCACGGGCACTTGCCAGCCGGCATAACTGACGGCGTCCATGCCCTCAGCCTGCAGCGCGATCGACAGCAGGCCGACGGAGACCTGCTCGCCAGTGGAGGCGATCATGTCGAGCTCACGCGGGTTGGCGCGGTCGGAGAGTTCTTTGGCCAGGCCCAGCAGTCGGTTGGTCTCGCCGCTCATGGCCGAGGGCACGACCACGATTTGGTGACCCGCCCGCACCCACTTGGCCACGCGCTTGGCCACGTTGCGGATGCGCTCGGTCGAGCCCATCGACGTGCCGCCGTATTTGTGAACGATCAGTGCCATGTCAGAGGTTGGTGATGCCACCGTGCGCGTGGAGCCTGCCGATCGCCGCTTGTGCAAACCTTGTTGTGCAAACAAGCGAATCGACGAGGCCCCGTGTGAAATTTCCGCCGCACGGCCGAACCTTAGATTTTAGCGCGAGACGGGCACCCGATCCGGCATTTCACGCGTCAGGCACCCAGCGCAAACCCCATTGCAGCGCCCCGGCTGGGGCCTGAAAGCGTGCATCCACCCCCAGACCCGGCACGAAAACCAGCGACTCACCAGCGTAAAAAAGCGGCGCCGAGCGCGCCCAGGCCGGCACCCCCACCGACTGGAATTGGCGTTTGAGGTCACGGATTGGGCGCCCCGGCCCCATCTGGAAGCCCTCGCCACCAGAGCGCGCACAAGCCCTCACCCCGGCTTGCAGTTGCACGGGTTCCACGCCACCTTGCGCGACTTCTTCGACCCGCAGGCACCCTCGCCAGCCGGGCACCGGCCAGTCCCCCGGGCGATCGATGCACAACACCACCTCGGGCCTCAGCGCGAACCTGCCCGCCTCGCCATGTTCATCGCCATCCGTTTCGCCCTCGGGCACGCAGCGCAGCACGCCCCGATAGAGCGACACCCCCAACTCAGGCCAGCGAGCGCAGCCCTGCCCAGCCAGTGCCCTGGGCACCTCGCGGCTCAGGCGTTCGACCCAACTCGCGCCGCCCACGCCGTGCTGCCCCAGCCAGGCCAACAGCACCTGGCGGCGCTCGCCATCTGGCAAGGTAGACCAGGCCACCGCATTCAAGGCGCCGGGCTCAGTTTGGCTGCCCCAGCGCTGCAAGGCATCGGCCTGCCAGGCACGCAATGCAGGCAAGGCATCAGCCACCCGAGCGGCCGACTGCGCCAACGCCTCTTCGGCCTCCGGAAAAGCCGCCAGCAAGGCGGGCCACACATCCAGCCGCAGGCGGTTGCGAGCGAAACGCCGATCGCCATTGCTCTCGTCATCAACGAAACGCAACCCGTGGCGCGCCACGTGCTCTTCGATGGCCTCGCGCGGCAAGTCGAGCCATGGTCGCACCCAGCGAACGCCGTCGCGCCAATCATCTTTGGGCATCGAGGCCAGGCCGGCCACGCCACCGCCGCGCAAGGCCTGCAGCAAAAAGGTTTCCGCCTGGTCTCGCCGATGTTGGGCCAGCAGCAACAGGTCCAATCCCGCTTCGCGGGCCATGTCTGAAAGCGCAGCGTGTCGCGCCCAGCGCGCCTCTGCTTCAACGCTGAGCCCCGCATCACGGCGCACCGACACCCGGCGGCTCAACAGGCTCACGGGCAGGCCTTGTTCCGCCCACTCGCGGCAGGTCGATTCGGCGTGCGCCAGCCAGGCATCCGCCTGAGGGCTCAGCCCGTGGTGCACATGCAGGGCGAACACGCGCATGCCAGGCACCCCCAAGGCGGCCCGCGCCGTGACATGCAGCAAGGCGGTCGAATCGCGCCCGCAACTGTAAGCCACTGCCACGGCGGGCATCGGCGAGTCTCCGCTGGCGAACCCGGCCTGGCCGCTCAAACGCGCTCAGTGCTCGGTGGTGTCGTTGAAGCGGCCCATGGCCTGCAAGCGCTCATAACGGGCCTGCAGCAAGTCCTTGACCTTCAGGTCGGCAACCTGCCGATAGGCGTCGTTCAAGGCGCGCTTGAGGTTGGCGCAAGCCTGCTTGTGATCGCGGTGCGCACCGCCCACGGGCTCGGAGATGATCTTGTCGATCAGGCCCAAGGCCTTGAGCCGGTGCGCCGTGATGCCCAGCGCCTCGGCGGCGTCGGAAGCCTTGTCCGCCGTCTTCCAGAGGATGGACGCACAACCCTCGGGCGAGATCACCGAATAAACCGAGTACTGCATCATCAGCACCTGGTCGGCCACGCTGATGGCCAGGGCGCCGCCCGAGCCACCTTCGCCGATGATGGTGGTGATGATGGGCACCTCCAGGCGCGCCATCTCGAAGATGTTGCGGCCGATGGCCTCGGACTGGTTGCGCTCTTCGGCGCCGATGCCGGGGTAGGCGCCCGGGGTGTCGACAAAGGTGAAGACCGGCAGGCCGAACTTCTGGGCGGTTTCCATCAGGCGCAGCGCCTTGCGGTAGCCTTCGGGGCGCGACATGCCGAAGTTGCGCATGGCGCGCTCTTTCGTGTCGCGGCCCTTCTGGTGCCCAACGACCATGCAGGGCTGGCCATTGAAGCGAGCCAGGCCACCGACGATGGACAGGTCGTCTGCGAAATGGCGGTCACCGTGCATCTCCTGGAAGTCGGTGAACAGCTCGTTGACGTAATCCAGCGTGTAAGGGCGCTGCGGGTGCCGCGCGATCTGCGTGACCTGCCACGGCGACAGGTTGGCGTAGATGTCCTTGGTGAGCTGGGTGCTCTTCTTGCTCAGGCGGTCGATCTCTTCGGAGATGTCGACGGCGGATTCGCTCTGCACGTAACGCAGTTCGTCGATCTTGGATTCGAGTTCGGCGATCGGTTGCTCGAACTCCAGGAAGTGTCGCTTGCTCATGGTGAGGTCCTTCTTGAGGGCGTGCCGACGAGGATCACCCATCAGTACGCCACGGGCAGCGGGTCAAGGCTGCGCCACAGATACCAGGTGCCCACCGTCCGGTAGGGCGACCAGGCTTCGGCCACGTCCCGCGCTTCGGCGCGCGAGACCGGCTCGCCACTGAAATAACTCAGGCTGATGCCCTTGATGAGCCCCAGGTCGTCCAGGGGCAGCACGTTGGGGCGCATCAAATGGAAGATGAGGAACATCTCGGCGGTCCAGCGGCCGATGCCGCGGATGTCCACCAACTCTTCGATGATGGCCTCATCCTCCATCTCCTGCCACTGTGCCACATGCACCCGGCCTTCGGCGAAATGGCGAGCCAGGTCGAGCATGTATTCCACCTTGCGGGTCGAGAGCCCGGCCTGGCGCAATTCATCGGAGGTCTTGCCCAGCAGGGTGATCGGAGACAGGGGTTCGCGGTGGGCCTCGGCGCTGCCCCCCAGTACCACCACCAGCCGCTCCCAGACAGCCTGCGCCGCCTTCACCGAGATCTGTTGCCCCACGATGGAACGCGCCAACGTGGTGAAGGCGTCGCCACGGCTTTGCAGCCCGGCCGAACCGTGGTCGGATATCAGCTTGCGCATGACGCGATCGCGCTTGCTCAGGTGACGGCAGGCGTCTTCCCAGTAATGCGGCGTGACCAGGCCCGCGACCGCATCAGGGACAGCGCTCCCGCTGCGGGGGCCGGCTTTGGAGATCCCGGGCATCAGGCTCTCACCCAGGTCGTGCCCTGTGGGCCGTCCTTGAGGACGACGCCCTGGGCGGCGAGCTCATCGCGTATGCGATCAGCCTCGGCGAAGTTGCGAGCCCTCTTGGCGTCGGCGCGTGCCTGGATCAAAGCCTCGATGGCCCCCGCATCCAGCGCACCGGCGTCGGCGCCCGCCTGCAAGTAGGCTTGAGGCACCTGTTGCAACACACCCAGCACCGACGCCAGCGCCTTGAGCTGGCGAGCCACCTCGAGCGAGCGAGACCGGTTGAGCTCAGCGGCCAGGTCGAAAAGCACCGACAAGGCCATTGGCGTGTTCAGGTCTTCGTCCATGGCCGCCTTGAAGCGCGCCGCCTGCGGATGCGCCCAGTCGATGTCGGCCAGGCCCACCTCACCCACGTCCATGCCCTCTAGCGCCGTGTAAAGGCGCCGCAAGCCATTGCGCGCATCCTCGATGCCCGCGTCGCTGAAGTTGAACGGGCTGCGGTACTGCGTGCGCAGCATGAAGAATCGCAGGGCCTCGCCATCGAAGTGCTTGAGCACGTCGCGGATGGTGAAGAAATTGCCCAGCGACTTCGACATCTTGACGTTGTCGACGTTGACGAAGCCGTTGTGCAGCCAGTAATTGACGAAGCGCTTGCCCGAAGCACCCTCGCTCTGCGCGATCTCGTTTTCGTGGTGGGGGAACTGCAGGTCCAGGCCGCCACCGTGGATGTCGAACTGCTCGCCCAGCAGGCTGCAAGCCATGGCCGAGCACTCGATGTGCCAGCCCGGACGCCCAGGGCCGTAGCTCGATTCGTATTTGGCATCGGCCGGCTCTTCAGGCTTGGCCGACTTCCACAGCACGAAGTCCAGTGGATCCTGCTTGCCGTCGTCCACCGCCACACGCTCACCGGCGCGCAACTGATCCAGGCTCTTACCCGAGAGCTTGCCGTAACCCGGGAACTTGCGCACCGCGTAGTTCACATCGCCGTTCGAAGCGCGGTAGGCCAAGCCATTGACCTCCAGCTTGCCAATGAGGTCTAGCATCTGGCCGACGTATTCGGTGGCGCGCGGCTCATGCGTCGGCGGCTCGATGCCCAGCGCGGCGATGTCCTCGTGCATCGCCTTCGTCATTTCGTCCGTGAGCTGGCGAATGGTGATGCCGCGCTCCACCGCCCGGCGAATGATCTTGTCGTCGATGTCGGTGATGTTGCGCACATAGATGACCTCGTAGCCACTGGCCTTGAGCCAGCGCTGCACCACGTCGAACGCCATCATCATGCGGGCGTGACCGACGTGGCAGAGGTCGTAGATGGTCATGCCGCACACGTACATGCGGACCTGCCCCGGCGTCATGGGGACGAAGGCTTCGACCTGTCGAGACAGGCTGTTGAAAAGACGCAAGCTCATGAGGGAGTGGATCAGTCAGGACCAGGCCTCGCGGCGAGAAGCGCCAAAGGCGGGTCTGGTTGAGGCGCGGGTTTTGCTCACGCTCCACCACGGCCGCGCAACGCACTTGACCCAGGCAGAGCGCGGCGCGGGCCAGGACATCGCTCAGATACAATTTACCGAGTATAGCGGCCGGGCCACAACAAGGTCTGGACTCCGGGGCAGACCGGCCCATTTCACCTGACGGGGACTGTTATCCTTCACGCTTGGCGCCCAACAGGAGCGCCCTAGCCGCGACGGTGGATGGCCCGGGCCAACAGTCCCTCGTTCCAGCAGACCAACCCTTCTGACACAACCATCCATGCAGACTGAAGTGCTTCACATCGGAACCCGCCTGACCGCCCTCGCGGCACGCTGCATCGCCGCCGCAGCACTGTCCTTCACGGTGCTTGGCGCGCAAGCCGACGACGTCTCCGACGTGCAGAAGCTGCTGGCCGCGGGCAAGAACGCCGAAGCCCTGCAAAAGGCTGACCAGTTCCTCACCGCCAAGCCGCGTGACCCGATGATGCGCTTCCTGCGCGGCATCAGCCTGTCGCAAGCTGGCCGCACGCCCGAAGCCATCACGGCATTCACCAAACTGACCGAGGATTACCCGGAACTGCCGGAACCCTTCAACAACCTCGCCGTGCTCTACGCACAGCAAGGCCAGTACGACAAGGCCCGCAACGCGCTGGAAATGGCCATCCGCACCAACCCCAGCTACGCCACCGCCTACGAGAACCTGGGCGACGTCTACGCCAAGCTGGCCAGCCAGGCTTACTCCAAGGCCCTGCAAATTGACACCCGTTCGGCCGTTGCGCCCAAGCTGGCCATGATCCGCGACCTGTTCCCCAAGGAACGCAACCAGATCGTTGCAGCCGCGCCGAGCCCAGCCCCAGCGCCTGCACAGGCGCCGGCCCCCGCTGCCAAGCCGACCCCGACGCCTGCGCCCGCTCCAGCACCTGCCCCAGCGCCGGCACCCAAGCCCGCCCCAGCGCCGGCTCCGGTGCCAGCACCGGTGCCAGCCCCAGCGCCCGCCAAGCAGGAATCCGAGGATTCCGCCGCTGAGCGCGATGTCGCATCGGCCGTGCGCGCCTGGGCAGAGGCCTGGAGCCGCAAAGACATGGGCGACTACTTCGCCGCTTACGCCAAGGATTTCGACGGTGGCAAGTCGCGCAAGGCCTGGGAGCAGGAACGCCGCGAACGCATCACCGGCAAGCGCAGCATCTCGGTCAAGATCTCGGGCCTGAAGATCTCCGTCAACGGCAACAAGGCGACCGCCCAGTTCCGCCAGGACTACAAGGCCGACAGCCTCAGTGTCAGCAGCGGCAAGCGGCTGGACCTGATCCGCAGCGGCGGCAACTGGGTGATCGTGAAGGAAAGCACCGGCTCCTGACATGTCTCGTGTTCCTGGCGCACCGCTCCTGTCAAGGAGCGGTCATTCCCTTTCCTGGCTGGTAACCTGCCTCGTGTCGTTCGGCCTGTTGGCCATCTTCGGCCTGCACAGCTCCTCGGCACAGGCCCGACCTGAAAAAGACCGACCTTCGGCCCACGCCAAGAAAAGCCAGGCCACAGACCATGCGGCGCAGCGCCGCAACGACGCGCGCCAAATCCAGGAGCGGCGTGCAGGCAAGCTCCGCCAAGAGGAATCCAGCACATCGGGCCGACGCGCCGATCGTGGGCGCCGCGCTGCCCTCGCTGGGGGCGCCGCGGCGGCTGCAACTGCTCTGCCACTGGCCAACGCATCGAATCGCGGCCAAGTCAGTCGCACGTCCCTGCCTCCTTCGCCCTATCCCGCCTCCCCGCAGACCGGGTTGGCGCCCGAAGCACGCCTGCTCGACATCTATAGGCTGATCGGCCGAGGCCAAGGCCGGCAAGCCCTGGACCACGCCGAGTCCCTGGTGCATGACGTGCCCAACTTCCAGTTGGCGCAGCTGGTCTATGGCGACCTCCTGCTAGCCCAAACCCGGGCATTGCCCACCATGGGCCAGGCACCGAGCGACATCGCGGCCAAGGCCCCTCAGCGTCTCGACCAACTCCGCCAGGAGGCAGAAAAGCGCCTGGCAGCCTTGCGCGAGCGCCCACCCGCCGGCACCATTCCCAGCCAGTTCATCACGCTGCCCCCGACCACGCGCCATGCCATCGCGGTGGACGCCAGCCGCTCGCGTCTCTACCTGTTCGAAAACGGACCCAAAGGCCTGCACCTGGTGGCTGATCACTACGCGTCCATCGGCAAACTCGGTTCCGACAAGCGCCTCGAAGGCGACCAGCGCACCCCGCTGGGCGTCTACTTCATCACCAGCCGCCTGGAAGGCCGCCAACTGACGGACTTCTACGGCGTCGGCGCCCTCACGCTGAACTATCCGAACGAATACGACCGTCGCCTGGGCCGCACCGGCAGCGGCATCTGGCTGCACGGCGTGCCCGCAGACAGCTATGCGCGCAGCCCGCAGAGCACTGACGGCTGCGTTGTGCTCGCCAACCCCGAGCTGCAATCCATCATCGACCGCGTGCAACTGCGCAACACGCCGGTGGTCATCGCGCGCAGCCTGCAATGGGTGCCGCCCGCCACAAAGGAGCCCGAACGCCGCAGCCTCGGCAACTTGCTCGAAGGCTGGCGCACCGCCCGCGCCAGCGGCGACATCAACCGGCTCATGGCCTTCTATTCCGCGCAGTTCTCAAACGGTGGCAAGGACCTGAGCCAGTGGCGCCAGATGATCGAGCGGGACATCCAGCAAGTCCGTGGCCGCGAACTGCACCTCAAGGATGTCTCCATCCTCGGCTGGCGCGACCAGGGCGACGTGCTCGTGGTCACGTTCGGCGAGGTGGCCGAAGGTCAACGCACCGGCGCCGTCAAGCGTCAATACTGGGGCAAGGAAGGCGGCCTCTGGAAAATCTTCTACGAAGGAGTGATTGGATGACGATTCGCACACTGATGGTGGCATCGGCCGCCGCCCTGATGGCCCTGGCTGCGCAGGCCCAGAACGTTCGCCTGAGCACCAATCAAGGTGACATCGTGCTGCAGCTCGACCCCGCCAAGGCACCCAAGACCGTCACCAATTTCCTGGAGTACGTCAAGGCGGGCCACTACAACGGCACCATCTTCCACCGCGTCATCGACGGGTTCATGATCCAGGGCGGCGGCATGACGCCCGACATGAAGGAAAAGCCCACGCGCGCGCCCATCCCGCTGGAGAGCCGCAACGGCCTGAGCAACACACGCGGCACCGTCGCCATGGCGCGCACCAGCGTGCCCGATTCGGCCACCGCCCAGTTCTTCATCAACGTGAAGGACAATGCCTTCCTGGATGCCGCCCGCTCGCCAGACGGCAATGGCTATGCCGTGTTCGGCAAGGTCATCGAGGGCATGGACGTGGTCGACAAGATCCGCAAGGTGCCAACCACCACCAAGCCGCCCCATGGCGACGTGCCAGTCCAGGCCGTCGTCATCAACAAAGCCACCATCGAGAAGTGAACCATGACCAAGACCGTTGAACTGCAGACCACCGCCGGCGTCATCCGCCTGGAACTCGATGAGGCCAAGGCTCCCATCACCGTCGCCAACTTCCTGAACTACGTGAACGCCGGCCACTACAACGGCACCGTTTTCCACCGCGTCATCAAGGGCTTCATGATCCAGGGCGGCGGCTTCGAGCCCGGCCTGAAGCAAAAGCCCACCCAGGGCGAGATCCAGAACGAAGCCAACAATGGCCTGAAAAACGACAAGTACACCATCGCCATGGCCCGCACCAGCGCGCCCCACTCGGCGTCGGCACAGTTCTTCATCAACGCCACCAACAACGACTTCCTGAACTTCAAGTCCGAGTCGCCGCAAGGCTGGGGTTATGCCGTGTTCGGCAAGGTCGTGGCGGGCTCCGAAGTGGTCGACGCCATCGAGAAGGTCAAAACGGGCCGCAAGGGCTTCCACGACGATGTGCCGCTGGAAGACGTCGTCATCACCCAGGCCACCGAGGTCTGAAGCCATGGGGAAGCCAGCCTTCCCCGGCGCTCACCCCCTGCATGCACCGCCCTCGTGGCGGTGCATTGATTTCATCTCCGACATCCACCTGCACGACGGCCTGCCGAACACCACGGCGGCGCTCGAGCGCTTCCTGTCCGAGACCCCCGCAGACGCCCTGTTCATCCTGGGCGACCTGTTCGAAGCCTGGGTGGGCGACGACATGCGCAACGAGCCCCACGAGGCCCGCTGCCTGAGCATGCTGCGCGAGTTCGCCGGCAGCTGCTGGCTGGGCATCATGGTCGGCAACCGCGACTTCCTGCTGGGCGATGCCTTCATGCAGGACTGCGGCGCCCAGGCCCTGCCCGACCCCACCGTGCTGCACGCCTTCGGCCACCGAGCCCTGCTGATCCACGGCGACGAACTCTGCCTGGCCGACACCAAGTACCTGGCCTTCCGCGCCCAGGTGCGCCAACCCGCCTGGCAGCAGGCCTTCCTGGCCGCTCCTCTGGCCGCACGCCTTGAACAAGCTCGGCAAATGCGCGCGGCCAGTCAGGCTCACCAACAAGCCAGCGAACAAGCCCTGTACGCTGATGTCGACGAGGCAACCGCGAGCGAATGGATGGACGCCGCAGGTTGCGACATCCTCATCCACGGCCACACGCACCGCCCCGGCAGCCAGTCATTCGGCGGCCATGTGCGCCATGTGCTCTCCGATTGGGATCTCGACCATGGGCACCCACGCGCCGAAGTGCTGCGCTGGGAAACCAGCGGATTGCGGCGCATCACGGTGACCTGAAGAAACGCGGGATGCCCCGGTGTCGGGCGCGATCAAGCCCACCAACACAGCTTCAACGCGACGCAGGCCTGGCTGGACACCGAGCCCACCGCTCACACAAGCGTTGACCAAGAAAAAAGGCCGCATCCGCAGCCCCTTTCCCAGCACGCAACCAGCGAGCGACCTGAAGCCGACCAGCCGGTCCGAGCAGACTCACTCGGCCGTGGCCGCCTCCGGCTTGGTGCGATCGCTCTTCTTGTTCGGCTGGATGTCCAGCTTCACCTCGGGCTCGCCCTTGTCGTTGTCCACGATGTCCACCGTCAGGCGGCCACCGTCGACCAGACCGCCGAACAACAGCTCGTCGGCCAGCGCCTTGCGGATCGTGTCCTGGATGAGGCGCTGCATCGGACGCGCACCCATGAGCGGATCAAAGCCACGCTTGGCCAGGTGACGGCGCAGCGCGTCGGTGAAGGTGACCTCGACCTTTTTCTCGGCCAGTTGGCTTTCGAGCTGCAGCAGGAACTTGTCGACCACGCGCAGGATGACTTCCTCGTCCAGCGGCTTGAAGCCCACGATGGCGTCCAGGCGGTTGCGGAACTCCGGCGTGAACATGCGCTTGATGTCGGCCATCTCGTCGCCCAGCTCACGCGGGTTGGTGAACCCGATGGTGGACTTCTGCAAGGTCTCGGCACCGGCGTTCGTCGTCATGATGATCAGCACGTTGCGGAAGTCGGCCTTGCGACCGTTGTTGTCCGTCAGCGTGCCGTGGTCCATGACCTGCAGCAGGATGTTGAAAACATCCGGGTGTGCCTTCTCGATTTCGTCGAGCAGCAGCACGCAATGCGGCTTCTTGCTCACGGCCTCGGTCAGCAGACCACCCTGGTCGAAACCGACGTAGCCCGGAGGCGCACCGATCAGGCGGCTCACGGCATGGCGCTCCATGTACTCCGACATGTCGAAGCGGATCAACTCGATGCCAAGGATGTAAGCCAGTTGCTTGGCGACTTCGGTCTTGCCCACGCCAGTCGGGCCGCTGAACAGGAAGGAGCCGATCGGCTTGTCCGGCTTGCCCAGGCCCGAGCGCGCCATCTTGATGGCGGCCGACAGCGCATCGATGGCGTTGTCCTGGCCGAACACCACGCTCTTCAAGTCGCGGTCCAACGTCTTGAGCTTGCTGCGGTCGTCGTTGGACACGCTGGTCGAAGGCACCCGCGCGATCTTGGCCACGATCTCTTCGACCTCGGCCCGCGTGATGGTCTTCTTCTGCTTGCTCTTGGGCAGGATGCGCTGCGCGGCACCAGCTTCATCGATCACGTCGATGGCCTTGTCAGGCAGATGACGGTCATTGATGAACTTGGCCGACAGCTCGGCCGCCGCCTGCAATGCACCCAGCGCGTACTTCACGCTGTGGTGCTCTTCGAAGCGCGACTTCAGGCCCTTCAAGATCTCGACGGTCTGCTCGACCGAAGGCTCGGCCACTTCGACCTTCTGGAAACGCCGCGACAGCGCCGCATCCTTCTCGAAGATGCCACGGTACTCGGTGAACGTGGTCGCACCGATGCACTTGAGCTGCCCCGAACTGAGGGCCGGCTTGAGCAGGTTGGAGGCGTCCAAAGTGCCACCCGACGCCGCGCCGGCGCCGATCAGCGTGTGGATCTCGTCGATGAACAGCACGGCACCCGGCTGCTCCTTGAGCTGCTTGATGACGGCCTTCAAGCGCTGCTCGAAGTCACCACGGTACTTGGTGCCGGCCAGCAACGCGCCCATGTCGAGGGCATAGACCTCGGCGTCGGCGAGCACATCTGGCACGTCGTTCTGCGTGATGCGCCAGGCCAGGCCCTCGGCGATGGCGGTCTTGCCCACGCCGGCCTCGCCCACCAGCAGTGGGTTGTTCTTGCGGCGGCGGCACAGCACCTGGATCACGCGCTCGACCTCGGTCTCGCGGCCGATCAACGGATCGATCTTGCCGTCGCGGGCCATTTGGTTGAGGTTCTGGGTGTATTGCTCCAGCGGCGAAGCCTTGCCTTCGGCCTCTTCCTTCTCGGTCTCGGCCTGAGTCTGCTCGGAAGCCTGCTTGGCGGCCTCGGGCGGCTCGGCCTTGCGGATGCCATGCGCGATGTAGTTCACCACGTCCAGGCGGGTCACGCCCTGCTGGTGCAGGTAGTACACCGCGTGCGAATCCTTCTCGCCGAAGATGGCCACCAGCACGTTCGCACCCGTGACTTCCTTCTTGCCGCTGCCCGAAGACTGCACATGCATGATCGCGCGCTGGATGACGCGCTGGAAGCCCAGCGTCGGCTGGGTGTCGACCTCGTCGGTGCCACCGACTGTCGGGGTGTTGTCACGGACGAACTGGTCGAGGTTCTTGCGGAGCTCATCCAGGTTCGCAGCGCACGCCTTCAGCACCTCGGAAGCAGAGGGGTTGTCGATCAGCGCCAACAGCAGGTGTTCCACGGTGATGAACTCGTGGCGTTGCTGTCGGGCCTCGACGAAGGCCATGTGCAGACTCACTTCCAACTCTTGCGCAATCATGCGGTCTCCAGGATGCACTGCAGGGGATGCCCGGCCTGGCGGGCGGCGGCAAGAACAAGTTCGACCTTCGTGGCCGCGACGTCCTTCGTGAAGACACCGCACACACCACGACCTTCGTGGTGGATTTTCAGCATGATTTGCGTGGCCGCGTCGATGTCATGGTGAAAGTGCTCTTGAAGCACGAACACCACGAACTCCATGGGCGTGAAGTCGTCGTTGAGCATGACGACCTGATAGAGACGCGGAGGCTCCAAAGCCAATTCCTGCTTCTCGGCGACGACCGACCCCTGCCCGTCCTCGGCAGGTTCTTTCGGCCCATTGGCCAAGTGAGGATGCGACCTTGATGTCATGAATCCATTCTAGAGGAGGCGTCTTGCTCATGCCATGCCATCTTGGGGTCTCCGACCAGGGTTCAAGGTCAGGAAATTCACGACCATGGCTGCACTTTTCTCGCGAGCACCACGTCAGGGCGCCCCTGCTTGCAAATGTTTCATTCGACACAAAGTCAAGATGCGCGGAGGGTCTCGCCCTATGACGAATCGTGCCAGCTTGTCACAACCTTGACCGGACGGGACCAACAGCCCCCGAAAATCGGTCAAATATGAACACATAATCCAACCGGAATGCATTTTTGCGCTTGACAGCCCTTGGCGTGCGCCGTGAAAATCGTCACAAATTAACTTGGAGGGACAGCATGGCCACCGGCACTGTCAAATGGTTCAACGACGCGAAGGGTTTTGGGTTCATCGAGCCTGATCAAGGCGGCGGTGACGTGTTCGCTCATTTTTCGGCCATCCAGATGGACGGCTTCCGCACCTTGAAGCAAGGCTCCAAGGTCAGTTACGAGTTGGTGGCAGGCCCCAAGGGCATGCTTGCCCAGAACATCCAGCCACTGCAGCAAAGCAGCGAGGTGGAGTCTGACGCGATCGCTGACCTGCACTTTCGCGACCAAACCGCAGCGGGTCAGAGTTTGCCTCACTGATTGATCTCGCATGGGCACGCCCGAACGTGGGCGGACCCAAGTATTCTGTGGTCTACCTGGGCTCAGGATCGTTTTGACGGCCTCGGCCGGGGTTGGAGCCGGATCGCCGCCCTGCCCCGCTTGCCGAGCCCTCGAACCAAGATCCGTTGAGTTGTTGCTGCCCAGGAAAAAGCCCGCCATTTGGCGGGCTTTTGTTTTGGCGCGGCGGCCGATGCCGGCCGCCTGGCCTGTTGATCACATCTGATCGATCATCACATGTAAATCTGGCTGCAGCCCGCGCCGCATAAGGCCCTGCCCTTTTGCCCTGCGCGAAAATCCTCCAATTTCACCCCACTACATGTGGGATGTCATGGGATGTAATGAGACTGTCGCGCTTGCTCGTGGCTCGGCTTCGCCACTTCGTCAGGTCCGGCGTCACTCTATCACTGCACATCCTGCGTCAAGGCGCTGAGCGACCCGGCAGTGGTTAGACGAAGAGTTGGACAGCATTCGGATGGATGGCCACAAAGCAGACAAACATAAGTGCGCCGCCAATCATCCAGTTGTTGAAGGCCGCCAGTTCGACGATCGAAGCAGTCAATTCAATCAATGAAACGATCACTTCATTTCATGATTTAATTGCTACATCCACCTGCTTCATACCGCACCAATGTGGACCCTCCTTCTTCTCACCCTGCCGGCCCAGCCGGCTGCCGTGAGACTTCGTGTCTGGCGCAATCTCAAAGCCATGGGCAGCGGCGCGCTGCGCGACGGCGCCTATGTGCTGCCCGCCCCCCACAGCACCGCATTCACCAAGGTGGCGGAAGAAGTCACCGAGCATGGCGGTACGGCCTTCCTAGCCGACCTGATCCCGAAGTCACCCGAGCAAGAGCAGGAGTTGGCGGCCCTCTTCGACCGCACCGAGTCGTACACACAATGGCGGGACACGCTGCCGGCCTTACGGAAGGACATCGAAGCCGTGCCTGAGGGCGACGCGCGGCGGCGGTTCCGGTCGACCTCCGAGGCCTTGCAAGCCATCGAGCGCATCGATTTCTTCCCAAGCGAGGCGCGTGACCAGGCCAACACCGAGTTGGCGCTCCTTCGGCGCGACATCGATGCCCGGTTCGCCACAGATGAACCACTTGCCCACCCAGGCGACGTACCCGCGCAGTCGCTGAAGAACTTCCAGAACAAGCGCTGGGCCACACGCGCCAGGCCCTGGGTCGACCGCCTGGCCTGCGCCTGGCTCATCGGCCGCTTCATCGACAAGCAACCCACTTTCGTCTGGCTCAAGGACATCGCCAAGGTGCCGCGCGGGGCCATCGGCTACGACTTCGACGGCGCGCAGTTCACCCACATCGGATCGCTGGTTTCATTCGAGGTGATGGCCACGAGCTTCGGCTTGCATGAAGACCCCAGGCTGCGCCGCATTGGCGCCATCGTGCACTTCCTGGACGTGGGCGGCATGCCCGTTTCAGAGGCCGCCGGCCTGGAATGCGTCCTCTCCGGCCTACGGGACATGCATGCCGATGACGATGCCTTGATCGAAGCCTCGAACGTGATTTTCGATGCCTTGTACGCCACTCCGATCCAACAGCCGTCCAGTCGACGCGGCTGATTTCTTGTCACGCTCTTTCTTCTTGCCATGTCTTCCGTCCTCACCACGCCAGGCAACCCCATCTACACCCTGTGGCAGATGGTCCTGTACATGCTCAAGTTAGGCACCATCGGCTTCGGCGGCCCCGTTGCGCTGGTCGGCTACATGCACCGCGATCTGGTCGAGCAGCGCAAGTGGATCTCCGAGTCCGACTACAAGGAAGGCATCGCCCTGGCCCAGCTCGCACCCGGGCCCATGGCGGCCCAGACCGCGATCTACCTTGGCTATGTGCACTACGGTGTCCTTGGGGCGACGCTGGTGGGGCTGGCCTTCGTCATTCCCTCTTTCCTCATGGTCGTGGCGCTCGGCTGGGCCTACACCCGCTTCGGCGGCTTGTCATGGATGCAGGCCGTCTTCTACGGCGTGGGCGCGGCCGTCATCGGCATCATCACCATCAGCGCGCACAAGCTCACCACCAAGAGCATCGGCAAAGACAAGCTGCTCTGGGCGATCTTCCTCGTCCTAGCAGTCGTCACCGCCTACACAGAGTCCGAAATCGCCTGGCTGATCATCGCGGGCGGCGTGGTGGTCTGGCTCTGGCGGGCACCACCCAAGAACTGGGGCCGCGGCAACGGGCTGACCGCCATCGCGCCGGTCGGTCTGCCGGAAGCCAGCGGCTGGCTGGCCTCAGCAGACTGGACCTTGCTGACGCAGATCGCGGTGTTCTTTGCCAAAGCCGGCGCCTTTGTCTTCGGCTCGGGCCTAGCCATCGTGCCCTTCCTGTATGGCGGCGTGGTCACCGAGTACCACTGGCTCAATGAGAAGCAGTTCGTGGATGCCGTGGCCGTGGCCATGATCACGCCGGGACCGGTAGTGATCACGGTGGGCTTCATCGGCTACCTGGTGGCGGGCTTCCCAGGCGCCTGTGTCGCCGCGTTGGCCACCTTCCTGCCGTGCTATCTCTTCACGGTGATCCCCGCGCCGTATTTTAAGAAGTATGGCAAGCTGCCTGGCATCGTGGCATTCGTCGATGGTGTCACGGCCGCAGCCATCGGTGCGATCGCGGGTTCGGTCTTCGTGATCGCCAAGCGTTCGATCGTCGACTTGCCCACCGCGTTCATGGCGCTGGTCACGCTGGCCCTGCTCTGAAAGTTCAAGAAACTGCAGGAACCCGTTGTTGTGACGGGCGCAGCCCTCATCGGGCTGGCGATCTATCCTTTGCTGCACCGCTGAGGCGGCTTCTCATCCGGTGTTCACCGAGCGACCGCCCAGCGCACGGAGAAGGCAGAACCTGACGACGATGCACTCATCCTCCGTGCCCCTCTTGCTTGCCGCGCGTGCACTGCGCGGCTTCGCCGACGGCTATGTCGCCATTTTGCTGCCGGCCTATCTGCTGGCCCTGGGCTTCGGCACCTGGGAAGTCGGCGTGCTGTCCACCACCACCTTGCTGGGATCAGCGCTGATGACCCTCGCGGTCGGGGCGATGGGCCACCGCTTTCACCACCGTCTCTTGCTGACCAGCGCGGCATTGTTGATGGCCGCCACGGGATTCGCCTTCGCCCTCGTCGGCGGCGCAGCCGGCACGCTCTTCTGGCCTTTGCTGCTCATCGCGTTCATCGGTACGCTCAATCCCAGTTCAGGCGATGTCAGCGTGTTCCTGCCTCTGGAACACGCGCGGCTGGCTGAAGCGAGCGACGCTTCGTCACGCACCGCATTGTTTGCACGCTACAGCCTGGTGGGGGCCATGTTCGCGGCCTTGGGCGCATTGGCAACATCGCTGCCTGCGCACCTGAGTACCGCCATGGACGCAAGCCAGTTCCGTGGCATCCAAGCCATGTTCGCTCTGTACGGTTTGATCGGCTGCATCGTCTTCCTGCTGTATAGGACGATGCCACCGCCCGTGGCAGGCGAAGCTATCGTGTCGACTGCACCGCTTGGGCCTTCTCGCTCGGTCGTCGTCCGTCTGGCCACGCTTTTCAGCGTGGACTCATTCGCAGGTGGCTTGGTGGTGAACTCGCTGCTGGCGCTCTGGCTGTTCGAACGGTTCGGCCTGTCATTGGCAGAGACGGGCCACTTCTTCTGGTTGTCCGGCCTGGCCGGAGCGGCATCGCAGCTTGCGGCCCCGGTGCTTGCCCGTCGGATCGGGCTCGTCAACACCATGGTCTTCACCCACATCCCAGCCAGCCTTTTCCTCATAGGCGCAGCCTGCTCACCGCGATTGGATCTGGCGTTGGGACTGCTGTTGATGCGATCGCTGATGTCCCAGATGGACGTGCCGGCCCGAAGCGCCCTCGTCATGACGCTGGTGACGCCCGGAGAAAGGGCAGCCGCCGCCAGCTTCACCACCGTGCCTCGAAGCCTCGCCGCCGCCCTAAGCCCTGCGCTCGGAGGGGCATTGTTCGCGGCGGGCTGGCTGGCGGCACCGCTTATCCTGTGTGGCGCGCTCAAGATTGGATATGACCTCGTCCTGTGGCGCGGCTTCAGGCGGGCAGAGGCAAACGCTTCGCAGTGATCTTGTATCCAGGCCTGCGTTGAACACGTCCAGATGATCGGTCTCAACACACAGCGATACACCCTGATCGCGCTGCTGGCTGCAGGCATTTCCGGCGTCAGTGCCCCCCTGGCCAAGCTGCTGACCGGCAGCATGGCGCCGGACATCCTGGCCGGTCTGCTGTACCTTCGGGCTGGCCCTACTGGAACTCTGGCGCACTAGCGGCCAGCGCCCGCCAACGAAAGCCCGCTGCGTGCAGGCAGCGCACCCTGGAGCGATTCCGATCCAGGTTTGACGGCTAGGCAATCCTACTTCCCTGCGCCATCGAGACCGCTCAATCAGCCAGCTCATCGAGAATGGGACAGTCCGGCCGGCTATCCCACCCAGCGATCCGCCCACAAGGCGGCAGCGCCCGGCATGAGCCGGGTGCTTTGTAGGCCCCCTCCCCTTCGATCGAAGACCGTGCCACTCTTGTGCGAATTCGCTGATCCGACGCAAGCTTCCCAGCGACAGAATCACCCCGCGCAAGGCATTCCCGCATAAACTCACGTCATGCTCTTCCGGACCCGCACACGGCGCTGGCTTGCAGGCTGGCTCTCCGTCGCGCTGCTGCTCATGCAGTTCGCGGTGGCCGCGTACGCATGTCCTGTCGAGGTCGGTGCGTTGAACGGCCAGGCTGCAATCGACATGAGCGCGATGGCCGACATGCCAGACTGCGAGGCCATGAGCGCTCAAACCGACAAGGCCCATCCCTTGTTGTGCAAGGCCCATTGCGACCAGGACAAGCAGTCGGTGGGTTCCACCGGCGCGCCAGACTTGCCTTCTCTGCACCAGATTCTCTCTTTCGTGGTTGCTCGCGTCGATTACCTGAGCCTGCCCGAACCCACCCCAGGCCGATTCCTGGCCGCCCATACCGGCCCGCCACGCGGCACACCACCGGTCTATCTCTCCCTTCAGGTACTTCGCAACTAGATCTGGCAACAGCATGGCCGCGGGGTTCAGCTCTGCTGGCTGTTTATCTGTTTCCCAGAATCAGTTTGCGAAAGGACCGTCCATGGTCTCCCATTCCCTGGCCTGCGGCGCGTGGCCTTGGCCTGTTCAGCCGCCCATCCGTCTGGCGGCGACCCTGCTGCTCGGTCTCAACCTGCTCGGCAGCCACCTCATCGCGAGCGCCGTCACCTTTGACGATGCGCTGAAGACCGCCGAGGAGCAATCCCTCTTGCTCGCCGCGAGCCGTGCCTCCGTGCAAGGCAATGCCGCCGCGCGGGCCGCCGCAGGCCAGTTGCCCGATCCCGAATTGAAGATGGGCATCGACAACCTGCCGGTCAGCGGCCCCGATGCCGGGCACTGGGCTCGCGATTCGATGACCATGCGCCGCCTTGGCTGGATGCAGGCCGTGCCCAATGCCGGCAGGCGGGCTGCCCAGGTGGACGCAGCCGAAGCACAGTGGCGCCAGGCCACTGCGATGGCGGAGATCGAGCGGCTCAAAATCCGGCGTGATGTGGCCCTGGCCTGGCTGAAAAGCCACTTCGCCCAACGGCAGTTGGACGAGTTCGCCGCCGTGGAGACTGAGCACCAGTTGCTCGTGCGGACGATGGAAGCCCGAATCGCATCGGGCAAGGCCCTGCCAGCCGATGCGGCGATGGCACGGCAGCAAACCATTGAATTGCAGGATCGCCGCGACGAACTCCAACTCCAGCGCGACAAGTCCCTGCTGCTGCTTGAACGCTGGCTGGGCGCGGCCGACCAGGGTGGCCCGCAAGGTGATCCTCCGCCATGGATCCATGGTGAGCCCTCCGCCGCCCCACCTGACGGCGCCAAATTCCAGACTGGCACACCGGTCTGGATGCCCCTTCTGATGGTAGCGGATGCCGAGATCGCGACCGCCCAGGCGCAGGTGCGCGAGAGCCAGGCCAGCAAGGGCATCGACTGGAGTTGGGAAGTGGGTTATGGGAAGCGGGCCTCGCAGTACGGCGACATGTTGTCCTTTCAACTGAGCTTCACACTGCCGACTTCGCCCGGCACGAGACAGGAACCTCTCATCCTTCAAAAGGCCCAGGAGCTTGAGCGGCTGACCGCCCAACGCGAGGACGCGGCCAGGCGCCTGAGTTCACTGGCGCGCATCCAGCAAGCGGAAGTCGCACAGGCCAGGAGGGCCTGGCTGCGCCAGCGTGAGCACACCGTCCCGCTGGTTCAGGAACGCACCAGGCTGCTCACTGCCAGCTACGAGGCCGGACGCGCAGACCTGGGCAGCGTGCTGACAGCTCGCCGCGAGGCCGCCGATGCGGCCTTGAGAGCTGTGGAGTTGGAAGGGAACCTGGCCCAGGTCCAGGCCAGCTTGAAGTTTTTCGCAGGGGAGTAAGCGCCATGAATCCAAGAATCCACGCTGTCTTGAAGGCAGCAGCCTTGGTCGGCCTGGGCGTCCTCGGTGGCTACGCCCTGTTCACTTGGCACGCACGGACACCCTCCCCGGCAACAACGACACCCGCTCCAAGCTCCGCACCGGCCAGCGGGCCATCGGGAGACCGCAAGGTGCTGTATTGGTACGACCCCATGGTCCCCCAGCAGAAGTTCGACAAACCCGGCAAATCGCCCTTCATGGACATGGAGCTGGTGCCCAAGCATGCCGACGCATCCGCTGGTCAGGCCGGCGTGGCGATCGACCCGCGTGCCACGCAAGCTCTGGGTTGGCGCACTGCGGTGGTCCAGCGCCAGCGGATGGGCGGATCTGTCCAGATGGCGGGTACGGTGCAGCTCAATGAGCGCGACGTGGCCCTGGTGCAGGCACGCGCCGCTGGCTTCGTCGAAAGCGTCGCCGCGCTGGCGCCCGGGGATGTGGTCCGATCAGGCGCCCGCCTGGCCGACATCCTGGTGCCCGAGTGGGCCGGCGCGCAGCAGGAGTACCTTGCTGTGCGGGCAACTGGCAACGCGGCACTGACCCAAGCCGCGCGGCAGCGGCTCAAGCTGCTGGGCATGCCCGAGGCCTTGATCAGCCAGGTCGAGCGCTCAGGCAAGGTCGCCGCCATCCACACGGTGACGGCGCCTCGTGGCGGGCTGGTCGAGGAACTGATGGTGCGACAAGGGATGACCGTCAGTCCGGGAATGACATTGGCGCGCCTCAATGGGCTGGACACCGTCTGGATCGAAGCGGCGCTGCCCCAGGCCCAGGCGCAGGGCGCGAAGATGGGGCAGACAGCGCGCGTCGAGGTGCCTGCCCTGGGCGGCAAGCCCATTGAAGGCAAGGTGTCAGCGGTCTTGCCCCAGGCCAATGCCGCAACGCGCACGTTGCGTCTGCGCATTGAAGTGCCCAATTCCTCGGGACTGCTTCGGGCAGGCATGTTCGCAACGGTAACCCTAGCTGGGGATGAGTCGGAGATGCTCGTGGTGCCCAGCGAGGCGGTGATCCGCACCGGGCGGCGCGCCGTCGTCTACGTCCTTGACGAACCGGGTAAATTCCGGCCCGTGCAGGTGCAGGTCGGCAGCGACCTGGACGGCGAGAGCGACGAGCTAACCTCCATTCTCAGCGGCCTGGAAGAAGGCCAGCAGGTCGTCGCCTCGGGGCAGTTTCTGCTGGATTCGGAGGCAAGCATGCAGGGGTTGTTGCCCACCGCTCCAGCCTCCAGCCCTCAAGCCAACGGCACCGGAACAGCACCAAAGGCCCATGCCGTCGTCCCCCATCCCGTGCTTCACCGGGGGACGGGCACGATCACCGAGATCGGCGAAGACGGCATCACCTTGGACCATGGCCCGATCCCATCGATCCAATGGGGCGCCATGGTCATGACCTTCCCCCTGGCTCGCCCCGAGCTGGCGAGGGGCCGCAAGGTCGGTGAACGTGTGGACTTCACGTTCACGTCCACGGACGAAGGAACGGTGCTTCAGGAAGTCAAGCCGTCTTCAGCCGCCATGGGCAGCAAGGGAGCCAAGCCATGATCGTCGCGCTCATTCGCTGGTCGGTGGTCAACCGGTTCCTGGTCCTTCTGGCCACGGCCTTCCTGGCGGTCTGGGGCGTGGTGGCACTGAAGTCCACGCCGCTGGACGCCCTGCCCGACCTGTCCGATGTGCAGGTCATCATCCGTACCAGCTATCCTGGCCAGGCACCCCAGATCGTCGAAAACCAGGTCACCTGCCCCTTGTCCACCACGATGCTGTCGGTGCCCGGCGCGAAGGTGGTCAGGGGCTTCTCCTTCTTCGGCGACTCCTTCGTCTATGTCCTCTTCGAGGACGGAACGGACCTGTACTGGGCCCGGTCCCGCGTCCTGGAGTACCTCAATCAGGTACAAGGGCGTTTGCCGGCAGCCGCGAAGACGTCACTCGGCCCGGACGCCACCGGCGTCGGCTGGGTCTTCGAGTACGCCCTGGTCGACCGCACCGGCAAGCACGATCTGGCGCAACTCCGGGCTTTGCAGGACTGGTTCCTCAAGTACGAACTCAAGAGCGTGCCGAATGTGGCCGAGGTGGCCAGCATCGGCGGCATGGTCAAGCAGTATCAGATCGTGCTGGATCCCATCAAGCTCGCCGCATACGGCATTCCCCACGCCATGGTGCGCGAGGCCGTGATGAAGGCCAACCAGGAAACCGGCGGGTCGGTGCTGGAGCTGGCGGAAGCCGAGTACATGGTGCGAGCCGGTGGCTACCTCAAGTCACTCGATGACTTCCGCAACATCGTTCTGTCGGCCAAGGACGGGATCCCTGTCCGGTTGGCTGACGTGGCAACGGTGCAGATCGGGCCTGAGATGCGGCGGGGCATCGCCGAACTGGATGGCCAGGGCGAGGTGGCCGGCGGCGTCGTGCTTGTGCGAAGCGGCAAGAACGCAAGGGAAACCATCGAGGCCTTGCGGACCAAGCTTGCTTCGATCAAGGCAAGCCTGCCCAAGGGCGTGGAGATCGTCACCACCTACGACCGCGGCCAACTGATCGACCGGGCCGTGGAAAATCTGTCGCACAAGCTGCTGGAGGAGTTCATCGTGGTGGCGCTGGTCTGCGCCGTCTTCCTGTGGCACCTGCGCTCGGCGCTCGTGGCCATCATCGCCTTACCCCTGGGCGTGCTGGCCGCCTTCATCGTCATGCATGCACAGGGCATCAATGCCAACATCATGTCGCTTGGCGGCATCGCGATCGCCATCGGGGCCATGGTCGATGCCGCCATCGTGATGATCGAGAACGCGCACAAGAAGCTGGAAGCCTGGCAGCATGCCCATCCCGATGAAAACTTGGAAGGCAGCAGGCGATGGGAGGTCATCACCGACGCGGCCATCGAGGTGGGGCCGGCGCTCTTCTTCTCGCTGCTCATCATCACCCTTTCCTTCATCCCCGTGTTCACCTTGCAGGCACAGGAAGGCAGGCTGTTCGCGCCGCTGGCGTTCACGAAGACCTATGCCATGGCCGCAGCCGCAGCGCTTTCGGTGACCTTGATACCGGTGCTGATGGGCTACTGGATCCGAGGCAGGATCCCCGACGAGCAACGCAACCCCATCACGCGGGCCTTGATCGCCGTCTACAGGCCGGCCCTGGATTGGGTACTGCAGCGCCCGAAGCTGACCCTGGTCATCGCGGCCGTCATGCTGGCCACGACGGCGTGGCCGGTGAGCAAGCTGGGGGGAGAGTTCTTGCCCCCTCTGGATGAGGGCGACCTGCTCTACATGCCTTCGGCGCTGCCGGGCCTGTCGGCCCGCAAAGCGTCCGAGCTGCTGCAGCAGACCGACAGGATGATCAAGACCGTGCCGGAGGTCGCGCGCGTGTTCGGCAAAGCTGGCCGCGCGGAAACCGCCACGGACCCAGCTCCGCTGGAGATGTTCGAGACCACCATCCAGTTGAAGCCGCGCGAGCAATGGCGAGCCGGCATGACCCCCGAAAAGCTGGTCGATGAATTGGACCAGGCGGTCAAAGTGCCCGGCCTGAGCAACATCTGGATTCCGCCAATCCGCAACCGCATCGACATGCTGGCCACGGGCATCAAGAGCCCCATCGGTGTCAAGGTGGCAGGTACTGACCTGGCCGCCATCGACCGCATCGCAGCGGAGGTCGAGCGGGTGGCCAAGGGCGTGCCGGGTGTCAGCTCGGCCTTGGCCGAGCGCTTGACGGGGGGACGCTATGTGGACATTCAGATCGACCGAGGTGCGGCCGCGCGCTACGGCTTGAATGTCGCCGACATTCAGTCGGTCGTCGCTGGTGCCATCGGCGGGGAGAACATCGGCGAGACGGTGGAAGGTCTGGCGCGCTTTCCCATCAATCTGCGCTATCCGCGGGAGATGCGCGACACGCCGGAGCGGCTTCGCACCCTGCCCATCGTGACGCCCATGGGCGAGCAGATCACCCTGGGAGCTGTGGCGACGATCGCGCTGACCGATGGCCCGCCGATGCTCAAGAGCGAGAACAGCCGGCCTTCCGGCTGGATATACATCGACGTGCGCGGGCGCGATTTGGCTTCCGTGGTGGACGACCTCAGGCGCGCCGTCAGCCGAGAAATCAAGCTGGACGCAGGCATGAGCTTGGCGTACTCCGGTCAGTTTGAATACCTGGAACGAGCCAATGCCCGATTGGCCTTGGTCGTGCCCGCGACGCTGGCCATCATCTTCGTCCTGCTGTACTTGACCTTCAGGCGGTTCGACGAAGCCGCCCTGATCATGGGCACTCTGCCCTTCGCCCTGACAGGCGGTGCCTGGTTCCTGTACCTCATGGGCTATCACCTTTCCGTCGCAACGGGCGTGGGCTTCATCGCCCTGGCCGGAGTGTCGGCGGAGTTCGGTGTGGTGATGTTGCTCTATCTCCGTCACGCCCTGGAGGAGCGATTGGCAGCGGGCCGGAACTTCGACACCGAACTGTTGGTAGAAGCGCTCGAAGATGGTGCAGTTTTACGGGTCCGGCCCAAGGCAATGACCGTCGCTGTCATCTTGGCCGGCTTGCTGCCCATCGTCTGGGGCAGCGGCACCGGCTCGGAGGTGATGAGCCGGATCGCGGCACCGATGCTGGGTGGCATGGTTACGGCTCCGCTGCTGTCCTTGTTCGTCGTGCCTGCAGCCTACTTCCTGATGCGATACAAGACATTGAAGTCGCCACGTGTATAAAGAATTTTGTAGACCGCGCGGCCTTCCCAACAAACGTTGCAAGTTGCCCACGTCTCCCCAGCAGCACCGCGCGCCTGAGCAACAAATTTGGCTCTAGACTTGCGCCAAACGGCATCTAACACATGTCGCAGTCATTTACAGGGAACGTGAGACAAATCGGCATGCCGGCAGTTGAGCGGACGCCGGTGGCTTCATGCCACTGTGGATGACCCTTCACCCGTTGTGCCAGCGGAGCACTGCCCCGCCATCGAGCACATTGTCAAGAAGGCTGTGACCTGCGAACAATTGAACCCTCGCGTGAGCTGGTGGGTGCTTCGCCGCGTCAACTGACACCCAATCGAATGACACCAGAACTCCTGTCGTCAGTCTTGTACGCCAGGTCCGAACAGATCGTTCGTGATGGCCTCGCCTGCATTGCCTGGGCTGGCCGACTCTGGCGTCACATGAAGTCCAGGTGACGCCAGAGTCATCACACCACTTTGAACCAGCAAACCATCGTAGGCCAGCACCCTCAGCCGATTGATTCGCTTCGTACCCTTCGGAAAGCGAATCAGGTCGTCATACAGGCGAGGATGGTCCTGCCTCGACAGTTCGAATACGAGGCGAATCGAGGCGACGTCGCCTGCTTCACCTTGAGTCATTGCTTACTCCCCTGCACCGCAGCACCGATCTGAGACAGTTCCACCGCCATGACGGTCTTCGCATAGTTCTGTCCAGCAATCTGGAACCCCCGGACATTGGCGAACATGGGCTCCTTAACTTCGTGAATCCGGTGATGGGGAAAGGCGTGCTTGACGGCCTTCTTGAAGAGAAAGGCGCCGCCTCCGACTAGGATGATGTTCTGAAGACTTTGCGGAGACTCGATGTACTGCCTCATGGTCGAGACCGCCTGCTGTGCGACCGCCTCTGCCATGGGCAGGAAGCGCTTGATGTCATAGGGCTTCTGGAATAGGACCAGTTGCTTTCCAGTTCGCAATGCCAAGTCGATGGCGTCCAGATCCCGGTAGGCGCTGCCAATGTCCTTTGTGATCTCGGCCGCGATCAGCCGCAAGACATCAGACATGCGGCGGTTGAAGGAATGGCTCTGCTTCTGCACTTGCCGCATGCCCCTGGCGACCAGCCAGTCGAACGTGCGCGAGCCTGGATCGATGATCAAGCTCTGCTCATTGCCAATCGTTTCCATCTTCTTGTGCACAGAGGCATAGTGCGCAAGCGCGCCCTGGGGTTGAGCAATGGCCATGGCTTTGACCACGGTCACCGTTTTACCTCCTCCCACCTCATGTGTCCCGGCCATGGCCTTTTCAAGCGACGCCTTCTTGAGGTGAAGCAAAGCCACCGGGAGTCCAACCACCAACAGATCGATTCGGGGCTGCTTCATCAGGTGAAGCGCGCCTCTCAAAAGCGCCATGTACTCGGCGCTGTCGGTGTAGTCATCGTGCAGCTGGGTGGCCCGAATGGAGTCAGCCACCAGATGGACATCCGGCCCGACCTCGTAGAACAGGCTTCCGATGGGAATGGACAAGGTTTTGCGCCGCTCCGATGCCGCCCATGCTTGCGTTTCGCTGGCGCTCGGATAAGCGACCGAAGGAAAGCTGGCACAACGGATTTCCGCGCCATCCGCGCTGACGACGTATTTGGTGTTGCCGGATCCGACATCCACCGCTCTGACGATCAATTCCATGATGAGTCCCCAAGACAAGGATTTATGAGCAATCAGCATCGGCAAGCCGATGCCATCACGCCATGTCAAACCCCGGCTCAAAGTGCCTCATTTCGGCATCAAGCGGTTGAAGTGACAGCACAGGTTCATTCCAATGGACCTGGGCTGTCACCTGAAAACTCGGCACATGCTCCGAGACCTGACGTGTGTCACCACGTTCTCATTCGAATGACAGTCGTCAACCCCAACGGTGCTGGCAGCCCCATCTCGGTCCCATCCCGCAGGAACATCCGCTCAGGAACCAGAGGCACCTCATCTTGCTGTCAAGCCCCCATGGCGCTTGGCTTCGCGGCTGTATCAGTAAATAAGCACGGCTCAAGGGCGAGTTGCGACGCACGCATTCGCCACCCGCAATGCACCGCCATTTGGGTTGATTGCGGAACCCCGTCTTGACCGGCCTTCTGAGAAGGCGTCAACTACAGTTTCCCGAGAGCCCTCCTTGGCTCGCTCCTGATGGAGCAAAAGGCGTCGCAGTCGTTACCTGCCCTTCAAGCTCCGGTCCTGAACCGGATCTCGCCGTCGCCCCAGAGGCACGGCCCAGAGGATCATTCGCAGAGCATGCGCCACTGGCCTTGCCAGCGTTCCCACGCTGGGCGCTCCTGAAGCGCGCCATGGTCTTCGAGCAAGCTGTCGGCACCCGATGCCGAACCGCTGTTCCCGTCATCTCCTTTGAGCCCGTGTTTGACGCACCACACGGACGTGTTTGCCTTTTTAGGCTCCCCGTGCGGCTTCGCTCATGAACTCGTCACCGCCCTGGACATTCGGTCAGGGGTGGACCCATGCGAGTGAGATGGCGCTACGAATCCAGAACTGATCCACCAAGGATGCCCGAGGCCAGACCTCGGCGTCGATGCAATCCCGCCCCTGAGGCGGTTTGGCATCACCACCCCCACGGTTGCAGAAATGCACGACTGGGCCGGATCAACCATTTCGTTTTTAAGACTGACCGAGCAGGGGGCACAGGCATGAACGCCAGCGCACCCCCTGCAAACCACTGGGTAAGCGCCGCAAGCATCGTGGTCACGTGTGGCGCTCACGACCATGACCACGCACCGCTGGCCGGCGAATCCGGGCCAACGGTGAACGCAACGGATTCGCAACTGTTCAACCTTGCCCGCCGTTCGGGCGGCGGGCACCTAACCATGGAGCCATGCCATGTCCGCTTCGTCCAAGCAGCGTCCCGGCAGGCGCAGACCCCAGGAAGTGCCCAGCCCGGGCCGCACCGTCCAACAGCAGCCGACCCGTCGGCAGAACTGGGCAGGCCGATCACCTCAGGACATCCTGGCCAGCTACCGGGTGGGACAGACCCCACCGCTCCGAGTATTGGAGGTGTTGATCGAGCTGTTCAACACCTTGCACACCTCGCTGGAGAAAACTGTCTCGCACAAAACCCGTCAGGAGCGAGCCCAGTTCCTACGGCGCTTCTTCCGAGACCTGAAGCTGAAGGCAAAGTTCAAGACGGTGCCCGATCCTCGCAATCTGGGGCAGAAGCATGTCAAGGCCATGGTCCAGGTCTGGCAGCGGGAACATCTCGCCCCGGCCACGATTCAGACCTACCTGAGCTTCCTGCGGGGATTGGCCATGTGGATGGGCAAGCACGGCTTCATCCGGGGACCGGCGCACTACGGCCTTGACGTGGATGAATATCAACGACACGAAACGGCCAGCCGGGACAGGAGTTGGTCCGCCCAGGGTGTGGACATCGAAGCGTTGATCGCCAAGGTGCACGCCCACGACCGGTATGTGGGCGCCTCTCTGCGTTTGATCCGTGCCCTGGGTCTGCGGCGCAAGGAATCCGTGCTGTTTCGGCCCTTTGAGAGCATCGTGCCTTTCGAGTCCACCGGCTTGCCGCCCGAGGCGAAGGCGGCAGATCAGTACGCCAGGATCAAAGGCAAGGGTGGCCGGGTGCGCCATGTCCCGCTGGACAGTCCTGCGAGGATCGCAGCAGTGGCCTTCGCGCAGGCCCAGGTCAGCAGCCAGGATGCGCACATGGGGGATCCCGCCCATGATCTGCGCAGGAATCTGCGTCGGTTCGACTATGTGGTGAGCAAGTTCGGCATCACGGCACACGACCTCGGCATGACTTGTCACGGTCTGCGGCACGAGGTGCTGATCGAACGCTACGAGGCTCTGGCCGGATGCCCACCTCCCGTGCGGGGTGGAGGGACCGTGGCGCCAGACGTGGACCATGCGGCTCGGCGAGCGGTCTCCGAGTTGGCCGGGCACGCCAGGACACGCGCGGCAGGTGCCTATTTAGGAGCGATTCGTGTGGACCGGCCAATGCAACAAGGGGCGCAGGATCTACGCCCTGCGCCCCTCGACCAGCGAACAATGGATACCTAGGCCACCAGATCGGCGGCTGCACCTTCCATCTGCACGTTGTCCTGCGAAACATCTTCCTCGCCATCGCCTTGCGCATCGGCGCTCACCACCGTGCGCAGGCACTTGGGCAACCAGCCAGATCCGACGATGGCCTGCTCGGCCCCCGCAACCACGGCGTCCTTCTTGAGAGAGGCCAAGGGTGCGGCAGCATTGATGTCCACGGCCTCCGTCACCACCGACAACACTTGGCTCTTGGAAACATGGTTCAGGTAGGAGGGGCCGCTGGCGGTCCACCAGCGACGCATGTCCAGCCCGAGCGCCAAGGCCAGGGCATCGGTGCTTTGCGAGGTTGGCTCAGAGCCGTAGATGCCGGTGACCGTGGAAGCCACAAGGAAGGTCAGGAGTTGCAGCACCACGGCTTGCTCCTGCGTCAGGAGCCACCCGAAGACCTGCGAGGCTTCCTGCGGCAGCCTGTCGAGCCAAGCGCGGCGCTCGCTGTCCATCTGCAACCATGCCGCACTGCTCTCGATGTCCTCGGCGGCGGACCGGAGCGCGGCCTGGCTGTCGGTGGCAGACAGTTCCAAAGCCTGCTCTCGCTGGTAGTGGTAGCCATGATCCAACAGCAGTTTCTGGGCAAGGTGCGCCGTGATGGCCACCAGTGCCACGTCGGGCCGCGCCAGAAGCTCGGCCTGCACCGCCGCCACGCGGTGAGCGGTCAGGCGGCGCATGAGCTTGTCGGAGTGAATTGGGCGCGTCTTGGGAGAGGGCAAGGACACCAGATCGGCTTGACCGCCCTCGCCTACCTGACGTGCAGCCTGTGCCATGTCGCTCCGGTCATCGGGCCGGATCAGGCCGTACTTCACCGCGATGGTCCCGTTCTGGGCCACATGGACCACACATCCAGCCTTGCCCATCAGGTCGGCGGGCCAAACGCTGAGTTCATCCTCGATGGCCTTGGCCTGCATCTGCAAGGCCGTCATTTCACGGTCTAGACTCTCATAGGCGTCTTGACCGTCCTCGGTGTCAGCAGCTTCCAGTGCTTCCATGCGGGCCTGCAAGGCATCCACGCTGGCCTCGATGCTTGCCAGGGCTGCAGCCTCCTGCTCGTCGGGCTCGCGGCGGGTCTTGCGCAACTCGCCATGGTTGAGGTATTCGTCACGCGAGTAACGCGGACGGACATCCACCCACTTCCAGCCCTCTGCGGTCACCTGCTTGGCCTTCTTCTGCAACTTGTCGGATGCCAGTTGGTCCAGCAAGGCGACGTCCAGCAGGTAGGCTTTCTTGTCATCGTCGCAGAACAGGTCGCGCCGAGTGGCACCGCCCGCCTTTTCGTAAGCTTTGAGCGTCACGTACTTGGCCACCGGGTCGCGGTCGGATTCGATTTCGCCTCCAATGAGCAACTGCCTCAGGTAGTCGGGGCGACGGTTCCATTCAGGCAGACCAATCCAGGCTTTCTCCTGGCGCTCGTGATCATCGACAGAGGCCAGGACCATCAGGCAGTCCAGGGCGATTTGGTCCTTCCTGAAGAGTTCGATCAGCTTTGGTGAGACAGAGGCGAGCTTCATCCTGCGTTTGACCACCAGGGGGGTAACGCCGAACGCGGCCGCTACGGTCTCAACGGACTTGCCTTCCTCCAGCAGCCGCGAGAAGGCCAGGAACTCGTCGGCGGCGTGCATGGCAACGTGGTGCAGGTTCTCCGACAGGCTGGCCATCAGCGCCTTGTCGGCGGGCAGGATCAAGATCGGTACGGGGTAGTTGTCGGGGATCTGGCCAGTGGTCAGCAGCAGGGCCAGTGCCTCCAGGCGTCGCCCGCCCGCGCACACTTCGAAGGTGCCACGCGGGCCTTTGACCACCACCAAATTTTGCAGAACGCCGAGTTCCAAGATGGAGGCCGCGAGTTCCTCGATACTCATCTTCGACGTGCTGCCGCCGGGGCGGACCTGGTACTTGACCGACAGCACCAGCTTGCTCAGGGTTGCGGTGGTTCGGGGCGAGGCTGCGATCAGTGCCTCGATTTCTGCCTTGCTGAATTTCATGGGTGGATCCTGTGCGGTAGAAGGGACAGGCCATTTGCTTGTCCATGCATTCAGGATCTCATCGGTCCCTCCGATTGCAAGCCAGTCGCACGGGCTACCTGAGAGTCATGCGTTAGGATGGCTTGAACGAAGCGGGTTCCCGCACCACTGTTCCAGCACGAAGCCAATCAGCCCCGCCATGCTCCTTGAGGATTTCAACAAGATTCAGTCCGATGACGCACTGCATGCCTTCGTTGTCCAATACGGATTGAAGGAGCTGAAAAGCACCGGCCCAGCTTCCGCCGTGCTGGGGGAGTGGACGGGCGCCGTGGAGGGCAAAGCGATCTATCTGAAATACCGCTGGTATGACCCGTCCGGCCCGTTCCAGAACGATCCGGACGTGCATGTCGTGCGGCTGACCCTGCGCACACCCACGGGTGAGGTTCTCGGTGAGCATGAGGTTCGCTTTGCAGACGCCTGAAGGCTGCGCCGTCCACCGCCACGCTCGGCAGATTGGCATTTGACGCAACCCGCGCTAAACTGAAGGCGCTTCGATTCCTATCGAACCGCGCTTCACGGATGTGAGCGCATCGCCGGTCCGCGTGACGCGCCGGTGCCTGCTCTGGGATGGATTTCTCGACAGGGGCTTTACTCAGCTAAAGGTCCTGTATGTGCAAGCTTTCCCTGCTTCGCCGATCCGCATTTGCCCGCCAGAACGGTCTCTGCTTCTACTGCTGTCATCCCATGTGGGAGGCCGATCTGGACGCGTTCGCTCAGCGTCACCGGCTCACCTTGGCTCAGGCCCGCCATCATCGCTCGACCGCCGAGCACCTTGTTGCAAGGTGCGACGGCGGCCGGGACGTTGCATCCAACGTTGTTGCCGCATGCCAGATATGCAACACACGCCGGCACAAGGGCCGCAGCGCCATTGCTCCCGATCCATCGGCCTACCAGGCTGCGGTCAGGCGCCAGCGTGCGAAGGGGAAGTGGCTGCCTTGGGCAAGCTCCATGGCATCTCAGCCAACGGCGCGAACCACGGCAGACATCATCAACTCGGCATGACTGGTGGGAACCTGAAAGGCGTGATGCAGGGTCTCCATCGCTCCGCGCAGTCTTTGGATCACCTCATCCAGTTGCGCAGAGTCCAGCAGCGAGAAGCCCACCTGTCCAGGCTGGGCCGTCTCCGCTTGCACGTCCACCAGCATCAACAAGATCAACTGAATCTGATCCACGTCAGGAATCAGGAAGTGAATCCAGTAGCTCCAGTGGCTGTCTACCGAACGGAAGAAGCGCCGAACTTCAGGGATCAGCACCAACGGTCTGGGGTCTTCATCGTAGCCATCGACCTGGATGACCATGCGCCCTGCGAACTGGTGGACATGCTTGGCGCTGTCGCTGAACAGCATCAATCGCTCCACCACGCTCCCTATCCGCAAGGCCTCGATGTCTTGTCGAGAGACGAGAACAACTGCCAGGTCAGCGCCTTGTGCTCCTTGGTCAAAGCCATCTGCGTCCGTGAATTTGATGCTCATGCTTGCGGCCTCCTAGGTGGTGAAGTGAGCGCCTTGTGGTGCTCCCCTTGTCATCACACCTCAGCTTCAGGCCGATGCAACCCCGTCCCAGCGAGGTTGCCTCAAGGCAAGAGCGCCATGCAGATGTAGACCCAACGCAGTGTGAGTACCGCCTGGCGAAGCGGTTCTGCCTGAATGCCACCCATGCAGAGCTACGCGCCGTTCCTTAGTCGCCTAAGGAAAGTCCTGGCAGTGACAAGAACGATATGAAGCCGGAAGGTGCTTCTATCGTCATCAGAAAGACCTGGGTGGGATCCTTCTGTGTGGAGCATCTTGAACAGCCCATTCACATAGTTTTTCCCATCAGGCGTCCACTCATTCCGCTCCCTGGACAAGAACCCCTCTTGTGTCAACCAAGCTCGGCGGTTTTCAGAGCTTCCTGCTGCGGTGGCTGCTGTCTTGTCAATGTGCTCCGCAATTTGATCGAACAAGCCCTCCATGAATGTCCGAGTCTGGCTATTGGCTGCAGCCCAGTCACCCCTGGTGTGCGCGTCGATGGCTTGATCCAGATGACCAAGCGCGACATGAAAGCCAAAGTGCTTGAGCAACTGATGCACTTCGTCATCGGTCGAGGGCAGGTCAACTTCATCAGGCAATGCTGCGCGAAGATGCGGTGACGCGGAAGCCCCTTCATCCCACTGCACCACGAAGCCGTCCAAGGCCAAGGCACGAAGAAGTCGTTCCTGCTCCACCGAAGGACTGGACGTGTCGAGCGTCAAGGCAATGGCTTCACGCACAGTCGCCTCGGTCAGCGTCACTGGTCCTTCAAGGGTCTGAATAAGCTCTGCACCGTTTGCGAGCACAAGACGCCCGAGCTGAGCGGACTTCTTAGACACGCTCAATGAAGGGTCCGAGGAAATGAGGTCCTCCAAACCCAAGCGAAGCACGAGATGATCAAACTTGGCCTGGGAAAGACGACTGTCCAGCATCGCCAAGGCGGCAAGGACAGTGGGACGTGTGAAATGGTTTTGTCGCATAGGCGCTGCATCTTGCCAGATGCTCCACGTTGCTTGAAGCCAGTCAGGGCCGCTATACTGCGGCCCGGCTGAGCGGAAGCCCGCGACCCCCATCGCAAAGTTCTCACCGCCCTCAATTCACGTTGAAATTCTCCAAGCCATACACACATGGCTCGCTTGGTATCGGGGGTCTACCAGGAACGCCATGGTGCTGGAGCAATTCTCGTGTCTCAAACTCTCTTTAACCAGGAACTCCTGGAACAGCTTCGCTCGTCCGCCTGGAACAAGTCCCGCGAAGACAAATCCCGAAGCTATATGCAGTGGCTTGATTTGCTGTGCGGCGAGTATGGCTTCGTCTACACGTCCCTTAAAACACATATTGAAGCGCTTGAAGTAGCTGAATTGCTGACCGCAGAAGATGCGATGTGGAAAGAGCGATTGGCGAAGTCTCGCGTCTGGGGCACGCTTGTCTCACCCCCCGAGGTCACGCTGCCAATACCTGTTGAAGATGAATTTCACGTGCCCTGGCCTAGCTGTTTCGTGGAATCGCGCCTTTTTTCTTTGAGTGAGAAGGTTCCACGCCGGACGCTGACCGGCCCCGTCTACCGAATGGATGGCAAGACCATGCTTTTCGAAGGCGAGGAACTGCGCATCTGCCACGATCAAACATTGCTCATGGTCCTGCTCATGGTGTCTGGCAAGAAGCCATGCGGCGCCCTCATCGAGTGTTCGCTGCAGGCGTTCGAAACCACCCTGGGCTCCAGCCTTGCAGAGGCTGGCATGGCATTGCATGACATCGAGCGGACGCTCTGGCGTTTGAGCAACTGCCGCCTCATATTTGAAGAGTACGGATTCGATGGACCGCTTCTGGTCTATGCCGACGCTGGATCGGTGCCCGCTCACTTCAAATTTGCCTTCAACCCAGCATTCGCTCATTTTTACTACCCGATCTTGAAGCTCTTCTCCAGGATGCAGAAGTAGCTTGACGGACCAGGTGGCCGCCCGCCCCCTGCTTGCTCGGGCGACATTGGAAGAGTGAGCAGACAAAGTTGAACCAGGCATTCGAGCTAGTTATCCACAAAAACTGGGGATAACTCGGTCATGTCAACACGGTTTGGTAGGTCTGCGTGAAGCGACGCCTTTGACTGCTCATTTTTTCAGCGACCCTTTGCGACCGTCTGCGCCGCAGGAGGCCTTGACGACGGCATCGACGTTCAAGTAATCTTTGCCCCACGCAAGTTGCCGCGTGTCAGCGTGTGCGCTGTCGGAGCCCAAACCGACAGTACGGCAAAGGCAGCGACCTCTCCAATTCACCCGTGTTTCCACACCGGAGCCGGGACAAGGCACACCGTCCGTCACGGCTTCATTGGTATGGAGACATGCAATGTCACCCCTTCCCACGCCCACACTGGCGGCGCGTCCCATCGCGGACCAAGCTCGTTCAATCCTTGGCTTCTTAGCCGCCCATGGCCATCGTTTGTCTGAGCACGATGCGTGTCAGGCCTGCCTGAATCTTCCACCGGACTCGAAACAGGCGGCCAAGCAATTGCGCATTAACTTGGCGTCTTATGGCGTCGACATCAAACACACTCACGCATTGAAAGCCGTATCGGTCGCCCGCGAAGCCGACGGCTTTCTCGGACTCGATACCTCGCCGCAATATGAAGTCGCATCGTGGTCGCCCGATGCCCCAGGCGTCAGCGCTGAGCGCAAGGGCTTCGCTGCCTTTTCAGATGCCGCAGATGAAGTCTGTATTCGCCTGCGAGAGCAATACGAAGGCGACTCACCATGGGTGCGGTTGCAATCGCGTTCAACCCATTTGCTGCTAAGTGGCGCAAGTGAGCTGACAGGATCTGTCTGGCATATTCTGCTTGCGCTGGCTCAATCAGAAGGTGCCAAAGTGACGTTTCCAGCGCAGCCGCCTTTGGAACGATTCGCAGAACGAATCCGCCGATTGGTAGAAGGCGAACTGGGTGGTTGGCTCGATGGCTTTTTCGATGTGAAACAGGCCTTCGAACAAGGAGATTTTTCCTCCACCACACGAGCGGAATCCAGCCTACCCGACCTGGCAGGGTTTTCAAACGAATGCCTGCCTAGCCAGCTGCCATCCTTGGGCGAAACGACGGGCTGGCAATTGTGCGAGCCGCTGTCCTTTGCCGAGTGGAACCAGTTTCGATCTCGATACGACCGGTTCTTCAAGCGACAGAGCACACCTCTTTTTCAATGGGTGTCCGGCATTCAACAGCAGACACAGGAACCCCGATTCGAAGCAGTACCGCTCCATTTGACAAGGCTGAACGCAGCCATGGCTGCCAAAGGACTGTCCTGGCATGACCTCCATTTGCGACTAGGGACACCTCACCACCAGGTCATGATCGACTTTCAAGATGGCAAGGGATCGCTGGCGTACCTGCCTGCGCTTGCCGAGGCGCTCGACATCGCGGATCCCAACACCCTGCTTGCCCCAACACGGTCCAGTCCCCGCATTCCATTGCCATTGCACTCAGACATCGGTATGTGGCTTAGCCGAATCGATGCAGTGGTGCCAGAGCGAGAGTTCCTGCCTCAAGTGCAGCGTGACTGGGTGGAGCGTCTCAGCACCTTCTGCGCCGTTCCATACGAACAGCGCAGAACATGGAGCAAACGCCTTCCTCCAGGACTTGAGACACTCAACCAAGAGATTCGCTTCGCCGGACTGATTGTTTGCGCAGGGATGGGTGTTAGGTTTGTCAAAGACCTGCCACTGGGCTGGCTGCGTCCTGCTTCTGTCTCTTTGCTTGAATTCGACCGCCAAATCGACGTGCTCACACAAGGAGGTCGACTTGATGCGGAGAACCGATCGATGGATATTGGAGCCGAGCGAGACCCCGTCACGCCTGAATGGCTTCAGCGCTTCAACAAGCCAAAGTTCAAGGCCAGCGATCTGCTGCGCTACAGCGACATGGTCCACCAGCACATCGATCCGGATGACGACGAGAAAGCCCGCTTCACCTCCAAAGTATTCGCTGGCGTGAAAGTGTTCAAAGACGACCCAGAAAAAGCCCATGCGGCATCGATTCGCATGGAAGCTCTATCCGGCCTTATGGAGCGTCGCCCGATAGAACCTTGGATTCGCAAAAGCCGAAATGGTGACGGCTCTTTGATGATTTCGGAGGCTGCGTTCGAAGCAGCAGCGCGATGTGAACTTACCGCCATAGAACAAAGGCCTGGCTTCGAAGAACAAACGTTCTACATGCTGTGCGTGCAGTACGCGCGGAAGTACACCTGAGTCGCCACGGCCTAGCTGCTGCTCTGGTCAGCAGCTAGGCCACGCTTCAATGTGCGTGATCTTGCCCCCGTATCCCGTTCCCGCGCCGCCATATTTTTCAGTGCCGCGCACAGCAAGCTCCTGATATGCCAAGGCCGTGCGTCTTGCGCGCACTTTTTCCGGGATCCATTTGGTGTGCTATCTTTGCACTTGGCTCCCGCCGCCCGCCGCATGCGCCCTGAGGGGTAAGGCAAAGACGGACGAATTCCAAGCGACTCCCCCATCTGTGTTTTCTTTTCGGGCGGACCGCAATGCATGCACCGGCTTTAGACGCCCGAGGAGTGAAACATGGATGTCCCGCAGCTCAAGCTGCGGGCTGGCCATACTGGATGGATGGACGCTACGACTTGCGACATCACGACCTATGTTTGGCTCGACCACGATTCAATCGGCGCGCCAACAAGCAGAGCCCATTCACTCTCCCTCCTTCGCGATAGCGTCATCCGTCCTTCATTGAAGGCCCTTGATGTGGAAATCGACGCTCTTCGCAAGAGTGACGAGCCAGCAGCTGATTTCTACGCCGAAGATCTCGCGGACTTGTTTCAGACAACCGTTGAGGGATATTTGCTCACCGTCCAGTCCATGTGGGAGCGCGGCCTGCGAAGCATGCTGATGCTGCGTGAGAAGTCCTTGTCGAAAGACGCCGACTTGGCCGCTCTGGAACGGGCGTCCTGGGTCGGGAAGTCGCCCAATCTTCACGATCACTTTGATAGGCTGATGGGCATCCCGCTTCAAAGCTTCGATTCCTACGCCGACCTGGATCTCCTGCAGAGCTTCGGCAATGCCATTCGCCATGGAGATGGCAATGCAGCGCGTCGAGTTCATCAACTCTGCCCATCCCTTTGGTGGAACTGGATGGCACCTGGAGAAACCTTGGAGGCAGGGCCTTTCCGCATCACCATGCCAACGGACGGGCCCAATCATCCGTCTTTCTCCTCAATCACGCTGCCAGAAGCTGTACTTGAACAGATGATTCAGTCGGTACTGTGGTTCTGGGAAGATATTGAGAACATGCGCTGCAACGCCTTCAAACGCAAGCACCACACCGTTGTCCAAACCCTTGCCGCCTGGAACGAGCAACGCCTGCTTCGAAAAGGCAGCCGAATTTGGTCCCCCGGATAGGCAGCGCTGATTCAGCTGGAACGTCTTATCCGTTGCATGAAGACTTTGTGAGCCGCTACAACCTCGGGCACCCTGTCCGAGCAAAGCGGTCCTTTCTTCGCTACCCGTCGCTTGATCTTGCTGATGGAAAGCCATTCGGGCAAGACTGTTTGAGTCCGCCAGACTGCATGGATCGACTTCAATTGATCGTCTCCGATATCTTCTGGGACAGAGGACCAAGCATGGTTTTTGAAGAGACTGCTTGCAGGGTACTCCTTGCATCGCCTTCTCACATAGTCAGGATCCATACCCATAGGGAACACCACAAACGTATCGCGCGCACGCAATTGAAGACTGTTCAAAAGCTCGACATCAGCCCTGTTCGTCAGCAGCGTCTGGTGGGCTCCTTTGATACCCATCTTGTATGTCGCCCCGTCGACCAATGCAAGCGTGATGGATGGAGACAATGGCATGAATATTTGAATGCCTGCTTTCGTGAGCGAGGTGTAAGAAGGATCGTTGGCGTGACGAAGGTACCAGTTGTAGTAAACGACAGGGTGATCTGAAATCAAGAAGGGTAAATCTGTCCCATTCGATAGAACATGCCAAGACAAGTCTTCAAGGAGTGGCCAATTGAGCGCACCGTCAAGCGTCTGCATGCCAAGCAGGGAGCGCTCGTCGGTCATCTTTAGCTTGATGCCGGCCATGGTGTCGGCAGAGAACCCGTTCAACTCGCCTATGCGCTGAAATAACGTTTTTGAATACTTGTCGATGACCTCCAACGAGGTGTCAAGCGCCTGAGGGGTCCGGTTCATCTGAACCGCAATGAACCGAAGAAGATCGATGCAGTGGGCGGGGATCGTTGCAGTGGGCGACGCGATGATGCTTTTGATGATGGGCGCCGCTGGCGCCTCGACATTCAACGCCAAGAAGTTCTCGATGACGTTGTCGTCGTCATAAAAATTGTTCTGGGAGAGGACGCGCCGAATGCTTGTTGGCGGCCGAAGGATGTCGCGCTCAGAATCGAAAATTTGAACAGGCCCATCTTCATCTTCCGAAAAATTCTTGAGAAGAAGACGAGGTACGAAGTGCTGATTCTTTGTGGTAGCGCCCATGTTGAGCCTTGCTCAGCCTAATCGCTCCAAGCTGGTCAGCCACCGATCAAAGTGCGGACATGTCAAACGCATCAGATCGAGCCCAATGTCGCAAGCGATCAGCGGGCCATGGAAAGTCTTCTGATAACCAGACATGGCCCCCAGGATGCGTTTCGAAGGCGCCGTGTCTGGGCCATCATTGATGTCCTCAGGCAAAGTCGTTGCCCTGACTTTCCTCAGTGGTTCCAGCACCGCATCATCGTCCGTCCATTGTTCGAACGCTGCGATGTCAGTGAACAACAATGCTTCGAATTCATGCACAAGCACATTGGGCAGAAAGTTGCGCTGAGCGATGTCTTGGGCCAACTGCGCCTCCAAGAACGATGCCTTGCCGTGGCCATCGGCCAAAGCACGGTATGCCGCACTGCCCTTGCCCGGGAAATCAACCGGCAAAGCATAGAGGTCGAACATCGTGGTGACATGGGCTGCCGCGTCTTGCTTGCAGAGCTTCTCAATCTGAGGTCTGATCTTGGCGTAACTGACCACGCCGCCCCGATAACCCGGGCTGGTTCTAACGATGATGGGCCTCAAATACAGTCCCATACGGGCGTAGTGAGGCACCAGCAGTTCGTTGACGAAGGCTTCTTCCGTCTGCCCTTCCACCAACAGGTAGATCCGGCTCATCGCCCAGGCCTCCCGCCTAGAAGGTTCTTCTTCCATAGCTCGCCCAGGCTGTACTCCGACAACCATTCGGACAGCGTCTCGGGATCTGGGCGATTGAATGTGGAAGCCCCCGCGCGCTTGTCCACCACGATCAGGTCTTCAACGTCAAACTCGTTGACCAACTCCACGGACTGGGTAGAAACGATCAGTTGGTGCTTCTCAGAGGCGGACTTCATCAGGCCAGCAAGCACATTGATCGCGAAGGGATGCAGACCGAGTTCAGGCTCATCGATCAAGATGGCCGCCGGCATGAACTCTTCTGGCTGAAGCAAGACGGTCGCCAAGCAGATGAAGCGCAAGGAGCCATCGGACAGCGCGTTGGCGGCGAACGGCTGGTCTTGCCCCAGCTCGGTCCATTCAAGCTGGATCTTTTCCTTGTTGTCCACTGTGGGCCGCAAATGGAAGTCACCAAAGAACGGCGCCACCAAACGAATGGCCTTGACGATTCGCTGATACTGCTCCTCGTGGTGATTCTTCAGCCGCAAAAGAAATGCAGCCAGGTTTCGCGCATCGTCTCTCAGATACTCGTTGTCATTGATATTGTGAATCTGCTTGACGAAGGCGCTCGCACTCGTATCGTGAAAATGATAGAGGCGCCAGCTGCGCATGGCGGGCACAACATACGAATATACGGGGCTGCGCTTTTTCTGTTCAACGTAGGTTTCAAAATGGCCGGAGCGGGGCTGGAAATCGCCACTGACGTTCCACCAAAGCGCCTCATGCTTGAACATCATCCGGTTGTCCTGCGTAGGCTGCAAGGTGAACCGATAGCCGTTGTTGCCGAAACGCAGATCCGCCGTCAACTCTTCCGTCTTCTTGCGTCCATAGTGGAGGATGGCATCGGGCCCTCCGGCCTGGCCGACGGCCGTCTGAAGTTGCTCGTCCAAGATTCGGTTGATCAGACGAAAGAAACCGATGAAGTTGCTCTTGCCCGCGCCATTGGCACCGATCAGCACGTTGAGGCGCCCTAATTCCAGATCACACTCGGCAATCGATTTATAACCCCGCAAAATCATCCGCGAGATTTGATTCGATTCATGGAGTCGCTTGATCATTTCAATGCCTTTGTTTGGCGCCCTTTGCTCTTCCTCGTCACTTCATTTCTCGTCGAGACGATATAGGTTCATACTCGATTTTGATCCATGCGGCGACCTGGTCAACCCCTTCGATTCAGATCAGGACGTCTCAGTTCAAATTTACCCCATTCTCCCACATAGGCCCGCGGCAGGTGGCCAGCTTGCGTCGTCCGAGAGCCACGCAAGCTCGACCCCTGTGCATTTGGTCGCTACTCGCTCAAACGCCACCGCGAATCCACCCCACTTGGGGCCGTATGGCGATGTCCAAAGAAGGTCCGATAGACACTTGTGCGGACGACTGGTCACACTGTGAGTGCTCCCTGTGGACATCGCGTCCACGAAGCCTTCAACCGTGCCCCCGGGCACTTTGAAGTCCAGCCTTGCTGGCGTCGCAGTCGTTACCTGCCTTGGAGAGACGTCGGACTTCGGTCCGGCATGGTCATGCATTGACCTGTAGACCCGTTCAACCCTCCGGTTGAACCATCACCCATGGCGCACCTCCGGTGCCGCCATCAAGCCGCTTCGCCCTTATCAGGCGCAAGCATCCCAAGCTGGGGAACCATGTTCCCCACTGGGGTCTGGCGTTCCCCTTCCCAACCCGAAGGAGAGCACCATGATCGCAACCCATGCGATGAGGAAGACGCGCGCCATTGGCGTGCTGTTGGGCGGTTCAGGGCGAGCCATCGTCCTGGAACCTGAAATCAAGAAGTCGGCGTTGCCCGCGCTGCTGCGGCCACGTCCACCGGATACCCATCCGCAAGACCGGCCCTGTGAATTGCGCGCTGCAGCCTGAGCGCCAAAGTTGGCTCTGTCCCTCCACGATGCACCGGCCGCCGGTTGTCGTTCAAGGACCGTCCTTCATTCACGCCTCGTTGAGCCTCGTTGCTTCCCACAAGGAAGTCTTCGCGTTCAGCGTTGTGTGAACCGTCCCGCCGCATGCGACCCATCAGTCGCGGGCATTGCCATCGCAGGCGCATCACCGCGCCTCTTCAACCTGCACCCCAGGGAGTTCACCGCCTCCCTGACGGGACAGGTGTGCCCTGATTCACTTCGAGACCACACCATGTCCCCAGAGAAACCTCGCACGCGCTCCAAGCGCCTGTGCATCGAAGCCGAAGAAGCCCGGGCTTGGGTTGGCTTTTACCGGGGTGTCGGCAGTGACCCTGCCATCGCCACGGAAGTCATGCTCCAGCTCGACGCAGACCCCGAGATGAAACGTGCCCACCTGGCACTGTATCTGTCCTGCAAGCAGTCGTTGCGGACACACCAGGCGCGCCATGCGCGCAACCAGCGCGTCGGCCGTTTCGTGCGCTGGCTCTCGGATCGCCTGGTCCTTGCCCCGGCGCGCGCATTGCGAGATGCGCTGCGCCAAGGCAGTGAGATGGCGATCGAGTGTCTGCCCGATGCGACCGCGGAGCCTTCCCTGGCTCAGGTTCAGCGCTTGAACCAGGAGCCCGAGTTCGCCCGGATGCAAGCATCGTTTGGGCCTCAGGCCGACACGGCTTCGGCCGGCTCGCCATCCCGGCGTGCCAGGACGAAGACCGATTCCGCGCCCAAGGCGGTGTCCACCACCGCCTGACATGCAGTAGGTCAAGCCTGGCCTTGACCTGGGCCGCCGATCTCTTCGGATCGGCCCCGAGCCGCAAACGCGCATGCCCACCTCACGGTGGTGCATGCCGCGTTTCTTCATCCCCTTGTGTCCGTGCGCCGTCAGGTGTGCGAGCACCGCTATGGAAAGACAAGCCTCATGGCCTCTATCTCCGAAACCCTGTGCGCGATCGAACAACGTGCCGAACGCGCCATCGTTCAAGAACTGCGCCTGCTCATCAAAGAAGTGCAGGCCCTGCAACCGACCTTGACCGGCGAAGACCTGGCGCACGCCAATGCCGTGCAGCTCAAGCTTGAACAGTTGAGCCGCAACCAATTGGCTGAAAGCGTCGAGCACCCGGCACTCATCGAAGCGCCCGAGCTGGACTTCGATTTCATTGATTAGAAGTTCAAGGGGTGAGCCATGCTCACCCCGCCACACCACCAGCGAAGCCGTTCAAGGTGTGGCCACCACGATGCTCAGAGATGGCGACCGTATCGGCGCCAGGCTGAAGCATTGCTGGTACTCGCTGTCGATCAACCAGTGCAAGAACTGGGTTTCCTTCGACACGCCCCAGTAATGCGTCTTGCACCGCTCGACATAAGCATCCAGGTCCGCGCGCGTCCGGATGCCTACGGGCTCGATGTCGGTGATTTTCTTGAAGCGCTGGATCTCGCGGCGCGTCAGGCGTATGCGTTGGCCAAACTGGATCATGGTTCTGCAGGCATGGGTCAAGGTCATCGGTCCACATCTTGGCCAAGATCAGAAGCCTTGTCACGCGTTCCAGCCCTGTGCGGCCGAAGATTTCTGCACTGACGATGGAGTGACAGTAGGCCGTCACTCAGCCTTGCATCACGCAAATGCCCGTTCCTCGGGGGGCTTGTGGATGGCGCCGATGCTCTGTGACTTGAAGGCTCTGCCCCATCGCACCACACTGGTTCATCCACCGCGTTTTCTCATGAAACGCTCCGGTCTTCGGGCCGGCGTCGCAGTCGTTACCTGCCTCCAAGAGCGCGCTTACCCAGCGCAGCGTATCCCGAGCGGGAACATCCCCCCGCTCGGGGCAGGACGTTCCCGCTTTCCCTTTTATGAAGGAGAAATCCGTGAATGTCACTAACTTGTCCAACGCCGAGTTGGCCAGCGAGCTGCTCGCGCCCTGGGCGCTGCAAGACACGCTCGCCCCGCCATCTTGTGCCACCATCTCAGCGTCCCGCTCCGCGGCGCCCGATCATGCTGTCCTGGAGCACAAGCTCCACATCGCCAGAGAACTGTTGCTTCGCAACATGCAGTCCAAGCTGATCGGCAGTCCGGTCATGGACTCGCCCAAAGCCGTGAAGGAATGGCTTTGCCTCTACTGTGCAAGTCTGCCGCACGAGGTCTTCCTGGTCTTGTACCTGGACGCCAAGCACCGCCTGATCGAGGCCGAAGAGCTGTTCAGGGGCACCCTGACGCAGACCTCCGTCTACCCGCGCGAGGTGGTCAAAGGGGCCTTGAATCGCAATGCGGCATGCGTGGTGTTGGCCCACAACCACCCCAGCGGGGATTTGTCACCAAGCCGCTCCGACGAACTATTGACCGAGACCCTGAAATCCAGTTTGATGTTGGTGGACGTGCGTGTGCTCGACCATTTCATCGTCGGTGGCGATCAGGTGATGTCGTTTGCCGAGAAGGGGCTGCTGTGAACACCTCGGCCACCTCACCCCACGATGATCCCTGTTGCCGCGCCTGTCCAGGACAAGGCAATCCGCTGGGCCGCTTGGGCCGTGCACACTGGTTCCGTTGCAGGAATTGTGGAACGGACTTCCAGGATCCCGTTGGGCAGTCGTCTTGCCAACCGAGTTCGCATCCTCACCAAGAAGGAGAACAACGTGATTGAGCACCTTGTGAGCAAGCTGCTGGCACTGACAGAGCCCATGGCCGCCCTCTCGCTCTGCCACTTGACGGCGCAGACCCGTCAGAAACTCGCCGAAGACGACCTGTCGGTGAACGTCTATCCGAACGACTATGGCGGCTTCGTCTATGTCGGCACGGAGCCTTACACGGTTCCTGAGGAAAGTGACATGGCCATGATCTTCGAGCTGGCCAAGCTGGCCGGCATCGTCTGGCTCAAGTTCGACTGCGATGCAGCCGTCCTCGACGGTCTGCCGGTCTTCGAAGAGGACAGCGATCTCTGATCCCCTCCGGGCGCCGCGCCATCAGGCCGGCGCCCTTTCTCTCTGGAGCGTCAGCCGCAAAGCATCGAGGTCGATCACCGCGTCGGCCATGGCCGTCAGTTCGGGCGTCTGGGAGACGTAGAACTCCCGCTGGTAACCACCCAGGCGAAGCACCTCCCGCTTCATGGACATGAACATGCGCTTGCGCTCTGGATCGAGCGCACCATCGGCCTCATCGGAGAACAGGGTGTCGTAGCTCCGGCCCGAATGCTGGGCCAGGTAGAGCGCCACGGCCCTGGTCAGGCATTCGTTGACCCAGACGCGTTCTCCTCCGCTCATCAGGGCAACGCTCTTGCTGTCGCCCGACTCGGCGTCGTGCACGATGATGTCGAAGCCTTCTCGTTGATCCCCCTTCGCGGTTTCCACCAGTGTCAGCAGCGACACCGTGAAGCGCGGTCCATAGCAAGCCAGCAACAGGTCGTTGGCCAGGCCCGACAAAGCCGGCCCTGCGTCATCAATGGCCAGCGCGATCAGGCCATCGTTGCTCATGCAGCGCGCGAAGAGATGCCATGCACCCAGGCTTTCCTCCGCGCGTGACGCTCGGGCTTCAACACGAACCCGTCGCACCGACAAGGCCCGCGCTTGCTCCGACAAGGCTGCCAGGGTCTGCGCATCGCGCTCAGCGGCCAGATGGGCCTGTTCAGCATTGGCCGCTGCCCGGGTGGCCAGATCCAGGGTCTGCGCGGCATTCTCCAAGGCATTTTCATCAAACGGCGCAGGCAGCTTTGCCAGCACGCCGTCCAGTCTGTCCAGGGCACATCGATAGTGCTGGGCCTGCTGCGCCGATTGCTGGGCAATGTCTTGCCGCGACACCATGATCTGCTGGCGCTCCGATTGCTCTTCGCTCGTCTCCTGCCCATGCAGGTCAACCGGCTCAGGCCCGAGCGTGGCCAGCTCCCGCTCGATATCAACCAGGGCTGCCCGCGTCTGGGCAATCTGGCTGGCTTTAGCCGACAACAGGGCCATCCGCGATACCCGGTCCCGTGCCACCTTGCCGCGCTGCTCGGCCCGCACCAGGGCTTGCGGCGCCATTGCCAAGGCGTCCTGCTGCTGGCGATTCATGTCCAACTGCTGCCTCACCTCCAACTTGGCCCTGGTCAGGTCGGCGATCTGTCGCTTCGCGCTCGGGACCAAGGCCTGCGCCTCACGGGCATCCGCCAGCAACTTGCACCGCCCCTGTAGGTCACTGCCAGCGCAAGGCACCTCGCCCACCAAGCCGAAGCGATGCGCGAGTTCCTGCTCCCTGAGCGCTGCCTTACCCGCATCGCTTTCAATGCTCGACCACCTCTGCGCGAGCAAGCGTTCGGCTCCCTGGCATTCGGCCAGTTGCGCGGCTCGCTCTCGGCACCGTGTGATGTCGATTTCACGCAAGGACAGCAGGTGTTCAGCCAAAGACAGGCGCATACCGGCCCACCGCACGGCATCTTCATGCCGTAGCGTGGTCAGGCCGTCCCTTCTCAAGCCCTGGAGATGCGCCCGACGTTGGCATGCCTGTGCCAGGCGCGTGGCCACCCGTTGCGCCAGCCGTTCCAGCCGGGCTTCCTCACCCTGGTCCTGCGCCTTCAAAGCCTGGATGGCTTGCGAGCCTGTCTCGATCAAGGCCTTGCGCTCGGCCAGCAGTTGGGCGCGCCGTGCTTCGGTGCCCTGCGCCTGGGCGCGCTCGGCAACCAATCGGGCATGGCAGGCCCGGTCCGCTTCCAACCGGCACTTTGCCGCCTGCCGGTCGGCCATGGTCCGCTCAACGCGAGCCTGGGCATCGTGCAAGCGACGAAGCCCGGCATCGACGCGCACCTGCTCGTTGTCCAACCCTGCAAGTTCCTGCCGGATCCCCAGCAGGCCCGCCTTGAGCAGCCTGGTGGTTTCGCTGGCCTGCTGTCCCAAGGCCCGGATCTCATCCTGGCCCAGCAGGTCGGACAGCAATGCCTTGATCTCGGCATTGCGGTAGTGGCTGAGCTGGCGTTTGCCCTGAGCAGAGAAGACCGAGGTGAAGAAGGTGTCCGCGCTGCCGCAGACGGCCTCCACGCAACGGTTGTAGGTTTCGACCTTGCCATCGGACACCAAGCCGTCCTCCAGCCGGACGGGCGACCATCCGCCGGCGTCGTCAAGCACATGGAGGTAGGCCTCCGTCCTGCGTCGGCCATTGAGCCGGATCACCACCTGGGAGCGGTAGCTGCGACCGGCATGAGCCCAGGTCAGGTGCTTTTCGTTCTCGGGCAGGCAGACATGGTCGTAATAGGAGAACCCGCCCGGGCCCGCCAGCGACGCGCGCGAAGGCATTGCCAGGTAGGGATGCATGTTGTCCATCAGGGTGGTCTTGCCCCGGCCGTTGACGCCCACGATGGCGATCAAAGCCGCGCCATCGGCCAAGCGTTCGAAATCGAGCGAAAGGATGTCCTGCCCCATGCCATCGCGGATGCCGCGAAAGCCTTTGAGGGTGAGTGAAAGCGGTTGCATGGAGGATGCTCCAGGAGGTGAGTGCTTCCAGTTTCGATCCGGAAGTCTTGGTGTCAAGCACTCGCGTTGGGCCTTTGCTGGCCCTGGCGGCCCAATGGCGGTTTGCAGCCTAGTCGTGGACTGCGGTCTCCAACACATCGACCTCGCCAGGCATTTCGGCAGAGGGCAGATCCTCGTCTGGTTCGCCGGTCAGCACCCGAGTGGCGATGTCCTGCGGCTGGGTGGCCATCAGTTCGGCAAGGCATGCGAGAAGCGGTATCTCGTCAGCCTGCGTCGCTTGGGCCCAGGCCTTGACCTTCTGGGCGAGGCTGGCCATCTGCGAGATACCGGCTGCCCGCGTCCGTACGATGGGCACGATGCGGCCCTCCAATTTCACGTCCTCTGCACTCGCCAGGGCCTCTTCGATGGCTGCGCGGTCCACGCCGTGCCGGTCTTCCTCGCACACGGTCCACCGCACACGAACGTGTGCTCCGGCCACTCCCTGCTCGGCGACGGCAGTCCGCAAGCTCTCCAGATCCGGCTTGCCTTGGAAAACGATGTCGATGGTGCGTCGCGCAGGCGTCGGGTGCAGCGTACTGACTGCCGAGGCCGCATCCACCTCCCAGAGCAAGAAGCCCTTGTCGCCCGCCTCGCCATGGTGGAAGCGACCGATGGAGCCGGCATAGGCGATGCGTTGCCGCCCGGCATGGCTTTCCTGGTCCCATCCCTGATGCGCATGGATGTGTCCCAACAGGAAGGCCTGGGCCTCCGCGCCGAACAAGGTTCCGGTGGTGAACTCGTGGTCAAAGCCGGCCATGGGTACGCCGTGCTCGGTCAAGCAACCGTACACCGTCCCATGCGAGACGCCAATGCTCGGCACGCCCGTGGCGCGAGCACGTCTATGAACAGGCGCGAAGCCCGCAAGCAAGGCCGCAAGTTGTTCGCCCACCGCTTCGGCGGCCACGGCGGCACCGACCACCGAGGCCACCACCGCCTTGTTCACCGTGGGAACGCAGCTGAACAGCGCCAGCAGGCCGGGCGGTAAGGCATCAAACGCCCATGCGCCAGAGCTTTGCCACCGTCCACCAGGCATGAGGCAGACCTGCCCGATCCGATCCGCTACATGCACCGGATGGCGCCCGCCCAATGCCCGAAAGATGGACAGCGTGCCCGGCGGTTCGTGTGAAAACGTGCCTTGCAGCATCAGCACGGGACAGTGGTCAGCCAGGCGGCGCACTTGGGTCACCAAACGCTCGGCCGATGGCGCGTGCAGGTCCAAGGCGTGGTCGGTCGAGTCGCCCGACAACACGGCAACGTCCACCCCTCGCGCGATGGCTTGGTCGATAGCCACGCCGAAGCAGTGGTCCGCCTCGGTCAGGTTCTTGGGGCCGTAGTGCAAGTCGGAGAAATGAGCGATCCTGATCATGGCGGCCACCTCACGAAGCGTTCTGCAGTTCGCTCTCGATCTTGTCGAGATAGCCCTGCGGGTCATTCTTGTAGCGGTCCAGCTCATCCCAAGCTCGGCGACGCCCTCGGAGATTGAGCCGCCAGCCTTTGCCCCAGCGCTGGTCGGCATAGCGGCCATACAGTGAGGGCTCAATGCCATAGCCTTCCGCCTTCGCCAACAACTGGTTCAGCGTCGGCTCGCCGTCTTGCCCTGTTGATGTTGGTGGGGATTCGTCCAATGGCGGCATGCCCACAGGTGCCGATGCGGCTTGGTCCCTCATGACCGGCATGCCTTCCAGCAGTTGGGTGGCCATCTGCGCATGGGCAATGGCCGTGTCCTCGTCCTCCCGGTCGCGCAGCAAGGCGGTCACGTCAACCGGCGCTTCCAATTCGATGATCCATTGGGACACCCGGGTCGGCAGGCCCATCTCGTCAATGTGTGCCACGTCCATCAGACGCTTGGTCAGGTAGAAGGGTGTTCGCTGCCGATCCAGGAATCCTGAGATGCGTCCACCCCGCAGGAAGCCGATGGTCTCGAACTTCTGGATAGCCGCGTTCATGGCATAAAAACTGGTGGTCGGCAATTCGAAAGCGCTGATGGACCGAATGCCGGGCATGAAGAACACGAAGCGCCCGGTCAGGTTGCATTGGCGCTGCTGGTATTCGAGGCAGACCTCCGGTTCGCAAAGTCCGCCGTTGTCCTCGCGAGGCACGGCCTTGCGGCCACCGAAGATACGGATGGCACGCCGACCACCGGCAGCCATGGGCACTGGTGCGTGGCACATGCAATGGCGCACACGGCCATCCGGCGAGTACTGAGACCAGTAGCGCTTCTCTGCCGCACCCCAAGCCGCCAGTTCATGCGGCATGACGGTCTGCCAACTGTCGGAAGGAAAGACAACAGGGAAGCGGTACAAATGCAGGCCCTCCCCCCTGTCTTCACCATGCATTTCCAGAATCTGCCGAGCCGTCTCAGGATTGGGAAAGTCCTGTGCTCGGACGGTGAACCAAGGCACGTTGCGGGGAACCAGCGGCGACTTCAGGTTCGGAAGGGCATTGGCCAGCGCTCGCTCGATCTGATCGAAAGATCGCCCCGCGTCCAGCCCTTCCTCATAGATCTGTTGTGCTTTTGGCAGTTCGGCTGCCTTCCGCGTCAGCACCTTGATGCCCGCGCGGATCTTGCCGGCGGTCGGGATGCGTTGCGCGCCTTGCCCGAGCAAGGTGGTGATGCCGCCCAAACGGTCAATGACGGCGGGTTTTGATTCGGTCACGATGGGCTCCTCTGAACAAGATCTGTTCCCCTATCCTCGACCACGATCTAGCGCTGTCAACCTGGGTGGCTGGAGCGCGCTTCTCGTGGAGAATCAGCGCATGTCAAAACGCGCTGCACTCAAAGGCGATCCCTTCTTTGGCCCTGGCTTGGACAGGCAATGGAACGCATGCCTTGGCAAGCAAGGGCATGAACTCAACTACGTCGACGGCTACATGGAGGCGGCACTGGAACTGGCCGATTCAGTGATCGAGAAGCGGCTGTTCGGCAAGCGCGACACCCTTGTCTTACCCATCCTTTACAACGCTCGCCATGCCGTCGAACTGACCCAGAAATTCGTGATCAGGCAGTTACAGGATTCGGGTTTGCTCACACCGGATCTGCCCATGAACCACGACATCCTCCAGCACTGGAAGTTGATTCGATCAGCCGCAGGCTCGGACGAGGCACTCAGAGAAAGTACGGAAGCGCTGGCGCCCTACATCGACAGCTTGGCCAAGATCGATGTTGACGGACAGGAGTTGCGCTATGCGGAGAATCGCGCGGGCGGGCAAAGCCTGAAAGACCATGCAATCGCCAACTTGCAGCTCATTCGATCAAGCCTCGCCGAACTGCACGAGGTACTCACATCATTCAAGTACCGAACGATCGACTTAGCCAATGAACGCAGAACTGGAACCTACACATCCGCCTGTTCCCGGCGCGACCTGATGACCATCGCCACGATGCTTCCGAGCCGATCCGAATGGGGCAGCAATGCATTCCAGGCAGCCAAAGCACTGATCACCAAGCGTTTTGACCTCAGCGGACGAAAGTTTTCAGAGGCGCTGGATGTCATTGAAAGGCATCCTGAAATGGGGCGCCGGATCGGCATCGAGTTCGAGCTGCGTTATCTGAGTGACGAACACGTCATTCTGGCCATCGAGCAATGGTCCCGAATCCATCCGCCCGTTCCGCCTGATCACCAAGCCCAAGGCCGGATAATCACCGCCGAGTCCTTCGACATGGATGACTTCATCCGCCGCGAAGAACTCGATGCAGAGGCATGTCGAATCTTGATCGCAGCCCTGAGCATCGATGAACTCGCGGAACTGGAGACCGTGTATTACCTCGGGCGGGGCAGGCTTTTTTCCGAGGACCATCCCCAACTGTTACGTCAAACACGCAACACGTATCACCAAGGCGATGTCCAGGTTGAATTGGACCACGTGATGGAGAAATCCAACTTTGCCGATGCGCTCGTTCAAGGCATCACGACCTTGGGCCGCCCCAAGCTGGCCGCAGCAGTCCGTGCACTCAGACCTGATTGCGTATCGCCGGCTTCAGAGGACTAACAAGTTCTTGGTAGACCCGACGCTACTTGCGGTTAGCGTACGCGTTGGGACATCAAAGTCTGCTAGATTTGCCCGCAATACTTAATGCGGAGAGGAATGGCATGGCTACCTTGCCATTTGTTGTGCTGGGTGATCGGACCAGCCACGGCGGCACAGTGATCAGTGCCGATTTCACTTTCGACATCCACGGAAAGTTTGTGGCAAGGGTTGGAGACATGGTTGTCTGCCCACGCTGCAGAGGAACCTTTCCCATCGTGTCCGGCGCCCCTGACATGGTCTCCATGGGGCAATCTCCAGCACGCCATGGTGACCGGACGGCTTGCGACGCCGTTCTGGTCGCAGGCCAGGCCACTTCGACTTGGTCCGACAAGAGCTCGACTTCTGACGGTCACGCCGAGGCACAATCCGCAGCCTTGGCCACAGCAGCCCAATCGGCCGCATCGACCGGCACCGGCATCTGCCTGGACTGCCTTTTCAAGGCAGCTGCTTCCGGTGCATCCACCATCATTCGGGAATAGGAGCGCTCATGACGCCATTTGAGAGATTGGCACACCTGCGTCGCAACTTCGGTGCGCTCCGCTTGTATGCCTTGGTCGACGGCGCGCAGTACCAGCAGCGCTTTGGCGAAGCCATTGACCCACAACCGGGCATGCGCGCACTGTTCGCGGGCACACCCGACGAAGCCCTTGCTCACGCGGGACCCTGGCTCGTCGATGCCGAACCCGAAGATGGCGGCTTGCCGACTGAGCTGGCCAAGATGGAGGCGGACGTGCCCGCCGTCTCATGGATCATCGCGCCACAGGACCTCGAAGGATTGGCGCAACTGCTTCAGCTCAACATGGACGTGAAGTTGCCTGACGGTCGTTGCGCTCTGCTGCGCTTCTGGGATCCCCGCGTGCTTGTCACGCTGGCTCAGGTCATGGATGAAGAACAGCGCATGTCCTTCTTCGCCCACATCGAGGAATGGCACATGCTGCACAACGGCAATCGCGTGTGGATAGGGAGACAACATGCTGACGCTCACTGAATCACAATGGCTGGCGCTTCAGCAGGCCGATGCCGGGCACTTCGTCATCGGCGTGGCAGACCAGTTCCTGATGGGCAGACCAGAGATGCTGGACCAGCCCGGGCGAACTGCGGTCGTCGAGCGCATGCGAGCAGCCCACCACTATGCAGACGGCCTTCGGTTCACCTCGCCCCCTCACATCGTGCGCCTGATGTACTTGGCCGCCGACGCACCGCGCATTCACGACGATCCACTCGTGAACGCCCATCTGCGCAAGCCAGGCGCGACGCCGGAGCAACGGCTCGATGATCTACTGGCAGTGATCAACAAGAAACTGGAGACTTCCCGCTGATGGCTTCCATCATCATTCCCACCGTGGAAGCGGCCGCTGTCCGCGTCTTGACGGTTTTGGGTGTTGGCGCCGCCGCCGGGGCCGCTGGCGATGTCGCCCGGGAGACCGCCAAGAAGCGAAACGAGGAGGCTGACCGGGCCAAGACATCCCCCATCGCCAAGACGGATGCGCCTGCCGCAACCAAGGAAAAGTGCAAAGAATGTCCGCCTGACAAGGGGGCCCCGTTCAATCGCTCAACCGCAGGCTGGTCAGAAGTGTCTATTGCCTACCAGGTCCGCATCGGAGGTCTTCCGGTCGGTCCAGGCTTCATCACCGAATGGCTTTTCAACGCCGTAACCTTCGACGGCTTCGATTCCAAGTCATGTGTGTTGAAAGAGGCCAAGGGGAAATATGATCAGTTCTTTGATGACTTTGGCGATCCGCTCGACTGGTGGAAAGGCGATGAGCCCGTGATCTCGGAAGCCTCCAAGCAGGCCCTGGCAGCAAGGCCTATGCCGCCGACCCAGTTGCGCTGGTACTTCATGCAACCGATGAGCTACCGATTCTTCTCCAAGATGTTCACCGCCATGCGGCTGCCTATTGAAACGGTGTTCCAGCCATGAGTCGACCTTTCGAACTGACCATTCATTTCCGCAGCCACAACCATCTCGATGTCACAGCGATGTTGAGAGAGCTGAAGGTGTTTACAGACACATTGGCAGGTGTTTCACCCAAGCTCACTGGCTGGCTGCTCAAGGGCAACACCAAGGCCGAGGCCCTGCTCTACGAGGCGTTTGACAGCGAAGGGCCTAGGACAGCAGCGATTGCCGTCTTGAAAGAAGCGCTGAAGAACGAGACCGATCCACGCATCGTCAGCATCTGGAACGGGCTGGAAGGTGCAGAGGGTGCTTCGCTGCAGTATGTCGGTCGCCCCCCCACCGAAACAAGCCTCGTAACATTGCGCGCCAAGCCTCAGGCGTTCTCACAAGACTGGAAGGCCGTGGCCGAAGCCGTTCACGCTGCTGCACGGGTTTGGTCGCCGGCAGTGGCGAGCGTGGAATCCGCAGGTTACTTCGACCACAAGACCTTCAAGGATCGGCCCGGGGTCGGCTGGATGATCTACCTGCCTCTCATCTTGAGCGTGCCCCAGGTTCCAGAGGCCAGGGCCCTGGTGCCCGTGAGGGATCAGGACGACAGGCCGCTGGGCACCATCGTGGTCAGCGTAGTGGACGGTGCGTTCTCGGAAACAGATCCAGAGCACCTGCGCATTGCGCAAGCCATTGAGACCAGGCTGGTCGATCAAGACTTTTTGCCCCGGTATGAAAGTCTTTGAAGACGTTCAGCCTAACTTTGACCGATAGGGCATCGGTGCTGGCAGTGTGGGCATAGGCTCGGCAGTGTCCCAGATCCAGGCGCCGCTATCGTGTGCCGCCCTTTGCTTGTCAGCCCGGTCCTTGGGTGCCATAAAGGCCGTGGTCACGTGCAAAGCGACCGGGGTGGGCCCGGCATCCAGGAGCAGCGCATTCGGGAACACGGTTGCCGCCTTGGCGTCATAGCGCAGCGGACGGGTGAAGCGGCGCTTCTGGGCCACCAGCGCTTGCAGAAGGGGCAACTCGTGCGCCCCTTCGATGGGTAGCCAATTTTCGTTCGTGGTCATCAAGCTGGCCAGCTCAATCTCGTAGGTATGCTCCTGCCGTGCCTTGATCAACGCTACCAGCACAAGCCGGACCTTGTACCCATGGTCGGCGGCCTGCATCTCGAACAAAGGAGCGAACACTCGCTCGATGCGCTCCCAGGTCTTGTTGGCTGCCAACAGCGGGGCGTCCGGCATGTGTCTGATCCAGATGCGTCGCCCCATCGAGGTGGCCTCACAGGCCTTGAACTCGCCGATCACCAAAGCCAAAGGACTTTGCCCCTCATGGGGCCGCAGCACGGCAAGCTTTTCACGCCGACGCCTTGCCGCATCGGCCTTGGTGGCCTCACTGAAGGCTTCGGGCACATACAAACGCTCGTGCAGCGGCGTGCCCTTGACATGCACATCTTCTGCCGCAACCAATAGGTACTTGTGGAGCACGCTCTGGCTGCGCTTGCCTTCCATGGCCGGGCTCCAGCGGTTGAAGCCTGCCCGCTCGAACAGGAAATGCAGCAGCGCACGCAAGCTCATGCGCCGTCGAGGCGCCTCCGCCTCCGTGACATCCTTGGATTCGCCTCGGGTCACACTGCGTCCAGGTGTCTTGCTCCACGGAAAATCCACACGAAGCTGAATCAGTCCTGGTGCCGGCTCCAGCACCGCCTCCCCCATCAGTTCCCCCAATCCCGACTGCTGGGGCTCCGGTTCGAACGATGGGCACGCAGGATGGTGCTTGCACCCCGTGCCGGGCATGCGCTTGACCAGGAACTTGCCGTGCCGGGCCACGTACATCTCGACGCCCCCCGGAACGCACAGGCATCGCGGGCGCTCCGGCGTGTCGTACACCTCGGCCAGGTGCGCTTGAAACTCGGGCTCATCCCCAAGAACCACCCGCCCTTTGATGGAAAACCTCTGGACATCGGGTGCCAAATCAGGTGTGCCGGCCATGCTGTCATACCAATTCATTGAGCAATTGCTCAACCGTGGGCTTGTGACGGGCCAGCAGCTCGCGCACAGCGCTGCGCTCGCTGATGCCCAGGATGAGCCCCACCGCATCCTCATCGGCACCGCGCTCATACAGGCGTGCAACCACAGACCGACGAACCGCGAGCGCCGTCACCCCGCGAAGATCGCCGTACCGGAAGAGCTTGCGGTAGGCCTCCAGGATTGGGCGGCACAGAAAGCGGCGCTGGCCCGCATTGCCGTAGCGCGTGATCTTGAAGCCTTCACCCGTCGCCGACATGAACAAACGACTGTTCGGATCCAGGCCGCGATAGGTCTGTGCGTCTCCTACGCCATGTCCCGCCTTCAAGCGCTCTTCGAGGTAGAAGCCCAGGGCCTCGTCCAGGCGGGTGCTCACGAAGTACAAGGGCCTGGCCTTGCCGGTGATGGCCAGTTCGGTCCGCAGTTCCGATGCGCGTCGCACAGTGCCGTCGCCATTCAGGTAGTCGCGGACCTCCAGCCTGGCGATCTCCAGTGGGCGGGCGCCCGTGGCGAACAGCAGGTAGAACAAGGCCAGGTCGTGCCATGGCCGCGCACTGCGCGCCTTGATGCGCCGCCCCGCCTGGACGATCTCTTCGAGCGAAACGATGCGCATGGCCCGCGGCCCGCTGGCGCCCTTGGGGTCGAAATCCACAAGGGCCACCATGATGGCGTCTCGATGCAAGCGCAGTCGGCGCACGAAGGCAGCGCCGTCCTCGTTCAGACCTTCGATCGATGCGACCTGGCTCAGCTTTACCGCGATCGCCTTGATCCGGCGCTCGACGGCCGTTCGTGAGATCGAGAAGCGTTCAGCCACCGCATCGTAGGTTTCGCCATCGATCACTGCCTTGAGCATCTGAATCGATTGCGAAATGGTGTCCCTGTCTGCCTCCGTATTTTCTTCGCATGACATGTCCCTCTCCCCTCGTTGTCCGCCCCATCCTTTGCTCTTTGGTGTTGGTTTGATGTTCTTTGCTTACCAGGAATTCTTCCACCCAAAACCGGCGGCGAATACGGGGGTTATCGGCATCGGATAGCTCGCCTCACGGCCTCCCACCGCCAGCCCTAGCATGCCGGACCAGGCGAATCCTTTGAAGCACCCCTTTTGGGGTGCAATGCGTCGTCCACGACTTTTTCCTTCAGGAGCAGGCAACCCGACGCGTTGATCGCCATGTCGACGCCAAGCTTTCAGACGGTGCGTCCCTGCTGTTCGATCCATTGCCTGATGTCCTCCACCCGCCATACGGTCACCCGGTTGGAGAGTTTCAGCGGCTTGGGAAAGGTTCCGTCCTTTACGCGCCGCCACAGCGTCGATTTTGAGAAGGGAACCAGTTTCAGAACCTTGAATTGCCTCAGAAAACCCGTTGATGGCAAATCCTGGGAGTGAGCGGCAGGCGTGGCAGGCTGCGCCGGCCCGGCGGCTTGATGGATGGGTCGCATGATCTTGCCTCTTCTCGGCCTGGGCCGAACAAAGGACATGACCTGCTCTGTAGTGGCTGCGCTAGGTCAGGTTTGCGCATACCACGAGGAACGCCCAGCTCCGATGTGCACAGCCTGCGTTCCGTGTGGCCGTGCTTGAGTGTCTTGATCGTGAAGAACAGGAGGCCGTGATGAGCCGCCCTTCTCCTCAAAGGCAGGTAACGACTGCGACGTCGCCAAGGCATGGCGATTCCTAATGCGGTTTGTGATGGACCTCAAAGACGGGCCCTGTTGACACCATATGGAACCGCACGATGCTCGACAAGCCCTTCTCACCAAGCGCTACGTCAACAGTCGGCAATGCCGGGCTGTTTCGGGTGGCGTCAACGCGAACGCATCTCCAGCTGTCAGGCGTTGCCGCTCGACCGGATCGCAGCGGCAGCTTCCGCAAGGATTTGGTATAGTGCAGCAGAGCCTCAGCGCAGGCTTGCCCGCCCACAAGGCGAAGCCGGTTCCGGCAGCGTAAAGATCGACGAGTCTTGGTTGACCTCACGGTTGCCGCTGACTCGGTGTGTGGGCGCATCGAAGTCTGGGTGACCAGGAGTCCATAACCATGACCGTATCCATCTCCCCTGCTCAGTTTGAGCAACTCAAGCGTGCCGCCAAACGTCTGGGTCGGCAGCATTCCATCCCACACAGTGAAGCTCTCGACCGCATCGCGGCTCGGCAAGGTTTCAAGAACTGGTCATTGCTGGCCAAACACAGCGAACCGCGCCCATCAGCGGATCTTGCTCAACCACCCGTGCCACCTTCGGCACCTCCCACACCGCCCGACGAACCAACAGATCCGCGTCGGCGTTACTACCTTCATGGCGATCAGTACGAAGAAGACCCCGTCAGGTACTACTGTGCCCAATGCGATGTGTTCTTCGACGCCGCACACTTCTCGTCCCATGGGCCTCACACCGGTGAGCGGTACCTGGCTTCGCTTGAACGTTGGAACAAGCGCGACGAGCGAACCAAGTACAACTGGCGCAGGCCCGAGGATGCCCACAACATCCTGGAAGCCTCGGCCCTAAAAGCGCGTGCGGAGTACCAAGCCCTGCGCCCTGCCTTCAGCGATTGGCTGCTGCTTCAGCGCAAGGCCAAACGCGATGACAGGATCGGCTTCATGGCGATCGGCCTGCTTTCAAGCCGCGGCCTGCCAAAGACACCGAAGTCTTTGGAGTTGTTGCGCAATCACTATGCGCGGCGAGGAGCTCGGCAGTACGAACTGGATGCGCTTCTCAGTGCCTGGGATGAGTTCATGCTGACCCATCCTCAGCCATGACAAAGCTGGCGAGCCATGTCACTGACTTGGCTAAGCCGTCTCAACTGGAGGAGACACGGCCGCGTTTTCCCCTGTCTCTTCATTGGGGACCAGACTGTCCTGCACCGTCGGCGCAACCGGCTTCTCCTCCACGCCTTCGCCAGTCTTTGCCGGACCACGCCCATCCAGGGCATTCATGCGCCGACGCAAACCCGCAGCCAAGCTGCGAGTCCCATTGCCAATTTCACGGATCTGGCGCTTGATGGCCGCTCGCTGCTCATCCACCTCTTCGGCGCTGAGCACCTCGTGGATCTCCAGGGTTTGCAACAGTGGCATCAACTGATCCAGTTTACCCAGCACCTCCAGGAACCGCCTGCCAGTCGAGGACATCACACTCACCTCCACCGCCAAGGGCACGGTGTCATAGGTTGCGGCGCTGTTGATCCCATGCATCTTGAACAGCGCCTCGGCGCCATCGATGGCCTGGTTGAGTTGTGCGTTGGCGGCATCCAGCCTCCCCCGAATGGCCTGTTCGACCTTGGCGATGTCATCGTGGTCCAGCCGCGTGCGCGCGATCACCGAGATGAAGTGGCTGTTGAGCTGCAGCGTGCTGAACAGGCGCACGAAGAAGCGCTTGCCCTCCGCACTGGTGAACCGCGCGGACATCTTCACGCCCGCGGCTTCGACGCGGCGAAAGTCTGCCTTGGTTTCCTTGGCCAGGATGCGGGCGTTCACCCCGCCTTCATCCACCTTGACGATCTGGATGGTCGACATGTCGTGCTCCCATGGTCTGCCTCTGTCGCCACCATCTTCCGAAGGCGATGCTTCACTCACCATGGGAAATCAGCGCCAATTGCGGGCCCTTTCGGCGCCAGCCGCCATGAACCGCCCCATCGCTATTGACCAGGCCTGGCGGCGGCGCTACCTTGGCTCCATGCAGCAGCTGGCCCTGCATTCAAACAAGGCAAGCCCTGGAGCTTTCAAGATGAATCCCCGACGACATGGATCGTCATGACCCGTCGAGGTGGCGTTCGAGGTGAGGACGTGTGCATGCCATGCACCCAGCGCCCTCCCCCCGGATGCTTCCTTCGATCGGTCGCTGGCACACCGATCACAGCAGCCTTGCGCCGCTGACAAGCCAGCCCTGGAGTCATCTCTTCGCCACCGGTTCAATACCGGAGGATTTCATCACCCGTGGGGGCCACCGTCCCTGATGGGTCTGCCGTGACCACCACTCATCCATGGAGGTCACGATGTTGCACAAGAGCACGTCTCACCTGGACAAGCACCCGGCCTCGCCCGGGCCCATGTTCCCGCCGTCATCCAGCACGGCATTCCTGTACAGCGCACCGCCCGACCGCACCGCGATAGCCGCGATGCTCGACGACGATTCGACAGCTCCCGACTGGAGCGAGGAAGACATCGTCCTGCTGCACTGGCGGCTCCTGCTGGAGGTAAACCAGTTGGCCGATCCCTCGACGCCACTGGAAGACAAGTTCGACACCTTGCGCTGGGTCTTCACCGAGCGCGAGAAAGACGAGCAGCCCTTCTCCTTCGTGAGCTGCCTGCGCGTGGTCGGCTGCAGTCCGCTGTCCCCGATCGCCTATTGCGGTCTGGTGGACGCCCAGGACATCCGCGATCACATCCGCGGTTGCCTGAAGCACTGGCTCAGCGCCTCGCTGGCCCGCTATCCCGAATGGGTGCGCAAGGCCATCGCCGTCAATCCCCAATGGGTGGAAGCACGGCTGGCCAAGAACCCTCAGTGGATCAACGAGCAGCTCAGGCAGTTGTCCGTTCAAGGTGACTTCTTTGCCTGATCCATTCAATCCCGACGCCGTCATCCATGGCGCCCCCTCATTCAGGAGGTCACATGCAGCCCCGCACCCATCACGCCAACTGCGTCCCGATGCTGCCCGTCCAGGCCACCCAGGACATCGAATTCCTGATCAAGGAAAGCGAAGTCCTGACCGGCCGCGCGGGACGGATCTTCGTGATCGCCGGCGCCGACTGGCTGACCTACCGCGTTCAGTGGCACCCGATGTCCATCCAGGTTGAACGCCTGGATGAAGTCGGGCAAGTCCTGAACACCTTGCACCAACTGCCCGCGAAGTTCGCCGATCACAGCGTGATCGAAGCCTTGCGCGCGGGCCAGTTGTTCACCCCGCAGGTCGCCCTTCCGGCTGACCACTGATCCCCTTTTGGCGGATTCGTCCCGCCAAGGGACGGATCTTGCCTCCACACATGGAGAAGCATCATGTTCATTCAAGTTCAAATCAATGAAGAAGGCGCGCTGCGCAACCAACGCCACGCCTTCAGCGACCGCTTCACGCTCGTCTCCGAGCTGCTCCAGAATGCCCGCCGGGCCGGCGCACGCCACATCGAACTCAACCACGATGCGGCCAAGCAGTTGCTTGTCGTCCGAGACAACGGCTGCGGCATCATCGACTTCCAGACGCTGCTCAGCTTCCACGAGTCGGGTTGGGGTGTCGCCGTCCGCGAGGAAGAGCGCCCCTTCGGCATCGGTTTTTCGAAGTGTCTGTATGCGGCCAGCCGCTGCATCGTCACCTCAGGCGATCGGCGAGTCGACATCGACACCGCTCAAGCCTTGGACAAGGCTTCCTTCGAAGTCGTGACGCTGGGCGCCCACGAGGCCATCCTCGGCACGCAGATCGAGCTTCAAGGCGTCGATCTGCCCGAACTGCCCACGCGCATCGAGAACCTTTGCCTGGGCTTTCCTGTCGAGGTGCTGTTCAACGGCAAGCCGCTGCAACGGCGGCTGGCCCAGGCCAACCTCCCCATGATGGAGACCCCGATGGGCACGGTGTACCTCACGGGCGCCGACGATGGTCTGTACAACCACCACACCATCGTGTTCCTGCAGGGGTTCTGCGTGATGCGGCCGATCCATTTCCGGGTCGATCAGGTCAATGTGGTCCACCTCGATCCCATGCAGTTCATGGCCCGGCTCCCGGATCGTGACAAGCTGATCGACGAGGATCTGCAGCGGCCCCGGATCGAGGCCACCCTGAAGGCCTGCTGGCGCATCACCCTTGCATCGGCCAAGGCCGTGATGCCGGCCTCGCAGTTCGTCGACATGTATTACTCGGCCATGCGCTCCTGGGGCCACCTCGATTTGCTCAACGACCTGGACATCCTGCCCAGCGAAGTGTGCAGCCAGATCACCTCGTACCCCATCCAGAGCCCTGGCAATTCGATCGATTACGTGGAGCGCGTCGAGTTCTTTCCGACACGCCAGGCGGTCGAGGATGGCCTGCTCACGCTCGTCGTGCTCGATTGGCTGAACGATGAGAACGCCACGCGCTGGATGTTCGCACGGGCGCAAGGCTACCTCCTGGTGGAGGCCCTGGGTCTGCACCCGGAGCACTGGGCACAAGCCCATTTCCGCTACCTTGAGGACGAAGCCATCGAGGTCGAGGCTGTGGCGGAGCAACACCGCACACAGCTGGAAGGCAGGTGGATCTGGCCGACCGTCCTCCTTTGCGGGGCGATCAAGCTTCAGATGGGCCAGGACGCCGTGGTCATCACGGACGACGGCTTGTTCCATCAGGGCTGCCTGTACATCCCTCGGGATGAACCGTCCGGTAAATCTGTCAGGCAGGCCTCGGCTTTCATGAATGAGCATGACCAGTTCCTCGAAAGCGACCTGGAGTCCGACAGGGATGCCTTGGCTCAGTTGATCCGGCTTTTGCGCTGCGTCGATTCGGTGCAAACGCTCAGCTCGCTTCTTGAGCACCTGCAGCTGGGTCGCTATCCCAAGCTGCACGGCAAGCGCTTCCAGCTTGAAGTCGGACAAGGCGGCGAGCCGGGCTACTCACTGGAATTGATCGGCTGATCGGCATTGCCGTCGGCACTGGCGCGGGGTGTCTCTTCATCGAGACATCCCGCCTTTCGCCCACGGCAGCCTTTCGAGATTGACATCCATCGATCCTGTGCACCGTGGGTTCACCCCATACGGAGTTGATCATGCAGAACGTGGAATACGCGGCTCGCATTGAAGACGTCAAACGTCGAGCCCATGGCCGATGGACAGAGATTCTGGGCAGCCTGGGTGTTGGCGAGCACATCCTGAAGAAGCGCAACCAGCCTTGCCCCATGTGCGGCGGCACGGACCGATTCCAGTACACCGACAGGTTCGGCGAAGGCAACTACCACTGCCGCGGTTGTGGTGCTGGCGGCGGCTTCAAGCTGCTGCAGGCCGTCACAGGCCTGGATTTCAACAGCGCGCTCAATGAAGTGGAGCGCTGCGTGGGTGGCTCGCTGCCCATGCGTCATGTCTCGTTGTCCGAGCCATCGGCCGCCAGCATGAAGGCCTTGGTGAAGCGGATCTGGGAGGAAGCCCTTCCAGTGACGCCGGGCGATGTAGTGGACCGCTACTTGTCGAGCCGAGGCTTGTCCTTGCCCAGCTACCCCAAGGTGCTGCGCATGCACCCCTGCCTCGGTTACTACGAGAAGGATGGTGGCAAGTCTCGCAAGGTGGCGGAGTATCCCGCCATGCTGGCTTGCGTTCAGGGCGCTGACGGAGATGCCGTCACCCTGCACCGGACTTATCTGAAGGATGGCCGCAAGGCTGACGTGCCTGATGCCAAAAAGGTTCTGTCCGCCGGCATCAGCGGCGCGGCGATCCGACTCTTCGAGGCTCATCAAGAGTTGGCCCTCACCGAAGGCATCGAGACCGGCTTCGCTGTTCACCTGGCCACCGGCAAGCCTGTTTGGTCGGGGATCAGCGCAGGCAACCTGGAAAAGCTGTGGCTGCCCGAGACCTTGCAGAGCATCTGCGTCTACACGGACAACGATGCGGATGGCCAGTTCGACGGGCAGTTCTTCGGTTTTGCCTTGGCGCGGCGTTTGAAGAGAGAGCGGAAGCACCAGCCGGATCTACAGATCCGGGTGTTCACGCCCAAGACACCGGGCACCGATTGGGCCGATGTCTGGCTCTCGCGCCTGCATGACACCTCGCAGGCGCACTAGAGAAGTCGAAAGGGTGTGGCCACAAGCCACATCCCTTTCACGGCCACCGTGGCGACGTTCTGCCGTGATGGCGCTGAAAGGGATTCCCCACTGGTAGCTGTCAGACCAGGCCAAGCCTCACGGCAAGGCAAAGACAGCCCTGGAGTCATTTCGCGCATTCGTGCGCTGTGTGGACCGGTTCGAACCGGTCCTTCATCAACCCTGGCGGGGATGCGCATCCCCGTCAGTGGGCCGTGCCGTCCTCGCTTTTTCTTTTCAGACGAGGAGTTTGATATGAGAAACGGACGTTCCCTTGTAGACCTGGCCCGTGAACTTCAGCGCCAGTTGCATTCCAAGAAAGACATGGTGGTGTCGTCGCCACTACTGCGGCACGACACCGACGATACCGGCAAGACAAGCCTGGTGATCGATGAAGGCAGTGGGCGCAGGCCCTATGGCGTCACGCCGCTGGCTCGCCGGCAGTTGGCCGACAAGCTGAAGATCCCGTATGCGTACTTCGAACGCATGCGCAGCGAGCAGCCGGTCCTGCTCGACCGGAATGTGAACACATGGCTGCAGAGCGACGATGACCGGCGCATGATCCGCACCCTGGACGGCAACGTCCGGGCCGTGTTGTCGGACCGCTACCGCCGCCTTGACAACTTCGATCTCGCCGAGAGCGTGCTGCCAGTGCTTCAGAAGTTGCCCGATGTGGTCTTCGAGTCGGTCGAACTGACGGACACGCGGATGTACCTCAAGTGCGTCACGCCGCGCCTGAGGATGGAGATGGCGCCCGGTGATGTCGTCCAGGCCGGCGTGGTGATCTCGAATTCGGAGGTGGGGCAAGGCACCCTGTCGGTTCAGCCCCTGCTGTACCGGTTGGTGTGTCGCAATGGCCTGATCGCTTCGGATCGATCGCTGCGCAAGACCCACGTCGGGCGTGCGCTGGGAACGGACGAGAACCTCACCGTGTTCAAGGACGACACCCTGCTCGCCGATGACAAGGCCTTCTTCTTGAAGGTGCGTGATGTGGTACAGGCGGCCGTCTCGGAAGCGACCTTCCTCCAGACCGCGCAGAAGATGCAGAAGACCCTGCAGATTCCGCTGGTCGGGGATCCGGTCAAGACGGTGGAAGTGCTGGCTCAGCGATACACACTGACTGACACTGAGCGCTCCGGCGTGCTGCGCCACCTGATCACCGAAGGCGACCTGTCCGGCTACGGCCTGGTCAACGCGGTGACCCACTACTCGCAGGAGGTCGAAGACTACGACCGCGCGACCGAGTTCGAAGCGCTGGGTGGCAAGCTGATCGAGCTGCCGGCCAAGGATTGGCAGGAGCTGGCCCGAGCCGCTTGAGTGGAAAATAACAAGGTGCCTTGACGGCACCTTGCTTCCAGACATTGTTTTTTCTTGACAGCCACCGACGCCTCGGCCTCGGTGGCTTTTTCATGGTCGGGGCACGCCTCAACCACCGGCCGGCGCGCTCGCCTCGGCCAGGGTGGCCTCCAGTTCGGCATACAGGTTCCGCAGCGCCATGGAGACATGCGTCAGGGCCATGGAGATCACATCCGCCGGATCATCGATGCTGCCCGGGTTGCGCCAGTCGCAGCAGCCTGATTTCAGCATGTCGTCAAAGGCCTTGGACATGTTGGCCTGCTGCTCGAACTGCCGCAGCACACGCATTGCATCGGTCGCGTAGGCAGCAAGCCTGAGAGTGCTCAGGGGGATCTGGTGCTGCTCCAAGACTTTCGTCACCTTGGTCAAGAAGACATGGAGCGCATCGACCTCGTCTGGTTGTGTCTGCACGTTGTTCATAGGGAGAGACCTCTCTGCTCGGCGGCCATCGAATCTGAAGACAGGTCGGCTGGCATCGCCACCAGACCAACCGCTGTGTGTCAGCGGGCTCACCGAAGGAAGGATGGATCGATGCGCCTGCTTCGATCAGTCTGGTTTAGCGAATGGCACTTTCAAGGGCACGCATGCAGCCCTCGTCGATGACTCGTATGCATCGACCCGCACAGCCCTTTCAAGGCGGAACAAGCATTCGACGGCCAAGGCGGGGTGTTGTCGATGGCGAGCGCCAATGCGGTTGTTCAAGAGCTTGATCAACGCGCTGGGTGGCGGCTATTCTGAAGCTGTCTTTCTCTCTCTTCCAAAGCCCTATGCGACACCAAAGGCCCAGACCAATCCACTGCCACTACCTCGCCCCGTTTGGGTCAACCGACAGGACTTACCATGAACGCCACGCATCTCACGGACGTGCAGCTGACCAACCTTTACCTGCTCCAGGCCATCCGGCTGGGCATCGCACAAGACCGCGTATCGACATGCCGCAAGTTCGCGCTTGACGCGCGCCAGGCCGACTACTTCGCGACCTTGAGCCATGACGAACTCTGGGCCCTCGTCATCCACATTGGGGACAGCACGCTCTTCCCGCCGCGCCAGGATTTCCTGGACCTGCTTGAACTGCCACCCGCACTGCTTGCGCCCTTGGCGGCCGTGCATGCGCCGAGGGCCCCCAGCCTGTACCTGACGCCCATGCGATCGCGCATGGCTTGAGCACGGAGAGCACCATGCCTTCAAGGTCTGAGCGACATCTGAATGCTGTCAAGGTGGGTCAGGATTGCGCCGCACTCGGTGCGCGCGTGAAAACCATCCATCACATCACGGGGCTGCAACCGCGCGAAGTCCAGCGGCTCTTCTTCACCGATCCTCAAGCGATCCCGCGCGGACGGCCGCCCAATTCTTTGGAGTGGTACCACGCCGCGAACCTCATCGCCCGTGCCGAATCGTCGATCTTCATCTCCATCTACCGCAGGCTGAGGCGGACCGGGTTCGGCGCTGCAGAGACGCTGATCAGTGCCTACCGCGGCTATCAAGCGGTTTGCCAGTGCCCCCATCGCATCAGTTTCGATCGGGCTTTCGACCTGGCCTCTCACACCGATGGGATCTGGCTCGCGCGCACGGCCATCTTTGATGTTCTCGGCTGCCAGGCCTGCGGAAGCGAATTCCTTACCGCCATTGGCAGCTTGGCGCCGGCGAATGCCGAGTGCCCCTTCTGCAAGCTGATCAGCCGATACGAAACCGACCCTCGCTTGCAAGCCTCCTTTCCGCCACGGCATTTGCCGATCTGCGGCGAGGCGGCTGAGGTCCATCCGCTCAGAGCAACAGCACGCCCAGCCACAGCCGGGTGACAGCTGCAAACTCGGCAGGCAGGCTCCGCCATTGATCCTGGGCGAGCAATTCGCGAGCGGTGTCTTCCAGATCCTCTCGACTGGCCCTCGGCCACTGCTGGTGCAAGCGGTTGTTCATGGCCAACTTCTACGACATGGCCTCTCTGTCTGCCTGCGACCTCCCGCGCATCCGGATAGATGCGTTGGTACGGACAGATGAGCAAAGCCGACGCTGCAGTTGACTCGCGACTCGCGGGCGATCCTGCCACCCATATAGTCGCGCCTCACAAATGCTTCGATGCTCATAACGACAGGCTGGGTTTGTTCAGGGAGTACAACACCTACCTTGTATGAGAAGCCGCGCTTGATCCCCAGGCGGACCTAGGTTTTCAAGGATCGTGCAATCGACCGCCGAGCCTCCGGCACAGGCTGCGTCGCAACTGCCCACGAAGGCGTCGAGGTTGGCTTCCAAGGCTTTCAGTTCTTCCAGCTTGGCCCGAACCTGAGCCAGATGCGACGCCGCAATGTCGCGCACCTCGACGCAAGGGCGATCAGGTTGATCGACCAGTCCAACCAGTTCACGCACCTGCTCAATCGAAAAACCAAAATCCCGGCAACGGCGAATGAACATCAGGCGGCGAATTGCCTTGTCGTCGTAGTATCGCTGGCCGCCCTCAGTCCGGCGCATAGGGGGCAACAGCCCGACTTCCTCGTAGTACCTGATGGTCGGCACCGTGCAGCCGGTCTGGCGGGCAACGAAGCCGATGGAAAATTTCGCGCTCATTCCGCCATCCTAGGTCAACCGCATCGTCCCGGCGCGCAGTTGCACGGCTTCCGAGGCGTGGCGGAATGCTCGACTGGCAAAAAAAGAATTCCAGCAGCATGAGCGCATCGGCCTCCAATCCCTCCGGGACTTGGATCGATAGCTCGACACCGTCCGGCACGTCGCGCAAGGAGAACCGTAGAAATGCGCAACATCGTTGCTCCTCCGCGACAATTTGCACCAACTCGGGCTTCGCCTCGGGCCGGTACCTCAGCTCCAGTGGAGTTCCCCGGAGACGATGAGCCACCAAACCGTTCATTGCCGCCCGGCGTATCCACGCCAAACGTTGCTCAAGCGCGTCGGGCAGGAGCGTGCAACGATGGATCCGGATCAGCCGCAGTTTGCATTGCAGCCACCTGCGCACCCTGTTACGGGCCTGGGTGCGGCTTGCCGCCTGCCCCGCCACCAGACAACGCCGCCACCTACAGCGGCTAGGCACAGCAAAACGGCAGCCAGCACGATGAACTCATCGGCGCAGGCGAGCAAAGCCGAAACCGCAGCAGCCACGCCGGCCGAGCCTGCCGCCCATGCGGCGGCGCCTCCCAATGGTGGTGCAGCGCAGCAGACAGCGCAAGCCGCTCCGACGCCCACGGCAGCCTTCCAAGGTCTCATGGCAAATCTCCGATACTTGGGCACATCGCCCACATCGTCACGGTAAAACCTCAAGTAACTTGAGAGTCAAGCCCCCTGCGCCATTTATGGATCTGCTCAAGACCTTCTTCCTGTTCGCCCTCACCGCCGTGGCTGAAATCGTCGGCTGCTATCTCCCATACCTCTGGCTCAAGCAGGACAAGCCGGTCTGGCTGCTCATTCCTGCCGCCGCAAGCCTGGGGTTGTTCGCCTGGCTGCTGTCCCTGCACCCCACTGCCGCCGGGCGCGTCTATGCGGCATACGGCGGCGTCTACATCGGTGTAGCCATCGTCTGGCTGATGCTGGTGGACCAGGTGCAGCCGACCACTACGGATTGGATCGGCGTGGCCGTGAGCCTTGCCGGGATGGCGATCATCATGCTGGGACGGCGATCTGCATGATGTTCGAGCGAATGCGCGCATGGGCCAGACAGGTCAAGAGGGATGGCGTGACACTTTGGTTCGCGGCCCAACATCCATTGACGCCTTGGTACGCAAAGTTGCTGGGCGTCTTCGTTGTTGCCTATGCCTTGAGCCCCATCGACCTCATTCCAGACTTCATTCCCGTGCTCGGATATGTGGATGATGTGATCCTGCTGCCTGCCCTGATCTGGCTCACCGTTCGTCTGGTCCCTGCCCCGGTCCTTGCGGAGTGCCGGGCCAAGGCTGACGAATGGATGAAGACTTCTGGCGCCAAGCCTACTAGCAAGGTCGGTGCTGTGCTGGTGCTCGCTGTCTGGATGCTTGTGACCTTCGCTTTGTGGCAGTGGGCCGTCCAACCCTGGATCAGAAACTGATTGGGTGCACCGCTCTTGGAAAGGCTCGGTCGGTGCAGCCATATCGGTCGGCATTCCGCGAAGCGGTGCACCCAGCACAGCCAGATCCCGAGCGGGCGCGCCGTGCCAAGGACACAAGCTCGAAGCTTCAGATGCGCATGGACCGGAAAACCATTCACACACTTTAGAAGTTCACTCACCCCCCACAGGCCGCGAGCGCATCCACAAAAGGCACTGCGATGGAAACGCCCGCCAGTGTCAGGCGACCGCATCAGTCATCGTGCAACGCGCCGTAGGCAAAACCTCATTGAAAAGGACGAGCAACGTCTACCGTAGCAATCGGACTTGGCCCATGCGGAAACCAAATGTGTCTAGGTCATGGCCGACGGTCGCCCCAGGCGCACGGGCCAGCCTCGAAAGCACTGCAAAAAAACCGCCATTGCCCCGGGACCACGGTGCTGTGGTTGCCAAGAATCCACCATGCGTTTCCGCTTCTGAAAGCATGCGATGGCAGGCCAGCTTGGTATTGTCAGCAGTCCCTATGCGTCCTCCGACCCTGGCTTCCCCGCCCTGCCCGTCGACGAATTGCTGCATCAGCAGGCGACGCTGCTAGCCCGCATCAAGCTCTGCCACGGCTCGGACCGAGAGGACTTCGAAACCACCGTGGTGTCCCTGATCAGGCGCTATGCCGATCTCGTCCACTTGCTGCCCGCCACCGCCGACAACTACTTCGCTAAACCCGGCGGTCTGCTGCATCTCGGTCTGGAGGTCGGATTCTTTGCCCTGCAAGGGACCGACGCTCACATTTTCTCAGGGCGCTCGACCATCTCGGCCCGACGCCACCTGGAACCGCGCTGGCGCCTTGCCACCTTCATCGCGGGACTGTGCTGCGAGGCTCACCGTGTGCTCAGCCATATGCTCGTGGCCGACCCCACTGGCGAAATTTGGTCCGCCTACCTGCATCCGCTAGCCACCTGGCTGCATGACCAGGATGCCGAGCGCTATTTCCTGCGCTGGCGCGCACAGGCCATCGAGACACGTGGACTGGGACTGTTCGCGCTGGTTCACGTCGTGCCACCCGCTGTCATGCACTACCTGTCTCAGGACAACGCAGTCATCGTGCCCCACATGACCGCCAGCGTCAGCGGCATGTCGCTCTACCGCGACCACAACGTTCTCGACGACCTGGTGCGTCGCTCACTGGCGCTGGTGATCGACCGCAATCTGAGCGCCAATGCGGACCGCTATGGGATTCCTCAGTACGGTTCGCACCTGGAGCGCTACCTCGTGGATGCCCTGCGCCATTTGGCCAGCGAGGATGGCAGGTGGCTCCCCAACCGGGAGCGGTCTCGCGTCTGGTTCGGCGAGGATGGACTGTTCCTGGCCTGGCCCAGTGCCGCAGAAGACGTGCAGAAGCTACTGGATACCGAACAGCTGCCCGGCATCCCCAAGGCGCCAGCGACGATGATGGAGGTACTCCTGTCGGCCGGCGTGTTCGAGGCCAAGGGGCCGGATCACCCGACCTGGACCATCAGGCCGCCGGGCGCAAAGTCCTCCATTGAGGTAGCCAAGCTCCTGTCCGTCGCCATCCTGTATCCCGGGATAGACCAAACGCCCCCACCGCTGAATCAGAAACTGCTGGTTCAAGCCATGAGTACAGTGGCCATTCCGCCAGCCTCGCCACCCGAAGCCGCCGCCACGTCGATCCCCTCGGTGCCAGCAGGTTCCCAATTGCCCCTGATCGCCGAAGAAGGCTTGCAGGCAATTGCTGCTCCCCCAGCCTCTCCCCCGCCAGACGACGCACCAGCAGCCAAGCAGATCTCCCCTGCGGCCACAGATCAACCTCAACCTGAGCCCTTCAGGCTACAAGCCCCGATGCGGCTCAACCCAGCCGTGCGGGACGCCCTCACAGAGGTCATTCGCTCCTTCAACCCCGGCGCAGGGCCGGCGCAATGCTGCACCGTGGCACTGGGCCTGTTCGTCCCATTGGCCGAGTTCGATCGCCGTGGCCTGCAACCCTCCCTGGTGCTGCGGTCCCTGACCGACGCTGGAATGCTTGCCCACAAAGGTGGCAAAGGCCCACCCACGTTATCTCGGGATTTCAATGGCACCCCCACGGTCGGCCTGATCCTCGACCCTCGCTTCGTCGAAGGCCTTGATCTGGAAGGCTTTGCACCACCGTGCGACGAAGGGCCATGACATGCTGCTGCGCCGCTACGAGATGCCCTGGCGCCATGCCTATGAAGCCTATGCCGCACTGTCGTGGGCCATGGGTCTGCTCTTCTTCGTGGCTGTGGGTGCCATGGGACAGTTGCCGCACGCGCTAGCGTTTCCGTTGTCCGTGGGTTGTTTGGGCATGGGCGCCTTGCGCATTTCACAGGCTCTGCGCATCCTTGTCCTGCGAGCATCTTTGGCGGGCCATGCCATCCAGGTGCTCAGCACCCAGGTCCAGGCCCAATGGTGCGCGAATCCGGAGCAGGTCTTCCTGGGTTTCGGCTTCGAATGGCGGCCCGTTCACTCCCAACGGCTGTACGAACTGGCCAAGGTCGACTACCGCGATTTCACCGTCTCACCCCATCTCCTAACGCTGCTGGGGTACGACAGCAGGCCCCAGCCCGATGCGGAGATCGGCCTGCCCTACATCCATGGCGTGGAGCCCAATGAAGCCCCCTTGCACCGCCCGCTGCAGAACTTCGAGGGCGGTACCTTACTAGTGGGCACCACCCAGTCCGGCAAAGGAGTGGCCCTGGCCAACCTGATCAGTCAGGCGGTTCGGCGCGGGGATGTCGTGGTTGTCATCGATCCGAAGAACAGCCGGCGCCTCAAGCGTGTGGTCGAGCGAGCCTGCCAAGATTGGCGTGAACCCGACACCTTCATGGAGTTCCACCCCGCCTTCCCTGAGGTGGGCGTGCGCCTGGACTTCACATTCAACTGGCAAAAGCCCACCGAGATCGCCTCGCGCATCCAGTCCATCATGCCCCCCGACACGGCCGGTGCGTTCTCGGCCTTCGGCTGGGACGCCGTCAATGTGGTGGTGCAAGGCCTGGTCGAACTGGAAGAGCGACCGAACCTGGCCAAGCTCACACGCTACATAGAAGGTGGCATCGAGCCCGTCCTGGAAGAGACCCTGAGGCGCTTCTATGCCACAACGCTCGGCCCGGCCTGGCGCGATCTGCCCGAGATGAAGAAGCTGCTGCACGATGCGCACCGCGGTCAGATCAAGCGCCCCTCGGAAGCTGCCAGCGCCGAGCTGATGGCTTTGGTCGCCTTCTACGAGCACCATGTCGCCCAGTCCCAGCGCAACAAGGTGATCGACGCGCAGGTACGGACCTTCCGGCACAACCGTGAGCACTACCAGAAGATCACGGCCAATCTTCTGCCGATCTTGTCCATGCTGACCTCCGGCGACCTCGGTCGCACGCTGTCGCCTGACCCGTTCGACGCGGACGATCAGCGGCCCATCATGAACTTCGAGAAGATCGAACGCGGCGGGCATGTCCTTTACATGTGCCTCGATTCGCTGCCCGACCCGTCCGTGGCATCCGCCATTGGTGCACTCGCACTCGCCGATCTTGCCGCTCGCGCGGGCATGCGCTACAACCTTGGCGGCTATCGTCGCATCGCGCTGTTTGTCGATGAGGTGGCCAACGTCATCAACCAGCCCCTGATCGAGATCCTCAACAAAGGCGCCGAAGGCGGCATCTACACCACCTGTGCGATGCAGACGCTGGCCGACCTGGCCAAGCGACTGGGCAGCGAGGCCGCCGCGCGCATGGCGCTGGGCAACTTGAACAACCTGATCGCCCTCCGATCCAAGGATCGCCCCACTCAGGACTTCATCGTGGAGACTTTCGGCAAGACCGCCATCCATTCAGTGCGGATGGGGCTGGGGCATGGTGCAGACACGCACCTGGGGGACTTCTCGACCAGCTACTCCACCCAGATCAGCGAAAGCTTCGAAGAGATGGTGCCCGCCGATGTGCTGGGCAAGTTGCCCAACCTCCAGTATTTCGCATCGGTGTCCGGCGGGAGGATCATCAAGGGACGCTTCCCCATTCTGGATCCTGATGCACCACGCTCGGCCAAGTCTGGTGATCGGGGATCGCCATGATTCGGGCCATTGCCATAGTGTCGCTGGTGGGGCTCCTGATCTTGGTACTTTATGTGCCCTCCGCCCACCCGCCGGAAATGTTCATCAAGCAGTTGCACGCGGAGTATAGAACGGCCACTGGCTTTTGGGGAGACGATGCGGCGTTGCGCATGCTCTCGCGTGCCATGACCACGCAGGAATCGGCCCGCCAGGTGACGCCCATTCCATCATCCAAAGATGGCGTTCCGCCGAATGCGGTGAACAGCGCAGTCGGCCATGAGATGGAGTCGGTCAACCAGCGCCTTTTCAACAACCCCTACTTCCGGTCGATAGACGCACTGCTGCTACTGGCCGGGTTCAGGTTCGCCATGTTGTTGGAGTGGCTCCCATGGCTGTTGGTTTTCATTGCGGCGGCCACGGTAGACGGTTCGCTTGTGCGACTCGTCAAGTCCAAGGAACTCTTACATCATGATCCCGAGATGTTCGCTCTGTACGTTTCCATGGCGATTCTGATCAGTTGCGCCACCGTCCTGGCTTTCGTGTGGCCCATCTCCCTGCACCCGCTGATCGTGCCCTGCGTCCCGCTGGCCGTTGGTGCCCTGCTGGCTCTGGCGATCCAACACTTTCACCGGAGAACCTGACCAACGCTGCGCGAGTCAAACTGCCCTCCTGACGCGCGTCGTCACTTCATGCCTCACGCTGAGCTGCACCTGGCCCGTCGGTGGCCAAGGTGGCAATGAGCCATGGCCGGAACACCAACCTCGTCCATAAGTGGAGGCGATCGACGAATGATCGCGATTCCGCCATCGCCGGTGCGTTCGTTCCAGTGACCGCCGTACCGTCGCCGCTGACGGTCCATGCGCCGCAGTTCATCGAAGTGGCCCTGCAACGCGGACCGATCAATGTTCGGGTTCGCTGGCCGACGCGCTGTACCAGTGGCTGCGACAGCAGCGCCAGCGCATGCCTGATGGATCGGCCACCGCCAGAGCCATCGGCTACTGCCTCAAGCGCTGGGGCGCGTTGACGCGCTACCTCGACGACGGTGATCTGCCCATCGACAACAACTGGGTGGAGAACCGCATCCGGCCCACTGCGCTGGGGCGGCAGAACTGGCTCTTCGCCGGGAGCTTGCGCGCGGGCAAAAGAGCCGAGGCCGTGTTGAGCCTCATCCACTCAGCCAAGCTCAACGCCCTTGATCCCTACGCCGACCTGCGCGATGTGCTGGAGAGGCTGCCGTTACATCCAGCGCATCAAACTGAGCGCCTGCTGCCGCATCACTGGCAGCCTTCTCGCAAGTAACCGCCGAGTTAATCGCATCAGAAGCCAAGCCCTGCCCCCGCTCCTAGCAGCGCTGCGACACCAAGCACGGCGAAGATCGCCGCAGCGATGGAGTGCACGAGCTTCATTGGAATCCTGTTGGCCAGCTTGTCGCCGATGAACACAGCCGGCACGTCCGCCAATAGCATCCCCAGCGTGGTTCCAATGACCACCCAGATCGGGTTGGCATAGTGAGCCGCCATCGCCACAGTGGCGATCTGCGTCTTGTCGCCCATCTCGGCAAGGAAGAACGTAATCAGCGTGGCCCCGAAGACGCCGAAGCGCTTGGCGACCTGCGTTTCCTCTTCCTCAATCTTGTCGGGAATCAACGTCCAGATGGCCATACCGATGAACGAGGCGCCCAGCGCCCAGCGGAGGATTCCGGGGGAGACCGCGGAGGTGATCCAGGCACCCAAAGCGCCGGCGACACCGTGATTCACGATGGTTGCGCACAAGATGCCGGCAATGATGGGCCACGGCTTCTTGAACCGCGCGGCCAGGATGAAGGCCAGGAGTTGGGTCTTGTCGCCAATCTCGGCGAGAGCGACGACACCAGTTGAGACGAAGAGTGCTTCCATGAACGTTCCACGGCCGGTTCCAAGACGAATGACCACATCGCTTCCCCGGCCAGTGCGGAGGCGGTGTGGTCAAAGGTCTTGCCAGGTCGAGAAACTGCTGACGCCATGGCCTGCGGGCCAAGTGTGTTGACGTCAGCCTCTTCGAGCGAAGAGCGGCTACTCCCCAATGACCCACGCATTATCGCTCGTCCTCAGACTATCGAACCGGCAACCCAAGCTGACTTTCCTCACAAGGCTGCGGTTTGCGCGCCAACAGGGTGATGGCCGGACGGATACGATGCGTTCTCCGGTGATGAGTCTGCGTCTGAAAGGGCCGTGTCGCTCCATCGACCAGCCACCGTTGCGCTTCAACTCCGCACTATGGGAGATGCTTTCGACACACCGAAGACCCCATGTCCTGCTTTTACCGATCGCAATGACGTTGGCATCGGTGGACTTCGCCAAAAGACGAGAAGTGCGGCACGTAGACTCTGCAACTTGCAAACTAAGACAATGCCTCGCAGCCACCCGAAGAGCGGGGGCCGGCACCCTAGCAATGTCGATGCGATTTGCGTCGCTTGCGCAGCCACATCAGAACCCCGGTCACACCCAGCAATGAAGGCACCAGTCCCGCCAGCGCGACGACAAGCCTGTGGATGTCCCCGAACGCTTCGCCGCTGTGCAGCGGAAATTGCCATCTGATAAAACGGTCACCAGCGGTGTGGCCCGACGGCGCGTCCACTCGCAGCACACGACCGGTTGTTGCCCCAATGAATACGGTCCATTCGCCGTGCTTGCGCCACTGACGGTCGCCCGTCTTGAACAGGTTGATCTCATAGACGCCACCGCCATCCGCCGGCATGACAAGCACCTTCGGGTTGGCATCAGGCAGGGTTTCCAACGCACGATCCACCGCCTGACGAAGATTGACAGCGACAGGCCCAGCCACATCCGAAGCCGGCGGATCGTAGGATGTCACCGTAGACCACAGACTGACCACACTGGTCGTCACCGGCGGCAAGGCCATGTAGATCCCCGTGAATGCGGGCACCAGCAGCAGCAGGCCGCTGTAGGAACCGGAAGCCCTGTGCAGATCGAACTGCCACCGCGCCGGACTGGAAGACCATTTCACCGTCAACGCCGAACGCCATCGACCATGCCTGGGCCACCACAGCCAGATGCCACATCCCAGCAGCACCAGCAGACCACAAGCCGTCACGCCCAGCAGCACATAGCCCGCATCGCCCATCAACAGGCTGCCATGGAGCCGGTAGATCCACGCCAAGAGGTGTGCATCTGCCTGCCTTACGCCGAGCACCCGAGCCGTGCAAGGATCCTGGGTCATTTCCCACGGCAGCCCCTGTCGGTCAAGGTAGAACCATGAGGTCACGCCACCCAGGCGATGCGCGAGGCGAGCTCGCTGCAAGTGCGCGCCAGTCGGCATGGCCGAGCGCACCGCCGCCTCCGCGACGTCAAGCCGGGCTCGCTCACCGCAGTTCGCCGCTGTCAACAGCGCGGGGTTAAGCCATGCGTCCAGTTCTTCCTGATAGGTGATGATCGAGCCGCTCAGGCCCAACAGCATGAAAAGCAGCCCGACCGTCAGCCCCAGATAGCGGTGCACGGCGCTCAGCCAGCGGCGCGCCTTCATCAGCGGAGCCCGTCCACGATCAGCAGGAGTTCGGCAAGCTCACGAAGGGTCAACAGAAAAACTTCAAACACGGACAGCGTCCTCACATGGGGCGTCGGGAGATATCAAGTCGCCAAGGTGCAATTTTGCCTCGGCGCCAATGACGTCAGCTACGATCCAGACATGCTTCCCGTCTTCGCCTTGGGCAAGCAGCATGAAGATTTCCACCTGTTATCGCGCCATTGCCGATCTGGAGCAGCATGGCCGTTGGGATCTGAACGGCTGCCCGGGAAGCCGGTCCAGAAGCCACGTCACCGGATGGTTTGTCGTCGATGGGCTGCGTCAATGCGCCTGCGGATCGACCAGACCATGGTTTATCCAGCTTCGGATGCCGGCTGCACACCCAACGCCATCCCGACTTCCCGCGCGGCAGCGTTGACGATCTCGCCCACCAGATCCACTTCCGACGCGCTGATCACCAGCGGCGGCAGGAAGCGCGCGGTGGCGCCGAAACGGCCGCCCAGTTCCAGAATCAGACCATGGCGCAAGCAGGCTTGCTGGAAGGCCTTGGCGCGCAAACCGTCCGGCTGCGCGCGGCCCAAGGCGTCCTGCTTCTCGGGATCGACGATCTCCATGCCCAGCATCAAGCCGCGCCCACGCACGTCGCCCACCCAGCCATGTTCGCGCTGGATGGTCTGCAGGATCCCCAACAGACGCTCGCCCATGGCCTGCGCGTGCTCGCACAAGCCTTCGCTGCGCACCGTCCGCAAGGTCGCCAGGCCCGCCGCCATCGCGAGCTGATTGCCGCGGAAGGTACCGGCATGGGCGCCCGGCTGCCATTGGTCCAGCTTCTCGTGATAGACCACGACGGCCAGTGGAAGCCCCCCGCCGATGGCCTTGGACAGCACCAGCACGTCCGGCACCGCGCCCGAGGCCTCGAAGGCGAAAAGATGCCCCGTCCGGCCGATGCCGCATTGGATCTCGTCGAAGATCAGCGGCACGTCGGCCTCGCGGGTGATGCGCCGCACGCCTTGCAGCCAACGCTCTGGCGCCGCGATGACACCGCCCTCGCCTTGCACGGGCTCAAGAATCATCGCGGCCGGCTTGGTGATGCCGCTTTCGGGATCACCCAGGACATGCTCGATGTAGTGCAGGTTCGCGTCGATCGCCTGTTCGCCTTCCAGGCCGAAAGGGCAGCGGAAGGCGTGCGGGAATGGCAGTTGGTGCACCCCGGGCAGCAAGGCGCCCAGTGCGTTCTTCGGGCCCAGATTGCCGCTGAGCGACAGCGTGCCCAGCGTCATGCCGTGGTAGGCGCCCTGGAAGGACATGACGCTTTGGCGGCCCGTGGCCGTGCGCGTGAGCTTGATGGCCGCTTCCACGGCATCCGCGCCGGTCGGACCGCAGAACTGGATGCGGGCATGGTCGGCCAGGCCAGCGGGCAGCATGCCAAACAACTCCTGCACGAAAGCATCCTTGACCGGCGTGCTCAGGTCCAGCGTGTGCATGGGCAGGCCGCTGGACAACGCCTGCTGGATCGCCTCGACGACAGCCGGATGGTTGTGGCCCAGGGCCAGGGTGCCTGCACCTGCCAGGCAATCGATGAAGACTTGTCCTCGCGTGTCCTCGACGTACACCCCTTGCGCCCGTTGCAGGACCAGTGGGATGCGACGCGGGTAGCTGCGCGCGTTGGACTCCTGCTGCGCCTGCCTGATGAGCGCGGGTGTCGGATCCAGCCGGTAGCGCGCGGTGAGGCCTGTATGGCGGCGGCCCAGCGATTCGGAGGTGGGCGCACGGCGGGCGCCTGGAGCGAAGGTGGCATTCAAGACGGTCATGGTGTCAGCTCCTTGGGGCCGCTGTGCGCGGCGAATGCAACCTCATGCGGGTCGCGGATGAACGATGATGGGGAGACCACCGGGCGCGGCAGGCCCGGGACGTCGAGGGCGGCGATGCGTCCCGACTCCAGCTTCAGGTGGCGGTCGGCGGCATCGAAGTAGGCGTCGTCGTGAGTGATGGCGACCACGGCTTTGCCACGGGCCTTGAGCATCGGCAAGACCTCGCGGTAGAACACCCGCTTGAAGACAGGGTCCTGGTCGGCAGCCCATTCGTCGAAAAGATAGATCGCACGGTCTTCCAGGATCGCAGCCAGCAGCGCCAGGCGCTTGCGCTGCCCCTGCGACAAGGCCAGGGTCGAGAAGCGGCCCTTGTCCAGGCGCACCTTGCCATCGAGCTTGAGGCTGCTCAGCAAGCCGCGCGCGGTGGCCTCCAGCTCAGGGTCATCCAGGCCGAGCAGATCCTCGAACAGGTAGAAGTCCGGGAAGATGGCCGCCATGAGTTCGCGGTGGACGTGCGCATCGTTGGCGCCCATCGTCTGCCCATTGACCGCGATGTGCCCCACCTCGGGCGCATACAAACCGGCAATGAGCTTGGCCAGCGTCGTCTTGCCGCTGCCATTGCCGCCAGTGATGAACAGTATCTCGCCAGGCCTCACGGTCAGGTCGATGGGGCCCAGCGTGAAGGCACTGTCGTCGGCCTCGCTGCGGTAGGTGTGGGCGACCTGGACAAGCTTCAATGACTGAAACTCATGAGACGGCGCGGAGGCCGCAGCATGCTCAGGCGCCACGGGCTCAAGCGACAGATGCAGGTCGTCCAGGGCCTTGAGCGCGACCTTGAATTGCCCGAAGTCCGGCGCCAGGCCCACGATCACTTCGATGGGCGTGACCATGTACAGAAACGTGAGCGCGTAACCCGTCAGCACGGCCGGATCCGAGGTGGTCCAGGACGATGGCAGGAACAGCAGCAGGCCGACGAACCCGAAGAAGGTCATCAGCCCCGCGCTTTCGGCGAAGGCAAAGACCGTCATTCCCTTGACGAAGTGCAGCCTGACGGCCGCGATGGAGGTATCGAGCCAGCGCGAGACGAAAGCGCGTCGGCGCCCGGCATGCAGTTGCAACTCTTTCGTGCCCGAGGTGACGGCGACGAAATGCTTGTAGAGGTCATCGCTGGCCTGGCGCGAACGTTCGAGGGCCCCTTCGGCGAACCGCTGCGCCAGCGCAAAGCCGCCCACGGCGGTGCCCACGCAGGCGATGGCGGCGAGCATCAAGGGCCAGGCCAGCCAGCCCAGATAGGCGAAGCAGCCCAGCGCCACGGCGGCGTTGATGCAGAAGGTGGGCAGGCGTGTCAGCAAGGTGGCGATCTTGCTCACGTCTTCGGTCAGCGCGGCCAGCAGGCGGTGATGGCCGTGGCTCTCCAGGTCGCGCAAAGGCGAAGCCAGGATGCGCCTGGCCAGCAGCTTGCGCAACTCGGCCACCAGGCTCTGGCTGAGCCGCACCAGCACCGCCTCGGACAGCGCCCGGGCCACGAACACGCACAAGCACAGCGCCACGAAGGCCGGCATGAGCCAGCCAGCCTCATGGCGCGGGGCGGCCAGCGCGGTGTTGATCAGCGCGATCAGGCCCGCCAGACCGAGACCGCTGACGGCGCCGGCGGCGATGGCCGCCAGCAGCCGGCCACGCGAGGCCTTGAGAAGCGAGGTCAAGCCGTTCATGCAAGGCCTTTCAGAAGCCACGGTCGGGTGCTGGTGGATAGGCTCATGGATCAGAACTCCGCGCGCAGCGAAGCCAGCAGCGTGCGTGGCTTTCCGAAGGCGATCTCACCAGCACCGCCAGTGGGCAGGTGGTAGGTCTTGTCGCCCAGGTTCTCGATGTTGAACTGGGCCGTCATGCGCTTGTCGCCGACACGCCACTTGTAGGCGGCCATGGCATCGACGCGGACGTAGCCCGGGATCTTGAAGGTGTTGTCGATGTCACCCGCTTGCTTGCCCAGCGCCACGAAGCCCCCGCCGATGCTCCAGCCGGTTGCGCCGCCTGCGATCTCATCGTAGCGGGCGAAGGCTTTGGCGCTGTTGGTGGGTACGCCATACAGGCGTTTGCCGACATTGGACTCTCTGGTGTCACGCGTGACCTTGGCCTGGGTGTAGGAGTAGGAAGCGGTCAGGTTCCAGTGCGGGGTCAGCCGGCCACCGAGATCCCATTCCAGGCCACGGCTTCGGGCCTGCCCCACCTGTGTGCTGCTGCTCAGGCCAACTGGAACGACAATGTTTTCCTTAGTCAGGCTGTAGAGCGCCAAGGTCGTGAAAACACGCTTGTCACTCGATTCGCCTTTGAAACCCAGCTCGTACTGCGTGGCAGTGATGGGTTTCATCGCCGATCCATCCGCGTTCCTGTCGGAGTTGGCCTGGCTCAAGGACTCCGTATAGCTGCCGTACAGTGAAGTGCGAGGCGTCAACGAATAGACCAGACCGACGCGAGGGCTGAATTTCTTGTCGTGCGTGTCCGTGCGGCCATCGGGGGTTGGATCTTGCAGGTCCACGCCCTTTTCCTTCGCATCATCGTAGCGGCCGCCCAGCATCAGGTTGAACTGATCGTTCAGCTGGATCTGGTCTTGAACATAGACACCCCACGACGTTGCACTGGTGGCACGGAGCGTGCCTTGTGCTGCCGTGGCGGGCTGCGCGCCGGTCGGCGTGAAATCGAAGATGGGCAGAAACTCCAAGTCATTGCCCATGTCTTCGCGGAAGTCGAAGCTCTGGCGCAACCGGGCGACATCGACGCCCGCGACGAGGTCATGCTTCATGCTGCCCCACACCGGGGTTCCCGCCAGTTCCAATGAGGTGTATTCGGTCTTGACGTCCCGGCGTTCGATGCGCCGGGGAAGGCGCAGCAGTTCGGTCGGGTCGGTGCCGCCGAAGTCGATCCCCCTTGCTTGCTGATACTCCAGCCCATGCCCCCTGCCCCGCTCCAGCATGAAGTTCTGGCGCAGCGTCCAGGTTGCGTCGAGCTTGTGCGACCAGTCCAAGGCCACCAGGTTGGATTCGTTGACGTGGAACGCGTTCGACTCGCTGTAATTGCGGCTGCGCGGCACATCCGCCGGGCGATCGCCGAATGCCGGGATGCCGCGATCGATCGGACTGTTGTGCCTGGCTACTTCAATGTCCAGATTGACGCGTGTGGCATCGCTGGGCACCCAGCTGAAGCTGGGTGCGATGAAGGTCCGACGCGTCTCGACGTTGTCCCGGAAGGAGCCGGCGTTCTCGTAGGAGCCGATGACCCGGTAGAGCAGTGTGCGGCCAGAGTTGACCGGACCCGTGGCGTCCACCGTGGTCTGGTAGAAGCTGTCTGATCCGACCTGCTGTTCGATGGCGTAGGCTGCGTCAAACAGGGGTCTCTTTGTGACCACGTTGAACATGCCGCTGATGTCGCCGCGGCCGAACTGGGCTGATGAAGGCCCCTTGAGCACGTCGATGCGTTCGGCATTGGCGATCTCCGTGGGTCCGAAGCGGCGTGTGCGCACGCCGTTGCGGTAGGACTGGTCGACGTAGAAGCCGCGGACGATGATGTCTTCGTGCAGGGACGTGGCACCGGAGAAGACCCCGCTGATGGTCTGCAGCGCTTCGCGCAGGATGTTGGCCTGGCGGTCTTCGATCAGCGCATGCGGGATCACCTGCACAGACATGGGTGTCTTGATCAGTGGGGTGGTGCCTTTGGTCGTGGCGGGCGCATGGTCGGCACGCAAGGCGATGTCGCGGTTGCCGATGACCGAAATGGCTGGCAGCGTGGCCTCCGGTGCGCTGGCCGGTGCGGATGGCGCACTCGGCGCAGCCGTCTGTTGAGCGGATGCGGCCATGGATACGGCCAGCAGCATGCATGCCGCGCCAACGTGGGAAAGGTGGAACTTCTGGTTCATGTAATGCTTTCTGCAGGTTCGATATAAAGAGCGGTTCAAAAATCAGGAAAAATAATGGCCTGCGCCATCACGGCTCGGACAGGAGGCGCGTCAACGCCTCCACCACGGATGGCGAACTGACGATGGCGAGGTGATCGCCCTCCACCACGGCGTGGCGGACGTCGGGAGAAATGCCGGTCCAGTCCAGCGCGGCGGCGCCGTCTTCTTTCAGCGTGGCGCGCGCCTGCCAGACATGGACAGGCGCCTGGATAGCTGAGACCCGGTGCTCACGCAACAGCCTTGAAGAGGCGAGGCGCGCGTCCAGGCGGACCTGGATTTGCTCGACGTCGAGGGCGCCGGGCAGCCAATCCTTCGATTGGGTCCAACGCAGCAAAGCGGCCAGACGCTGGGTGGCATCGAGTGTGCCGACGCTGCGCACTGCTTCCTGCTGCCAGCCATCCGGCAGCACCTGGCCAGCGGCGTTCTCGATGTAGCCCAGGCATTCGCGCCACCACTCACCGTCCTCGCCCATCACGCCGTCGGCTGAGGCCCGGCCGTCGGCAGCAGGTGTCCTCAAGGTGTCCAGCAGACCCACCCATTGCACGGCCTCGCCTTGCGACTCCAGCTCGGCTGCCATGGCCAGGGCGATGGTGCCGCCCATCGACCAGCCCAGCAGGCGATAAGGCCCGCAAGGCTGCCGCTCGCGCATGGCGTTCACATAGTCGCGAGCCATCTGCCCGATGGATTCGTCGCGCCAACCTGGATCGCCCAGACTGCGCGATTGCAGCCCGAACACCGCCTGCCCGCCACCCAGCGCACCCGCCAGCGGAAGATAGGACGCCACGTGTCCGCCCGCAGGGTGCACGCAGAACAGGGGCAGGCACCGCTGATCTTGGCTGCTTGCTTCCTGCAAAGCGACCAACGGGGACACGGACGCTCCTGCGTCGCCCATGCCATGGCGGCCCATCGCCAATGCCATCGACGCAATGGTGGGCGACTGGAAGATCAGCGTCAGGGGCAATGCCGGTGACGACAACTGGCGCACCCGCTGCATCACCCGCATGGCAAGCAGCGAATGGCCGCCCAGGGCGAAGAAGTTCTCATGCACGCCAATGCGCTCGGCTTGCAGCACGTCGCACCAGATGTTTTCCAGCAGTGCCTCGGTGGCGGTGGCCGCAGGCACATACATGCCACGTGTGGATGACACACCGAAACCGCCGCCTTCCAGCGGCATGCTCATGAGCGTCTTGCGGTCGACCTTGCCATTGGCATTGAGCGGCAGGCTCGCCAGGGCCCGCATGTGCGATGGCACCATGTAGGCAGGCAGCCGCTCCGCCAAGGCCACCGCGAGCGCGGCTGTGTCCAGCGGAGGGGTCCAGGTCTCCTCGGGCGACACGAAGGCCGCCAAGGTGGCCTGCCCATCGGCCTGCTCGCGCCTGACCACCACCGCCTGGCCCACGCCGGGCTGGGCCACAAGCGCCGCTTCGATCTCGCCGAGTTCGATCCGCAGGCCACGCAGTTTGACCTGGTGGTCGATGCGGCCCAGGTAGACCAGCACGCCATCGGCTTGCTGGCGCACCAGATCACCCGTGCGGTAGAGCCTCTCACCGGGATCACGCGCGAAGGGGTCCGGCACGAAAGACGCAGCCGTGCGCCCCGGATCCATGAGGTAACCCCGTCCCACGCCGACACCCGCGATGCACAGTTCGCCCGCAACGCCGACCGGTACTGGCTGCAGCGCCGCATCGAGCACATGCAGCCGCAAATGCGGTACCGGCCTGCCGATGGGCAGGTCCCTGCAATCCTGGTCCGGTGGCGCATCGATGACGTGCACAGAGACATCGTCCGCGCATTCGGCCGGACCGTAGACGTTGAGCAAAGGCACGTCGGGATGGCGTTCCAGCCATTGGCGCGCCAGCGAGGGCGGCAAAGCCTCCCCAGTGGGGAGCATCCAGCGCAGCGAACCGCCGGGATGCCTCTCATCCAGCAGAACGCGCATGAGGCTGGGCACCGTCTCGAAGACCGTGACCCGGCGCTCGGCCAGACGGCTGAGCAATGCCGCAGGATCCTGGATGACCTCGTCCGGCACGATTTCGATCGTCGCGCCGCACAGCAGGCCGCTGAGGAATTGCCAGACCGAGATGTCGAAGCTGGCCGGCGCGGTCTGGGCGACCACGTCGCCCGCACCCAGGCCGAGCTGGACGTGCTTTTGCAGGAGGTTGTTCATCATCCCCCTGCGGTCGACCATGGCGCCCTTGGGCGTGCCGGTCGAGCCAGACGTGAAGATGACGTAGGCCAAGCCTTGCGGATGGCCTGGCACGGGCACCCAGGAATCATCCTTGGCCTCGCCGCCTTCGTCATTCAACAAGGCATCGAAGCTGAGTGGCACCGTGACGGGAACGTCGACCGTGTCATCAGCCAGCAGCGCCAGCAGTTCATCCCAGCCCTTGGCGCCGGACATGGCCCACCGGCAAGCGCTGCGCGACAGGATCTGCAGGCGGCGCGAGCGCGGATGCCCCGGCTCCAGCGGCAGGTAGGCCGCGCCGGCCGCGAACACCGCCATGATCATGGCGAGCAAGGTGATCCCACGTGGTTCGTGCAAAGCCACCACATCGTCTGGCTTCACACCGGCTCGCGACAAAGCCCGTCCGGCATCGAGCGCCTGCCGCAGCAGCTCGCCGTAGCGGATCGACTCGGCGCCACATCGCGCCGCCACCGCATCCGGCGTCCGGCTCGCCTGCTCGGCGAACAGCGCGAAGCAGTCGTGAGGCAGGTCCCGTCCGTCGCCCGTGTCGTTCCATGCGGTCCGCATCGCCCGCTCGCCATCGGTCAGCAGATCGAGGTCTGCCAGGCGCTGCGTGGGATCTGAATCCATGGCTCGCAGAAGTGCTGCCATGTGATCGGCCAGCCGGGTGATGGTCGTGGGGTCGAAGCGGGTGGTGTCGTGGCTGAACTCGATGCGCAGCGCCTGTCCCGGGTGCAGGTTCAAGGTCAGCGGATAGCTGGTGCGGTCCGTCCGTCCTGCGACCTCGATATGCAAACCGGCGCGGGACCAGCCCGAGGCATTGGCCGCGTCATCGCCGTTGGTGCCGGCCGTCTCCTGGAATGCACTGGCCGTGTTCTCGACGACCACGAGGGTGTCGAACAAGGCCGCATCGGATTGACTGGATGCGAGGCGCTGGACATCCGCCAGCGGGGTATGGGGATGGGTCCACTGGGAGGCCAGTGTGCGCTGTACGTGGGCCAGCGCATCCGACAAGGTGTCCGAGGGCGCCAGTTGGCACACCATCGGCAGCGTGTTGATGAACAGGCCGAGGGTCTGCGCCATGTCCGCTCGCTCCGGTGGCCGGGCATCCAGCGTGAGGCCGAAGACAAGGTCGCGGCGGCCGCTGTAGCGCGAAAGCACCAGAGCCCATGCAGCCATGACCAGTGCGCTCAGTGTGACGCCCTGCTCGCGGGCCAGGCGCTCCAGGCGGTGGGTCAGTGCCGGGTTCAGGGTCAGCAGGTGCTCGGCATGGTCGGGCGCGTCGGCCTGGCTTGCACGCGTGGCGCCGCCTCGCTCGCCGATGAGCTCGGCCAACATCAGTGGCCCCGACAAGGGCGCGAGGCAGGCTTGCCAATGCGCTCGTGCCGCCTCGGCTGGTTGTTGGCGCGTCCATTGCACATGCTCTCGGAACAAGGCTGCTTGCGGCCACGAGCGCTGCCTGCCCGCCACGGCATCGGCGTATCGGCGGCCGACCTCATCGAGCAGGCGCGCCGAGCTGGCGCCGTCCAGCAGAAGGTGATGTGAAGTCCACACCAGATCGTGCGCGCCATCATGCCGCTGGATGAGTTGCAAACGCATCAAGGGTGGGCGGCTCAGATCGATGCCTTCCCGGCGGTCGGCTTCGAGGAAGTCGGCAAGACGGGCCGTGTGCCGGGCTTCGTCCAGATGGCGCCAATCCAGAACCGTCCAGGGCATGGCCGCCTGGCGATGCACGATCTGGACCGGCTCGCCATGGCGCTGCCAGAGCATGGCCGTTCGCAACATGGCGTGACGGTCCGATGCGCCTTGCCATGCTTCGCGCAGCGCCTGGAGGTCCAGCGTCCCCCGCAAGGTCGCATGCAGTTGATTGACATAGATGTCGCCGCCGCTCTGGCTGCACAGCGCGTGGAACAGCATGCCTTGCTGTAAGGCCGTGAGCGGATAGATGTCTTCCACCTGCGACCAGGGCAAGACATCGAGTTCGGCCTGGGTCAGCGCGGCCAGCGGGAAGTCGCTCGGGGTGGCACCCCGGGGACCTTGCGCGCAGTGGTCCACCAGCGAGCACAAGGCGTCCTGGAAGGACGCCATCCACGTGGCCACGCGAGGACGGTCGATGCCTGACTGGCCCGGCGTGAAGGTCCAGCTCCATTGCAGGCGGCCGCCCACCACGGCGCCATCGATTTCCAGTGCGTGCGTGCGGGGATTGAGCGGCGACGACGCCGCGCCGGGTGACTCGTCGGCCAGCACCCATGTCCACGCGTCCTTCTCCTGCGTCGCTTCCTGCACGGCGGCATCCGGCAAAGCATCGAGCTGGCCAAGGTAGTTGAAGCTGATCTGCGGCACAGGCAGGGGTGCCACGGCCGCGCGGACGGCCTCGTCGTCGCACAGGCCGATCAGGCCCCAGCCCATGCCCTTGCGGGGCACGGCACGCAGATGCTCCTTGACGATCTTCAAGGTGTCCACCAGATCGCGTCCACGGGACAGGCGCAAGGGGTGGCGGCTGGTGAACCAGCCCACCGTCCGGCTCACGTCCGGCGCATCGGCCGCAAGGTCTTCGCGGCCATGGCCTTCCAGCTCGACCAAGGCCGACGAAGCTGGGTCGGCGCCATCGGTCAGGGCCCAGGCCAGGGCGGCCAGGAGCAGGTCATTGACCTGGGTGCGGTAGGCCGCAGGTGCCTGGCGCAACAGCGCTGCGGTGACCTCCGGCGTGAAAACCAGGTCCAGGCGCTGCGTCGACGCCCCCGTGGCGGCAAGGCAGGCTGCAGCCGGTGCTGTGGCCGGCGCGGACCCATGCCCGAGGTGGCGCGTCCAGTAGGCCACTTCCTCGGCCAGGGCTTGCGCGCCGGCCAAGCTCATCTGGTAGCGCGCCCAGCCTTGGTAGGACGCCGACTTGGGCGGCAGTTGCACACCCCTGCCTTGTTCAAGCTGGCGATCGGCCAGGGCCAGATCGTCGAGCAGGATGCGCCAGGAGACGGCATCGATCACCAGGTGATGCGCCGTCAGCAGCAGACGCTGGCTGCCGTCCGGCAAGGCCAGCAGCGCGGCCGCCACCAGCGGGCCGTGGCTCAGGTCCATACTTGCCTGCACCCGGTTGCAAGCCTGCGCCAAGGCCTCGGCCAGCTCGTGGGCGGCAACGGTGCCCAGGTCGATGTGCTGCATGGAAGCGGCGACGGCCTCTGGAGCATGCCACTGCCGCCAGGCTGCGGCCTGCTCATTCCTTTCACTCGCCATGCGCTCGAACCGCAAGTTCAATGCGTCGTGGTGCCGGACCACCTCCTGCCAGGCCTGACTCAGCCGCTCCATGCTGGCGTTCGACAAGGGCGCGCCGTGTCGACGCAGCAGCACAGCCTGGTTCCAGTGATGCGCCACGGGCAAGCTCAGGTCGAAGAACCAACGCTGGATGGGCGTCAGAGGTACCTCGCCTTGGGGCGTCAGATCGCTTTCAGCGTCGCCCTTGAGGGCGTGAGCCTCGTCACGAGCCAGGATGCCTGCAAGCCGGTCGATGCGTTGGTGCTGGAACAGATCCTTGACGGACAGGCGCCATCCCTCCTGACGCAGGCGGCTGATCACCTGCAACGCGCGGATGGAGTCGCCGCCCAACTCGAAGAAGCCTTGTTCGCGCCCGATGGACGGCAAGCCCAGCACACCGCGCATGACCCGGGCCAGCGCTTGCTCCGCCTCGCCCATCGGCGCGGCATCGGCGCTGGCGTCGGAAGGCAGCATGGGAAGCGGCAGCGCGGCCTTGTCCACCTTGCCGCTGGGTGCCAGCGGCAGCGCGTCCAACTCGATGACGGCGGATGGCACCATGTAGGCCGGCAGCAGGTCGGCCAGCGCGTCTCGCCAGGGCATGGTGGTCTGCCCCGCCTGCTTGACGCGCTCGTCCTGGCTGCACACCACATAGCCCAGCAGACGCCCCTCATCGGCCGAGCCTTTGACCACAGCAACCGCCGCCTCCACACCCGGCAGGCTTCGTAGCGCGGCCTCGATCTCTGCCAGTTCCACGCGGTGGCCACGTACCTTGACCTGATCGTCATGGCGGCCCAGGAACTCCAGCACCCCGTCTCTGCGCCAACGGGCGCGATCGCCTGTGCGGTACAGACGCGCACCGGTCGGGCCGAAGGGATCGGGTACGAAGCGTGAGGCCGTCAAGGCAGGCTGGCCCAGGTAGCCGCGTGCCAACAGTTCGCCACCGATGAACAACTCGCCGGCCAGGCCAGGCGGCAAGGGATCGAGGTGGCCATCGAGCACATGGACATGCCTGCCGGCCAGTGGCAGGCCGATGGGCACCACATCGTGCGCGCGCTCCCCCGCGCCATGCGCCGTCTGGCTCAAGGTGCAGTCCATGGCCGTGGCGGTGACAGTCGCCTCGGTGGGGCCATAGGCATTGATCAAACGCGTCTCGCTGCCCGTGCCCAATTCGTGCCATGTCTGCAAGGCATGCGTGGGCATGGCCTCTCCGCCCACCGTCACATGGCGCAGTGTGGCCGGCAAGGCCAAGCCTGCCCGGCGCACCGACAGACACAGCTGCGCCCAGTGGCTGGTGCTGAAGTCGGCGACTGTCACGCCATGCTGAGACAGCTTGGCCAGCAGTTCCTCGTTGTCCCACAGCGCCTCGCCTCGCATCACGATGCTTGCGCCACTGGTCAACGCCGGGAACACCTGGTCGATGGCGGCATCGAATGCCAGCGTGCCGAACTGGAGCACCCTGTCGCCAGGATGGAGACGCAGCACATCGCGCATGGCCTGTACATGGGCGGCCAGGGCGCCATGGGAAACGCCCACGCCCTTGGGACGGCCGGTCGACCCGGATGTGTAGATCAGGTAGGCGAGCTGGGCGGGATGGGGCGCAGCGGTCCGCAACGGCGGCAGTCCCGCCTCGTTCATTTCGCCAGCCTCATCGGCCAGCAGCACGTCGCAATGCGGTGCGGCAAGGATGCGGCAGAGTTCGGCCGTGGATGCGGCACCCATCAGCAGGCTCAGCCCGGCATCGGCGGCGATGTCTTGCAGCCTCGCCACAGGCAAAGCCGCGTCCAGCACCACATAGGCCGCCCCTGACTTCATCACCGCCAGCATGGCCACCAACGACAGCCGCGATCGCGGCAGGCACAGGCCCACGCGCGCTTCACGCGGATCCCGTTGGCGCACGGCTTGAGGTGGCGCATCCGCGACATCTCTTGCATGGGCGATGGCGACTGAGATGCGTCGGGCCAGCGTGTCTGCCCTGTTCACCAGTTCAACATAGCTCAGGGTCTGCCCATCCGCGATCACCGCCGTCCGGTGAGGGTGGCGCGCCGCGAACTGGTCGATCATCTGGGCCACGCCCAGCTTGGGCACTGGTGCGCGCGGGCCCTGGCCCCAGCGCGTCCAGATGCCGTCTTCCCGCAGGCTGTCGGCAGCCCAATCGCTCATCGCACGGTCCAGGCCATCGGCCATCGACAGTAACAGGGAGCGCAGGCGCAGGCCCAGCCCCTCGACGCAAGCCGCGTCGAAGCAAGCAGGGTTGTGGCCGATCTCCAGCCGCAGTCGTCGGCCCGGTGTCAGGCCCACGGTCAGCGGAAAGCTGGTCTGGGTGCGGCCCTGGTGGCCCTCGATGCGGAAACCGAGGTCCGCCGTGCCCATGCGCTCGTCCACCGGCGTGTTTTCGAAAACCAGCAAGGTATCGAAGACCGCCCTGCCCGCTCCCAGCGGGCTCAATGACTGGATGCGCGACAGCGGCAAGTGCTCGTGCTCGCGCAATTCGGCGTTCTGACGTTGAACCGCCCGCAGCCATTCGGAGAGGACGCCCTGCCTCGGCACCTGAAGGCGCAAGGGCACGGTGGCAATGAACAGCCCGGCGATGGTCTCGGCCCCCGCCAGATCGGCGGGACGGCCCGAGGTTGTGATGCCGAAGGTCACGTCGCGGCGGCCCGTGAGGGTCGACAGCAACCAGGCCCAGGCCCCCTGCGCCAAGGTGTTGACAGTCAGGCCCGCCGATTGCGCCGTTTGGGCGATGCGGTGGGATTCGGCTTCGCTGAACGACCACGTGGCTGTGGGCAGATCCTCATGCGGCGGATCGGCAAGAGATGGCGCGGACCGGGCATTAGCGAGACCTGCGCTCTGCATCGGCAGCACTGCCCGCAGTTCGCAAGCTTCGTTCAGCCCCCCCAGCGCGGCCCGCCAATAGGCTTCGGACGCCTTGCGATCCTGGGCCAACTGCCACGCCACGAAGGCGCGGTATGGCCGCGAAGACGGCAGGCCGGGCTCGGTGCCCGCACAAGCCTGCCGATAAGCTGTCAAGAAGTCGGCGAACAGCAGCGGGAAGCTCCAGGCATCCACCATCGCATGATGGGTACACAGCACGAATTCATGGCGCCGATCATTCAAGCGGATCAGGTAGAGGCGGAACAGTGACGGGCTGCCTTCGCGGCCCTGGGCTTGCGCCTCGGCTTGCATCCTGTCCTGCGCCAGCAGGCGCTCAAGCCCGGCATCCTGCTCGGCTTCGGACTGGCCACGCCAATCATGCATCGTCAGCGGCGGGCGTGCCGTGGATCGCACCACTTGCAGTGGCTGCTCACCATCGAGCCCGAGAAAGGCGGTGCGCAAGATGGCATGGCGCGCGGCCACGGCATCCCAGGCCACGGCGAATGCTTCAGCGTCGATCCGGCCTGACAGTGCCTGCCGTTCCTGGATGACATACAGGCCCTGACCAGGGTGCAGCGCCGTTTCCAGCAGCAGACCGCGCTGCATGGCGGTCAATGGGTACAGATCCTCCACATCGGGCCAGTGCAAGGCCAGCCCGTCGAGGTCTGCCTGAGTCAACCCAGCCAGCGGGAAATCCGACGGCGTGGCGCTGGGTTGAGCCTGGGCCAAGGCATCGACGAGGGCAGACAACTCGGCCAGGAAGCGTGGCGCCAGCTCGGCACCGGCCGCCCCCGCGCAATCGAAGGTCAGCGCACCGGCCATCACCAGGCCGTCGATCTCCAAGGCGTGCGTGCGGCGCTCTTGTGGGTGGCGGGTCGGCCCTGTGGCCTCCTGCGCGAGCGAGAACAAGGCGTCCTCGCGGAACACCTGATCGAAGCGCCCCAGGTAGTTGAAGCCCACCCGCGGCTGCGGCAAGGCGCGCAGGGCCTCGCGCGCTTCGGCCGACCCCAGGTGGCGCAGCAGGCCGTGGCCCATGCCCTTGCCTGGCACTTGCCTCAGTTGCTCCTTGATCCGTTTCAGGGAAGCCACCGGATCACCAAGGCCAGGCGCCAGGCGCACCGGATACCGGCTGGTGAACCAGCCCACGGCACGGCTCGGGTCCACCCCTTCATGCACCTCCTCGCGGCCATGGCCTTCCAACTCGATCAGCACGGCTTCGTGCTTCCCCACTTGGCACAAGGCACGGGCCAGGGCGGTCAACAGCAGGTCGTTGACCTCGGTGCGCAGAATGCGCGGCAGCCGGGTCAGCAAAGCCTCGGTGCGCTCGGCATCCAGCGCCACACGGGTCTTGGTGACATTGCCAACGCACTCCTCTGGCGTGCAGGCCGTGCCGCCAGGCTCCCCGTGACGGTGCGCCCCAGGTTCGGCCACGCCGTCCGCCAACCCCAGCCAATGGGCCTTTTCCTCGTCCCATCGCTGCGAGCCTGCGGCTTCGACGAGGGCTTGAGCCCATCGGCGGGGATGCAGGCTGGGCATGGACAGTTCCGCATCGCCCCCTTGGCACAGCTGCGTCAGGTCCTCGATCAGGATGCGCCAAGACACGCCGTCGATCGCCAGATGGTGGACAACCACAAGGAGCCGCTCGCCTTGGCCAGCTGGCAGCCGGACGTGCAGCGCACGCGCCAGCGGACCCTGCACGATGTCGAGCGAAGCCTGGGCGCGCTCGGCTTGAAGGGCCATCTGGGCCTGAGCATCCTCCCGCGACTGCGCCGACAGGTCGATCGCTTCGAAAGCGAAGGCCTGCACAGCCTCATTAGCCGGACGGATCACGGCCTGCCATGCGGTCTGGCCGGGCGCGGCCTCGAAGCGCTGGCGCAAGGCGGGATGCCAAACAGCCAATCGGCAGGTTGCCTTGGCCAGCATGGCGGGATCCAAAGGCTGCCTGGGCGTCAGCATCACGGCCTGATTCCATTGGTGAGGATGGCGCATGCCGGCCTCGAAGAACCAATGCTGAATGGGCGTCAACGGCAGCGGGCCGTGTTCATCCGTGTCCCGCAACGATGCCGGATCGGGCGACAGGACCACACCAGGCAGTACCTGCACGACCGCAGCCAGTTCGCCCAGCGTCTGCTGCTCGAACATCATGCGGGGTGTGATACGCAGGCCCAGGCGGCGCGCGCGGGCCACCACCTGCAGGCTCATGATCGAATCGCCGCCGATGCGAAAAAAGTTGTCGGCAGGCGAGACATGGGCCAGCCCCAGCACCTCGCGCCAGGCCTGGGCCAGACGCTGCTCCGCATCGGTCATGACGACAGCTTGGCCGTCATCTCCCCGGCTCTGGGACTGCGGCGGCGCTGGCAACTGACGGCGATCGAGCTTGCCATTCGGGCTCAAGGGCATGGCCGCCAGCCGCACGATGGCGGCGGGCACCATGTGGTCGGGCAGCGCTTGCGCAAGATGCTGGCGCAAGGCCGGCTCGTCGTCCACAGGCGATTGGAGCTGGCCGCTCGGCACCCAATAGGCCACCAGCCGCTTGTCGCCGGGGCGATCCTCGCGAGCCACGACCACGCAACTGCCCACGTTCGGATGGGCCGCCAGGCGGGCCTCGATCTCCCCCAACTCGATGCGCAGCCCGCGGATCTTGACCTGATGATCCAGCCGTCCCAGGTAGTCGATGGCGCCGTCCGCGCGCCAACGGGCCAGATCGCCCGTCTTGTAGAGCCGTTGGCCCGCTGCGCCGTTGAAAGGGTCAGGAACGAAGCGGTCGGCCGTCAGGCCGGGGCGCCTCACATAGCCCCGCGCCAGCCCGATGCCACCGATGTACAACTCGCCCGCGACGCCGACGGGCACCGGCTCCAGCGCGGCATCCAGCACGTACATCTGCGTGTTGTCGATGGGACGCCCGATGGGCACCGCGGCGGGTTGCGCACCGCCCTCAGCCGGCTCGCAACGCCAGGCCGTGACGTCGATCGAGGCCTCGGTCGGGCCGTAGAGGTTGTGCAGCTCGCATGCGGGCGATGGCAGAAGCTGGAAGAAGCGCTGCTGGTGTTCGGCGCTCAAGGCTTCGCCGCTGCAGATCACCCGGCGCAGACTGGCCGTGGCCCCGGCAAGCGACAGAGATGCATCCGCCAGGTGCGCCAGGAAAGCCGCCAGCATCGACGGCACGAAATGCAGTGTGGTGATGCCGAAGCGCTCGATGAGCGCCACCAGGCGCTCAGGATCCTTGTGATCGCCCGGCTCGGCCATGACCAATTCGGCTCCCTCCATCAAGGGCCAGAAGAACTCCCACACCGACACGTCGAAGGTGTAGGGCGTCTTCTGCAGGACCTTGTCCTGGCCCGACAAGGCCAGGTGGCGCTGCATCCATTGCAGGCGATTGAGCAGGCCCGCATGGGGCACGCCCACGCCCTTGGGCCGCCCGGTGGAGCCCGAGGTGTAGATCACATAGGCCAGATGGGCGCCCGAAACCGCCACGTCGGGGTTGGTGCCGGCATACAGGCCGATGCCGGCGTGCGGATCGTCCAGCGCCACGGTGCGGATGGATGGCGGCAACGCCATGGCCTCGCACACGAAGGCGGTGGGCGCATGGTGCAGGAGCACCGGCGCGCCAGCATCCTCGGCCATCTCGCGCAGGCGGGCCGGCGGATGCTCGGGATCCAGCGGCAAATAGGCGGCGCCCGCCTTTTGAATGCCAAGCAGGGCCACGACCATCTCGATGGAGCGGTCCATGAGCACGGCCACGACGGAGTCGACACCCACGCCGCCTTCGCGCAGCCAGTGGGCCAGGCGATTGGCTCGCTCGTTGAGTTCAGCACGGCTCAACACCTCTTCGCCACGGCGCAGCACCGGGGCCCACGGCCTGGCCGCGACCTGGGCTTCAAAGAGCTGATGCGGCCATCCCGCGAAAGGGTGTGCGAGGTGCGTGTCGTTCCACGCTTCGATCAGTGCGCGGCGTTCGTCGCTGGCGAGCAGGGGAAGCCGTTCCAGCGGCTGATCAGGATGGCGTGCCGCCTCGCCCAGAAGCACGCAGAGGTGATTCGACCATCGCACCACGGTGCCTGGCTCGAACAAGGAAGTCGCATGGTGGAAGACGCAGGACAGGCTGCCGTCAGCCTCCTGCGCCACTTCCAGCGTGAGATCGAACTTGGCCGTGTCGCGGGCCATGCTCAAGGGCTCGATGTCCAGCCCGGCCAAACTCAGCGGGGCCGAGGGCTCATGCACCACAAGCATGGCCTGGAACAGCGGCGTGTGGCTTGGGTCGCGCTCGGGCGCCAGGGCATCCACCAGCCGTTCGAACGGCAGATCCTGATGGGCTTGCGCCTGAGCCACGCTCCGCTGGGCCGCACGAACCAGGCCGCGAAAGTCGGTCTTGCCATCGATGAAGCTGCGCAGCACGACCGTGTTGGCCAGCAGGCCGACCAGGCCATGCGTCTCGGCGCGCTGGCGGTTGGCCACCGGTGTGCCCACGCGGATGTCCTGCTGCCCGCTCAGGCGTGACAGCAGCAAGCTGAAACCCGCGCAGAGGATGGCGAACAGGGTGACGCCTTCTTGCCTGGCCAGTTGCCGCAGCGCGGTGGCTGTGGCCATCGGCAACTGCCAAGCCCACGTGGCGCCGCGCAGGTCCTGACGGGCAGACCGTGCATGATCAGCCGGCAGCGACAGCACGGGATGCTCCAAACCCAGCTTGTCGCGCCAAAAGGCCAGTTGCTTGTCCAAGGCCTCGCCTTGCAGCCACTCCCGCTGCCAGGCGGCATGGTCCGTGGCTTGGATGGGCAACGGCGGCAAGGCCGGCGGGTTGGCATCGGCCCCGGCGTGCGCGGCGTACAGCGCCGCGAAATCGCTCATCAGCACACCCATGGACCAGCCGTCCGAGATGATGTGGTGCATCACCAGGATGAGCACATGCTCGTCGCCCGCGGTGCGGCACAAGGTGACATGCCACAGCGGTGCGCACGACAGGTCGAACGGCTCTGCGGCCCGCTGATCGGCCAGTGCCTGGACGGCCGCCAGGCGGTCGGCTCCGGCCAACGCCCTCAGGTCATGGGTTTGAAGAGGGAGCGCCACGCTGTCCTGCACGCGCTGCGCGCCCTGCCCGTCCTGGTTGACGATGGCCGTGCGCAAGGCCGCATGACGGCTGCACAACGCGTCGAACGCCCGCGCCAGCGCCGCTTCGTCGAGCGGGCCACGCAATATGAAGGCGCTGGCGATGTGGTAGGCGCCGGCAGGCTGCCCCGCATCGCCGGCCAGCGTATCGCGCTCCAGCTCGTGCAGGAACCACAGGCGCTGCTGCGCGAAGGAGAGGGGCCAGTGGGCGTCCTGCAGATCGTCATGACCTTCTGGTGCGTGGGCCTGCATCGGCAGCTGCGGCACGATGGGCAACGTGGCATCGTCGATGCCCTTCGCGCGAAGGGCCTTTCGGAAGGTCAAGCGCTTTTCATGCGGCAGACGCGCCAGACGTTGCGCAAGGTCGAGCAGGACAGTATCGCCCATGCCCTGGGCCACAGGTTCAGCGCTGCCCCCTGCCGCCTGCAGAGGCGAAGGGCTTGCCGATGGCTCGCGTTGATGCCCGCCTGCCTGATCGAGAAGAGACTGAGGGGTCATAGGGGCGCGGTGGGCGTGATGGGCGTGATGGGCGGTCAAGGAGCCTGCTCCAGTTCGTTCAGCAGATCCGCCATGGCGGACTTGGCATCGGTTGCTGGCGGCCTGGCGCTGGCGCGCGCCAGCAGGGCGGCCAGTTCGGCGACAGAGGGATGGGTGAAGAGGTCGGCCACATCCAGGGGCAGACCTGTGACGGCGCGCAACTGGGCCACTGCGCGCGTGGCCAGCAGCGAGTGCCCGCCCAGGGCGAAGAAGTTGTCGCCATGGCGAAGCTCTTGCGCTCCCAGCAGCGGCGCCCACACGGCGGCCACCTGATGCTCCATGGGTGTCAGCGGCCGGGCATCGCCGCCCTGTTCCGTGTCCTGCGAGGGGTCGGGCAAGGCGCGTTGGTCCAGCTTGCCGTTGACCGTGAGGGGCAGCACGGGCACCCGCACCACCGCGGAGGGCACCATGTAGTCCGGCAGGCGTGCCTGCGCATGGGACCGGACATCCTCAGCGGACACGGCCCCGTCGGCCACGACATAGGCCACCAGCCGCATGCCACCGTCCGGCATGCGCCGAGCCAGCACTGCGGCATCGCGCAGGCCTGGATGCTCGCGCACAACGGCCCGGATCTCTCCAAGCTCGATGCGGAAGCCCCGGATCTTGACCTGCTGGTCCGCGCGACCCATGTACTCGATGTCGCCATCGGCCGTGCGCCGGCCCAGGTCACCACTGCGGTACAGGCGCTCCCCCGGGGTGCGGGGCGACGGGTGGGGCACGAAGCGCTCGGCGGTCAAGCCGGGACGGCCGAGGTAGCCACGCGCCAGGCCCGCGCCGCCGACGTAGAGTTCGCCCACCACACCGGCGGGCAAGGGATGCAGTGCGTCGTCCAGCACGTGCAGTTCCAGATCGGGCAAAGGCTCGCCGATCAAGCTGGAAGGGTGCAGTTCAGCGGCCTCGACGTCGCGCCACGTCACGTGCACCGTGGTCTCGGTGATGCCGTACATGTTGACCAGGCGGGCGCCCTGGCCCGCGCGCTCGAACCAGGGGCGCAGGCGCGGGTAGTCCAACGCCTCGCCGCCAAACACGACCCAGCGCAGATGCGGCAAAGGCGGCTGGCCACCCTTGCATGGCGCCAATTCGTCGATGAGCCGGTAGAAGGCAGAAGGCGTCTGGTTGAGCACCGTCACGCGCTGGTCGGCCAGCAGTCGGGCGAAGGCGGCCGTGTCGCGGGCTGTGTGCTGGGGCACGACGACGAGCGTGCCGCCATGCAGCAGCGCCCCCCACATCTCCCACACCGAGAAGTCGAAGGCGTAGGAGTGGAACAGCGTCCACACGTCGGCGGCGCCGAAGCCGAAGCGGGATGCCGTCGCATCGAACAGCCGCAGCACGTTGCGATGGGTGACACCCACCCCCTTGGGCCGGCCCGTGGAGCCGGAGGTGTAGATGACGTACGCCAGCCCCTCCAACGGCGGCGGCTGATACGCCCGCTTTTCTACCGCCTCCCCGGATTCTTCGTCATCGAGATCCAGCACCGTCAAGCCTGGCAGACCGTCCAGCACGTTTCGGCTAATGCCTTTCGTGAGGACAAGACGGGCCCGGCTATCGGAAACGATGTGCGCCATTCGTTCGCTTGGCGAGGCCGGATCGACCGGCACGTAAACGGCACCAGCCTTCAGCACGCCGATGATCGCGGCCACCATGGCAGGCGAGCGTTCCAGGCACAAGGCCACAGGGTCCTGCGCGCAAACGCCCGCCGTGCGCAGGCGATGAGCGATGCGGCTGGACGCCTGGTCGAGCCTGGCATAAGACCAGGTTTGATCACCATGGACCAGCGCGCGCGCCTGGGGGGCGCGCTCCACCTGTCGTTGAAAACGGGCGATCAGTCCGTCGTCCACACTCAGGGAGGACAGGCGCGCGGGCGTGGCGGTCGAGCCATCGTCGTTGCCGTCATCCGCAGCGCTCAGTTTGATGTGGCCGATGACTTGTTCAGGCGATTCGGCACTTTCGGCGCTTTCGGCGAAGGCTGTCAGCACCCCTGCCAGCATGTCGGCCACAAGGCCCATGGCCTGTGCATCGAAGCACGCCGGCCGGTACACCAGGTCGATGGCCAGGCCCCCGGTGGTTTCATCCGCATGCGCCACGACGGTCAGCGGCGTGCTGCCGATCTCGACGGCCTCGACGTGCTTCACACGCAAGCCCGCGCAGAAAGTCTGCAAGGCATCGCGGTCCACGGGGTAGTTTTCGAACACCAGGACGGAGTCGAAGAGCGGGCCGCCCTTGACGCCGGAGGCGGTCTGGATCTCCGCCAACTGGCCGTGGCCGTGCTCGCGCAAATCGGCATTGCGCTCTTGCAGCGTGCGCCACCAAGCCGCCAGTGTCATGGACGGCCGCACGGCTGTACGCAGCGGCACGGTGTTGATGAACAGGCCCAGCGCCGACTCCACGCCGGGCAGATCCGCCGGGCGCCCGGCGATGGTCACACCGAACACCACCTCCTGGCGCCTCGTGCAGCGCGCCAGCACCAGCGCCCAGGCGGCCTGGACCACGGTGTTGAGCGTCACCCGGGACAAGCGGGCGGCTTCGCGCAAGCCCGCCGATGTCGCGGGCTTCAGCGGCACGGCCAGATGACTGGGCGCGAGGTCGTCGATCGATTCATCCGCAGACGCCTGACGGGCTGCAGGCCGAGCCGACAGCCCGATGGCGGCTTGCAGCAAGCTGGGCTCGTCCAGGCTGGCCAGTTCCTCGGCCCAGAAGCGCATGTCGGCTTGTGAATCCCGGCGCGCCAGCCAGGCGATGTGGTCACGGTACTGGCACGCCGGCGCATCGTCGGTCACCTGCTGTGGCCCTTTGGGGGCGTCCTGGCATGCTCCGAGCAAGGCTGCATAGCGGCCCAGCACTTCCTGCAGGAGGGTCGAGGTCGACCAACCATCGAGCAACAGGTGGTGGCGTGTCCAGACCAGTTCGTCGCCTTGCGGGGTGTGCAGCACCGTCACGCGCATCAGTGGTGCGGCGGCCGGATCAAAGCCTTCCAGGCGATCCGCCAGCAGCCAGTCTTGAACACAGCGGGCCGCATCATCGGCAGCCAGGTCCCGCCAATCCAGCGTGATGACATGGAAGGGAACATGTGCCTGCACCACCTGCCATGGCCCGCTTCCCACCTGGTCCGCCCCAAGGAAAGCCGTGCGCAGCACGTCGTGCCGGCTCAAGGCCCATTGCCAAGCAGCATCCATCGCGGCAAGGTCCACCCGGCCTTCCATGGCCACGCGCAGCTGGTTGAGGTACATCGCCGCGCCCTGGTCATGCTGGCTGTGAAAGAGCATGCCTTCCTGCAGTGGCGACAAAGGGTAGATGTCTTGCAAGCCAGGGAAGCATGTCAGCAGCTGTGCCAGCGTGGGCGCGGACAAGGCTGGCGCGAGAGGAAAGTCTTCGACCCTCAAGGCCAGACGCTGCGTGACCGGATCGGCCACCAGGGCCGCCAGCACATGGAGGTTGAACGTCAGCGTCTCGGACAGCCGCGCCACGCGCTCACCGCCGAACATCCACGTCACTCCATCCGCGTCGCCAGGATGCGTCCACGCCAGGTGCAGGCGCCCTTCGGAGAGGTGCGCATCCAGATCCAGCTCGTGCGAGCGTGGATTGGCGTGGCCCCTGTGGTCGCCGCTCGGCTCGTCGACCCAGCGCAGCCAGCCACCCTCGGGCAGGCCGTCCGTATGGCCGATGTAGTTGAACGTGATCAGGGGGCGAGCCGCCTGCAAGCGCTCGCGAAGCGCCGCATCCGGCCCCAGATGGCGCAGCAATCCCCATCCCTGACCCAGGCCCGGCACCTGGTCGCGCTCCGCACGGATGGCGCGCAGTGTCGGCTCGAAGCCATGCTCTGCGCGCAGGACCAGCGGATGGCGGGCGGTGAACCAGCCCACGGTGCGGGACACATCCAGGCCATCGTCCAGGGCCTCGCGGCCATGGCTCTCCACCTCGATCAGGCAAGCCTGGGTGTCCAGTTCCTGGCACAGGGTTTCGGCTAGGGCGGCCAGGAGTACGTCCTCCAGGCCGCAGCGCCAACGCCTGCGCGCCGCATCGATCAGGCGAGCCGTTGCATCGGCGTCCAGGCTGGCTTTCACCAGCCGGGCAGCGCCGAAGGTGTTGGCGGCCAAGGCCGCCGCCGACGTTGAACCAGGCAGCACGGGACCAGCCCGATCCACCATGTCAAGCCACCGGGCCTGCTCGGCGACAGCGGCGGCAGCATGGCGCGGCGCGGCCTTCGCCCACGCGGCGAAAGGGGATGCCTCCACCGCAGGCAATGCCTGGCCCTGCGCCAGGCTGAGGTAGACCGCCTGAAGATCCTGCGCCAGCACCCGCCAGGACACGCTGTCCACGGCCAGGTGGTGCGCCACCAGCCACAGACGGCCCGCCTGGCCGTTACCGGCTCCAGGGCGATAGGCGCATCGCAGCAGCGGTCCCTGCGCAAGATCGAGCCCGTGGTGCAGCGCCTGAACAGCCTCGGCCAGCACCTGCTGCCCCGCTTCGCCAGGCAACACCGTCAACAGGCCTTCGCCACCATCGTGGATGGCCTCCGGGGCCGCCAAGGTCTGGCGCCAACCCTGTTGAGTGTGTGTGAAGCGCAGGCGCAGGGCATCGTGACGGCGGATCAACTCGGCCAAGGTCTTGCGCAGAACGTCGGCGTCCAGCGTGCGGGTCACCTCAAGCACGATCGCCTGGTTCCAGTGCGCGGGTTGGGGATGCGGCCTGTCGAAGAACCATTGTTGGATGGCGGTCAGGGGCAAGGCATCCGCATCATGGGTTGGCAATGGCGCGGATGCGGTCGGGACGGAGGCCGTCCCCGCTTCTTGCGTGGTCACGGCCACGGTGGTCAGCGCGGCAATCGTCTGGTGCTCGAACACCTGCTTGGGTGTCAGGCGGATGCCCTGCTTGCGCGCCCGGCCGATGATCTGCAGGTTCAGGATGGAATCCCCACCCAGATCGAAAAAATTGTCATGGATACCGACGCGCGCCTGCTTGAGCACCTGGCACCAGATCGATGCCAGCGCCGCTTCGATCGGATCGCGAGGGCCATCATCGCCCGACTCGCTCACGTTGGGCTGGGCGCTGTTGACATCGGGCAAGGCGCGTTGATCGACCTTGCCATTTGCCGTCAGGGGCAGGCGTGGCAACAGTTCGATGTGCGCAGGAACGAAGGCCTCCGGCAGCGCGTTCAAGGCCGCGCTGCGCAAGGCGGTGAGATCCGGCGCCACGCCATCCACGGGCTCGGCCACCACATAGGCCAGCAGCCGATGGCCTGAATCCCCGGCGGACATCGGACGAGCGATCACAACGGCGTCAGTGACACCGGGCTGCGCTCGCAGCCAGGCCGCCGTCTCTTCCGGCTCGACACGGTAGCCTCGGATCTTGACCTGGCTGTCGCGGCGCCCCAGGAATTCGATCCGGCCATCGCTCAGCCGCCGCCCGCGGTCGCCTGTGCGGTACAGACGCGTGCCAGGCTCACCGAAGGGGTTGGGCACGAAACGCTCGGCGCTCTGGCCAGGCCGGCCCCAGTAGCCTTGGGCCACGCTCGCGCCACCGATGAAAATTTCACCTTGCGCCCCCACTGGTGCCGGCTGCATGGCGTGGTCGAGCACCCATACTTCGGCATGGTCCAGTGGCCAGCCCAGTGGCAGTCCACGGTCCAGCGGGCCTGCCAGCCCCACCGCCTCAGCGTCATCGGCTCCGGCAGACCCCGTCACCTCCCCCGCGATGACGCCCACGGTCGTCTCGGTCGGGCCGTAGTGATTGAAGACCCGCGTGCCCGGCGCCAGTTGCGCGACCCGCGCCGCCAGCGAAGCCGACAGCGGCTCGCCGCCCAGGATCAGATGCCGCGGCAGCGACAGGCGCGGTGCGTGCATCAACCCCGACAAATGGCTGGGCGTTAGCTTGATCGCATCGATGCCATGCATGGCCACCTGATCGCTGAAGGCTTGAGGATCGCGGGCGGTTTCTTCGTCGATGACGTGCAGGACGCGCCCGCCGCACAGCGCACCGAACAGCGAGGTGTAGCCCAAGTCTGCCGCAGGCGTGGACAGCCAGCCCATGCCGGCATCGTCCGGCAGGGACAGCCGCGCCATGACGGCCTGCGCATAGCGGCGCAAGGCCCCATGGCTGACGAGCACGCCCTTGGGCTCACCGGTGGAGCCGGAGGTATAGACCATGTAGGCAGGCAGCGCATCGCATGCCCGAACAGGATGGACAGGCGTGCCCGCTGGAACGACGAGACCCGCATGCACCGCGCCTTGAGCCCGCCCATCGAGGTCATGCACCGAGATCCACGGGCAAGCCAGCGCGGCCTCGATTTGCGGCTTCAAATCCGACAGGCAGCCTTGGTCCGCGACCACGCAGGCGACCTGGCTGTCCAGCATGAGGCGGGACAGGCGCGCCGGGGGTTGACGCCAATCCAGCGGCACGAAGGCGGCACCGGCCTTGAGCACCGCCAGCATCGACACGACGGTGTCCAATCCACGGGGCATCAGCAAGGCCACGCGGGCGCCGGTTTGGACGCCGGCATGGCGCAAGCGCGCGGCCAGCGCTTCGGCACGGCGATTCAAATCGGAGCGGCTCAGTACCTGTTCACCCTGCCGGGCCGCGACACGGTGCGGCTGCTCATGAGCCAGCGCTTCGATCAGGGCGTGCACGGGCAGTGGTGTATCCAGCGCCGTGCAAGCAGCAGCCTGCGCCTGACGTGGCGCGGCATGAACGCGGGCCTGATGCCATCCGGCGTCATCCAACAGCCGGACTTCGCCCAGGCTGCGGTCTCCCGCCTCGCACAAGCTCAGCAGCGCCGTGCGCGCCTGGTTCAAAAGGCCGCGCACGGCCGCATCCGCGAAGCGGCGCCGATCGTAGGCCAACACGAGCTGCGTCGCGGCTCCAGGCACGACGATCAGCGTGATCGCGTAATTGTTGCGGCCTTGCGTGAACAGCACGTCGCCCACCCACTGCCCTGTGTCATGCGTGGCCACGCGCAAGGTGGCGCGCTCGTCCATCAAGGCCTCGTCCACCGGGAAGTTCTCGATCACCACCAAGCTGTCGAAGAGGCCGCGCCTCGCGCCATCGCGGGCATTGCCCCCAACGCTTGCCGGATGGTCGGCCCCGGCCGATGCCTGCACGGCCGCCTGGATCTGCGCCAGAGGCAGATGCTCGTGCGCGCGCATGGCACCGATGCCCGTTTGCAATTCGCCCAGCCAGGCCGACACCGACAGGGCATCGTCGATCTTCACGCGCAAAGGCACGGTGTTGATGAACAGGCCCGCCATGTCCTGCGCGCCATCGAGGTCCACGGGCCGTCCGGCAACCGTCACGCCGAAGACCACATCCCGGCCACCGCCGGGTGTGGGCATGCCGGCGCCTGCGCAGCGCGACAGCAGCAAGGCCCACAGACCCTGGTACAGCGTTCCCAGGGTCACGCCCTGCGACCGGGCGAAAGCCTGCACGCGCGCGCTGTCCTGCGGCGCCAGATGCAGATGCTGCTCGGCATGCGTGGCTTGCCCGGCAAGCGATTCACCCGCACCCAGGTCCAGGGCGGGTGGAGGCTCCATGCCAGCCAACCGATCGATCCAGTAGGCCTTGGCAGCGTTGGCATCTTGCGCCCGCAGCCATTCGACGTAGTCGCGGTAGGGCCGCGAGGGTGTCAGCACCGTTTCGCCTTGCGCGAGCGGTTGCGCCGGCTTGCCGACGCGCATCAAGTAGGCCGACATGACGTCCTTGAGCACGGCGGCGAAGCTCCAGCCATCCACGCTCACATGGTGGTAGCTCCACACCAGCCAATGCGCGTTCGCGTCGATGCGGATCAGCTTGACCCGCAGGTCACCCGCGCGGCCGAAGTCAAAGCCCTGCGCATGCTCCTGCGCGAGCAAGTCGCGCAAGGCCTGGTTCTGCTCGCCCTGGCTTTGTCCACGCCAATCGCGCACATCCAATTGAGGCATGCGCGGCTTGAAGACGATCTGAACGGGCCTGTCCAGCTTTTCCCACTTGAAATCGGTGCGCAACGCGGCATGCCGGGCCACCGCGTCGAACCAGGCGGCTTCGAACGCGGGCAGGTCCAGCGCGCCCTCCAGGCGCAGGCAGGACTGACAGAAATAGGGATCACGCGCCGGCTCGGACAAGGCATGGAACAGCAGCCCCTCCTGCTGAGGCGACAGTGGGCCAATGCTTTCGATGTCTTGTTTTTTTCGTTTGTCTTGCATGCTCATTCCATGTCGTCCAGGAGGCCCGCCAGTGCCTGTGCATCCAGGCCGGCTTCCGGGAAATCGGCCGGGCTCATGGCTTGTGCCGCCTGGTCCAGGGGCTGGTCGATGACCGCGTTCAGATGCCCGATGAAGGACTTGGCCAGTGCCTGTACCGTGGCGCTGTCGTACTGCGCCGAGCTGTAGCGCCAATCGAGGTGCAGCACGCCCTCGGCGACATAGCCGTTCAGATCGAAGGCTAAATGGCTGGTGGCCCGCTCGTCGTACTGGCCCGGACAGGCTTCGGGCGCGAGACTGAACAGCCCGCCGCCCGTCAGGCTGGCGTCGAACTGGCCCAGGTAGTTGAAGGAGACCTGGGGCCGCACGGCCAGGGGCTCACCCTGCAGGTGGCGCAGGATGCCGTAACCCTGACCGCCCTCGGGTACGGCGCGCAGGCGCTCCTTGACTGCCTTCAAGACAGCAGGCAGGGACTGGCCCCGCAGCGTCGGCAACCGCAGGGGATACAAGGCGGTGAACCAGCCCACCGTGCGCGACAGGTCGGGCATGTCGGCGCCAGCGACGGAGCCCCCATCGGCCAGCCCCTTCAGCGGATCTCGACCATGCGTCTCCAACTCGAAGCCCACCTCGGCCGCCCCGCTCCACTCGCCCAGGCTCTGCAACAGGGCGGCCAGCAGCACCTCGTCGACCTTGGCGCGCAGGGCCGGCGCCGCCTGCGTCAGGAGTGCATGGGTGCGGTCCGCGCTCAAGGCCAAGGGCAGCGTGCGGATGGTGGCTTCCGTGGCCAAGCCGGAGGGCTTGTCCATGGGCCAGGGCTCCGGCCAGGCCGACACCGCGTCGGCCCACCAAGCGGCTTCGCTGCGGGCCGCCGCCAGCCAGGCCGGTGCGCCCAGCAGGGCCGTCCAATGCTGGAAGGATGCAGTGCGCGCCGGCAATGCGGCCGCCACCTGCGTGGCGGTATCCAGCAAGCGGGTGAGATCTTCGATCAGCACCCGCCACGACCAGCCATCGACCGCCAGGTGGTGCGCGGCCAGCAACAGCCGCTGCGCGCCGCCTGCCTGAAGCAGCGCAGCCTGGAAGACCGGACCCTGCTCGATGTCCAGGCCTGCCTGGCAGGCACGGCATGCCGCCTCGAAGTCGGCATGCTCGAAGGACGGTACGTCAATCAACTTCACAGGCACAACGGCCTGTGCCACGCAATGCTGCCGCCAACCCGATGATGTGCGCTCGAAACGCAGACGCAGCGCGTCATGGTGCGCGGCCAGTTGGTCCAGCGCGGCTTGCAGCGGTGCCAGCGACAAACGTGTGCCGGGCGCCAGCAGGACCGACTGGTTCCAGTGATGAGGGTTGGCGAATTCTTGCTCGAAGAACCAATGCTGGATCGGCGCCAGGGCCACATCGCCTTGCATCGGCGCGTGTTCGGCCTGAGCGGGGGTCGCTGGCCGGGCCACCCTCGCCTGCGCCCGCACCGTCTGGTGTAGGAACATGTCCTTGGGTGCCAGTTGCCAGCCGGCCAGCCGCGCGCCGCTCACGACCTGAATGCTCTGGATGGAATCGCCCCCCAGCCCGAAGAAGTTCTGGTCCAGCCCGACCTGAGGCAGATTCAGCACACGCGCCCAGACGGCTGCCAGGATCTGCTCGGCAGGCGTCCAAAACGCACGGTCCACGTCCGGCAGCGCCTCGTCGCACGGCGACAGCGTGACGGGCGGCAAGGCCCGGCGATCCAGCTTGCCATTGGCATTCAAAGGCAAGGCCGGCAGCGCCACGATGGCCCACGGCACCATGAAATCGGGCAAGACCCGGGCCAGCGCGGCTTTGAGCACGTCGGTGTCCAGCGCCTCGGGAGCCACATAGGCCACCAGATGGCGGTTGTCCTGCACTGTGGCCACGGCTTGCGCCACGCCGGGCAGCGCGGCCAGCCGGGCCTCGACCTCGCCCAGCTCGATGCGCTGGCCCCGCAGCTTGACTTGGTGGTCGATGCGGCCCAGGTATTCGAAGACGCCATCATCACGCTGGCGGGCCAGGTCGCCCGTACGGTAGAGACGCTCGCCTGGGCTTCCCCATGGATCGGGCACGAAGGCAGCAGCCGTGCGGGCCGCGTCGTTCAAGTAGCCTCGCCCCACGCCGACACCCGCCACGCACAACTCGCCAGGCACCCCGGTCGGCACCGGCATCAGGTGCGCGTCCAGCACATGCAGGCGCAGGTTGGGAACGGGCCTGCCGATGGGCATGTGCGCGCAATCCAACGGCGGCGGCGAAACGATGGCATGCACGGCCACGTCGTCCGCGCATTCGGCCGGGCCGTACACGTTCAGCATCGGGATCGAAGGATGGCGCTCCAGCCAGCGCCGCGCCAGTTCGGGCGGCAAGGCCTCGCCGGTGGGCAGCAGCCAGCGCAGCGCCAGGGCGCCCTGCGGCGACTTGGCGGCAGGCTCGGACAGCAGCGCCTGGATCAGACTGGGCACGCTTTCGAAGACGGCCACCTTGCGTTCGCGCAGGCAGGCCCACATCGCGCCGGCATCGCGCACCGTGTCGTCGGGCACGATCTCGATGACCGCACCGCACAACAGACCGCTGAGGAACTGCCACACCGAGACGTCGAAGCCCACGCCCGCCGTCTGCGCCACCACATCGCCCGCCTTCAGGCCGAGTTGCCGGTGCTTTTGCAGCAAGTTGTTAAGCAGGCCGCGGCGGGTCACCATCGCGCCCTTGGGCACACCAGTGGAGCCGGAGGTGTAGATCACGTAGGCGAGAAGCTCGCCTTTTGCCGCCCCGGCGTTGGCACCCGAAGGAGGCCTGGGCAACGCTTGCGCCTGCCCCGAGGGCACACCGCGACGCGCGGCAATCCAGGTCAGGCGCTTGGGCACGGGGCCCGTCAGGCTCTCCAAGGCCATGCCCAGCGCGTTGGATGCCGATGGCCCCGCCAGCACGGCGGCGCAACGGCTCAAGGCCAGCATCTCCGCCAAGCGCCCCGATGGCAGCCGCGCATCCAGAGGCAGGTACGCGGCCCCGGTGTGGAAGATGCCCAGCATCATCACCAGCCAGTCCACACCGCGCTCGCCATGCACCGCCACCACGTCATCGGGCCCCACGCCCATCGACGAGAGCGATCGGCCCACCTGCTGCGCCTGGCGCATCAGCTCGCCGTAGCTCAGGGCATCGTCGCCGCACCGCACCGCCGTGGCCGATGGTTCTCGCCGAGCCTGCTGTTCGAACAAGGTCCAGACATCGTCGGCCAAGGTAGCGGTATCGATGCTGTCGTTCCAGCGGCAGCGGTCCGTCTCCTCGGCCGGGGTGAGCAAGGCCAACTCGCCGATCCGGCGGGCGGGATCGGCGACCACCTGCGTCAGAACTTGTTCGTACCGGGAACCCAGCCGCTCGATGGTGGCGGTTTCGAACAGATCGGTGCTGTACTCGATGGCCACCAGCAGCGGCTGGCCGGGCTGGCTGTCCTCCGTCACGGTGATCGTGAGGTCGAACTTGGCCGTGCCGGTGTCGATCGGCTCGATCTCCAGACCCAGGCCGGTCGCGCCGTCCGGCTCCTTCGACCATGGCGCATCCAGCCGCCGCTCATGGTCGAACATGACCTGGAACAAAGGTGTGCGGCTCAAGTCGCGCTCGGGCTGCAAAGCGTCCACCAGCATCTCGAAGGGCAGGTCCTGCCCCGCCTGCGCCTGCAGCGCAGCTTCGCGCACTTGCGCCAGCAAGGCTTCGAAGGACAGGCTGCCCGCACACCGCGCGCGCATCACCATTGTGTTCACGAAGCACCCCAACACCCCCTCCGTCTCAAGGCGATGGCGGTTGGCCACGGGCACACCCACGCGCACATCGTCCTGGCCCGCGAGCCTGTGCACGAGCGCCTGGAAGGCCGCCAGGGTGAGCATGAACAGCGTCACGCCCTGTTGCCTGGCCAGCGAAGCAAGCTGGCTTGAAAGCTCGGCATCCAGTGCGAAACGGTGGATGGCGCCGCGGCCGCTGGGCTCGGCCGGACGGGGCCGATCCGTCGGCAGGTCCAGCACCGGATGCACATCGCCCAGCGCTGACCGCCAATGCGCGATCTGGGCCTGCAAGGCATCGCCCTGCAAGGCTTGACGCTGCCACAGGGCATAGTCGGCGTATTGCAGTGACGGGGCTGCCGTTGCGAGTTGAGATGCGGCCGTGGTCACCCCGCTTCCAAGGGTCGGCCCGGTCAGGACGGCATAGTGTTCAGAGAACTCACGCAGCAGGATCTGCGTGGACCACCCATCCGAAACGATGTGGTGCATGACCAGCAGCAGCCGGTGCACATTTTCATCGAGCCGCCACAGCGCCACGCGCAGCAAGGGGCCACGGCCCAGGTCGAAGGGCTCGCGCGCCGCCGCCATGCCGGCTTGTGTCACCCCCGCATCCCGGCCTTCGGGCGGCAAACCACGAAGGTCTTGCACCGAGATCGGAAGATGGGCCAATGCATGGATGCGCTGCACAGCCCGGCCATCCTCCTCATGGAAGGTCGTACGCAGGGCTTCGTGGCGCTGCACCAGGGCCTGGAATGCCTGGGCCACCGCGTCCGCGTTCAGCGGGCCGGTCAGCTTGAGGGCCCCGGCGATGTGGTAGGCCGCCGATCGAGGCTCCAATTGCTGAAGGAACCACAGGCGCTCTTGCGAGAATGACAGCGGCAGCGCCGCACCCTCCTGCCCCGATGCACGGGGCAGCATGGGCGGCAACACCGGGTGCGATGCAGCGCCTTGCCGGCGCGCGGCCTCGATGGCCATGGCCAAGCCCGCGACGGTGGGCGCCGCGAACAGCGCACGAACCGGCAACTCGACCTGGCAGGCCTGGCGTGCCCGGGAGACCACCTGGGTGGCCACCAGTGAATGCCCGCCCAGTTCGAAGAAATTGTCGTGCACGCCGACGCGCGCAACTTTGAGCACGTCCTCCCAGATGCCCGCCAGCACGGCCTCCAAGGCGTGCCGGGGCGGCGTGTACTCAGTGCTTGCACTGACGGCCTGGGGCACCGGCAAGGCGCGGCGGTCCAGCTTGCCATTGGGTGTCAGCGGCATCTCGGCCAGCACGGCGACCACCGAAGGCACCATGTAGTCCGGCAAGCGCTGGCGCAGCGCATCGCGCAAGGCCTGCCCATCCAGAGGCTGGGCCAAGCCCGAGGCGGGTGTCACATAGGCCACCAGCCGCTGGTCGCCGGGCTTGTCCTCGCGGGCCATCGCCACGGCTTCCAGCACGCCGGCTTGCGCCCGCAAGGCGGATTCGACCTCGCCCAACTCGATGCGGTGTCCACGGATCTTGACCTGATGATCGATCCGGCCCAGGAATTCGATCTGACCGTCCAGACGCATGCGGGCGAGATCGCCTGTCCGGTACAGGCGCGCGCCCGATGCAAGGCCGAGACTGTTCCCGAACGGATCGGGGACGAAGCGATCGGCGGTCAGCGCGGCCCGCGCCAGGTAGCCGCGGGCCACACCCTCACCGCCCACGACCAACTCGCCGGCCACCCCCGGTGGCGCCAGATTCAGGTCGGCATCCACCACACAGGCCAGCGAACCCGTGATCGGCCGGCCGATGGGAACCATCGTGCCGGGTGCCGCGCCCGTGCCCAAGGGCAAAAGCGCCTGCGATGGTTGGCAGCGATAGACCGTGCTCCAGACCGAATTCTCCGTGGGTCCGTATTCGTTGTACAGCGCCGCGCCGCTCACTTGCGCCGCATGCCTGCGCACCAGTTCCGCCCCGCAGGCCTCGCCGGCGACGATCACCACACGCAGCGAAGCGAGTTGCGCCGGCTCGGCCTCTTGCAGGATCTGAAGGTAAAGCGATGGCAGGCCCAGCACATGGGTGATGGCCTGGCGTTCGATGATGGCGGCCAGGGCGGCAGGATCCTTCTGCTGATCTTCATCCACCATGCACAAGGTGCCGCCCTGCCCCAGGGTCCAGAACAGACCCGCGACGGAGCTGTCGAAAGCGAAGGACGACAAGAGCAGATAGCGCTCTGCCTTGCCCGGGTAGAAGGCTTCCCGCGCCGCATTGGACGAGACGGCGTTGCGATGGCTGATGCCCACGCCCTTGGGGCGGCCAGTCGAGCCGGAGGTATAGATCACATAAGCCAGCTGCGATGCGTGCCATGCGCCAGAAGAGATGCTCGCATCAGTTACCTGACCTTTGCCTTCGACCACTGCCGCATCGTCCATGCGCAACACCTGGACTCGGCATGCGGGCAGCAGCGCCTCGGTCTCGCGCTGGGCCAGCACGATGGCCACGGCGGCGTCATCCACCATGTAAGCCAGGCGGTCCGCCGGGTAGGCTGGGTCCAAGGGCAGGTAGGCACATCCGGCCTTGAGCGCCGCCAGCAGGCCCAGCACCATGTCGAATGAACGGTGGGCGCAAACGCCGACGGGTGCATCGGCTTGGGCACCTCGTGCACGCAGCATCGCGGCCAGGCGATTGGCACGGGCATCGAGTTCGCCATAGGTGATGGAAGTGCCGTGCAAGGTCACCGCCACAGCCTCGGGCCGATGCTGGGCCTCGCGTTCGAATGCCTCGTGCAGCCGGGCGGGCGCGGCGTGCGAAGCCGCCCCGCCATGGCAGCGCGCCAGATGCGACGCCAGTGCGCCATCGTCCATCAAGGGCAGAACCGCCAGAGGCGTCTTTTGCTCGACAGCCAAGCTGGTGAGCGATGAGAGTACGCAAAGGTACTGTCGCCCCAGTTCGTGCGCTGCCAAACCGTCGAAGCTCTCGCCGTCGTGCACGATCTCCAGCACGATCTCTTCTGAATCCTTTGCGAGCCCCTGCTTCAAACGACCATGCAAGGCCAGCTTGAATCGCTCGCTCCAAGGCTGTTGCAGGCGGATGTTCGCCGTGATGGCGCCATCCTCGATGAGCTCATCATCCGCGCCCCAGACGAAGGCGTGCTCAGGCATGCTGTCATCCGGCCAGACAAAGAAATCCTGCCAGGCCCGGGCTTCAGCCAAGGCTTCGTGCGTCTCCTGCATGAAGGCCAGAGCGGACATGGCTGGCGCCACCTCGCCGGCAATGGGCAGGAAGCGGGCAAAGGCGCCCCAAGCCCCCTCGGCCACGCCAGGCCGCCCCTTCGACCAGCACGCCACCGCGCCGGACTCTCCCGTTTGGCGCTGCAAGACCCAACGCCAGGCCGTCAACAGCAAGGATTCGGGCTCCACGCCGAAGCGGGTGGCGGTCTGCGCCAGTGCATTCATGTCCAATCTGGCAACCTCGCACGATGCGGACGGCAGCCATGCACCGCGAACCAGTGTGGCCGCGTTCGCGTCCATCGAGCCCCCGGTCTGGTTCGCCCACATGGGGCCTTGCTCCAGGCCGAGCCTGGAAGGTGCGCGGGCCGCATCGAGCACAGGGCGCCAGCGCTGCGCGGCGGTGGCGGCCTCGGGTGCCGCCATCACCTCATGGTGCCACTCGGCGAAGTCCGCATACTGCAAGGGCTCCGCATCGTCTTGCGTGGCCGATGAGGACGTATCCAGCCCCAGCACGCAATGGCGCGCCAAGGCCATCAAGGCGGGTTGGTCCAGGCACAGCGATGAGGCGCTGAGCGACAGCACATGCCTGCCATCCCCCATCCGCAGCAGGCATGCCGCCAAGGCCTGATCAGCGGGACTCAATCCCGCCATGTGCGCCAAGACGGCGGCATGCCGGGCCTGAGCTTCATCTGCATCCAACGCCGACAGATCCTCGATCTGCAGCACCTTGGCCTGCTGAGCCCGGACGGCATCGGCCTCGTCGATGCACTGCACCGGCCACGCCAGCCCCGGCACGCTGACGAAACGCGTGCGCAGGATTTCATGGCGCCCGATGGCATCGGCAAGGCGCCCATGCAGGCGCGCCGCTTGAACGTCGCCGCGCAAGTTCACGTCCACCCGCAGCCGACCCAGCACAGGGTGGGCGGCCGCCAGCTTCCACAGCCGCTGCTGCAATGCCGAGACCCTGAAACCTTCCACAGGGCTCGCGTTCTGCGTTTCGTTCATCGTCTTGTCGTTGTTGTCCCAGCCAGCCATCACGCACCCGCCTCCACTGACTGCGCATGGCCACCCGGTAATGCCGTGGCGATGTCCAGATCGCTCGCCTTGAATGATTCCGACATGGCCGTCAGGATGCGGCGCGGCCCCGAGAAGGGATGGCGCGCATGCACGGCCAGAATGTTGTCGAGCAACACCACGTCGCCACGCTCCCAGCGGAAGGCCACCATGGCCTGGCGGTAGCAGTCACGCAGGTGCGCCAGCGTTTCCGGCTCGATGGGCGATCCATCGCCGTAGTAGGTGTTTTGAGGCAGGTCCATCTCGCCGAACTCGTCGAGCAGCGCGCTGCCCACCTTGGCTTCCAGCGTCGAAACGTGGAAGAAGGTCGCGTGGTTGAACCACACCGCCTCGCCCGTGCGGGGATGGCGCACCACGGCCGGGCCTGTCTGACGCGTGCGCAAGCGGTCCCCGGCTTTCCACTCGACCTGAATGCCCACGGACGCACAGTAGGTCTCGACCTCCGCCCGGTCCGAGGTCTGGAACACCGTCTGCCACGGAAGCCCGAAACCATCGCCATAGTTGCGCATGTACATGATGCGTTTGCGGATGAAGCGCTCGCGCACCTCGGGCGCGATACGGCGGAACACCTCGCGCGTGTCGCCCAACGGGGTCTCGCCACCTTCTGGCGAAGGCACATCGCACCAGAAGAACAGCTTGAGCGGGAAGACCGGCGAGTAGGAGTGCTCGTTGTGCGGGAAGATCGACTGGTCAGCCGGATAGTCGGTGGAGGTGTAGATGTGGCGCTCCCCATCGACCTGCGTGCGCGGCGAGGCGCGGAACTGGTAGCGCAGTGCGCCCGCGCTCATGGCGCTGACACAGGCATCGAACTGGGCCACGCTGCCCACGTCGAAGCCGCGGAACAGGATGGCGCCATGGCTCAGCAGCAGTTGCTCGACGCGCGGCCGGTTGGCCTGGGCCCAGGCCACCAGGTCCATGTCCGCCGCCTTCGCCTGGCACAGCAGGGGCAGCACACGCGTCTCGTGCGGGAACAAGGGCCGCATGTCGACCAGGTCCGGCTGGCTGATGGACACCGCGCGGCGGCGGGCCATGCCCGCGCCAAGGCCAGGCAACACCAGAGGCAAGGAGGGCGATGTCTTCATGGGGTGGCTTCCTGTGCGGAGATCGGAGAGGCGGCCGTGCGGCGGCGCCCTTTGAGTTGAGCGGCTTGCGTGGCCTGCAGACGGTTCAAGGCATCGCGCGCCTGGGCCTGCTCGCGGGCCTGCCAAGCCTGGGCCCAGTCGCGCACGCTGCGTGCCGGATGGGTCAGCAAGGCATTCAAGGCGTCGAGGAAGCAGGCGACGAAGCGCTCGATGGTGTGCGGCTCGAACAAATCCGTGGCGTATTCCAGCCGCGCCTGCAGCCCTTCGGGCGTGCGCATCAGGTCCAGCACGAGGTCCATCTCGGCGGTCTGCTTGTCGATGCCCTGGCCCGTCATGGTCAGGCCATCGATGTCGAAGCGGCTTTGAGGCGCGTCTTGCAACACCAACTTGACCTGGAAGACTGGCGCGTGACTTAGCTCGCGCGCGGGCCGCAGGGCCTGGACCAGTTGGTCGAAAGGCAGGGCCTGGTGATCGAAGGCGGCCAGCAGCACGGCGCGCACCTGATTCAGCAAATCGGCCAGCGAATCGCCAGCCGCAAAGCGTGTGCGCAACGCCATCTGGTTCACGAAGAAGCCCACCAGTGGCGCCAGTTCGGGCTGGTCGCGCTGGGCCGTGTCGGTGCCCACCACCAGGTCCGTCTTACCGCTGAAGTGATAGAGCACGGCATTGAACGCCGTCAGCAGCCCCATGAACAAGGTGCCGCCTTGGGCCTGGCAGTGCGCCTGCACACGGTCCACGAGCGCCGCACCGAGCTGGAAGCGATGGCTGCAACCCCGGTGCGATTGGACCGGAGGACGCCGGTGGTCGGTGGTCAAGGTCAGCAGGGATGGCGCCCCCTCCAACTGGGTGCGCCAATACGCCAGCAAGCCGTCTATCCGAGCCTGATCGAAAAAGCGCCGCTGAGACCAGGCATGGTCCACATAGCGGCAAGGCAAGGCGGGCAGCCCGATCTGTTGCGCGCCTTGCATCCGCGCCGTGTACAAGGCCGCCAGCTCCCGCAACAAGACGTTGACCGACCATCCATCCACCGCAATGTGATGGAAGATCCACAACAGAGTGTGATGCTCGTCGCCATGGCGCAGCACGCGCGTCTTGGTCAAGGGCACGCGCGCCAGATCGAATGGCGCCTGCGCCTCGGCCTGCACCATGGCATGGGCCAGGGTGGCCGCCTGCCCCGCGACATCCGTCACCGTCAGCGCGATGGGATAAGCATCTTCGATGCGCTGCCAGGTCTGCGTGCCTTCGCAATGGAAGGTGGTGCGCAAAGCCTCATGGCGCGCCACCAATTGCTCCAGCGCCCATTGCAGCGCTGGCAATGCCAGACGTCCGCGCAGGTCCACCGCCAGGGCGATGTTGTAGAAGGCGGTGTCGTCTTCCAACTGGTCCAGGAACCACAGCCGTTGCTGCGCGAAGGACAAGGGCAAGGGCTGGCCCTCAGGCGCCCGTTCAATGGCGCGGATGGCAGGGGCCGCCGACGCCTCCGTGGCACATGCATCCATCGTGGGCTGGCCTGCGGCGATCCTTTCAGCCATCGCGGCCAGCGTGGGTGCCACGAACACATCGGAGGCCGCAAAGCGTCCGCCGAAGCGGCGCGCCACCAACGCCGCGAGCCTCACGGCGGACAGCGATTGCCCGCCCAGGGCGAAGAAGTTGGCGTCGCGGGACACGAAGGCGGCGCCCAGCACCTCGCACCACAACGACGCCAACGCTTGCTCCAACCCTTCGGCGGGTGGCTGGCCCAGCAATGGCAACTGATCGCCACGCACCGCATCGAATGTGGCCAGCGCATTCGTGGCGCCTTCCATCCACTGGACGCGGCACGCAGCCCGCTGCACTTTGCCGCTGGAGGTCTTGGGCAACGTGCCGGCGGCCAGCAGCATGATCGCCGCCACCGGCTCGTGGAAGGCCTGCGCCACCACCTCGGCCACCGCCGCGAACAGGCTGTCCGCCTGGCCTGCTTCCAGCGACGCGCCTCGAAGCTCGATCGCCAGACCGATGCCATCACGGCCTTCGACCGGTACCGCGAACGCCGCCAACCGGCCGCGCCGCACGCCCTCGATCTGCTCCACGGCGTGCTCCACATCCTGTGGATAGAGATTGCGCCCACGGATGATGAGCAGATCCTTGAGGCGGCTGCTGATGAACAGGCGGCCCTCATGCACGAAGCCCAAGTCGCCGGTGCGCAGCCAAGGCCCCGGCGTGCCGTCATCCAAGGCCTGGATCCAGGCCGCCGCCGTGGCCTCGGGTTGGCGCCAGAAGCCCAAGGTCACGCTCGGGCCACTCACCCAGATCTCGCCCGTCCGGCTGTCTTCTACCACCCTGCCCGACTCGGGATCGACGATGCGCACGGCATGGCCCGCCACCACGGGGCCGCAGTCGATCAACTCTCTGCTCTGCCGCGCACCAAGCCCGGCATCACCGGCCAGCTCAACCACTTTCCCCTGTTCAAGCAGCAAAGCGTCGAAAGTGCGGATCGGCTGACCCGCATGCGCGCCCTGGGCGCTGACCAGCAAGGTGGTCTCGGCGAGGCCATAGGCCGGCAGCCAAGCCGCAGGCTGGAACCCGCAAGCCGCGAAGCGCTCGGCGAACCCTCGCAAGGTGTCCGGCCGGATCGGCTCGGCGGCGTTGAAGGCGCAATGCCAACCCGTCAGATCCAGGGAGCCCAACACATCGCTGGGCACGCGCTCGGTGCAAAGCCGGTAGGCGAAATCGGGGCCGCCGCTGATACAGCGCCCGGCGCGGGCCACCGCTTCAAGCCAACGCGCGGGCTTGGCCAAAAAAGCTTCCGGGCTCATCAGCGTCAGTTCAATGCCCGCGAAGACCGGCATCAGCAAGCCGCAGATCAGGCCCATGTCGTGATACAGCGGCAACCAGCTGACAGCCCGATCGTCGGGGCTTTTGACCAGCGTGTCCCGCAGCGCCCCCAGGTTGGCCAGCAAGTTGCCATGCGTGACCATCACCCCCTTGGGCCTGGCGGTGGAGCCCGAGGTGTATTGCAGGAAGGCCAGCGCATCCGGCCCTGGCCCCCCTGGTTCGACGGTGGCCGGTGGAAAGCCCGCCTCCAACCCTGCCTCGCGCCAACCGTCCGTGGCCAGCATCAATGGCCCATCGCCCTCGAACCACCCGCTGGCCAAGGCGGCCAGGCTTTGCGCGCTACCCAGACACAGGGCCGGCTCGGCATCCCGCGCGATCGCCAGCAGGCGCGAGACATGATTGGGACCGGAGCGCTCCGACGGGAACACGGGCACGGCGACGATGCCCGCGGCCAGGCAGGCGAAGAAGGCCACGGCATAGTCGATGCCACTGCCGAAGACCAGCAAGGCTCGCTCTCCAGGCCGGGCACGCTTGAGCAGTTCATCGGCGCCTCGCCATGCGCGCTCGTGCAACTGCGCATAGGTGATCGTGTCTTCCTGGCGCTCGCCATCCACCAGGAAACGCACCGCGATGCGCCCGCCGTCATGGCAGGCGCGGTATGCGAGCAGATCGACCAGATCGGAGACAGCCGGCCGGGTGGAACAGACCGGCTTCTGGTTCGGAGATGTTTCGACAACGGACATGGCAAGCATGAAAAGACACTCCTGGCGCCCATCAAGGCGCACGGCGACCCGCCAGGCGCTGCATGTCAGCGCACGGCAAGCACTTGAGAACGAAGGGAATGAAAGAAGCCCAGGCCGGCCGTCACGGCAGGCCGGGCGGCACCTCGTAAGGCCGGGCCATGGCCACCACCACTTTGCGCGGTCCCTTGAAGGGGTCGCGGCCGTGGGCCATGAGCATGTTGTCGAGCATCAGCACATCACCGGTCTCCCAAGGGGAGCGCAAGGCCTGCTCGCGATAGACCTGCCGGATCTCGTCGAGTGCAGACGACTCCAGCGGTGAGCCATCTCCGTAATAGACATTGCGTGGCAGGTCCGGCTCGTCCACGACATCGAGCAAAGCCTCCCGCACGGCGGGCTCCAGCGCGGACACATGAAAAAGATGGGCTTGGTTGAACCACACGGCATCGCCAGACACGGGATGACGGGCAACGGCCTGGCACACCTGGCGCGTCCGCAGTTCGCCATCCCCCGTCCATTCGAAGTGGATGCCCTGCGCGCCGCAATAGGCCTCGGCGACGAGGCGATCCTCGGTACCGAACACCTGCTGCCAAGGCAAGTCCAGCCCCTGGCCGTAGTTCCTCACGTACATGAGGCGCTTGCGCTCGAAGCGTTCGCGCAAGGCAGGATCCAGCCTGCGATACACGGCCCGGCTGTCTGCCACCGGCGTGGCACCGCCCTCTGCGCTGGCCTGGGCACAATGGAACCAGATGCGCATGGGCCATTGCCGTGTATAGGATTGTTCGTTGTGCAGCGGGATGGACTGGTGGCTGGGATACTCGGTGGATGTGTAGACCTGCCCGGCCACCGCGCTGCGCGGCGTGGACGCGAAGTCATAGTTCAACAAGGGATCACCGAATCGGAGTGCGAAGGCCTGAAAGTCTTCAGCGCCAGCCAGCCCCAATCCCTTGAGCAGCAAGCCGCCCGCCGACGCCAGCGCCGATTGGACCGCCACCTGTAGATCGCCCCATGCGGCACGCCAATCGCCGCCGGCATGGAACACAGGCACACCAGCCGACATTGGGCCCGAGCCTGCCATCTCCCCCGTTTTTGAATCCCTGATCACATCATGCCCTTCCAGTTGCTATTGCAAATGATATCGATTCTCAATAACATTCGCATTGTTGACCATGTGAAAAAAAGGGTCAACCCCGAGCAGAGAGCAGTGCGCATGAAGCTGGGCCTGCGCCTGTGTAACCAACACATAAGAAAGGACGATGAAATGAGCTGGGATGACGAAGGCACGGTGTTCATGGTGGTGATCAACCATGAAGAGCAATACTCCATCTGGCCCGACTACAAAGCGCTTCCGGCCGGCTGGCGCGAGGAAGGCACCAAGGGCTCCAAGCAACTTTGCCTTGATCACATTGACAAGGTTTGGACCGACATGCGGCCGCTGAGCCTGCGCCAGCACCTGCAAGCCACCGCAAGTTGATGTCAGGGCGCTGCGCCGCCGAGCGTGGCTGGTTCTTGCGATCACCAGCAGGCACAGACCGCCTGCGCCTGTTCTGCCTGCCTTATGCCGGAGGCACTGCGAGCGCTTTTCTGCCATGGGGGCAAATGGCCGGAGAAGCCATGTCGGTATGCCCCATGGAGCCACCAGGCCGAGGCACGCGTTTTCACGAGCCTCTCATTCGCGATCCACACGAAATGGTAGAGCGCATTGCCGACGCCTTGGAGAACCATGTACAGGACAGGCCATACGCCCTGTTCGGGCACAGCCTGGGCGGACTGCTGGGCTTTGAGGTCACACGGGCCTTGCGTCGACGAGGCCTGCCTTTGCCGATGCGCCTCATCATCTCGGCCACCATGGCACCCAACGTGCCCCGCGACGACGTCTGGAACGAGGCATGCACGGATACCGCCTTGCTGGACCGCCTCGAAGCCTACCAAGGCACACCCCGCGAGGTGCTGCAGGACAAGGAACTCATGGCCTTGCTCTTGCCGGTGATCCGAGCCGACTTCAGTTTGCTCGGCCGCTATCGGTATCAGCCCGAACCACCCTTGCCTACACCCATCACAGTCTTGGCAGGACGCGATGATCCGCACACCCACGCCGAAGGCTTGTCCGCCTGGCAGGCGCACACCACCCATCCCTTGGATGCCCAATGGATCGAGGGCGATCACTTCTTCATCCGGCATCGCGCTCGCGAAGTACTGGATGCAGTGCTGACACCTCTTCTTGGATCGGCTAGTCATCCCATTCCAACAGGATGATCCGTATCGCCATATCGCAGAGTACAAAGCGCACAGCGGCGACGGCGACCCAGTGTCGGAGTCGCATGTCAACCGGGGCTCCCTGGAGAGCTATTTAACGAAGAGCGCGTCGGCCTGACATCTCCACGGGTTTGCAACCCATGAAGCCGCATGTGCAATTCGATCTCAGTCCATAAATTCAACATCGATTGGCCGAGACGAAGCGACACTGCCCACACATCGGCTGGCGACATGGCCAAAGTCAACGAACATCAGATCCTCCGGGGCCGCATCCACCAGATCGCAAGCCGCCAGCGTGTCGAGCGTCAAGCGCCCCAGCTTGACGAGGCTTTCCTTACGCACCCAGATCGTCAGCGCAAGAGCGTCGCGCTCCTCAGGGCTCAAGCCATGCAGCAGTTGCAGCTCCTTGGCCGAGAATGCCGGAATTCCGTTAGAGACCAATCCAGCGGACTTGCAGGATGCCTCCACATCGATTCCCACCGGAAGATCCGAAGCCACCGCAGCAATCGCCTCATCGCAATGGCTCATCGACAAGCAAAGGCCTGGACATGACTCTATGCGGGGTTGGCCGTGCGGCCCGCCGCAGTCCTTGCAGTGCTGCGACAGCACCATGCGATCCATCTCGGCTCCCATCCATCGAGCGGCAACCATTCTTATCAGCACATGCCCCGCCACATAGCTCGCGCGCGCCGACTCATGGCGAAAGGCCCTCGCTCGCTGGCGCTCGTACTGCGCCAATCGAGGCAACCATCCCTCGACCCCAATTGAACCAAGGACGCGCCCCGGCGTCGACACCATGGCAAGACCCCGGGCGCGACTGATCACCAGCAAGCCCTCCCACGAAGCCGACTACCACCCGACACCACCGTCTCGTCTTCTGGCGCACGGGTTGTGGCGTGCGCGGGTAGAACGGGCAGCAATTCCAGCAGGAGATTGCCCTGGCCGTCATCAATGCCCTGCGACAGGGCAAGCTGCATGACACGCGCCTGAAGGGCCTCATCGGTGAGCAAAACGCACTGGCCAGTGCCTGGACAACTCAAGCGCAGGATTGGCTCGTCCACGGAGATACGCGCCAGACGGTAGACCAGCTTCCTTGTCTGCAAGGTGTCCTTCAACAACAAGCCGTGGCTTGCCAGATCACTCAAGACCCGGTAGACGGTCCCCATGCCGACGCCGGTTCCCCGCAGTCGCAATTGGGCGCAGACCTCCTCCACTGCCAAGCCGCCGGAGGCTGCCTCCAGCACTTGAAGAACGCGGATGCGCGGCACCGTCGGCGAAAGGCCGACCATTCGCAAGCGCCGCATCATCGAATCACCGCTCGCAGCCATGGTTCAACAACTCGACGAAGTACGGGAGGCCATCAGCGTGGCCACAGGCCATGGTCTTCGTTGTTCGTAGAGGTCCAAATCGCAAGGGCGGCACATGGTCGTGTTACGGCAATAGAAGAGGAGGTCACAAGGTGACACCCCCGCTTGAGGGATCTCAAAGTGTAAATGAGAACGATTCGCACTACAATCTCCTACTCATTGATGTGAAAGGTTGTATGCGTCGATTCCCCATGCTTGTCCTGGCAGCTGCCGTCTCCACTGCGTTCGCCGCTGAAGAAGAAGCCACCCTGCCCTCCGTCACCGTCAAGGGTGCGCAAGCCCGCCCGGGCAGCATCAAGAGCGCCGTCCAGGCCGGAAGCAAGACCGACACGCCCGTTCGGGACCTGCCCGCCTCCGTGGTCGTGGTCCCGAAGGAAGTCCTGCGCGATCAAGGTGTGGCCGACATGAACCAGGCCATGACAAACGTCAGCGGCGTGCAGCCGGTCATGGGGGGAGGATACGGCTTCGCCAACAACTATGCGATCCGCGGCCAGGCCATGCGCTTCCTGAGGGATGGCTACGCAGATGGCACTTCGCAGAACGGCTACTGGCGCACTTTCACGGACGTGGAACGCATCGAAGTGCTCAAGGGCCCCGGTTCGGCGCTGTATGGTGCGGGCCAGCCTGGCGGCACGATCAATGTGGTCACCAAGCAGCCCCGCCGGACCTTCGGCGCCGAGTTGAGCACAACCGTGGGCAGCTTCGGCACCGTCAATGCCGCGGCCGACATCACCGGCCCGCTGTCCAGCAACGTGGCGGCACGCCTGATCGTCAACAGCGAGAAGACCGATGGTTGGCGGGATCTGTCGCGCGAGATCAAGGAAGTGCTGCCCTCGATCACCTGGGCGATCAACGACTCCAGCACGCTGTCGGTGGACTACGATCACCGCGAGATCAAGGTCAAGCCGGACAACTATGGCCTGCCCTTCGACAACAAGCGCCAGATCGTACCGGTCTCGCGGGAGACTAAGTACTACAGCCCCTTCAACTACAGCGAGCAGACCATCGACCGCCTCACGGTGGCGCATGAGTGGACCTTCTCTTCAGACCTGTCGATGCGCACCGCGCTGATCCAGGACCGACGCTCGCTGGACATGCTGCGCAATGCAGGGGGCAATGCGGGGAACCTTTCTACCGTTGCGGTCCCTATTCCAAACCAAATGACCGGCCGCAACGCCCGCACTCAGTCAGACGATGCGCGCTATCTCAATCTGCAAAACGAACTGGTCTGGAAGGTGGGTGGCCCTCTGGTACGCCATACCATCCTGGGCGGCGTGGAATTGAGCGACACGAAAGTTGACACCAAGCGTGTCAGCTATGACTTGCCAAACATCACCGACATCTACAACCCTGTGGTTCCCGAAACCGCCTTGTCGGGCACGGGCACGGTGTCATTCGATCGCCACATCACGTCGCGAAGCTGGGCCCTGTATGCGCAGGACCAAATCGCGTTTGGCGAGCAGTTCAAGGTCCGCGCGGGCTTGCGCACCGAGCGCTTGAAGGTCGCTGATGAAGGCTACATGGGCACCAGCAAGAATGTTCATGACGAACTGACGCTGACCACCGGATCCCTGGGTGCGGTGTGGCAACCTTCCGCCCAAACCTCCTTCTATGCAGGCTGGTCCAATGGCAAGTTCGTCAACATGGCCACGGAGCAGACCCGGGTCAGCGCCTCCGCCGATGGCCTTACCGCCAAGCCTGAAAGCTCATCGCAGATGGAAGTCGGTGCCAAGCTGTCGCTCCTGGATGGCAAGCTCGATCTGACGACGGCGCTGTTCCAGACGCGCCGCGAAGGCTACTACGTCACCTTGCCTGGCAGCGGTGGTGTCTCCACACCGGATGGCAACGACAAAACCCATGGCCTGGAGATCGACCTGTCCGCCCAGCCCATGGCAGGGCTGACCACGACGGCCAACCTGATCCTGCAAGACGCGACGACCACCTCGAACAACGTGGTGACCAACAGCCAACTGGGCATCTCGTCCAGCGTGAATGGCAAGCGCCCAACCGGCGTGGCCAACACGGCGGCTCGCCTCTGGTCGGCTTACAGGCTTCAGTCCAGCAGCCTGAAGGGCTGGGGTTTCGGTGGCGGCATCACCTACAAGGGCAATTCCTACGCGGACGGGATCAACCTCTATGAAGTGCCCTCCTACACGGTCGTTGACGCGCAAGTGTTTTACGAGACGAAGTCGTGGGACGTCGCCCTGAACCTGCGCAATCTGACGGACCGCCGCTACTTCACCAACGCCACCTTCAGTGGCGCCCTACCCGGTGAAGGCCGCAGCGCCTTCCTGACCGCACGATTCCGTTTCTGATCCCGAGCCAAAGAGTCAACAGCATGAACCGTATGAACACCGCCTTGCTCAAGGGCATCTTGGCCGCCGTGTGGGGGCTGGCAGGTCTGCAGGCTAACGCGCACTATCTGTGGATCGAGCGCAATGGCCAGGACGCCACCGTTTATTTCGGCGAGTTCGAGGAGTCGGCGCGTGAACGTTCGCCCGGCCGATTGGATGAGATGCCTGGCCCCCGCGCCCAGGTCCTCACGGCCAGTGCGGCCAAGCCCGTGGCGCTTCAAAAACGCGCGGAGGGCTTCGCTTTCGCCACGGCAGGAAATGGCCAGCAAGCATTGATCGTGGAAGAAGGCGCCGTGGGCGTGAAGGACTGGACGGCGGCCGGCATCGGCATCGTCAAGCCCTTCTTCTATGCGCGCCATCAGGCGCTGAATGGTGCCGATGCCGCGACTGCTCCCGCACTGACGCTGGACATCCTGCCGACCAAGGAGGACGGTGTTTTCCAGGTCTTCTTCCGCGGCAAGCCTTTGCCCAAGGCCGATGTGAAAGTCGTGGCGCCGAACACCTGGGCGCAAGAAGGCAAGACAGGCGCGGACGGCCTCGTGCGGCTGCCCATGCCATGGAAAGGCCAGTACATCTTGCAGGTCGTCCATCTTGAGAAGGGCAATGGCACCTATGAGGGCCAAACCTACCAGGCTCAGCGTCACCGGGCCACGCTCACCGTGGTGAGCACCCGCGGCCAGCCATGAGCACTTTGGCACCATCCCGTCCGGCCGGCGCCCCGCTGTCCGGCGGGCCCTTGTTTTTGCCGCCACGCTGGCGCCGTGCCGAGGTGCTGAGGTGGCTCAAGCGCACCCACGCCTGGTGCGGCCTGTGGGGCGGCGTATTCGGCCTGCTGTTCGGTGCCACGGGCATCCTGCTCAATCACCGCGCCGTCATGAAGCTGCCTGTCGTGGAGGCGGTACCCAGCAACATGACGATCCAGGTCAGCGAGCCGCACCGCGCAAACCCTGAAGCGATGCGTACTTGGCTTGCCCAGACTTTGCAACTCCGTCCAGAGCAACTCCGAATCGAGCGCCAACCCGCCAAGGCGGTCAGTTGGGGCGACAGCGCATTGCAACAACCCGAGCGCTGGGAACTGATTCACTCCGGCCCCAAGGGCAGCATCAATGCAGAGTACTGGGTAGGCAACAGTGCGGTGTCGCTCAAGCGCAGGGACGGCAATGCCTTCTACATGCTGACCCGGTTTCACATGGCTCAAGGCGTGCACCCCCTTTGGATTCTGGTCGCAGACTCGATCGCGGGCTGCCTCATCATGCTGTCCGTCACCGGGGCATTGATGTGGTCGCGCCTGCATGGCTCTCGCCTCATGGCCCTCGGGCTGTTCGGCCTGCCCCTGAGCGGCTTGCTCGTTGGTGCCGCCTTGTCTTTGTGAACTCAGCATGACACCGGAACCCCGCATACCTCCGACCACGCGAGATGGCGCGGCCTCGACCGCACCCTCGCTAAAGACCAGGGGATCAATGGGGCAAGGGCAGAACGCGCCAGTCTCGTCCAGCACAATGCCTCCGATGCCAAGCCGCTGGCGCAAGCGCGCGGCAGCGCTGGGGGTGGTTTGCCTTGCACACGCTGGCCTAATCTGGTGGCTGACAACGTCGATGTCCCAGCAGCCTCCTATCGTTGTGCCGCCAGCCGTGGTGGGCATGCTCGTCACCGCCGCGCCGGTGACAGCGCCTAAACCGCTCCCGGTAGCCCCGCCCCCGCCGCCTCCCAAGCCTCAGCCGCCCCGTCCAGTCGTGCGGCAAGCCCTCCCGCCGCCAGCGCCCGGACCCTCATCTGAAAGGGCCGTCACGGCGCCACCTGCGGTCGCCCCAGCACCAGCGCAGCCGGTCACGGAAAGCGCACCCTTGGCGACTGCGGCGCCTGCTCCCGCGCCGCCATCGCCTCCCGCGCCCGAACCAGCGGCTGTGACGCTTCCAAGGTCGGACGCCGCTCATCTAAATAACCCTGCGCCCACTTACCCACCCGCATCCCAGCGGATGCAGGAGGAAGGCCGTGTGCTGTTGGACGTCTACATCCTGCCTGACGGCTTGGTGGGAGAGATCAAGCTCAAACGCACCAGTGGGCATCCACGGCTGGACCAGGCGGCGCTGGAAGCCGTCAAGCGCTGGAAGTACCAGCCGGCCCGCCGCGGCAACGTGCCGATTCCCTACTGGTACGTCCAACCCATCGATTTCTCGCTCTAATTTCCTAAGGACCATCCATCATGACCGACAACCCCTACGGCCTGGCCGCCCTCTGGGCGCAGGGCGACGCCGTCATCAAGGGCGTCGCGATCGCGCTTCTGCTCATGTCCGTCGTCTCCTGGTACGTGATCGCCACGCGGGCCTGGCGCGCCGTCAAGCTGAGGCGCGCGGCGCGCGGCGTGGCCGGGTTCTGGCACACCCATACCTTTGTGGAGGGCATGGCGTTGCTGGACCAGCAGGGGCATGACAACCCCTTCCGCTACATCGCCCTCGAAGGCCAGGCCGCCGTGGACCATCACAAGTCCAACAAGGAAGATCTGCATGGGCAATTGAGCCTGGCGGAGTGGCTGACGGAGAGCCTGCGCGGCGCCATCGACGAAAGCGCCGAACGCATGCAGTCGGGCCTGGCCATTCTGGCCTCTGTCGGCTCCACCGCGCCCTTCGTCGGTTTGTTCGGAACCGTCTGGGGCATCTACCATGCGCTGGTGGGCATCGGCGCGGCGGGTCAGGCCAGCATCGACAAGGTCGCCGGACCTGTGGGCGAGGCCCTGATCATGACCGCCTTCGGCCTGGCCGTGGCGATCCCCGCCGTGATGGGCTACAACGCGCTGATGCGCACCAACAAGGGCGTGATCAACAAGCTGAACCGCTTCGCCCGACAACTGCACGCTTACTTCCTGACTGGCTCGCCCGTGTCCAAGTCATCCGCACCGATGACCCTGGTGCAGCCCACGGCCAAGGGAGGCTGACATGGCATTCGGCGGAGACCTGAACGACGGCGACGACATGGTCAGTGAGATCAACATGACACCGCTGGTCGACGTCATGCTGGTGCTGCTGATCATCTTCATCATCACGGTGCCGGTGATCACGCATTCGGTCAAGCTGGACCTGCCACGGGCCGAGAACACACCCAACATCGTCAAGCCCGAAACCGTCAACCTGTCGGTGACGGTAGATGGCAGCGTGTTCTGGAACGACGAGAAGCTCGAACCGCAGCAGCTTGAGCAACGCTTGCAGGAAGCTGCCGCGCGCGAACCGCAGCCCGAGATCTACATCCGCGGGGACCGCAAGGTCGAGTATGAAAACATCGCCAAGGTGATGGCTAGCGTGCAGCGCTCCGGTTTGCTCAAGCTGGGCTTCGTCACCGAACCCGGCAACTGAGGCCTTCTCTCTTCCGGGGGCGCCGCCAACCCACCCGTGGATGGTGGCAACGTTGGCGGCCGTCGTGGCAAGTCCGTTGGGCTACGACCCCGGCCACGCCGTGTTCCGCTACACCGTCCGCAGCAACGCGGACGTGGGCAACAAATACGGCGCCACCCGGCTGGTGTTCGACGCCAAGTCAGGTGCTCTGCGGCACCTCTTCCTGCCGAGCAGCCGTCACGCCAACCACCAATCAATGTCTCGCCCCCTGAGACACACGATTCTTCGCCCAACGTTAGCGCCCACACCGTGTTTGACGCACCTCAACGTGAGCAGATTTCGGCTGTCTCCAACTGGAGACGCTGTGAGACGTTTGGGCGATCAGTTCTCGTGTAAGACGGCTGCTTGCATTTCGCGACAGCGAAACCCCCCTCTCAAAGCCCACATTCCCTCGGGACGCCCATCGCGGCGCTCCCTACCCTTCAGTCATGCACTCCCCGATTTGCCCACCGCATCCGACTGAGGTACGCACCATGCTCACCGACGCACCGCTCCAGGTTCCCACCAGCACGTCAAGGCTCGAATGGATCGAAAGCCAGTTGCCAGAGATCATTGAAACCCGCGTCTGGTTCGAGGAGTACCTCTGGCTCTACGGCGTGCTTAAGGGCGACCAGAACGCCGGCCCGGTGTTCCAGTTCCCCGACCTGATCAGCGCGTGCGTCTCGCTGGTATTCGCACGCCCGGAAGCTACGAAGCAGATCTTCGATTTCCTGGGGACAGAGGTCGTGCCTCGCGCTCACAACGCGCTGCGCCGCCGCGAATCCCTCTGGCGCCAGCAGTACGAGTTGTTGCTGGACCTCCAGCGCTCTCCTGCCAACCGGCATCCCAACCCGAGGTTCCAACTCGATCACCTGACCACCGCATGCGTGGCACTGTGCCGCCTGGCTGACGATTCCGGGCTGCTGCTGCTCCAGCAAGCCCGGATCAACGCAGCCGAGCGAACCAAGCGAAAACTCGGCAAACCCATGGGCTGACACGCGCTGTCAACCCACTGATCAACGCGGCGCTCGCTCACAGAGAGCCGTGACCTCGCCACGGCCATGACGGTCAGGCTCACCTGAACAAGACCTTGACCAGCGCAAGCCGGTCTCACCCAACGTCCACCGGCTTGACCGCCGGGGGAGCACATCGGTCTTTTTCTGGAGCGCGTCATGCCTCTGGTCTTCCTGTCCGTATTGATCGCCACTCTGGCCTTGCCCTCGCAGGCCATGGCCTGCTGGAACGAGGCAGGCCAGCGGTACGGCGTCTCACCGCAATTGCTGTATGCGATCGCACGGGTCGAGTCCCGTCTCGATCCTCAGGCGGTCAACCGCCAGCATCGCCAACGCACAGGCAGCTACGACATCGGCCTGATGCAGATCAACAGCTCGAATTTGCCCACGCTGGCCAGGCTGGGCATCAGCGAACGCGATCTGTACGACCCTTGCACCAGCATCCACGTGGGGGCCTGGTATCTGGCTCACAACCTGGCGCGGCATGGCCTGACCTGGAATGGCGTCGGCGCCTACAACGCCGCCTGCACCCAGCTCAAGGGTGAAGCGTGCCGCCGGGCGCGGCTGCGCTATGCCTGGCTTGTCTACAGGCAACTTCATGCATCGGCCGGGAACAGCAAGCGCAACGCATCCACGCTGCAACCTGTCGCCAAAGCCGCAAATCATGCGGATGCACGCCGCGTCATCCTCACCGCAAGGGTATCGCCATGAGACGGCCGCCAACACCCTTGATCTGCGCTGCAACCCTGACAGCCTTGCTTGGCTTGTCGTCGTGCAGCGGATTGCTGGCGCTGACCGGGAACAAGCCAACCACTTCTACCCCGCCGTCGCCGCCCCAGCCTTTGGTGCGTCGCATCGTCCAACTCGACCTTGGCCGCCACGCTCACTTCGCCCATTGCATCGAGCCCGCTTGCCCTGCACCGACTCGCAAGACCTTGGCCGTCGCCGCCATTCCACCTTCCGTGCAGGCTCGACCGGCATCGGCGCCCACACCCGATGAGGCGTCGTTCTCATCAGAACACCGCCCTCCCCAAGCGCCGCACGCCACCAAAGCAGAGGTCCTGACCCTGCTGTTCGCCACGGACAGCGCGGCACTGACCGCCCAGCACAGGTCGCAGTTGAACCAGGCCGCTGCCGCATTGGGCCGTGCAGACCGAATCCTCATCGTCGGCCGAACCGACAACGTGGGCCCAACTGGCCCGAACGAGTCCATCGCACTCTCCCGCGCTTCACAGGTACGCGACCACCTGATGCGCCTACGGCCTCGCCTGACCCAGGACATCCGCATCGACGCCCGCGGCCTGTGCTGCTACGCGGCGCCCAACGACACGGCTGACGGCCGCGCGAAGAACCGCCGCGTCGAAGTGGTGTTCACCCCGTCGCCGGAGGTCGCGCCATGACCCAGCCGTCCCCTGCGCCCTTGCCCATTCCCGCCTGCGTCAGGCCTTGACGCGATCCCCAACCAGGAGCAATCCCATGCGCACCGCCACCATCCATGCCTTCGTCTCCCCGGTCCATCAGACCGCCCCAAAGTTCCATCAAACGCCCTCGCCGAAGCCCAAGGGCAAGGCCTGGGGTGGCCGTTCGGCGGTGGCCGCACTGGTGGCGCTGGTCGGGGGCCTTGGCATCGCCATGCCGGGCTTTGCCCTGGACCTGGTCGCCTTCACCGGCATCACCGGTCCGCTGACCTCGGCCCTGACGCAGCTCTCGTCGCTGGCGCCGGGCATCAAGGCCCTGGTGGGCTTCATCGGCTTCGTGGTCGCGTTGATTTCGCTGTCCGCGCTGCGCAATTTCGGGCCGGTGCTGTTCTACGTGGGCCTGGCCATCTTCGGTGCCGTGGGGCTGGTGATCGCTGGCGCGATCATGGGTGCGGTCGTCTGAAGCAGGTCTATCCAACGGGAGCAAGACATGCAAGCCGACACCTACATCCCGCGCCGCCTTGACGACACCTGGAAGATCGGCTTCTGGGACATCGATGTCGCCGCGCCGGTGCTGTTCTTCATGTTCGTCGGCTACATGTCCGGCACCAAGCTGGCTTTCGCCGCTTGTGCAGGCACCGGCATCTTCCTGTCTCGCTGGATGTCGCGCATGAAGGCCGACAAGCATCCGGCCTTCGCCATGCACTGGCTGTACTGGCATCTCCCAGCCAGCCCTGTGACGGCGATGCAAGCCACTCCGCCGTCCCACATCCGCCGCATGGTGGGCTGAGCAGGAGCACGCCATGGACTTCGCTCGGCTCAACGGCGACCTCAAGGACCTTCGGCAGCGCAACCGCAATCTGGGCTTGACGATCGGACTGCTGGCGGCGGGCCATGTCGTGTCACTGCTGGTCATCCTCAACCTGGCAGGCACCACCCGCACCGTTGTCGTCCCGCCGACCATCGAGAAGACCTTCTGGGTGAGCCGGGACAAGACCAGCGCCGAATACCTGGAGCAGATGGCCAGCTTCATCGCCTGGCTGGTGCTGGACGTCACGCCCTCATCCATCGATTGGAAGAAGAGCGTGCTGCTGAGCTACGTCCAGCCGGAGCAGTACGGCGTCCTCAAGACCCGGCAGGAGGTCGAGGCGGAGCGGCTCAAGCGCATCAACGCCAGTACCTTATTCATGCCCCAGCAACTGGTGGCCAGCGAGGACAAGCAGAGCGTGGTCGTGCGCGGCCGGCTTCGCACCCTGGTCAACGGCATCGAGACGGCGAACGAGTTGAAGGCCTACCTGATTGAGTTCGGCTACAGCGGCGGGCGCATGCACCTCAAGACGTTCAAGGAGGTTCCCCATGCCACTTGACCTCAAGCAGCCTCGTCGGCGCGTCGCCATGGTGGCGAGCGTGCTGGCCACGGCTACCCTTCAGCTCACGCCACGCTTGGCCATCGCCTTGCAGTTGGTAGAGGCCCGGGACGGCGTTTCCGCCGAAGCCCTCGTGTCGATCAAGGAGCCCACGCGCATCCGGGTGGATGGCGCGCCGATCACCGATGTGTTCGGCAACATCCATTCCAGCACGTGTGGGATCGGTGCTTCACCGTCGTCGCCCGCGCCTGGCATGGCCACCCCAGGCCCAAGCAGCATGCCGGTGAACCCGGCGGGCGAGCTGGTCCTGGAGTGCGACCGCGACAAGGGCGAGATCTACATCCGACCGGTTGGCGGCAGCGACAAGCCCATCAACCTGTTCATCTCGACAGCGCAGGCGACATACACCCTGCTGCTGCACCGCTCCGACACGCCTGCGGACACCATCGTGATCCGCGACCCCGTTGCGAAGCAGGCCAGGCCCGACACGGCGAATCAGGGCCCATCCGGCACTTCGGCCAACCACATCCGGGCCATGAAGGCCCTGCTGGTGGCCATGGCCTCGGACCGCGTGCCGCCCGAGGTTCAGGTGGAGGAGATCGACAAGCCTATGCCGCTTTGGGCGGAGGTGAAGTTCTCGCTGATGCGCCGCTATGCGGGCCGCGGCCTGATCGGCGAGAAGTACCTGCTCCAGAACACCAGCCAGGCCCTCATGGTGCTGGCCGAACAGGAGTTCGACCGCGATGACGGCCAGGTCATCGGCGTGGCCATCGAGAACCACAACCTGCAGCCTGGCGACACCACGAATGTGTTCGTGATCCGGCAGGAGCGTGCGAGATGAACGCCCCCGGCTCCGTCACCTCATCGGCCGCACGGCTCAGCGCTGCGCTTCTGCGGTTCAGGTCCGCCATGGGCGGCGTGTTCGCGCGGCTGACACCGCGCCAGCGGCAATACGTTGTGCTGGCAATCATCCTCACCGGCGGCGTCGGCCTGCTGTGGCTGATCTTCTCGCTGACCGCCACGACACCGATTGCCAACGATCCCCAGGCCAGCAACAGCGCCCAACCATCGTCGGTCACCAACATCGGCGTGATGTCGCCTGGCCAGCAGGTGAACCCAGTTGACCAATGGGTCGGCACCGCCGGGCGCAAGCTGGCCCAGTACGAGAGCGAGCGCGACGAGCAGACGCGTCTCAACAAGGACCGGCAGGCTTTCGAGGCGCGCACCATGCAGCGCTTCGCCGAGATCGAGCAGAGGCTCACGTCCGCCGCCCAGGCGGCCAGCATGACTGCTGCGCCAACGGCGCCCGCCCCTCAGGCACCTGCTACGGCCACCACATCACCGGCCCAGCTCGGCATGCCACCCACGCCGGTGCCGCCGCCCCCTCTTCCCTTGCCACCCTCTCCGCCGAGAACCTATCCCACCGGCAGCGCACTCCCGCCGGGCGAGCCAAGCATGGCGCCGCCCGATCCCGAGCCAGTTGCGCCCGTGCTGACACGCATCTCGCTGGTCGACCGAAGCAGCAAGCCCCAAGCCGTTGCCGCTGCCCAGACTGATGTGCAGACGCCTGCTGTCGCCGAGGCACGCACTGTGTCGACCTTCCTGCCCGTCAGCTTCACGCGAGGCACGTTGCTCGGTGGCCTTGATGCACCGACCGGTGGGCAGTCCCAGTCCAATCCGCAGCCTGTGCTGATTCGGCTGTCCGACAACTCGGTGCTGCCCAACCAGTTCCGAGGCGAGTACCGCGACTGCTTCGTGATCGCAGCAGGCTATGGCGACATCAGTTCCGAACGCGCCTACCTGCGCACGGAGAACCTGTCTTGTGTGCGGCCGGATGGCGCCACCCTGGAAGTCCGCATCCAAGGCACCGTCTACGGCGAGGACGGCAAGGTGGGCATGCGCGGACGACTGGTCACCAAGCAGGGCCAGATGCTGGCCAACGCCCTCCTGGCCGGTGTTGTCAGCGGCATCGGCCAGGGCTTGACCACGTCGAGCACTACCTACAGCACCTCGGCACTGGGAACGATCGCCAACTCGGGCGGCAACAGCTCAGAGGCCTATCGCGCAGGCCTGGGCAGCGGGGTCGGCAAGGCACTGGACCGCTTGGCCCAGTACTACATCAAGCTGGCCGAGAACACCTTCCCCGTCATCGAAGTGGATGCGGGCCGCGAGATCGATGTCGTGATCACCAAGGGCGCACGCATCGACGTGCCCATGGATGCAGGCGTCTCGGCTTCGATCCAGCGCGCCACACAGGCACTGATCCCTGAAGACCGCTACGGGAGGGCATCTCATGACGACAACGATTGACGCGGGTTTGCGCGCCGTCTGGGCCGCTTCCACCTTGGCCATGGTGCTGGGCTGCGGTGTCGCTGCGGGGGAACCTGTCGCATCACCTCAATCCGAAGAAGCACGCTTGATGGCTGTGCTCCGACGCGACCATCCAGGCACCCAGTTCACCCAGGTGCTGCGCTCACCCATCCCCGGCCTGTTCGAAGTCTGGATGAACGGCAATGTGGCGTATGTCTCGCCGAGCAAGCCGCGCTACTTCCTCTTCGGGCGGGTGTTCGACATCAAGACCTTGACCGATCTCACAAGCCCCAGGCTGGCTTCGGTTGCCGGGGAGCGCGGGCCCGCCCCTGCGAAGCCTGAAAGCGCAGCCCGCATCGCCATCGATCAGTTGCCCCTGGCGGATGCGATCAAGACCGTGCAGGGGCGTGGCACCCGCAGCTTGATCCTGTTCAGCGATCCCGGCTGCGGCTACTGCCGACAGCTCGAACAGGCGTTGGCACAGGTGGAGAACCTCACGGTCCACACCTTCCTTGTCCCCTTCCAGGGTGAAGCGGCACCCATGGCCATCTGGTGCGCCAAGGACCGTGCACGCGTCTGGCAAGCCTTCATGCGGGATGGCGACCGGGGCGTTCTGGCCAACACCTCGGCCTGCGATCACCCCATCGCCCGCAACCTCGCCCTGGCCCAACGCCTGGGTATCCGCGCCACCCCAACGCTTGTCTGGTCGGACGGCACGCGGACCGAGGGCGCGCTGGATCGTCAAGCCATCGAAGCCCATCTGCAACCCACCGCATCGGAGGTTCGGCCATGAGTACGCACCACCCATCGACAGGGAGCCGCCCCACGCTGTTGGTCCTGGTGGCCACCAGTCTGGTGCTGCCTGGCTGCATGAACCTATCAGGACTGGATGGCAGCACCCACTACGCCTGCAAGGCCCCCGATGGCGTGACCTGCGATTCCGTGTCGGGTACCTACGCCAATGCCGTTCAGAACAACTTGCCGAGCCAGCGAGGCAAGCGGCAAGGCACGGCGCCACAAGCCAAACCTTCGAACGCCCATGCAAATGCGGCCACTCGCGTGGCAGCCCAGCCCCTCGTCCAAGCGGCACCCCTTCGTTCCAGCGCGCGCATCTTGCGCCTATGGGTCAAGCCCTGGGAAGACACCGACCTGGATCTGCACGACCAGGGCTACGTCTATGTGCAGGTCGACTCCGGGCAATGGCTGATCGACCGCGCCCAGCGACAGATCCGAGACGCCTACGCCCCGATTCGCCCTCCAGTCCGGCGCCTTCCCAAGCCACCCGCCAGCGCCCAGGACAGCAATGCGTCCCCGTTGCGACCCGGACCAGTCCCGGCGCCCTCTTCCGATGCCGACGCGCTGCTCCCGCCGGTAGAAGCGCCCATCCCTTCAGCGCAATGAGGTGACGCCATGCCGACCTCGCTCTCGCCAGATCAAACCGCCGCCTCAGCCCACCGCACCAGCCACTGGGAGACATGGGGGCTGGGTGCGCCCGTCGACACGCCCGCCGAACAATTCGCGGCCTGGCTACCCTACTCCGCCTATCTGCCCGACGAGAAGCTCTTCGTGAACCGCGATGGCCTGGGCTTCATGTTGGAGCTGATGCCGCAATCCGGCGCCGACGAGCGCATGGCCGAGGTACTGATCTCGCTGTATGCCAACTGCCCGACGGGCACCGGCATCCAGTTTCACCTGTTCGCTTCGCCCCACGTGCGCGCCCAACTGCGCCGCTACGCCAATCTGCGCGTCGAAGACGGTGATCAGGCCGAGAAGGCCAAGCGCTGGGGGCGGCCCGCCCGCAACGAGAACCTTTTCCGCAATCTGGCCCGCCAGCGCGTCGGCCACCTCCTGCGAGGAGCGCAGTCTTCACTGACCTCGGGCTTCCACTACACCGTCCGCGACTTCCGACTGATGATGAGCGCGACGCTGCCCGGCGATGCGACCGACCTCACCAAGCGCGACGAGGTGATGGCGATGCGCGAGTCCATGGCCTCCACCCTGCGCTCGGCCTCCTTGCCCAACCGCGTCTGCGATGCCGCCGACCTGATCAACTGGTGCGCGCTGTTCACCAACCCCGACAGGATCTCGCAGACCGACGCGCCGGATCTGCACTACGACGACGGCCGCGAACTGCGCGACCAGATCGTCGATTTCGACACCATTCAGGACGCCACCCCGAGCGGCCTGCGCCTGTGGAAGGAAACCGAGTTGCTCGACGTGCTGGAAGCGCGCTTCTACACGATCAAATCCTTCCCTGAGCGTTTCGCGCTGTGGCAGATGGGCTCGCTGATCGGCGACCTGATGCAGCCTGCCTTGCAGTACAGCGCGCCTTTTCTTCTGACCATGGGGGTTCAGATCCTGGACCCCAATGCCACCAAGGCCGCGGTCACGGCCAACCACGTGCGGGCCACGCAAAACGCCCAGAGCAAAATGGCGAACGTGATGCCCGACGTGGGCAAGAAGCTGCAGGACTGGGCTGCAGCCGCACAGGCCATCGACGCGGGCGGTGGCCTTGTGAGCATGTACCACCAACTGGCCATCTTCTCGGCGCCACACAAGGCGGCTGCAGCGCACGAAGCGGCCAATGCGATTTGGCGCGGACGCGGCCTGCAGCTCAACGCGGACATTTACATGCACCGCCAAGCCCTGCTGGCCAGCCTGCCGATGACGCTGTCCGAGCGCCTACACAAGGACCTGGTCAAGATGCGCCGCGTCTCGCGCAAGACGATGGCCAACGCCATCCACCTGGCGCCTCTGATCGCCGAATGGCGCGGCACGCGCACGCCGGCACTGGTCTTCGGCGGACGCCGAGGTCAGTTGATGACGCTGGACCTGTTCGACAACGATCTGGGCAACTACAACTTTGCCATCATCGGCGCGCCGGGGTCTGGCAAATCGGTGCTGATGAACGAGATGGCCTGGTCCTACCGCGCCGTCGGCGCCAAGGTCTGGATGCTGGACCTGGGCCGGTCCTTCGAGAAGCTCTGCCGCAAGGCCAAGGGCACCTACATCGAGTTCCGCCCCGATGTCGACATCTGCCTGAACCCCTTCACCCACATCATCGACATCCACGAGGACATCGACATGCTGGTGCCCGCCATCTCCAAGATGTGCTCCATGCAGCACACGCTGGATGAGGTGCAGTACAAGGCGATCTCGGCCATGACGCTGGCGCTCTTCGCGGAGCACGGCAACGACCTCACCATCACAGCTCTGCGGGACGCCTTCAAGACCGGCAGCATTCCTACGCTGGGCCTGGTCAATGACCAGCGCATCAAGGATCTGGCCGTGATGCTCAACCCCTACACCCGGGGCGGCCAGTACGAGCGCTTCTTCGAGGGGCGCTGCAACGTCGATTTCAGCAACGACTTCATCGTCATCGAGAACGAGGAACTCAAGCGCCGGCCTGACCTGCATGCCGTGGTCAATATTTTGCTGCTGCACCAGATCACCGGCGAGATGTACCTCAGCCGCAACCGGCGCAAGGTGCTTTTCATCGACGAACTCAAGCAGCAGCTGGGCGACATCGGCGCCGACGACCCCGTCAAGGCCGCCGTGATCGAGGAAGCCGCCCGGCGGGCGCGCAAGTACGGCGGCGCCCTGGGCACCGCGACGCAGAGCGGCGACGACTACTACGGTTCGGCCCAGATGGAGGCGGCGTTCAACTGCTCCGACTGGGTCTTCCTGCTGCGCCAAAAGCCTGAATCCATCGAGATGCTGGACCGGAAGGGCCGACTGACGATGGACGAACCCAAGAAGCGGCTGCTCAATTCGCTCAGGACCGAGGCTGGCGCGTACTCGGAGTTGTACATCTCCTCGCCCGTGGGCGAAGGCGTGGCCCGCAACATCCTCGATCCCGCCACCCACCTGCTGTTCTCCAACAAGCTCGAAGACAACGCGCCGATCGATGAGCTTCGCGCGCAAGGCATGAGCATCGACGCGGCCATCAGCGAACTGCTGCGCCGCCGGGGGCATCTGGCATGAAACACGGATTCCCCGCCCTGCTCGCCCAGGCGCTCCTGAGCTTGATCCTGGTCCTGGCGGCATTGCTGCTCTACGACCGCCAGGTGGTCCGCCCCGCACTGCGCATCGGCGTGGTGGATGTCGCTGAGATCTATCGCCAGAAGGAAACCGAGTTCACTCGGTTGATCACAAAAGCCAGCTCCGAGGACGATCGGCAACGGGCCTTGGCGATGGCCCGCGATTTCGCGCAGCGCTTGCCCGTCGCGCTGGAGGAACTGCCGCGCGAATGCGCCTGCCTCGTCGTGCTCAAGGGCGCGCTGGCGGGCACCTCGCCGCAGATGGTGGACCTGACCCCTCGACTGCGCCAGAAAGTGGGGATGCCATGAGGCTGCAACTCGTTCCCCCACCACCGCCGCCCTTGTCGTGGTCCCAAGCGCAGGTTCAACGCATGGCGCACGCGCTCAAGGATCAGGCGCGCCACATGCGCCGCCGCTGGTACGCCTATGCCCCGGTGCTGGCCATCTGGATGCTGGCATACGCGCGCCTGTTCGTCGATCCCACACCGCGCCTGCCGCTGGTGTTCAACTGGACGCCCAGCTTGCCCTACCGCCTGGGGTGGGTCAGGCCAGCGCCGCCGGTCCTTCAGCGAGGTGACTACGTTCTCTTCGCCTTCGCCGGAGACGCGCAAGCCTACTACCCTGGGTTGCGCGGCCAGCCCTTCTTCAAGCGGATCCGTGGCCTACCCGGCGACACCATCACGGTGACGAACAGGGTGGTCGCGATCAACGGCCAAGCCGTTGGTTCGGCCAAGGTCCGCACCTACGACCACCGAGCCTTGACGCCCATCGGCGCCATGGTTATCCCGCCCAGTCACTACTACGTGCAAGGCAGCAGCCCGGACAGCTTCGATTCGCGCTACCGAGAAAGCGGTTTGGTGCGCGCCGAGCAGGTACTCGGGATCGTCAAACCCTTGTTCTGACAGAGTAAGCCATGACGCGTGCATTCAACTCTCTGGTCTGCCTGCCGTTGTGCCTGGGTATGGCTGCGGCCGCGCTGGCCCAGCCATACGCCCAAACCCCGCCAGGAAGCCAGGCCACCTCGTTGATGACTGAAGACATTTCGCGGGATGACTACCTGGCCTTGCTCGCCCGCATCTCGCCAGCCGCGCGCGAAGGCGCCTTAGCCTACCTTCAAGCGTTCCAGCGCCGCTGCGGACGCACCATGAGCACCCGGTCCTTGCGTCAGGCCGTCTCCGAAGGCTCCGGCGATCCAGTCCTGATGGCCATGGTCCACGCCAGCGACCCAAGCCAGAAGGCTGGGCGAGAAGCCTCACTGCGCCTGCTGGCACAGCGCATCCGTTGCGATGCACCGAGGGCGCCATGAAAGCCACGCCCGTTCTCGCGCTGATCACCGGGGCGTTGCTCAGCTTGGCGGCCAGCCTTGCCCACGCCCTCGACCTCGGCAACATCGGCCCGACCTATCCCATCGGCGAACGCGACCTGCTCGCGCTCATCACGCAACGCTTGCACGACAAGGAACGCAGCGGCGAGCTGGCCAGACTGCAGAACGAGGCCCGCACGCGCGGCATACAGACCGTGCGCAATCCCGCCCCGGTCACTGGGCTTCGCACCACCCAGGTTCCCAGAACTTTCTACTTCGATCCCAGCTTCACCTTGGATCGCCCGATCTTCGACGGCCAAGGCCAGCTGCTGTTTCCCAGCGGTACACGCCGTAATCCGCTGGAGATCGTGTCCCTGTCCCGGTGGCTCCTGTTCTTCGACGCACGGGACAGACGGCAGGTGCGCCAGGCACAGCAGTTGATGGCCAACCACCAGGGTCGCATCAAACCGATCCTGACAGCTGGGTCCTACATGAACCTGATGTCGGCCTGGAAGGCCCCGGTCTACTACGACCAGCACGGCACGCTGACCCGGCGACTGGGCATCGGGCAAGTCCCCGCCCTCGTTTCCCAGGATGGCATGCGGCTGCGGATCGACGAAATGGAGGTGACACCATGACACGCCTTCTTCATCGGCCTCGCGCCCACCGCATGCGCTGGTGGCTGGTGTTCGCCGCCTTCATGCTCTTGCATTTGGACCAAAGCCGTGCAGCGGGCATCGCCACCTGCACCGGGCGCTTTCCCAACCCGATCACTGACATCTGCTGGACGTGCATCCTGCCGATCAGCATCGGCAGCATTCCGGTAGCCAACATCGGCGGACAGGAGGACACCGGCAATCCAGGCAGCCCCATTTGCAGCTGCGGCATCAACCCCATCATCGGTCTGTCGATCGGCTTCTGGGAGCCTGCCCGCCACGTCGAAGTGGTGCGCAAGCCCTTCTGCCTGGTGTCACTGGGTGGAATCGACATGGATCCAGGGATCGCGGCGCCAGAGGCCGCGCGCGTTACCCACTCGGAGGGCGACGGCGACGGCGGCAGCTTCTACCAGGCCCATTTCTATGTGAACCCCATCCTCTACTGGTTGGGTGTGGTCACCGACTTCCCCTGCCTTGAGAAAGGCGCGTTCGATCTGGCCTACCTCACCGAGGTCGATCCACTGTGGAACGACGACGAGCTGACATTGATCCTGAACCCGGACGCGGTGCTGTTCGCCAATCCTATCGCCATCGCGGCCTGCGCGGCCGACTGTGTGGCGGCATCCATCGGCTTCGGCATCAAGGAGCTGTTCTGGTGCGCCGGATGCCAAGGCGGCATCTACCCACTCGACGGCAACGTGCCCTTCCACATGGGCGGCGTGCGGACTTCCGCTCTGATCACGCAGCGGCTGACCGCCAAGCTCCACCGCGAGTTGATCGCCTGGGGATGGCACGGCACAGCCGGGCTGTGCGGGCCCTACTTCGAGCCGGTCATGGACAAGACCGCCTACAAGACGCAGCTGACCTACCCGATCCCCAATACCGGCAAGGAAGGTGGCAAGTGCTGCCAGCCCTTCGGCCGCACCACCGTCATCTGGGGCGCGGGTAAGGAATTCCCCGTGCGCGGCGAAGACTTTTCCTTCATGTTGTTTCGCAAAAGGAACTGCTGTGTCGGCTATTGATCATCATCCTTTGAGCCGCACGCTGGCCCTGCTGGCCCGACTTGCGATAGCGGTACCCATTTCCATGGGCTGGGCGCAAGCCCCATCAGGCGCCACCGTGACAGAGGCCGACATAGAACGCGCCCATCGGTCCCAGCCCGCCATCACCGAACGGGACATCGAGCGAGCCCGGCACGCCCATCCATCGCCGAGCGATGCCGATGTGACCCGCATTCAGAAGCTGCCCAGCCCACGCATCGACGCCCTGCCTCAGCCAGCGGTTGGCGCAACCCGACCTGCCCTGGACCTGGGCAAGCTGGCGGAAGGCTTTGCCGCGCAAACGGAAAGCCAGGCACAAGCCTCAGGCCTAGCAAGTGGCCCTAGCCTGCTGGTGTTCGTCAGCCTGTCCATGCCCGAAGCCACGCTGAAGCGCCTGTTCCATCAGGCGGCGCAGGCCCGGGCCACGCTCGTCATGCGTGGTCTGGCCAACGATTCCTTGCGCGACACCTTCAACCGCATGAAGCCCTTGATTGGCAGCCAGCGCGTGGCCGCACAGATCGATCCACAGGCCTTCGAGCGTTATGCGGTCACACGGGTGCCCAGCTTTGTCGTGGCCCGAGAAGCGGACAGCATGGCCCCTTGCAAGAGCGCCCAATGCGCGCCGGCCACGGAATTCGCGCTCGTCGCGGGCGATGTGAGCCTGGACTATGCACTGGCCCACATCGGCAAGCACGCCTCCCGCTTCGCCCCGGACGCTGGCATCTTCCTGCAACGTCTCAAGAGGTAGGTCTCGTCATGCTGCGCCGCCTCATCATCTGGTTCACGCTCTGCTGCTTCCTGACGACGCAGACAGGCGCCGTCGCTGGCCCCAGCGAAGAAGGAGCAGCCGCAGGCCAAGCTGCCAATCCCACGATCCGCGGCACGGTGACCGCGCCCAATGCCTCGGCCAATGTGCCCGGCTACACCCGCACGCCGCCGAAAACCGGCTACTACGGGCAACCCAGCCTGTCGACACCAGCCCGCGCTCGCCTCGCTGCCTGTGCCACGACACCCGATGATCCGGTCTGCCAAGCCCAGCGCGGCGCCGTCGCCTCGGCCAACACACCCAGGGAAGGCATCTCGCCCCATGATCCCGCCGTTGCAGCGGCCCGCGACATCACCCGCAATCCATCGACACAGCTCGGGAGCATCGCGTCCTACTACAGCGGCTGCACCACCGCAGAGGTGAGCACCCCGGCTGGCATGACCACCCGCCTGTGCCATCGCTACAGCGGTGTCGGTAACTACCGCACCCACCGGGACCTGAGCGTTCAGGTGGAACTGGTCCCCAGTTGCACCGCGGGTGACTGGTTCGCCCATGCCCAGGCCAACCGCAACGGCTCCGACTACATGGTGGCCGAAGCCCAGTGCCGCATCCGCACTGACCGCAAGCAGCAGTTCCGCTTCTACGCGGCAGGTGGCCGAGGCGCCTGCATCGGCTGGCAGTCACTCGAATTACCCACGGACCCATCGACCCAGGCCACCTTCGTGACAGACCTGTCGCCGCACTGGGGCGGCCACTGCTGGTCGCCGTTCAAGGTGGTCATGCTGCCCGGGTCGGGCTGCGCGGATGGCCGATGCAACTACAGCTTCCAGTTCGGCTCGCCGGTCTATGCCTGCCCGGGCGGCACCACGCGGGGAGACCTGCTGACGACCAGATGGGACGGCGAGACAGAAGCCTCGGGGCCTGCGGATCAGTGCTTCACGGTCACCACGGCGGACTTCTTCACAGGCTGCGACTGGGATGCAATCAGCTCGTTCGACGAGATGGGGTGGCGCTGTGTCCGAGCAACCGGTCCCGCCGTCCTGGTGGGGGCCTCAGGCTGGACTCTGCCGCTCTCGTTTAAGCAGCCCACCATGGACCAGATCGAAACCGACGTGTGGGACGACAAGAGCTCCCCCATCGATTCGGGCGGCCGCTGCAGCGTCGTGACACCCGATCGCTGCGTAGACGGCCCAGCAACCAAGACGATCGATGGCCGCCCCGTCACGCGAGCCTGCTGGTCCTACGAACGCACGTTGTCGTGCACATCCGGCGCGTCTTCGGCCGACGATTGCGCCGCGCTCAAAGCCGGGGGTTGCGCTCTTGGCTCCAGTGCCTGCAAACAGGTTGATGCGGCCACGGGAACCTGCGAAGTCTTCCAGGACAGCTACAGCTGTCCCGTCCCGGCTCAAACCGTCACCACGGCATCCAACTGTCCAACGAACATCTTCTGCCTGGGCACCAGTTGCTTCAACACCGGCTACACGAACGACGCGGATTTCGCCCGCTCGATGTCGATGCTGGAGGCCGCCCGGGAAGCAGGCGTGTACCTCGACACCACGCTGATGCAGGTGTTCAAAGGCGAGCCGAACCATTGCCGAGACCGCCTGCTCAAGAACTGCTGCGCGGCGGACAGCGCCGGGGCGGGCATGACGAACCAGAGCCTCTTCGGCACCGGCTCTCGCCTCGTCTACGACGTGCTGATGAACAGCGAGAACCGCGAGTTCCTGTACCAGGGCATGTCCGCCCTGCTAACCAGCGGCGGGTTCAGTGGCTCCTTCACCACCTACGGCGTGACCGTGGCGGTCAACGGCGCCGCCCTGCCTGCCGGATCCTCGGTTCTGTACGCAGGTGACAGCATGGTCATCGCCTTCGACCCTTGGACGCTGGCCATCGCGGTGGTGATCTACATCGTCATGTCGATGATGTCCTGCAACGAAGCCGAGGGCAAGCTGGCCATGAAGGAAGGCGCTGGGCTGTGTCACAGCACCGGCTCGTGGTGCTCTTCCTGCCTGCGCATCTTGGGCAAATGCGTCTCCTGCCTGGAGCACACGACCGGCAAGTGCTGCTTCAACAGCAAGCTGGCCCGCATCGTCAATGAACAAGGGCGGGCCCAAGTCGGCAAGGGATGGGGCAGCGGCCAGAACCCGGACTGCTCGGGCTTCAGCATCGCGCATTTGCAGAGCCTGGACTTTGGCGCCATGGACCTGAGCGAGTTCTATTCGTCCATCGTACCCAACAGCCCGGATCTGGCGGCGTTCCAGCGCGGCAACCAGGCCGCCGTGCCCAATTGCTACTACGGACAAGGACGCTGCCAATGAACACGCCAGCCATACCCTCCGTCAAGGCTTCAGCGCGAACCACAGGCCATGTCACCACGGCTTTCTTTGTGCTGCTGCTCACGTTGCATTGCCAGGCCTGGTCCGCCGAACGCACGCCAGTGGCGGATGCCCGGCCTCTCATGATCTCCGCCCTGAAAGCCGCCGACGGCCAGGCCCAGGGCGTGCTGCGTGGCGAACTGGCAGACGCCATTACCCAGCGCTTTGCCGCCACCTCGCCGATCTTCATCGATGTCACGACCGAAAAGCGCTACCGCCAGCCCGGTTGCGCGCGGTTGAAGGTCAGCTTCTGGCAAGAAGGCGTGCGCCTGCCAAATGCCGCATCGGCGCAATCACCACGTCAGCAGACCGTCGACTTCGGCATCAACTACTGCCTGGACGGCCTGCCGCCCAAGTCGCTGCAATGAGAACCGCCATGCCGCGTCCATCCGCCTTCCCATCGGCCAAATGGCTTGTTGCAATCTGCGGGCTGCTGCTCGCCACGCTGGCAACATCCCAGGCCTTTGGGGACACCACCAAAGAGCCATCCGACTCGTATTGGTCCGACGCCTGGCGTGGATGGCACTTCTACGAGCCGCCTGAGCCCGATGAGCCATCGGAGCATCCTGTCTCACCGCCCACACCATCGCGGCCGAGCAAACCGTCTCCGCAGCCACAGGCCCAGGCGGCCCCTCAAGCCCCCGAGCTGGTCCAGTTCGAACGGCTGCAGAAAGCGGTCGAGTCCTACCGCAACATCGCCATCATGCGGCCGACCGAGGCCAATGTGCGCCGCTACATGGAACTCGAAGCCAAGGTGGTGGCGCGTGCTTCGTATTTCGCCGATGTCGCCCAACACATCGCCTGGTCCACGCCCGAATTGGATCCCACTTTGCAGGGTCGCCCTGTCAATGCCAAGGCATTGGAGGTTTTCGACCGCGATCAGTTGACCACCAGGTCTCATTCGATCGCCACGCTGGGCAAAACCCACGTGCTGTTTTTTTTCTTCCGCAGCGACTGCCCCTACTGCCACGCCTTCGCGCCCACCCTGGCGGCCTTCGAGCAGCGCCATGGCATCAAGGTGGTGGCCATCAGCATGGATGGCGGTCCCATGCCCGGCTTCATCGATACGCGGGTGGACAACGGCATCGGCACCACGCTCAAGGTCAGCCAGGTGCCCGCCGTCTACCTGGCCCAGCCCTTCACCGGAAAGATCATGGCAATCGGCTTTGGCGTGCTGTCCGAGGCCGAGCTGGTCGAGCGCATCACCACGGTCAGCACACCTGCCTCGCAGGCCATGCTCCCAAGCGTCAACCGCCAGATCGTGCTTCGATAGGAGACCGCCATGACCACCTTCCTCACCCGCCTCACCGCCACCGCTGCCGCGATGGCTTTAGCCGCTTCCCCGTTGCCTCTGCATGCAGGTGACCTCAACACCGAGGTGAACAACATGTTCACCAACCTGGGCGCCATCGGCAACTACACCGCACCGGGTGCGTTCAAGGGCCAGACCTTCAACACCTACACCGGGGGCAGTTTCTTCATGCGCTCGCCCAACAAGGTCTACCAGTTGGCAGCGATCCAGTTCCCCAGCGCCAAGGCGGGGTGCGGAGGCATCGACGTGTTCGGCGGATCGTTCTCGCACATCTCCGCGACCGAGTTCAAGAACATGCTCAAGAACATCACGGCCGCCTTGCCAGGCATCGCCTTCCAGTTGGCGCTGGAGGCCGTGTCTCCCATGCTGGGCGGCTTGAGCAAATGGGCTAAGGGGCTGGAGACCTGGATCAACAACGCCCGGATCAACTCCTGCGAAACCGCCAAAGCCATCGTGAGCACGGCGGCCGAAGCCACCGGCTACAGCTCGCAAGAAGCCTGCGCCGATCTGGCTGTCGAGATGGGCCTGGAAAGCGACCGGGATGCGGCCCGCCGGCGTTGCGCCTCCGACCGCCCGAGCATCCTTGCCTCCGCCCGCGGATCCGCCGACCTCAATTTGCGAAACAAGGCCCCTTTCGTGGGCAACCTGACCTGGAAGGCACTGAAGTACACCGGGGCCGCGCTGGATGACGCCGAGCGTGAACTGATCATGAGCATCGTCGGCACGGTGATCTACCACCCCGAGGAATCAGCCCGCGATCCCGAGCCCATCGCCCCGACCTTGACCTCGATCAGCCAGCTCCTGTATGGCCAGGCAGCGGACAAGGGCACCGACGTCGTTCAGCACATGCTCAAGTGCAACGACTACGTCAACTGCGACGCGGTGAGCCTCAACACTGCCTACAAACACACGCCCTTCACCGCGAAGGTGGAGGTCCTGATGCGCTCCATAGCCGACAAGATCGCCACCCGCACCGCGATCCCCAACAATTCGGCCGAGGTGGGCTTCGTCAACCAGACCACCGAGCCCGTCTACAAGATGCTGTCGGTCGGCTCGACCATTCCCGGATCGGGCCTGGCCGACAGCCTCATCGCGCAATACCGGGACGTGATCGCCGCCGACTACGCCTACGTCTTCCTTGAGCGCAACCTGCGGTTGGGGCTGGCTGCGCTCGACAAAGACTTCCAGTTGCAGCAGACCCAGCGCGAACAGGCGCGCCAGATCCGCCTGCGCGCCATGGCCATGCTGCAGCAGATCTCGCAGGAAAAGGCGCTGCTTTACCAGAAGGTCGGCTCCTACCGGGCGGTGGCTAGCCATCTGGAACAACTGGAGCGCCAGCTTCGCACCAGCATGCCGCAGCATGTGATGGACATGCTCGGGCAGCAGGCTGCTTACATGGGCCATTGACACATGAGATCACGCAGCCATGTGGGAAATTTACGCCTACCAAAACGCTGAGAGCCTGTATGGCATCTTCAACGCGTCCGCGGCCGTCCATGTCTCAGGCGACTACCTGTCCGCCGTTGCCGTGGTGGTGATCTGCGGGTTCGTGACCGCATTGATAGCCTATGCTTTCGCCCCGGAGAAACTGCAAGGATGGATGTGGCTGGCGACGGTCATGCTGGTCTACGCCGTCCTCATCGTGCCCAAAGTCGCCGTCGGCGTGATCGACAAGACAGGCGGTGCACCGGTGAAGGTCGTTAGCAACGTCCCCTTCGGCATGGCTGCGCTCGGCAGCATCACCAGCAGCGTCGGCCACACCATGACGAGCTTGTTCGAGACGGCGTTCCAGGTCATCCCGGGTGCGGGCGCCCTGCCAAGCGAACTGACCTATGAGAAGAACGGCCTGATGTTCGGCAACCGCCTGATCCGAAACACCGGCAAGGTCGTCTTCCTCGCCCCTAACTTCAGGGCCGACCTGATCAACTTCATCCACAACTGCACCATGTACGACCTGATCGACGGCACGATCAGTCCGGCGGTTTTCGCCAGCTCCGGCGATGTATGGGCACTGATGGCCACTCCGAACCCGGCTCGCTTCAGCACACTCACCAGCGCGGGGGGGGTGGCGGTCGCCACTTGTCCGGACGTTTACGCCAACCTGGATGGCCGCCTTCCTGCACAGGTCAGCCAGATCCAGGGACGACTGGCGTTCCAGTTGAACCCAACGCTGCCCGGCGTGGCAGCGGCGGCGGTCATCGCCACCCAGATCCAGCAGGCTTACATCAAGAACAGCATCGCGGATGCATCTGCCACCGCCGCCGACTTGATCCGGCAGAACGCCATGCTCAATGCGGTCAACGACACCAGCACCCTCATCGGCCAGAAGATCAACGATCCTGCCGCCATGATCCTGGCCGTGGGCCGAGCGCAAGCCACCGCGCAGCAGAACGCCGCCTGGATCAACAACGGCAAGGTAGCCGAGCAGGCTTTGCCCGTATTCCGCAATGTCATCGAGGCCCTGACCTACGCTCTTTTTCTCGTGGTTGTCTTGCTGATGATGCTGACCAGTGGGCGCGAGACCATGATGGTGTTCAAGGGCTATGCCTACCTACTGATCTGGATCCAACTTTGGCCGCCCTTGTATGCCGTGCTGAACTACATGGCATCGATCTACTCGGCCTACGACCTCGCAGCGGCTGCGGACCTCGGCACCGGCGTTCGCTCATTGTCTTTGCGAACCTCTTCCTCGATCTACTCCGGGGCGATTTCAGGAGAAGCCGTTGTCGGCTATCTGGCCATGAGCATTCCGTTCATTGCTTGGGCCGCACTCAAGCGCATGGAAAGCATTGGCACAGCTTTGATCGGAGGGCTTGCTGGTTTGCAAAGCATCCTGGGCTCCAGCACCGGCGCGGCCGCGACAGGCAATGTGAACATGGGCAACGTGGCTATGGATCAAGCACAACTGGCGCCGAACCGCACATCGGCGTTCATGAGCAACTGGCAGAACGATCTCAGCGGCAACACCACTTCATCGAATGCCTTGACTGGTCGAACCGCCATGAGCCTACTGCGCAATCAAGGGTTTGCCTCACGCGTCGTGTCCATGAGGATATCCGAGCAGGATGTCGCTGAAGCCAATCGACAGGTTGACAGCAGCCGGAGCGAGGCCATCTCGGCCAGCCATCAACGATCTTCCGTATTGACCGAAGCGTTCACCAGAGGGCTCAGCAACGTTCGTTCAAACCGCAGCAGTTCAGGCACCTCGTCCAGCAGCTTCGAACAAGCTGGGGAAAGCTTGAATCGCCTGGATCAGATAGCCAAGAACATCTCGGAGCGCACTGGTGTTTCTCAGTCCCAGGTAGCCAGTATTGCATTCGGCGCCAACGGGTCGTTGGGTCTTTCAACCAGCGTGGCCAGCGCCAGAGCCACTACCAGCGCCGGCAAGAACTATCAGTCCGGCATACTGACCGATGAGCAAAAGGTCCTGGGCGCAATGACCAGCGAGCAGGTTGCAGAGTTCAAGCAGTTTGGAGATCGGTTGTCGCGCGATGCAAGCCTGATCAGCGCGATCTCCTCTGACGCGCGAGAAAGTCGAGAACTGTCATCGAGATTATCTGCTGCGGCAACGCAATCAGAACGCGCTGAAGCCAGCCTGTCGGAACGGCAAGCCATGGCAGAAAAACTGTCATCCGCAAGAGAACGAGGAGAGACCCTGTCGATTGACATCGCACAGGATCCTCATAACCTGGCGATGTTCATGCGCTACGCAGAGCAATACGGTGGAGACAGCGCCGCCGCACACATGCTGATGGAGTCCGAACTGGCCAGACAAGCGTTGCGACCGACGCGAACGTTCTCAGATGGATCAGCCATGCCATCGTCCTTTGACGACATCCGCCAGCGGCATGAGCAAGGGCGGCATGCAGACGCGCTTGATGCACGCGTCGACGATGATCGACGAGTCAATGATCATCGCGTTAGAGGCATGACCGTCAAGCCCTTGGCTCCCGCGGCAGATCTTTCGCAGCCTGCACCGATCAGATCTGAAGTACGCGAGCAACGTGCGCAAGTGCAAAGTCAGACACGTCAATCCATTGAGAAGTTCGATGCTAGCTCCGCAGTTGCACCTCAGTCAGACGGTACGTTGGAGTCCAAGAAATCACTGCTGATTCAGGCGGGAAAACAAGTAGCGGCCGACGCAGATGCCACGCTGGACAACGCAAAGGACGTCGTCAAAGGAATTCTCGACAAAGACCGGTGATCAAGGTTCGGGGCTGAATGGATCGCTGTCGTCCGCATGCGGGAGCCCGGGTGCTGCCGTCGGCCGCCCCCGGTCTAGCCAATGGTTGTCCATCCTTTCGGCGTTGGCAGTGTCATGGTCATCTGGGTTTCCAGCCGAGCGCCTATTGCCGCGCCCCCTGTAGAAGGCGCCCCCAAGGGCAGCTCCAGCCAGCGCACCGAATCCGGACATCACGATCTTGAGCCCCACGGTGCCGCCCAGCGAGGCAAACAGCCCCACTGCGGCTCCGAACATGACAAAGAAAATGAAGATGGCGCGCCGCATCTTGAGGTGTATCTCCACATTAAAAGAATACACACCTGGCGATTCTTTGCAAGCCAACGCGATGGTCGCAATGGCATGCACGAGGCCCGCTCAGGACACGGTATTGCCCTCCAATCGACGAACAACCTTGCAAGCGGGCTCTTGAATGAACTTCAATCGATCAATCTGATCGGCCAGATACTGCAATGCCCGTCGGCGGTCGTCCGCCAACTCATGATGGTGATAGGCTGCCGCCGTTTTATTCCGTTCGCTGTGAGCCAGCAGGAGTTCCACGACATCCCTCCCAAAACCGTGCTCTCGAAGCAGCGTGGCCCCCGTCCCTCTGGTCCCATGCGGGGAGAAATCCGGCACCCCAAAGTCCAGCCTCTTGAAAAAATGGTTGAGAGTGGCATCGGCAAGCGGCACAGAGCCTCTCAGCACCGATGGGAAAACATAGCTTTCAGGCTCCTGTCCAAAGGGAGCAAGAAGCTTGAGCAACTCGACAGCTTGCTTCGACAGGTAAACACGATGGGGTTGTTTCATCTTCATCCGAACGGCAGGCACATCCCAGATGGCCCTATCCAGATCAATCTCCTTCCACCTGGCTCGCAGCACTTCGGACTTGCGGCACATGCTGTACATCAACATCTTCGTCGATGCGATGGTCGCAAAATGCGCCCCTTGACGTTCCAGAGATCTCCAGAATGCTCCCAGTTCAGCCTCGCTCAGATGTCGATGATGCTGCGCAGCAGGAACTTCGATCACACCTCGCAGAGGTAATGCGGGATTGACCTCAACCAGGAGCTTCTGGATCGCATAGTTGTAGACCTGCTGGATGATTGCGCGCACGCCTTCTGCCGTGTTCGGCGTCTCACGCAATCCCTCGATTATTTCGAGCACCTGAGCAGGCTTGACCGCTTCCAATCTTTTGCTGCCGATCTCGGGCCAGACAAAACGCTCCAGTCTCGACTCGATCTGGGCACGATAGGTTGCCGACCTTGTCGATAAGCGCTCCGTGATCCAGCGCTTAGAAAACGCTTCGAAGCTGTCCAACTGCTTTTTTGTGTCCTCGACCAACTGCTTGCGGTCTTCTTGTGCTCGGCGCCTGGCCTCGCCAGGATCTATGCCCCGCTCCAACAAGGCACGACATTCGAAATGGCGGTCCCGGGCGTCAGCGACGCCGATTTCCGGGTACTTGCCAATCGTAAGTTCCTTTCGGGCGCCTCCAAAGCGGTACTGATATCGCCAGGTCTTCACACCGGCAGTGCTCACTTCGATGAACAGCCCGCCGCCGTCGGAGAGCTTGAAGAGCTTGTTCTTGGCCTTGGTGTTGTTGATCCGGGTCGGGGAAAGGGTGTAGTTGCAGCTTCTCATGATGTTTCCGCAGGTCGATTTGACAGCCCTCCGAATGGAGGAATTTGGAGTATTTCTTCCCCAAAAACCCTCCAGAATCCCCTCCAAAGTGGCGGGATTTCGTGGTCTGCCGTGAGACGAGCTGAAACAAAAAGCCCTTGAGTTTCACTAGGAAAATCAAGGGCTTACGGGGCGTCATGAGACGCGGTGAAACCAGATCACATGTTGTCGATCATCACCTGACCGAAGCCAGAGCACGACACCTGGGTGGCGCCATCCATCAGGCGGGCGAAGTCATAAGTGACCTTCTTGCTCTGGATGGCCTTGTTCATCGCGGTGATGATCAGGTCAGCGGCCTCGGTCCAGCCCATGTGGCGCAGCATCATTTCTGCCGACAGGATCTCGGAACCCGGGTTCACATAGTCCTTGCCTGCGTACTTTGGCGCGGTGCCGTGGGTGGCCTCGAACATCGCCACGCTGTCGGACAGGTTGGCGCCCGGGGCGATGCCGATGCCGCCCACCTGAGCGGCCAGCGCGTCGGAGATGTAGTCGCCGTTGAGGTTCAGCGTGGCGATCACGCTGTACTCGGCTGGACGCAGCAGGATCTGCTGCAGGAAGGCGTCGGCGATGGCGTCCTTGACGATGATGTCCTTGCCCGTCTTCGGGTTCTTGAACTTGCACCACGGACCACCATCGATCAGCTCTGCGCCGAACTCCTTCTGGGCCAAGGCATACGACCAGTCACGGAAGCCACCTTCGGTGTACTTCATGATGTTGCCCTTGTGGACGATGGTCACGCTGGGCTTGTCATTGTCGATGGCGTATTGCAGGGCCTTGCGCACCAGGCGCTCGGTGCCTTCCTTCGACACGGGCTTGATGCCGATGCCCGAGGTTTCGGGGAAGCGGATCTTCTTGACGCCGAATTCGGTCTGCAGGAAGCTGATGAGCTTCTTGGCCTTGTCGCTCTGGGCTTCGAACTCGATGCCGGCGTAGATGTCTTCCGAGTTCTCGCGGAAGATCACCATGTCGATCTTTTCGGGTTCCTTCACGGGGGAAGGCACACCCTTGAAATAGGTCACTGGGCGCAGGCAGACGTAGAGGTCGAGCTCTTGACGCAAGGCCACGTTCAGCGAGCGGATGCCGCCACCGACGGGGGTGGTCAGGGGGCCCTTGATGGACACGACGTAGTCCTTGAGGACCGCCAGCGTTTCTTCAGGCAGCCACACATCGGGGCCGTACACGCGGGTGGACTTCTCGCCAGCGTAGATCTCCATCCAGTGGATCTTGCGCTGACCGCCATACGACTTGGCCACAGCCGCGTCGACCACTTTGATCATCACGGGCGTGATGTCGAAACCAGTGCCATCTCCCTCGATGTAAGGGATGATGGGGTTGTTCGGAACATTGAGGGAGAAGTCCGGGTTCACCGTGATCTTCTGCCCACCCTCGGGCACCTTGATGTGCTGATACATGACTGTGGTCTCCGCGTTTGGCGTTTCCGTGAAAAACATTGCCATGGATGTCGGCAATGTGAGCCGATTCTACGCGACCACCCGAATCAGGGGCGCTGACTTCGGCGTGGTTTGCGATCGATGACCGAGATTTCAGCGAGATTCGGCGCAAACCCGCGACACATCAGGCGCACCAGGCTTGCCACTGCGCCCAGAGTTGGTACCACAACCCCCAGGCGGCCATCGATGCCAAACCGAGGCCTGCGATGCGAACGGCCAGTTGCTGATCCAACCAAGCCGGGGCGGCCGAGGGCACCCGCCCGCTGATGGATGCGGAAGTCTCTTGCTGTTGTGCGACAGGCAAGCATGGGGTCGTAGGATGGGCATCCGCTTCGGCGCTTTCCGCCCTCATCCAGATGACCGGCACGGATGCCGCTGCAGCAGTGGACGCTCCCCGCTCTTTCAGCCAACGCAGCATGGCCGGAGCAGCCCACACGCCCAGGGCGCTCGGCACCGCGAAAGCGAGCATCACCAGCCCCCCCTGCCAGGGACGGGAAGCCAAAGCCGCCACCATCAGCGCGGCGTAAAGCAGGCCACAGGGCAAGAGCGCCCACGCCAAGCCAGCCAAGAGGGGCCAGGCATCACGCAGCAAAGCAGGCCATTTGGCCGAGCGGGCTTGCCAGCCTGCGCGCAAACGCAGGTAAAGCCCCTTTCCAGCTTGGTCGACCCGTTCGGGAATGAATCCCCGCAACAGCATGAAGCAGCCGAGAAAGACCATCGCCAACTGGGCCATCATCCACAAAGGCTTGATCATCGCGACTTGCTGCCCCCAGCGAGACACCAGGCCGGCCGCAGCCGCTGCGACCATGCCCAGGCAGGCGTAACCTATCGCGCGCCCAAGCAGCGTCCAGGCAGACACACCTTTGGGGAAAACCGCCGCGCACGCCGACCCACACATCGCCGTGCAATGGGGAATGCCGGCCAGCCCCATGAGGAAGGCCGTGGCCAACAAACTGGTCAGCACCGCTGCCCTCCGCAGCGTTCAGATGATGCGCGAGAAGCGTTCAACGGCCTTGTCGGCCTGCAGGTGGCGGTCGAACACCATGGCCACCGCCCGCACGAAATACCAGCCCAGCGGCGTGACACGGATGCCATCGGATTCCATTTGCACCAGCCCCGACTCGACGAGCGGCTCCAGCAAGCGCAATTCAGCTGCAAAGTATTGCCTGAAATCCAGCAGGTAGGCGAGCTCGATGGATTCGAAGTCCACCCTGCCTTGGCACATGAGGGCCATGATCACCGCGCGGCGGACCAGGTCATCGCGCGTGAGCGTGAGGCCGCGCACGACGGGCAGTTGGTGGCGCTTGAGCGCAGCGTGGTATTCGTCAAGGGTCTTGGCGTTCTGGACGTAATGCGCGCCAACCCGCCCGATGGCCGAAACCCCCAGGCCGATGAGGTCGCAATCGGGGTGGGTGCTGTAGCCTTGGAAGTTGCGATGCAAACGCCCCTGCCGCTTGGCCACGGCCAAGCTGTCGCGGTGAAGAGCGAAGTGATCCATGCCGATGTAGTCGTAGCCCGCATGACCGAAGGCATCGATGGCGGAGGCGAGCATGCCGACCTTCTCTTCCGCCTTGGGCAAGTCAGCCACATCGATGCGCCGCTGGGGTTTGAAACGCTGAGGCAGGTGGGCATAGGCATAGAGCGCGATGCGATCAGGGCGCAGCGCTGCCACTTGGGCCAAGGTGCGGGCGAAACTTGTCGACGTCTGCTTGGGCAAGCCGTAGATGAGGTCCATGTTGATGGACTCGAAACCTTCCTCACGAGCGATGTGCACGAGGTCGCGGACCTTGTCGTGAGCCTGCACGCGGTGCACCGCCTTCTGGACCTCGGGGTCGAAGTCCTGCACGCCGAAGCTCAAACGGTTGAAACCCATCTGGTGCAGGCGCTTGAGCCGCGTTGCATCAATGGTCCGGGGGTCGATCTCGATGGCGTATTCACCGCCAGGAGCGAAACGGAAGACGCTGCGCAAAGTGTCCAACAAGGCGGCGAGTTCATCGTCGCTCAGGAAGGTGGGCGAGCCTCCTCCGAAGTGCAATTGCGACACCGTCTGACCAGGGCCAAGCCGTTCAGCCACCAGGCGGATCTCTTCGCGCAAGTCTGTGAGGTAAGCCTCGGCGCGCTCATGGTGACGCGTGATGACCTTGTTGCAAGCACAGTAATAGCAGACAGACTCGCAAAAGGGGATGTGGATGTACAAGGACAGCGCACTCGCCCCGCCCGTGAGCGCGCCCACACCGTCTCCCCGCTGACCCAAGGCCTGAACATACTGATCCGGCCCATAGGCCTCGACGAATCGATCGGCGGTGGGATAGGATGTGTAGCGAGGCCCCTGAACATCAAGTCGAGAGAGGGTTTCCCTCGACACAACAGGGGCTTCGGGCGGGGAATTCAGGGCCTGTTCACTCATTCATTGGAATGTGCCAAACTGGCAGCCAGCAGGGTTGACTTGCATCAAGGGCGCAAACAGGAATCCGGCAACAATCGGTTCATTGTTTGAGGTTGCTCATGCTGAACCAGACCGCCCACTCGATTGAACTGGCTCCGACCGGAACCGCTTCCTGCAATGCCACGAACCGTGGCCACACAACAGGCTCGTCTGCCAGCCCCATGAAACTCGACTCCTTCAAAGTTGCCTGCTCAAGCTGCAACCTGCGCGAGCTGTGCTTGCCCGTCGGCCTGACCCAACCTCAGCTCACCGAGCTCGACACGTTGGTGGCCACGCGCAAGTCCGTCAAGCGGGGCGACGCACTCTTTCACACGGGTGACCCCTTCAAATCGGTCTACGCGGTGCGCACAGGCTTCTTCAAGACCCGCATCTCGTCGGAAGACGGCCGCGATCAGGTCACCGGCTTCCAGATGGCCGGTGAGTTGCTGGGCCTTGATGGCATCAGCACCGACCGCCACGCTTGTGATGCGATTGCCCTCGAAGATTCGCAGGTCTGCGTGATCCCCTACGGCCAATTGGAAGAACTCTCGCGCGAGTTCTCGGACCTGCAGCACCAGTTCCACAAGATCATGAGCCGCGAGATCGTGCGTGACCATGGCGTGATGCTGCTGTTGGGCAGCATGCGCGCCGAAGAGCGGCTCGCAGCCTTCTTGCTGAACCTCACGCAGCGCTTGCATGCGCGCGGCTTCTCAGCGTCCGCGCTTGTCTTGCGAATGACACGCGAAGAGATCGGCAGCTACCTCGGCCTCAAGCTCGAAACCGTGAGCCGCACTTTCTCGAAATTCCAGGAAGAAGGCCTGCTGGAGGTCAAGCAGCGCGACATCCGCATCACCGACGAGGCCGGATTGCGTGCGCTGGTCAACAGCGTGCGTTGCTGACAAGCCCTGTCGCCTTCACGGCGGTGCAGCGCTAAGCTCAATGGCCACCCTGGTGGTGGCCATTTTCTTTGGATTTTCTTTGAGTGATGCTCGGCCGTCGCTCAGTGCTGGTGCTGCATGACCATGGCACGCCGTGCTTGACGGCGTGCCGCGCGCCGCGACAGCGTGACGCTGCGAGGCTGGCGCATCATCACGTGGCTGATGCCCGAGGCCGTGGCCACCAATCCCCAGAAGACGAAGAACGTCAGGCTGTAGACCGTGCGAGCATCGGGCGCCCAATTGCCGACGGTGAGTCCGGCTGGATCGACCAATGCAAAAACCACCATTTCGAGAACGCCCGCAATCAAGAAAGCGGGCCAGAGGATCTGGGCAAGGTGCAAGGACCGGCGAGACATCGGGACCTCCTTGAGGCTGATCGCACACAAAGAACATGTTCCGACTGCCACGCGACGCCGTAACGAGGACTTACCCCGAAATCGAGGGTCGTCCCCAGGCGCTGCCTTGAGGCAGATCAACGATCAGCGGGCTGCATCGAAGGCGAAGCAGCGTGGTTGCGCGCCTGGATGGCGGGCTCCTCCACCGAAGACTTGACGTGCCCCTTGGACGTGTCGAGCACCGGGTCCACATGCTTGATGGCGATACCGGCGGTGAACAATGCAGCCACGACCACGGTGGCCGGCCCACCGATCACGAGCCAGACGATGGGCAGCTTCCACCAAGGTGGGTTGTCGACGGGGGTGAGCTTGTCAGGGGTGGACATGGATGGGCTCCAGGAATCGGTTAGGGCGCCGCTCAACGCGGCACCATGAAGGTCGACTTTTCTCGCACGTCGACCTGCGGGTCGCTGCCTTGGCGAAGCTGTTCAACCAAGATGGTCATGCCATGGGCACCAGAACCCATGCGCGCCGCCACATCGGGCGAGACGCGCACGGCGATCGGCACCCAGCGGGCCTCGGCCGGACCGAGAACCACATCCTGCCCGCCGTCAACCACGGGTTGGGTCAACTGCTCGACGCCGATTCGGTAGCGCTGCGTGTCCTCGCTGGCATTCATGATCTGCACACGGTAAACGTTCTCGACGAAGCCTTCGTCGACCACACGCGCCAGCGTGCCACGGTCACGCAGGATGTCAACGCGAAACGGCGGGCGGTTGTAGAGGCTGTGGAGGAAGGCGACGACCACCGCAGCCAGGATGGCCGAGTAGATCAGCACGCGCGGGCGCGTCACCCGAGCCCACATTTCCTTGCGCCCCCAGCCGTTCTCCAGGCTGTTGAGTGTGGCGTAGCGGATCAGCCCGCGCGGCGACCCCACCTTGTCCATGACCGAATCGCACACGTCGATGCAGGCCGCGCAACCGATGCATTCGTACTGCAAGCCCTTGCGGATGTCGATGCCCACAGGGCAGACCTGCACGCACAAAGTGCAGTCGACGCAGTCGCCTTGGTTTAGCGCCTTGGCATCGGCACCGCGCTTGCGTGACCCACGCGGCTCGCCCCGCTTGGTGTCGTAGCTGATGATCAGCGTGTCGCGGTCGAACATGGCGCTTTGAAAGCGCGCATAGGGGCACATGTACTTGCAGACCTGCTCGCGCATGTAGCCGGCGTTGCCATAGGTCGCGAAACCGTAGAACAGCACCCAGAAGATTTCCCACGGCCCCATGCTGAGGCTGAGCACCTCGGCGGCAAGCACGCGGATGGGCGTGAAGTAACCGACGAAGGTGTAGCCCGTCCACAGCGCGAAGGTGATCCAGGCGAGTTGCTTGGCCGTCTTGCGCCAGACCTTCTCGAAAGACCAGGGTGACTTGTCGAGCTTCATGCGGCGCACGCGATCGCCTTCGATCTTGCGCTCGATCCACATGAAGATCTCGGTGTAGACGGACTGCGGGCAGGCGTAGCCGCACCACAGGCGTCCGGCCACAGCCGTGAACAGGAAGAGCCCGTAAGCCGAGATCACGAGCAGCGCGGTGAGGTAGATGAAGTCCTGCGGGTACAGGACCAGATTGAACAAGTAGAAGCGGCGCGTGGTCAGGTCGAAGAGCACGGCCTGCCGGTCATTCCAGACCAGCCACGGAGTGCAGTAGAAGACGATCTGGGTGAGCCAGACCAGCACCCAGCGCCACTGAGTGAACCAGCCCTTGACCTCGCGGGCGTAGATTTTCTCGCCCTTCTTGTAGAGGGAGACCGTCTCTTCGCGCGCACCGACGGCCTGGATGGGGATGACGCGCTTGCCTGGATCCGTGTGGGGGCTGGATTCGCTCATGGGAGGACTCGGAATCTCAATGTGAAACGGTGGTGGACCGCATACCCCTCAGGGTATCACGCTCCACCACCGCCCTGGCTCGCTGTTGGCCTGTTCTTGATCGAAGTCAACACCGAGCCGTGCCAGCCTTCAATTCGACTTGAGGCGAGCCCCGACTCACCTGGCGTCGGCCGATTGGGTGGGATGGGACAGGCTCCACACGTAGGACGCCACCAAGCGGATCTGGTCTTCGGACAGGCGCGCCTTCTGGGCGGGCATGACGTTGACTTTGCCCTTGTTGATCATCTCGACGATGAACTGTTCGCCCCAGCCATGCAGCCAGATCTTGTCGGTCAGATTCGGCGCACCGATGGCCTGGTTGCCCTTGCCGTCGGGGCCGTGGCAGGCCGCGCAGACCGCCTTGAACTTGGCCTTGCCGAGTTCAGCCTGGATGGAGTTGTGACCAGCGCCCGACAGGCTCAGCACGTAGTTCGCAACCTGGCGAGCCTCTTCAGGCGTGCCCACGACTGCAGCCAGCGGAGGCATCTGGCCAACGCGGCCGCCGGTGATGGTCTCGACGATCTTGTCGGGAGAGCCGCCGTGAATCCAGTCACCGTCGGTCAGGTTGGGGAAGCTCTTCGCGCCCTTGGCGTCGGAGCCGTGGCAGGCCGCGCAGTTGTTCAGGAACAGGCGCTGACCGATGGCGTGGGCCTGCGGGTCGCGGGCCAGATCTTCGATCGAAGCCGACTTGAACTTGGCGAAGATCTTGTCCTGCTCGGCCTTGGCCTTGGCGTTTTCAGCCTCTAGCTGGCCTTTGGAGGTCCAGTTCAGCTTGCCGCCCGTGACCGCGAGACCTGGATACAACGCCAAGTAAGCCACGGCGAAGACCAGGGTGATGATGAACAGGTACAGCCACCAGCGCGGCAGCGGGTTGTTCAATTCACGCAGGTCGCCGTCCCAGGTGTGGCCCGTGGTTTTGTCCACGTTGCCCTGGGCGTCGTAAACCACCTTGTGCCGGGCCGCGCCGATGAGCACAAAGGCGCAGTAGACCAGGCCGAACACCACGATGGCCGTGACATACCACGCCCATCCACTCGAAATGAAGTCGCTCATGTCTGAGCCTCCAGTCAATCTTCAGAGAGAGGCAGACGGGCCGCCTCTTCAAACTGGGCCTTGTTGCGGCGAGAGAACGCCCACGCAACGATGCCCACGAAAACGCACAAGCACGCCACGGTGAAGATGCTTCTGAGGGTGATGACGTCCATGTGCGCTGCTCCTTATTTCACCGAGGTGCCCAGCACCTGCAGGTAGGCGATCACGGCCTCGATCTCGGTCTTGTCCTTGACCTCGGCCGCGGCGGCCTTGATTTCGGCGTCCGTGTAGGGCACGCCAACCGTGCGCAGGGCTTGCATGTGCGGGCCGATGCTGGACTCGTTGACCTTGTTGGTCAGCAGCCAGGGGTAGGCCGGCATGTTGGATTCCGGAACCACATTGCGGGGGTTCTCCAGGTGGGCGCGGTGCCACTCGTCGGAGTACTTGCCACCCACGCGGTGCAGGTCGGGGCCGGTGCGCTTCGAGCCCCACTGGAAGGGGTGGTCGTAGACGAACTCACCCGCCATCGAGTAATGGCCGTAACGCAGGGTTTCCGCACGGAAGGGGCGAATCATCTGCGAGTGACAGCCGTAGCAGCCTTCACGCAGGTAGATGTCGCGGCCCGCCAGTTGCAGGGCCGTGTAAGGCTTGAGGCCGTCCACCGGGATGGTGGTGCTCTTCTGGAAGTACAGGGGCACGATTTCGACCAGCGCGCCGAAGCACACGACGATCAGCGTCAGCACGATCATCAGGGTGTTGCTGGTCTCGATCTTCTCGTGCGAGAAGAGCGCAGGCTTGTGGTTGTTGTCAGCCATGTTGTTCTCCTTGCGTGGCTCAGGCGTGGGCCGGCTGGGGGATCGGCGCGTTGACGGCGCGACCAGCCATGGCGGTCATCACGGTGTTCCACAGCATCAGGATCATGCCGCCCAGGTAGAGCAAGCCACCCGCGACGCGGATCACGTAGAAGGGATAGGTCGCCTTCACGCCCTCGACAAAGCTGTAGACCAGCGTGCCGTCAGGGTTCACAGCGCGCCACATCAGGCCCTGCATCACGCCAGCGATCCACATCGCGGCGATGTACAGCACGATGCCGATGGTGGCTGCCCAGAAGTGCAGCGAGATGGCCGAGACCGAGTACATCGTCGTGCGGCCGAACATGCGCGGGATCAGGTAGTACAGCGAACCCATGGAGATCAGGCCCACCCAACCCAGGGCGCCGGAGTGCACATGGCCCACGGTCCAGTCGGTGTAGTGCGACAGCGAGTTCACGGTCTTGATGGACATCATCGGACCTTCGAAGGTGGACATGCCGTAGAACGACAGGGCCACGATCAGGAACTTCAGGATCGCGTCGTCGCGCAGCTTGTACCAGGCGCCCGACAGGGTCATGATGCCGTTGATCATGCCGCCCCAGGATGGTGCAAGCAGGATCAGCGAGAACACCATGCCAACGGATTGCGTCCAGTCAGGCAGCGCGGTGTAGTGCAGGTGGTGAGGACCAGCCCACATGTAGGTGAAGATCAGGGCCCAGAAGTGCACGATCGACAGGCGATACGAGTACACGGGCATGCCGGCCTGCTTGGGGATGTAGTAATACATCATGCCCAGGAAGCCGGCCGTCAGGAAGAAGCCCACGGCATTGTGGCCGTACCACCATTGCACCATCGCGTCCTGCACACCAGCGTAGGCCGAGTAGGACTTGGGTGTCAGGATGCCGTCGGAGAACACCGGGATGGCGGCGCTGTTGACGATGTGCAGCAGGGCCACGGCGATGATGAAGGCGCCGTAGAACCAGTTCGCCACATAGATGTGGCGGATCTTGCGGGTGCCGACGGTGCCGAAGAAGACGATCGCATAGGAAACCCAGACGACGGCGATCAGCAAGTCAATCGGCCATTCAAGCTCGGCATATTCCTTGCCGGAGGTGTAACCCAGAGGCAGGGAAATGGCGGCCAAGAGAATCACCAGCTGCCAACCCCAGAATGTGAACGAGGCGAGCGGACCGGCGAACAGGCGGGTTTGGCAGGTGCGTTGCACCACGTGGTAAGAAGTCGCGAACAGGGCGCAGCCGCCGAACGCGAAAATCACCGCATTGGTGTGCAGGGGACGCAGGCGACCGTAGGTCAGCCAGGGGATGCCGAAATTGAGTTCCGGCCACGCCAGTTGCGAGGCGATCAGGACGCCGACGGCCATGCCGACGACGCCCCAGAGCACCGCCGCGACGGCGAACTGCCGGACAACGGTGTCGTTGTAAGTGGCAGAGTGGGGGGTTGCCATCTCTAGTTCTCCTTTGTTACAGCGCGAATTGTGCGGGCAAACCATTAACTATTCTTGATGCCGCTCAACGTTATCCCCCGAAGCCTCTTCCTCACTGTGCAAAATTCGATGCCCTTCGGCTTCGATGTCCTCGAACTGGCCGCTGTGGATGGCCCAGCCCAGCACGGCCAGGATTGCCAGCACGAGCAAAACGGACACGGGAATCAGGACGTAGAGGATTTCCATCGGATGTTTCCCAGCCGCAGGGAATTGAGCACGACACCGAGTGAACTCAGCGCCATGCCGAGTCCTGCCGCCCAAGGGGGCAGCAAACCAGTGAGTGCGAGGGGGATGCAGGCGAAATTGTAGATCGCAGCCCACACCAGGTTCTGTTTGACGACCCGCATGGCGAAACGGCTGTGGGCCACAGCCTCGGGTAAACCCGTTAGCCGGCCGTTCAGGACGATGAGGTCCGCCTGCGATTGAGCCAGCGCCGAGCCCTGATCCAAAGCCACCGAAACATCGGCTTTGGCCAGCACGGGCGCATCGTTGATGCCGTCGCCCACGACGGCGACCTGCTCGCCGCGCTGCTGAACGGTCGACATCACCCGCAATTTGTCTTCAGGGGTGGCCTGTGCGGCCGCCACCGGCAATTCGCCATGGGGCCCGAGGATGCGGGACGCTGCCTGCACACGGTCATTGTGATCGCCAGACAGCAGCGCGGCTTGGCAGCCCAGTTCCCTCAATTGGTGCAAAGCGGGCGCTGCCTCTGGACGGAACACCTCGTCGAGCAGGATGCCCACCACCGTGTCAGGCAGCAGGGTGCCATCGCTCGAACGGGCGGCGAGCCAGGCGCGCGGGGCGTCGGGCGCGGGCCAATGGCGCAGCACGAGCGAGGCACCAACGCCCAGCACCCAGTCCTGGCGGCCCAATCGCCAGCACCGCCCGGCTTCGTCGCGAGCCTCGACCCCCTGCCCCGCGCGCTCGTGCAGCTCGACCCAGCTCAGGGGCGCCCAGGGGCCGGCCTCTTCGGGTCGGCCAGATTGCGCCGCGCGCACGATCGAGCGCGACACCGGGTGATGCGAGGCGGCCGCCAGCGATGCGGCGTGATGCCAAAGGCCCGGCAGGCTGCCCTCGCCTCCCGCCTCCACCGCTTCGCCGTCCGCATGCCGGCTCAAGGACGCATCGTGAGGGGCGGCATCAGATATCGCGGGCACCGGGGCGGATGCCAGCAGCTCGGCCAAGTCAGTCACCCCTTCAGCGCGTTGCAGCCCGGTCACCGACAACTCGCTTTCGGTGAGGGTGCCGGTCTTGTCGAAATAGACCTGGCGCACGGTTGACAGGGCCTCCAAGGCGTCGATGCGGCGCACCAGCAGGCCACGTTTGGCCATGGCGCCGGCGGCCGCCAACAACGCGGAAGGCGCGGCCAGCGACAGCGCGCAAGGACAGGTCACCACCAGCACCGACACGGCCACCCACACGGCACGGGAAGGATCAATCCACTGCCATGCCAGCGCGCCCAGACCAGCCAGCACCAGCACGCCCCATAAAAATGGACCAGCCATGCGGTCCGCCGTGCGCATCCAGCCAGGCTTTTCCGTCATGGCTTGATGCACCAGCGAGACAATCTGCTGATAGCGGGTGTCGGGCCCAAGGCGCTCAACCGAGATCCACACAGGTGAACCCAGGTTGACAGATCCCGCCACCACCATCTGACCGGGTCGGCGTGTCACCGCCCGGGATTCACCTGTGAGCAGAGACTCGTCAACCTCGGTCTCGCCGAGTAGCACTTGGCCATCAGCGGGGAAAGCCTGTCCCACGGCGACCTTGACCCGGTCGCCATGCCGCAAGGCCGACAGCGGCACGGATTCGACGGCGGCGCCATGCAGATCGGCATCGCCCTGCGCCGCCTCGCCAGCTACGGCGCGCTCGACCGCCTCCGGCAGGCGCACGCACAAGGCTTCCAGCGAGTGGGTCACGCGCTCGCGGGCGCTGCTCTCCAGCCAGCGCCCCGTCAGCAAGAACGCCACGAACATGGTGAGGGAGTCAAAGTAGGCCTCGTGACCGAAGACATCGGTCTGGCCCATGGTCACGCCAGTGCTGACGATGAAGGTGGCCAGCATGCCGATGGCCACAGGCGTGTCCATCGACACCTTGCCCTGTCGGGCCGCGCGCCAAGCCCCGCTGAAGAAGGGGCCGCAGGAGAAGATCATCACCGGCAGGCTGAGCACCCAGTTGGCCCAGTTCATGAGCTGCCAGATGTCGGGCGGGATCTCTCGTGGCCCGGCCACGTACTGGGGCCAGGCGAGCATCATCACCTGCATCATGCAGAAGGCCGCAACCGAGAGTCGCCACAGCAGCATGCGGCGCTGGCGCAGGCGCTCGTGGCCGGCGCGGGCGGCGGCGTCGGGCCAGGCACGGTAGCCCACGCGCTGCACGGCGGCGACGATGTCCGACAGCTTCACCTTGGCCGGGTCAATGAGGATGCGCGCGCGTTGCGAAGCCGCCTGAACCTGCACCTCGCTGACCCCGGGCACCGCCTTGACCGCGTCCTCGATGGTGATGGTGCAGGCGGCGCAATACATGCCCGAGATGCCCAGGCCGATGCGACGCAAGGGGCCGATGGGCAGCTCAACAACGCACTGGGCCAGCAAGTCTGGGTCGTCCAGGCCAGCGGCCTGGGATGGCGTCAACTCAGGCAGGGGCGGCAGGGGCGGCAGGGGTGCCTGGGGCGTCGCGGAAGCGGGGGCATTCATGAAGCGGCTGCTACAGTCGAACCCGTGAACCAGCTCATCGAGACACGGAGATGACGAAAGTCGGCATTGTCAGTCAAAGCGTTCCCGGGCAGTGGCGCGCCGGGTCCAAACCCCAGCGCACGGGCTTGATGCAGATCATGGTTGCTGTGGTTGCCATGGGTGGCCTGGCCGCCGGCTGCGCCTGGGCCCAGGAAGGCCCCCAGAAGCTGCGCACCATCCAATTGCACGCAGGCATGCAGAACATCACCGCCGAGGTCGCCATGACCGACCGCGAGCGCGCCATCGGCTTGATGCATCGCACGCAGATGGGCACCCACGAGGGCATGCTGTTCGTCTTCGAGCGGCCCGGGGTGCAGTGCTTCTGGATGAAGAACACCTTGATCCCGCTGTCCGTCGCCTTCATCGACGACGACGGCACCATCGTCAACGTGGATGAGATGAAGCCGCAGACGCTGGACTCGCACTGCTCCGACCGGCCGGTGCGCTACGTGCTCGAGATGAACACGGGGTGGTTCAAGAAGCGCGCGCTCGACACCGGCTCGAAGCTGACGGGTCAGCCATTCACCGCGGCACGTTGAGCTAGGCGGGCAACTGGCCCGCCCCCAGAGCCCAGGCGCCGCCAAGCGGCATCACGGGGCTCATGCAGCCCAGGCGCGACGTTGGAAGCTCGCGCCGTGCCCTACCCTTCAGCGCGTGCGAGCCGCGATCCGCTCCTTGAGTTGCGGCAGCACCATCAGCGCCGCCTCGCGCCCGGCCAGGATCGACAGCCGCCGAGATGAAAAATCGGCGCTGCCGATGCCTTCCAGCTTCGGGCGCATCACCACGTCGGCCTCGGCCAGCTCGTGCTGGCTGATGGCATGGCCCATGATGTTGAAGGTCTGCAACAGGATGTCGACCGCGCGTTTGGTGGGCTGACCCTGTGGGATGGCGGAGATGTCCACCGCGATGACCAGGTCCGCGCCCATCTGGCGGGCGAAGCGCACCGGAATGGGCGACACCGCGCCGCCGTCGATGTACTCGCGGCCGTTGATGCGCACCGGCTCGAAAACCGCCGGCACGGCGCTGGACGCGCGCACCGCCGTGCCCGGATCGCCTCGCCTGAACAGGATCGGGGCGCCGCTCTCCAGGTCAGCCGCGACGATGCCCAGGGGCAGGCGCATGTTCTCGATTTGCTTGCCGGCCGTCTGCGTGCGGATGAAGCGCGCCAGCGCCTCGCCCTTGAGCAGCGAGCGGCCGGGAAAAACCCAGTCGGTGATGCTCGACTCGTCCAGGCTCATGGCCATGGTCTGCAATTCGGTCGGCGTCTTGCCCGCGGCGTAGAGGGCGGCCACCAGGCTGCCCGCCGAGGTGCCTACCACCAGGTCGGGTTTGATGCCCTGCTCCTCCAGCACTTGCAGCACGCCGATGTGCGCGAAGCCACGGGCCGCGCCGCCGCCCAAAGCAAGGCCAATGCGCGGAGGGCGAGGCAAGGGCTTGGGCACGCCCACAGCCATGCCGGGCGCCTGCGCAGGCGCTACGGCAACGGGACGAGGGGCCTCCTCTTTCGAGAGCATGGAGCAGCCCGCGACACCCATCGAGACCGCCAACCCGATGCACACCGGCCTCAAATATTCCAAAGAAGAATAAGCAAACCGAAAAAATGTTGTTCTCATAAATAAAGAAAGTTTTTACAGTTCGCCCTCCCTGCTGTGCAACCTGGCGCATGCCGCGCCTCGGCCGCAGGGACAAGCACTCTTTCACATGACGTTCGATTGGATGGCGGTGCTCGCCGGTGCCGGCGTGGGCCTGATTGTGGGCCTGACTGGCGTGGGCGGCGGCTCGCTGATGACCCCTTTGCTGATTTCCGTGTTCGGGCTGGACAAGGCCGTGGCCATTGGCACGGACCTGTGGTTCGCGGGACTGACCAAGGTGTCGGGTTCGGTGGCTCACCACATGGAGGGTCATGTCGATTACCACATCACAAAAAGACTGCTGCTGGGCAGCATCCCCGCATCCATCCTGACGATGACCTACATGCACGTCGAGGGCGTGCACAAGAGCGGTCAAAGCACCTTGGCGTTGGCACTGGGCGTCGCATTGCTGCTGACCGCCGTGACAGTGGCATTTCGTCCGGTCTGGCATCGGGTGGGGATCTGGCTGGAGCGCTGGATCACGCGAGACAATCGAGGGACGCTGACGGTGCTGTGCGGAGCCATCCTCGGGGTGCTGGTGTCGCTGAGCTCCATCGGCGCCGGGGCCCTGGGCGCGACCATGATCCTGCTGCTTTACCCGCGCCTGGACATGAAGCGCCTGGTCGGCAGCGACATTGCGCACGCCGTACCGCTGACCATCGTCGCCGGCATCGGCCATGCCTCTCTCGGTAACGTGGAATGGCTGCTTCTTGTTGAATTGCTCATCGGCTCCCTCCCCGGAATCTGGGTGGGGGCCAAGCTGACCAAGCTCTTGCCTGAGACAATCACGCGCTTTGCGCTGTGCATCTGCCTGGTCATCGCTGCCAACAAAGTGCTCAAACTGGTCTGACCCCACCCACCGCTCATCCGCCCCGCCCGCTCACGGGAGACCCGCCCCATGTATCAGTACACCGAATTCGACAAACAGTTTGTCCGCCAGCGCGCCGCTCAGTTCCGCGACCAGCTGGAACGCAACCTGGCCGGCAAGCTCGCCGACGATGATTTCCGCCCGCTGCGCCTGCAAAACGGCTGGTACATCCAACGCCATGCGCCCATGCTGCGCGTGGCCGTGCCTTATGGTGAGATGTCGAGCAAGCAGATTCGCCAGCTCGCCCGCATCGCCCGCGAGTTCGACCGTGGCTACGCCCACTTCACCACGCGCCAGAACGTCCAGTACAACTGGATCCCGCTGCCCAAGGCCGCCGAGGTGATGGAGCTGCTGGCCGAGGTCAACATGCACGGCATCCAGACCTCGGGCAACTGCATCCGCAACATCACCGCCGATGCCAAAGTGGGCGTGGCCGCCGATGAGATCGTTGACGCTCGCCCCTACGCCGAGGTGCTGCGCCAGTGGTCGACCCTGCACCCCGAGTTCGCCTTCCTGCCGCGCAAGTTCAAGATCGCTGTCAGCGGCGCCAAGGAAGACCGCGCCGCCGTGGCCTGGCACGACATCGGCCTGCACCTGGTCAAGAACGATGCGGGTGAAGTCGGCTTCAAGGTGCTGGTCGGTGGCGGCATGGGCCGCACCCCGATCACCGGTACCGTCATCAACGACTTCGTGCCCTGGCAGCAGATCCTCGTCTACATCGAGGCCATCGTGCGCGTCTACAACCGCTACGGCCGGCGCGACAACATGTACAAGGCGCGCATCAAGATCCTGGTGAAGGCCGAGGGCCAGAAGTTCTTCGACCAGGTCAACACCGAGTTCAAGAACATCATGGAGCGCGACGCCGATGGTGCTGCGCACATCATCCCGCAGGCCGAGTTCGATCGCGTCAACGCAGGCTTTGCTTACCCTGCCTCGGTGCAGGCCCACGTGCCCGCCGGCAATGGTTTGCCTGCCGACGCCTCGGACGCGGACAAGAAGCAGTTCGCCAAGTGGCTGGAGCGCAATGTCGAAGGCCACAAGGTGCAGGGCTACAAGTGCGTGCAACTGTCGGTCAAGCGCGTGGGCCAGGCCCCTGGCGACGTGACCGATGCGCAAATGGACGCCATCGCCGACATGGCAGACCGCTTCAGTTGCGGCGAGCTGCGCGTGACCCACGACCAGAACGTGCTGCTGCCCTTCGTGCGCGAGGAAGACCTCTACGGCCTGTGGCAGGCCGCCAAGGCCAACACCCTGGCTTCGCCCAACATCGGCCTGCTGTCGGACATGATCGCCTGCCCGGGCGGCGACTTCTGCGCGCTGGCCAACGCCCGCTCCATCCCCATCGCCAACGCCCTGATCGAGCGTTATCAAGACCTGGACGAGCTCTACGACATCGGCGAGATCGACCTGCACATCTCGGGCTGCATCAACTCCTGCGGCCACCACCACAGCGGGCACATCGGCATCCTCGGCGTCGACAAGGACGGCACCGAGTGGTACCAGATCACGCTGGGCGGCTCGGACGGCTCCGACCACGCACCGGCCGCCGTGGCTGGCAAGGTGATCGGCCCCTCGTTCGCGGCCGACGAAGTGCAGGACGCCGTGGAAGCCGTGATCGAGACCTACCAGGCTCAGCGCCAGGCCGGCGAGAAGTTCATCGACACCGTCAAGCGCGTCGGCCTCGACCCGTTCAAGGCTGCGGCCAACGCCACCCGCCGCTCGACCGCCAAGGCCGCCTGATCGCCGTGCCCGAAGGAGACCCCACCATGCAATTCATCGACACCCATCACGACCAGTGGCACACCGTGGGCGGCGAAGACGGTCAGATCGACCACCCGCCCATCAAGTCACACAGCCTGCTGACCCTGGCGCAATGGCACGCTGTGCGCGAGCAGTGGCCTGCGAAGGATGCGACCGATCACAAGCCCGTGGGCGTGATCCTGTGCAACGACACCGACATCGAGGTCATCGAGGCCGATGTGGCCAAGCTCTCTCTCGTGGTGCTGCAGTTCCCGAAGTGGACGGACGGGCGCGCTTACACCCAGGCGCACATCCTGCGTTCGCGCTACCGCTTCGGTGGCGAGATCCGCGCCACGGGTGACGTGGTCGTCGACATGATGCCCCTGCTCAAGCGTTGCGGCTTCAGTGCCGTGGTGCTGCGTGGCGATCAGGATCGCGCCATTGCCGAACGCCAGCTGGGCTTTTTCGCTGCACGCGGCCACTACCAAGGCGACGTGAACGCACCCAAGCCCGTGTTCGGCCGCGCAGCCTGAGCAAGCGACCCCAGGAGATCCCCATGAGTGAAAGCTCCTCCGTGGACTTTGGCGACGTTGGCGGCGTGTCGTCGCTGATCGGCGGCCCTGCTCCGTCCAGCTCGGCCATCGGCCTGTACGCCAAGGCCAGCCCTGACTTCGAAGCCAAGTTGGCCGAGACCGTCGCGCTGTTGAAGGCCGCTGCCGCCGAGCACCCCGGCAAGGTGGTCCAGGCCACGAGCCTGGGCGTGGAAGACATGATCGTCACCGACCTGATTGCGCGACACGGCATCGGCATCGCCGTGGGCACGCTGGAGACCGGCATGCTGCACCCCGAGACGGTCGCGCTGATCGGCACCATCGAGCAGCACTACGCCGACGCCTTCGATGGCCAGGGCGTGAAGGTTGAGGTCTACAAGCCCGTGGCCGAAGCGGTGATCGAGTTCGTGCGCAAGAACGGCGAGAAGGCCATGTACGAAAGCATCGACCTGCGCAAGGCCTGCTGCGGCCTGCGCAAGCTCGAACCGCTGGCGCGCATGCTCGATGGCCGCACGGCCTGGATCACCGGCCTGCGCCGCGAGCAGTCGAACAACCGTGGCGGCATGCTGCCCCGCGAGTCGGACGACAAGGGCCGCGCCAAGTTCAACCCCATGATCGACTGGACGTGGGGCGATGTGTGGCACTACGTCAAGGCTTTCAACGTGCCCTACAACCCGCTGCACGACCAGTTCATGCCCAGCATCGGCTGCGCGCCCTGCACGCGCGCCATCGCCGTGGGCGAGGACTTCCGCGCCGGCCGCTGGTGGTGGGAAGACGAGGGTGCCAAGGAATGCGGCCTGCACGTTCACAAGTGAACGGCAGCCTGAAGATTCAAAGCGAGTACAACATGAGTGATGTGAAACAACTGCTGGCGGAAGTCGACCACCGCCACCTGGACGCGCTGGAAGAAGAAGCGATCTTCATCCTGCGCGAAGTGGCGGCCACTTTCGAGCGCCCAGGCCTGCTGTTCTCCAGCGGCAAGGACTCGTGCGTGGTGCTGCAACTGGCCGAGAAGGCCTTCAAGATGAAGAACCCGGCCACGGGCAAGCTGGAAGGCAAACTGCCCTTCCCGCTGGTGCACGTGGACACCGGCCACAACTTCCCTGAAGTGATCGAGTTCCGCGAACAGCGCGTGGCAGAGATCAGCGAGCGCCTGATCGTCGCGCACATGGAAGACTCGATCAAGAAGGGCACCGTGCGCCTGGCCCACCCGCTGGAATCGCGCAACGGACACCAGACCGTGACCTTGCTGGAAGCCATCGAAGACAACCGCTTCGACTGCCTGATCGGCGGCGCCCGCCGCGATGAAGAGAAGGCCCGCGCCAAGGAGCGCATCTTCAGCCACCGCGATAGCTTCGGCCAGTGGCAGCCCAAGGAACAGCGCCCCGAGCTGTGGAACCTGTTCAACACCCGCATCAAGCCGGGCGAACACTTCCGCGCCTTCCCCATCTCGAACTGGACCGAGCTGGACGTGTGGCTCTACATCGCCCGCGAGAACATCCCGCTGCCCAGCATCTACTACAAGCACGCGCGCCAGGTGATCCGCCGCAAGGGCCTGCTCGTGCCGCTGACCGAGGTCACGCCTGCGCTGGAAGGCGAAACCATCGAGACGGTTGATGTGCGCTTCCGCACCGTGGGTGACATGACCTGCACCTGCCCCGTGGAAAGCGATGCGCAGAACCCGGCCGACATCGTCGCCGAGACCCTGCACGTGACCGTGAGCGAACGTGGCGCCACCCGCATGGACGACCGCACGTCCGAGGCCTCGATGGAGCGCCGCAAGAAGGAAGGTTATTTCTGATGAGCACCCAAGTCACCCCCAACGTGTCGCACTGCGAAGCGGGCGAAGAGCTCGCGCATAAGGCCCTGCGCTTCCTGACCGCCGGCAGCGTGGACGATGGCAAGAGCACGCTGATCGGCCGCCTGCTGTTCGACAGCCGCGCCATCCTGGCCGACCAGCTCGACGCTCTTGAGAAGCGCGCTGCCGGTGCCCCCATCGACCTGTCTCTGCTGACCGACGGCCTGGAGGCCGAGCGCGAGCAAGGCATCACCATCGACGTGGCCTACCGCTACTTCGCCACCAAGACGCGCAAGTTCATCATCGCCGACGCCCCCGGCCACGAGCAGTACACCCGCAACATGGTGACCGCCGCCGCTGGCAGTGACGCCGCCGTGGTGCTGGTCGACATCACCAAGATCGACTGGAAGGCCAAGCCCGTGCCGCTGCTGACGCAGACCAAGCGTCACAGCCTGCTGGCCCACCTGCTGCGCGTGCCCTCGATCGTGTTCGCCGTCAACAAGCTGGACGCCATCGAGCAAGACACCGAAGCCGCCTTCAACGCAGTCAAGGGCTCCCTGGAAGCGTTTGCTGAGCAAGCTGGCATCGTCAACAAGGGCGTGATCCCCGTGTCGGCCCTGCGTGGCGACAACGTGACCACGCCCTCGGCCAACTGGCCCTGGTACAAGGGCCCCACGCTGCTGCAAGTGCTTGAACAACTGCCCGTGGCAGACGAGCGCCACGACGGCGCCCTGCTCCACCCCGTGCAGTACGTGACCCGCGACGCTGTCGGCGAAGGCGAGGCTTCAGCATCGGGCACCGGTCACCAGTACCGCGCCCTGTGGGGCCGCATCGCCCACGGCGCGGTCAAGGCCGGCGACGAAGTGCAGATCTTCCCGAGCGGCCAGACCGCCATCGTGGCCGAAGTGCGCCACGCCGCCCTGGTGGTTGACCAGTGCGAAGCAGGCCAGTCGGCCGGCATCGTGCTGGACCGCCAGGTCGACGTCTCGCGCGGCGACTGGGTGCACACGCCCGGCTCGATCAAGCCCACCGACAGCTTCACCGCCACGCTGGCCTGGCTGGACACCGAGCCCGCCGCCATCGGCCGTAAATACTGGGTGCGCCACGGCAACCGCTGGGTGCAGGCCCGCATCACCGCCATCGAAAGCCGCCTGGACATCCACTCGCTCGAAGACACCGAGGCCCAGGAACTTGCCGTCAACGAAATCGGCCGCGTGACCGTGCAGACCCAGCAGCCGCTGCCGGTCGAGCCCTACGTCAGCAACCGCGTGGGCGGCGCCTTGATCGTGGTCGACCCCACGACCAACCGCACCAGCGGCGCCCTGCTGGTCAAGGCGGCCTGACGGCTCAAACGGCCCATAACGCTCCAGCCAGCATCACCTCAACGCCATCAACCAACATGGACAGCAAACCCTGCTCGCTCACCGCAGCCAAGGTCGTCTTCATCGGGGCCGGCCCCGGTGAGGCCGACCTGATCACGGTGCGCGGCAGCCGCCTGCTGGCCCAGGCCCAGGTGGTGCTGTTCGACGCCCTGGCCGACCCGGCGCTGCGCGACCTCGCGCCCAACGCCGACTGGATCGACGTGGGCAAGCGCGGCTTCTCCGGCCAGCCGGGCAGCGACTACAACGGCCAAACGCGCATCAACCGACTGTTGGTCGAACAAGCGCTGGCGGTGGGTGCCATCCATGGCGAGTGCGGCCTGGTGGCCCGCCTCAAGGGCGGTGACCCCAGCCTCTTCGGCCGCCTGGAAGAAGAGCTGCACGCGCTGCGCGAAGCCGGCATCCCCAGCGAGGTGGTGCCCGGCGTGACCTCGGCGCTGGCAGCAGCCGCCGCCACCCAGCGACCGCTTACCCGCCGGGGCTCCGGTCGCAGCGTCAGCTTCACCACCGCCATGACGCGCACCGGCGACCTGCAATGCGGCATGGGCCCAGGCCAGCGAGCCGACACCGAGGTGTTCTACATGGCAGGCCGCCAACTGGCCCCGCTGAGCAAAGGCCTGCTCGACGCCGGCTGGCCTGGCGACACCGAAGTCAGCGTGGTTTCGCGCGCGGGGTGGCCCGACATGCGCCACACCGTGCACACCCTGGCCACGCTCGACGACGCCTCCAGCGTGCACGGCGGCCGGCCTACGCTCGTCATCGTCGGTGCGGGCGCCACCGCCATCCCCGACGAACCCTTGACTCACATCACCCTGTGCGGCGAAGGCACAGGGACCGCCGAGGCACAAAGCCCCGATAAGCCCCGGTAAAATCTCCACCCGCAAGATCAACCCCCTCACCCGAGACCTGTCATGACTCACGTCGTCACCGAAGCCTGCATCCGCTGCAAATACACCGACTGCGTGGACGTTTGCCCGGTGGACTGCTTCCGCGAAGGCCCCAACTTCCTGGTGATCGATCCCGACGAGTGCATCGACTGCGCCGTCTGCATCCCCGAGTGCCCCGTCAACGCCATCGTCCCCGAAGAGGACGTGCCCGGCAACCAGCAGCAGTACATCCAGATCAACGCCGACCTGTCCAAGACCTGGCCCAGCATCACCAAGCGCAAGGCGCCGTTGCCCGATGCAGAAGAGTGGAAGGACAAGACAGGCAAGCTGGACCAGCTCATCCGCTGACCCCGGCAGGCAGCCCGATGCAGCAGACCGATGCCCTGATCATCGGCGCAGGCCCGGTGGGCCTGTTCCAGGCCTTCCAGCTTGGCCTGCTGGGGCTGAAGGTCGAGGTCGTCGACGTGCTGCCGCAGGCGGGGGGCCAATGCATGGCCCTCTACCCCGACAAGCCCATCTACGACGTGCCCGGCGTGCCCCGTTGCACCGGCCGCGAACTCACGAGCCTGCTGCTTCAGCAGGCTTCGCCTTTTCTGCCGCTTGATGCGGCCACTGGTCAGCGTGCTCACCTGCACCTCGGCCAGCAGGTCGAATCGCTGAGTCAGGTTGATGGCGGCTGGCAAGTCGGCACCTCGGCTGGCTGGACATGCCATGCGCGCTCGGTGGTCCTCGCTGCGGGTGCTGGGGCCTTCGTGCCACGCGGCCTGGGCCTGGCCGAGCTCGACTGTGCGAAAAACCTCTCGCACAACCTGCCTGATGAATGGCATGCAAACCCCATCGGCACGGGGGCCGAGGCCGCTGCCAGCCTTGTGGCAACACACGGCGCCACACCCATCGCAACACCTGCTTGGGCTGGCCAGCACCTGGTCATCGCCGGTGGTGGCGACGAAGCCCTCGCGGCCGTGCTGCATGTGGCCCAGGCAGAGCCCGCTCAGCGCCCCGCGCGCATCACCTTGCTCCATCGCCGTGACGCGTTCCAGGCTGAACCCGAAGCCGAAGCGGCGGTGCGCGCGCTGATCACCTCGGGCGCTGTGCAACTCGTGCTGGGTGTGCCGCAGGGCGCCTGCCTTTCCAAACAGCCCGACGGCCATGGCATGCACATCGAAGCGCTGCAACTCCTGGGCGCCGACGGCCAGGCTTTCGAATTGCCGCTCGACCACCTGCTGGTGCGCCTGGGCCTGAGCCCCAAGCTCGGCCCGTTGACGCAATGGGGGCTGGACCTGGAGCGCAAGCAGGTGCGCGTGGACACCGCCAGCTTCGCATCATCGCTGCCCGGCGTGCACGCCGTGGGCGACATCAACACCTACCCCGGCAAGAAGCGCCTGCTGCTGTGCGGCTTCCACGAAGCCACGCTGGCTGCGCACGCCATCGCCACGGCGCTCAACCCCGATGCGCCGCCCCACCTGCTCTACACCACAACCAGCCCGGTGCTGCACCAGCGCCTGGGTGTGCAAGGCTGAGGGGCTCAAGGCCAAGCACAAGCTGACCCACGTCAGCCATCGATGGCAGGCGGGCTCGGGCAGGTCAGCCTCCCGCCTACAATCACGACCTGCTAGGGGTGCGGCCCGCGTCGAGCGGTGCCGCTGAGAGAGTCCCTTCGAACCTGATCGAGGTCGTCCTCGCGTAGGGAAGCCAGTTCGTCGAGCTTGCGCCATGCCATGTGGCGCGCACGCCCACACCAGGGCGCAGACCACCGGGTGCCGCCCCTTCATCAGCCGCACCTGACACCAGGCAGCCCACCGCAGGAAGGCCATTTCCACCCGGTGCTCCCCTGCCTTGGAGTCGTTTGCATGAGCCCTCGCCTGTCGCCCTCGTCCACTTTGTCTGGCTTGTTCACGCGCCCTCGCGGCACCCGTCATCCGAATGGTGAGGCGCCGGTGAAGCCCACCTTGAAAACGCCCGCGACGCAGCACCCACTGGCGCTCGCCGCGTTCCATGCCTGCTGGCTCGCTTCGCTGTCCGCATCGGCGAATGCCCTGGCCCAAGCCAACACGCCGGCGCCTTCGGGGACTTCAACCGCATCGTCCCTGATGCCCCCCTCGACCACCTCCGCCCGCGCGAGCACGACATCCACCAGCAACGGCAACACGGGCACGGAAAGCACCCTGCCCGCCACCACCGTCACCGCCACGGCGCCTCGCCAGGCCCGCGCCAGCATCAGCGGCCTCGGCGACACCCCGGGCTGGCAAGCCCCGGTGCAGGCCCAAACCTTCGGCCAGAGCACCTTGCGCGACGCGGGCGTCACCCGCCTGGCCGACCTCACCAAGCTCGACGCCAGCACCACCGACGCCTACAACCCCGTCGGCTACTGGGACAGCTTGAACGTGCGCGGCTTCGCCTTGAGCAATGCCTACAACTACCGCCGCGAGGGCCTGCCCATCAACGCTGAAACCCGCATCGCGCTCGACAACAAGGCCGGCATCGAACTGTTCAAAGGCACGAGCGGCATCCAGGCGGGCACCAGTGCCCCGGCTGGCCTCATGAACTTCCTCGTCAAGCGGCCAGATGTGAGCCTGCGCGAAGTCACGGTTGGCATGAACGACCGTGGTGGCTGGCTGCTGTCCACCGACCTATCGGAGCGCTTTGGCGAACAACGCCAATACGGCCTGCGCGTGAACGCCGCCCGCGAAGACCTGCGCCCCACCGTGCAGGCCGCCGACGGCCGCCGCCGCCTGGCCTCCGTGGCCGGCGACTGGCAACTCACGCGTGACACCCGGCTCGAAGCCGAGTTCGAGCACAGCTTCCAGAGCCAGCCCAGCGTGCCCGGCTTCAGCCTGCTGGGCACCGCCCTGCCCTCGGCCAAGTCCATCGACCCGACCATCAACCTCAACCACCAGGCATGGAGCCGCCCCGTCGAACTGCAAGGCAACACAGGCAGCCTGCGCTGGACGCAGAACTGGTCGGGCGGCTGGCGCAGCCAGGTGAGCTATGGCGAGCAGCGTCTGCAATCGACCGACCGGGGAGGCTTTCCTTACGGTTGTGCAACTGAAACCAATTGCGCCAGTTACTACGCCGACGGCACCTTCGACTACTACGACTTCCACTCCCACGGCGAGCACCGCCGCACCCGGGCGTGGAACGCAACGCTCAACGGCGAACTGAGCACAGGCCCCATCAGGCACAGCCTGACATTCGGGCTGCTGCGCTCACGCCACGACACCGACCTGAACACTGGCACCTACACCTCCGTCGGCACGGGCAACATCAGCGGCGTGTTCACCGTGGGCAGCAGCGACAGCCCCGACTACGCCAACACCCTGCGCAGCGAACGCAGCACCGAGCTCAGCGTGGTCGACGCCCTCAGCCACGACGGCCCCTGGCGCGCCTGGGTGGGCATGCGCCACACCAAGCTCCAGCGAGACACCGCACTCACCGACGGCAGCGCCAGCGCCTCACTCAATGAAGGCCTGACCACAGGCTGGGGCGCCATCGGCTACCAGCTCGCCGAGCAGACCCAGGCTTACGTCAGCTGGGGGCAAGGCGTCGAGGTCAACGCCGCGCAGAACACACCCGTGCGGCAATACACCAACGCCGGCACGGTGTTGCCTGCCCGCAAGAGCAGGCAGCTCGAACTCGGCGTGAAGTCCGTCCTGGATGGCGGACATCAACTGGGCGTCGACGTGTTCCAGATCCACAGGCCCGTGGCCGGCGATGTGCCCCAAAACGACGGACTGGGCAACACCACCTACGCCTACCTCAACGACGGCGAGGCCGTGCACCGTGGCATCGAAGCCCATTGGCAATGGCGCAGCCCATCCTGGCAGACCTCGCTGGCAGGCGCCGTGCTCGACACCGAGCGACGTGGCAGCCAGCGCACCGACGTGGCCATCAACGGCAAGCCCGCCGTCAACGTGCCGGACCACACGCTCAAAGCCTCCGTGGCCTGGCGCGTGCCTGGCTTCGCATCCACCTGGCTGCAAACCGACCTCATCCACGAAGGCCCGCGCGCCGTCACCGCCGACGACAGCGTACGCCTGCCCTCGTGGACGCGCACCGACATCGGCCTGCGCACCGCCACGTCGCTCGCGGGCACCAACGTGCTGTGGCGCTTGAACGTGAACAACGTCTTCAACCTGCGCAACTGGCGCGAGTCTCCCACCTACGCCGACCATGTCTACCTCATGCCCCAGGCGGCGCGCAGCGTGACCGCCACGGCCAGCGTGACGTTCTGATCGCTGCCCGCCCTCCGCCGTTGCGAGCATGTCGCAAAGCTTCAACAGCAGCGCGAAAAACGGCCCAAGTTGCTGAGAGCGGTCAAAAGATGCTATAGTTGCGTTCTCGGTTGATGACGCAGCCAATGGCTGCCAACTCAACACGAAACCGACATATTCCCCGATAGCTCAGTCGGTAGAGCGCCGGACTGTTAATCCGTAGGTCCCTGGTTCGAGCCCAGGTCGGGGAGCCAAACAAACCAACGCCTCAGGCTTGAACGCCTGGGGCGTTGTGCTTTGTGGCGCAGCGAAATCTCGGAACCCCACGAAAAATACGAGGCGAAATTCGCAACGAATCCAAGCCCCCCCGCCCCGGGAAGACCCTGCCGAGAAACCCCCAAACACCTCTCCGGCGCCAACGAAAATAGCCGGTTGCCCCTTGGCTTGATGTCCCGGCCCCATGCGCATTTCACCGCTCAACCTCATCGTCATGGCCCACACGCTGGACGTGGAAGGCCTCGACCGTGAACGCATCCTGAAGCGCTGCAAGCTCGACCCGGCCAGCCTGCTCAATGAAGACGGCGAATGGGTGCCGGCCGAGCATTTCGTCGACATGGTCCGCGTGATCCTGGCCGAAACCGGCGACCCGGCTTTCGGGTTGGTTGCCGGCAAGAGCCTGGCCTTGATGCGCTACAGCATCATGACGCCGCTGGCGTTGTTCTCACCCGATCTGCGGCACATCTTCGACGACGTCAAACGCTTCACGCCGCTGCTGTTCGAAGAGCCTGAGTACACCCTGATCGAATGCGAGGAAGAAGCCCAGGTGCTCATGCACCCGTGGATGCAAGACGAGGGTTGCAGCCGCTACCGCCATGATTTCCTCATCACGTCGATTTTGCAGATGCTGCGTTTCGGCGGCGTGCGTGAAGATGAGCTGATCGCCATCGAAGTGCCACATGATTGCGAGCCCGAACAGGCGCATCGCTACATCGCATTGTGGGGCAGCAAGATCCGCTTCGGGCAGCGCAGTTGCCGCATCCTCTTCAAGGGCGCAGCCTTGGACCGCCCCATGATCAGCCACAACCAGGTGGCCTATGCCGGCGCACTCGAACGCGCGGCGCTGGCCCTGTCGACACGCATGAACCGCATCGACACGGCCGAGAAGGTGCGCCAGTGGCTGCTTTCGGCCTTGCCCGCGCAACCCGGCATGAACGAGACGGCGCGCCAGCTTGGCATCAGCGAGCGCACGCTGCGACGCAACCTGGCCGAGCTGCAAACCAGCTACCAGGCCTTGGTGCAGGAGTGCCAGTTCCTCAAAGCGCGCAGCCTGCTGGCCGACGAGCAGTTGCCCATCAAGCACGTGGCGCATTGCCTGGGCTTCACCTCGGTGGCGAGCTTCCACCGCTCGTTCCGCCGCTGGACGGGCACCACCCCCACGCTGTGGCGCGAGGTGCAGTTCAAGGGGCAATGAACACGTTCCATTGAACGCAAGCCAGACGCTCGGTTTATCCACAGTTTCTGTGGATAAACCTGTGGTCCCGACTGGGACATCTCAGCGCAAACCCGATGAACAAAGGGATCTGGCTGGATTGATCACTTCTCTTGCGGCGCGCAGGCATCGCGCAGTTGCCCTGCGATCTCGCGGATGAGTTCGCGCACATGGCGGTGCAACCCATGTTGACTGTGCCTGCGGTGCCAGAGCATGTCCACCGACATGCGCAGTGGCTTGCGTGTTTTCAAAGGCGTGACGACCAGGTCATCCGGTCTCTCCATCACGCCGCGCAGCACCACCTGGATCGACACCAGCGGCGCACTGCGCAAGATGCGCACCGTCGAGCTCACACCGGCGACCGCCGCCACCACGTTGCGTTGCAGGCCCTCGGCCGCGAAGGCCTCGTCCACCACCGTCACGGCCTCGCCCCGGTAGCTGCTGACCACGTGGTCGAGCTTCGCCAGCTTCTGCAGCGTCAGCGGCCCCTCGAGCGAGAGTTGCTCGCGCGAGTGCACGCATTGCATGGTCGCCGTCAACAGCGTGACGCGCTCGTGCCAGCCGCGCTCGGGCACCGGCACGCCGACGATGGCGATGTCGACCTCGTCGGCATCGAGCGCGTCGGGCAGGCGCTCGACCTCGATGAGTTGCACCCGCAGCCGCACGCCCGGCGACTCGGCCCGCAAGCGAGCCAGCAGCGGCGGCAGGATCAGCGCCTCCAGCCCGTCGGGGATGCTCATGCGCACCAGGCCCTGCGCCTGAGCCGGGTCAAACGGCGGGTCTTCGAGCACGAGGGCGGCGCCCTCCGCCAGCCACGCCCGCACACGCGGCGCCAGCTTGGCAGCCAGGTCGGTCAGCGTCATCTGGCGGCCGGTGCGCACGAGCAGTTCGTCGCCGAAGAGCTCGCGCAGGCGCGCCAAGGCGTGGCTCATGGCGGGCTGGCCGATGAACAAGCGCTCGGCCGCCCTGCCCACATGGCGCTCGGTCAAAAGGGCATCGAGGGCGACCAGCAGATTCAGGTCAATGCGGCGAAAGTCGGCGTGGCGGATATCGATTTCATGCATGAATCAGATTCCATCAATCGATTTGCATGATTTTAGGGGAAACCCGAGACTTGCCACCAAGGCGGCTCGAAACCGCCTCTTACCCGAGACAAGCGTTCCCAACACCGAAAGGATCCATCATGAAGACCACCGCTCGCATCGCCTCCGTCCTGCTGACTGCCTTGAGCGCCGCCCTGGTGTCCCAGGCAGCCATGGCGCAGCAAGCCCCTGAGAACGCCCAGCCGTTGACTCGCGAAGAAGTGCTGGCCGATGCCATCCTTGCCAAGCGCGCCGGACTGGAGCAGTTCCATGACCCCGAAATCCAGCAACTGATGCCCGAGGCTTACGCCGCAGCGCAGGCCAAGTACCGCGAGCTGCGCCAAAGCGCTGCCTTCGCGCAGGAAGTCAACCGCATCAAGCTGGCGGCTGCGCGCTGAGCCCCTGCCTAGGTAGGCAAAGCGGCCTCGGGCCGTGGTGGCGAATGTTCAATCGCGTTGCTGCTCCAGCAGGCGATTGATCCGCAGCGCGCCCAGCGTGCAAACAACGCCCGAGAGCAGGTACAGCGAGACCGCCCCCAAGCCGAAGCGCACCGACAGCCCCAGCGCAACGAGCGGGGCGAAGGCCGCCCCCAAGAGCCAGGCGATGTCGGTGGACAGGGCGGCCCCGGTGTAGCGATGGCTCGCCGGGAAATTGGACGTCACCGTGCCCGAGGACTGGCCGTAAGACAGCCCCAGCAGCACGAAACCGAGCAGCAGGAAGACGTTGTTCGCGGCCATGCCACCGCCCAGTAGCCATGGCGTGGCGAAGCTGAACACACCAATGAGCATCGCCATGGTGCCCAGCAGCCGGCGGCGCCCCATGCGGTCGGCCAACCAGCCCGAAGCCACGATGGCGCCAGCCCCCAGAACCGCGCCAACCATCTGCACCCCCAGCACCTCGGTGATCGAGCGATCGGAGTTCATCGCGATCCACGACAGCGGGAACACCGTCACCAGGTGGAACAGGGCGAAGCTCGCCAAGGCAGCGAAGGCGCCCAGCAGCACGTTGCCGCCTTCGTCACGCAGCACCCTCGCCACCCCCAAGGGCTCCAGCTCCCGCTCTTGCAGCAGCTCGGCATAGGACTGCCCCACCACCAGCCTCAAGCGGGCGAACAGCGCCACCACGTTGACGGCGAAGGCCACGAAGAAGGGATAGCGCCAGCCCCAGGCCAGGAACTCCTGAGAGCTCAGGTTGCTGTGCAGGTACGCGAACAGGCTGGCCGCCAGCACGAAGCCCAGCGGCGCCCCCAGCTGACCCATCATGGCGTACCAGCCACGGCGTTGTTCAGGGGCGGCCATCGCCAGCAGCGACGGCAGGCCGTCCCACGACCCGCCGAGGGCGAGGCCTTGGCCGAACCGCAGCACCGACACCGCGACGATCGCCATCATGCCCACCTCGTCGTAACTGGGCAGGAAGGCCATGCTCACCGTGCACACACCCAGCAAGAAAAGCGAGACCGTGAGCTTGGTGCCTCGCCCCCATCGCCGCTGGATGGCCATGGAGATGGCCGTGCCCAGCGGACGTGCCACGAAAGCGATGGACAGGATCGCGAACGACATCAGCGTGCCATCGAGCCGCGACAGGTGAGGGAAAAGAAGGAAGGGGAACACCAGCACGCAGGCGATCCCGAAGACGAAGAAGTCGAAGTACTCGGAAGACCGCCCGATGATCACCCCCACGGCGATTTCACTGGGTGTGACGTCTTCCTGGGTGTCTGCCCGAGAAAGTGCGGTCGGGGCTTCGTGCCCAAAGGCCGGCAGTGTTGCGGAAACGGGACTGGTCATGGCAGCGCTCCTTGTTCTGACAGGCTGACTTCGTTCTACACGCGCGCCACGAACCCCACAAGTGAGGATTCACCATGGGGTCCACGGCAAAAACCTGTCCGATATCCCTTCACCGGACCGGGTTCAGCCTGCGGCGTGTCTCTCAATCCCCCTCACTTCGGTTGACCTTGGACAAAATGTCCCAATAGGGAAACTGCTAACGCAGTTACATTCGGGCGGCGCCAAAACACCCGAGTTAACCCTCAACGGCCCCAGGTCGTTGCGATCTCAGCATGTCCACCTCCAAGCCACCTCGCCGCCCCTCAAGGATGTCCGCGGCTGCCCTGCCTCTTGCCCTGGTTTTTGCATTGGCCGGCTGCAGCAAGGCCGTCGTCCTCAATCCTGCAGGTGACGTCGCCGCGCAACAAGGCCAGCTCGTCATCACGGCCACGCTCCTGATGCTCGTGATCATCGTCCCGGTGATCGTGCTGACGCTGTTCTTTGCCTGGAAGTACCGCCAGTCGAACACCGCCAACACCGAAGCAGACTACGACCCAGACTGGCACCACTCCACCACGCTGGAGCTGGTGATCTGGAGCGTGCCGCTGCTGATCGTCATCGCCTTGGGTGCGCTCACCTGGATCGGCACCCACAAGCTCGACCCCTACCGGCCCCTGGACCGCATCTCGGCCACCAAGCCGCTCGGCGACGCCCGTCCGCTTGAGGTGCAGGTGGTGGCCATGGACTGGAAGTGGCTGTTCTTCTACCCCGAGCAGGGCATCGCCACCGTGAACGAAGTGGCCGCGCCAGTGGACCGCCCCATCCGCTTCAAGCTGACGTCCACGTCGACGATGAACGCCTTCTACGTGCCCGACCTGGCCGGCATGATCTACGCCATGCCCGGCATGCAGACCGAGCTGAACGCGGTCATCAACCACGCCGGCGTCTACCGTGGCATGGCCTCGCACTACAGCGGCAAGGGCTTCTCGGGCATGACCTTCAAGTTCCACGGCTTGGCTCAGGCTGATTTCGACCAATGGGTTGCCAAGGCCAAGGCCGAAGGCCAGCAGCTGGACAAGGCGGCCTACCTGCGGCTTGCCGAACCCAGCGAGCGCGACCCAGTGCAGCGTTTCGCCAGCGTCGAAGCGGGCCTGTACAACCGGGTGCTCAACCGCTGCGTCGAGGACGGCACGATGTGCATGCACCAGATGATGTCCATCGATGCCGCAGGCGGCGTGGCCGACGCACGCACGCATCGCGAGAACCTGTCTCAGCCGCCCCAGGACGTCTGCACCGCCGACGGCATCGCCCAGGCATCGACGCAGTTCGACCTGGGCCGCGCGATCCGCACCGCCACGCGCGAATGACGCACCCGTGACCCGCCAATGACCCGCCAGCCGGGTGCCGTTCGCGGCCCCGGCGACCAGACCAAGAGACTTGTCCATGTCCTCCGAACCCGTCATCGCATCCCATTGGGCCCTGGGCCGGCTCACCTGGGACTCCATCCCCATGACGCACGAGCCCATCGTGCTGTGGACCTTCATCGCCGTCGTCCTGGGTGGCCTCGCCATGCTGGCCGTCATCACCAAGCTGCGCCTGTGGGGCACGCTGTGGCATGACTGGTTCTGCAGCATCGATCACAAGAAAATCGGGATCATGTACATGATCCTGGGCCTGGTCATGCTGCTGCGCGGCTTCGCGGACGCGGCCATGATGCGCCTGCAACAGGCCATGGCCTTCGGCGACAACATGGGCTACCTGCCGCCGCACCACTACGACCAGATCTTCACCGCCCACGGCGTGATCATGATCTTCTTCGTGGCCATGCCCTTCGTGACGGGCCTGATGAACTACCTCGTGCCGCTGCAGATCGGCGCACGCGACGTGTCCTTCCCGTTCCTGAATAACTTCAGCTTCTGGATGACCACCGCCGGCGCCGTGCTGGTGATGATGTCGCTGTTCCTGGGCGAGTTCTCGACCTCTGGCTGGCTGGCGCTGTCCAACCTCGGGGCGCAGAACCCCGGCGTGGGGCTGGACTACTACATCTGGGCCTTGCAGATCGCGGGGGTGGGCACGACGCTGTCGGGCATCAACCTGATCGTCACCATCATCAAGATGCGCGCCCCGGGCATGCACCTGATGAAGATGCCCGTCTTCACCTGGACGGCCCTGTGCACAAACGCGCTGATCGTGGCTTCGTTCCCGGTGCTCACGGCCGCGCTGGTGCTGATGTCGCTGGACCGCTACGCGGGCACCCATTTCTTCACCAACGACATGGGCGGCAACGCCATGCTGTACGTGAACCTGATCTGGATCTGGGGCCACCCCGAGGTCTACATCCTGATCCTGCCCTGCTTCGGCATCTTCTCCGAGGTGGTGGCCACGTTCTGCCGCAAGCGCCTGTTCGGCTACACCTCGATGGTCTACGCCACGGTGGTCATCACCATCCTGTCGTACCTGGTGTGGCTGCACCACTTCTTCACCATGGGCTCGGGCGCCAGCGTGAACACGTTCTTCGGCATCACGACGATGATCATCTCGATCCCGACGGGCGCCAAGATCTTCAACTGGCTGTTCACCATGTACAAGGGCCGCATCCGCTTCGAGCTGCCCATGATGTGGACCGTGGCCTTCATGGTGACCTTCGCCATCGGCGGCATGACCGGCGTGCTGCTGGCCGTGCCACCGGCCGACTTCGTGCTGCACAACAGCCTGTTCCTGATCGCGCACTTTCACAACGTGATCATTGGCGGTGTGTTGTTCGGTCTGTTCGCCGGCATCAACTACTGGTACCCCAAGGCCTTCGGCTACAAGCTGGACCGCACCTGGGGCGTGCGCTCGTTCTGGCTGTGGGTGGTGGGCTTCTACGTCGCCTTCATGCCGCTGTATGTGCTGGGCCTGATGGGCGTGACGCGCCGCGCCAACCACTTCGAAGATCCGTCCCTGCAGATCTGGTTCCAGATCGCCGCAGTCGGCGCCCTGATGATCGCGCTGGGCATCGCCTGCTTCCTGATCCAGATCGGCGTGAGCTACCTCAAGCGCGAAGAGCTGCGCGACGTGAGCGGCGATCCCTGGGGTGGCCGCACGCTGGAGTGGTCCACCTCCTCGCCGCCGCCTGACTACAACTTCGCCTTCACGCCCCGCGTCCACGAGATCGACGCCTGGTGGGACATGAAGCAGCACGGCTATCAGCGCCCGCTCACCGGCTTCCAGCCCATTCACATGCCCTCCAACACGGGCGCCGGCGTGGTGATCTCGGTGTTCTCGCTGGTGATGGGCTTCGCCTTGATCTGGCACATGTGGCTGCTGGCCGGCATCGGCTTCGCTGGCGTGATCCTGGCGTCGATCATCCACACGTTCAACTACAAGCGCGACTACCACATCCCCGCCGCCGAAGTGACGGCCACGGAGAACCTGCGCACCCAACAACTGCAGGCCGCCCATGTCTGACATCCACCACCAAGCCGGCGCCGCAGGCGCCACCCTGACGGCACGCGAATACCATTTCGCGCACGAACCGCACCCTGAAAACGGCACGGCATTGGGCTTTTGGCTCTACCTGATGAGCGACTGCCTCATCTTCGCCGCGCTGTTCGCCACCTACGGTGTGCTGGGCCGCAGTTACGCCGCCGGCCCCTCGGGCGCCCACCTGTTCGACCTGACGCTGGTGGCCATCAACACGGCTTTCCTGCTGCTGTCGTCCATCACCTTCGGCTTCGCGATGTTGCGCAAGCAGCTCGGCGACGTGAAGGGCACACTGCTGTGGCTGGCGGTGACGGGCCTGTTCGGCCTGTGCTTCCTGGGCCTGGAGCTGTATGAGTTCCACCACCTGATCCACGAAGGCGCGGGGCCGCAGCGCAGCGCCTTCCTGTCGGCGTTCTTCACACTGGTGGGCACGCACGGCCTGCACGTGACCTTCGGCCTGATCTGGCTGGTCGTGCTGATGGTCCAGATCGGCAAGCACGGCCTGATCCACGAAAACAAGCGCCGCCTGATGTGCCTGTCGATGTTCTGGCACTTCCTGGACGTCGTCTGGATCGGCGTTTTCACCTTTGTGTACCTGATGGGGGTGCTGTAAATGAGCGCGCACGACACACACGCACACCACGCCGGCCACGGTGATCACCATGACGATCATCACCACGGCGATGTGGGGCCTCACAGCAGCCTGCGCGACTACATGATCGGCTTCGTGCTCTCCGTGATCCTCACGGCCATTCCCTTCGGGCTGATCATGAGCAAGACCATCACCGACCGCAACATCGCGATGGTGGTGCTGGGCGCCTTCGCCGTGGTGCAGATCCTGGTGCACATGGTGTACTTCCTGCACATGAACGGCAAGATCGAAGGTGGCTGGACGATGCTGTCGACCATGTTCACCGTGGTCTTCGTGGCGATCGCCATCTCGGGCACGCTCTGGGTCATGTTCCACATGAACAACCAGATGATGCCCTCGCATGCCGCGCCCGACGGGGCAGCGCACATGCACGGGCACCCCACGCCCTGAGGCGGCCCCGGCAAGCCCGCGCCCCTTCAGGAGCTGTCTGTTGCGCTCCCTCAGGCCCCCGCGTTCCAAGAGGGCGCTGACGCTGCTCGCGCTCGTCAGCGCCATGGCCTTCCTTGCCTTCTCGGCGCTGGGCGTGTGGCAGGTGCAGCGCCGTGCCTGGAAGCTCGCCCTGATCGAACGCGTGACGCAGCGCCTGGCTGCTGCCCCGGTCTCGCTGCCTTCACCCGATGAATGGCCACGCGTCGATGCCGCGCGCCACGAATACCTGCCCGTCACGCTGAGCGGCCAGTGGCTGCCAGAGAAAACCGTGCTGACCCAGGCCGTCACGGAATGGGGCGCAGGCTCGTGGGTGATCACGCCCATGCAGCAGGCCGACGGCACCCAGGTGCTGGTCAACCGGGGTTTCGTTCCACAGGGCCAAACACCACGACCCGCGCCCTCGACAGCGCCGCAAACGGTGTTGGGCCTGCTGCGCATGAGCGAGCCGGGCGGGGGCTTCCTGCGGGCCAACGACCCTGCCAGCCAACGCTGGCATTCACGCGATGTGCAGGCCATCGCCCAAGCGCTGGGCCTGCCGCGCGCCGCCCCCTTCTTCGTCGATGCCGGCATTCCCTCTGCGCGCTCGGCCTCGCTGACAGCGGTCGAGACCAACATGCCTCCGGCGCAAGGCTGGCCGCGTGCGGGCATGACGGTGGTGCGGTTCCACAACAGTCACCTGGTCTATGCGCTGACCTGGTTCGGGCTGGCCTTGATGGTGGCGGCGGCAAGCGCACATGTGGCACGCTACGAGATCCAGTTGCGCCGCGCCCACCGTGACAGATCCAACCAACCCGATTGACCCTCCCGTCACCGCCCTTCCCGCCCTCGGCGCGGACTCGGCCACCGCCTCCACCGGGCTGAACAACCTGCACCAACTCATCCAGCTACGCTGGATCGCGGTGCTGGGTCAGTTCCTGACCATCGGCGTCGCGCATCACGCCCTGCAGTTGGCGCTGCCTCTGCGCGAGATGCTCACCGTCGCCGGTTGCCTCGCCTTGTTCAACGTTGCCAGCCTGCTGCGATGGCGAACAGGCAAGGAGGTTCGCAACCTGGAATTGTTCCTGGTGCTGCTGGTCGACGTGGCCGTGCTCACCATCCAGCTCTACCTGAGCGGCGGCACGGCCAATCCCTTCGTCTTCCTGTACCTGCTCCAGATCGTGGTGGGGGCCATGCTGCTTAGGGTGGTCTACACATGGTCGATCGTGTTCATCGCCGCGTCGTGCTTCGCGACCCTATCGCGGGTGCACCTGCCCCTGCCTATGGCACCGGACCTGGCACAAGGGTTCATCAGCCCCTACAGGCTGGGTGTGCTGGTGTGCTTCGTGCTCAACGCCATCTTGCTGGTCGTGTTCATCACGCGCATCAGCCGCAACCTGCGTGAACGCGATGCTCACTTGGCCGACGTGCGCCAACGTGCCGCCGAGGAGGAGCACATCGTGCGCATGGGCCTGCTGGCATCGGGCGCTGCGCACGAGCTGGGCACGCCGCTGTCCACGCTGGCCGTGATCCTGGGAGACTGGCGGCGCGAGCCCAGGCTGATTCAAGACCCCACGTTGCGAGAAGACATCGCAGAGATGCAGGCGCAGGTCTTGCGATGCAAGACCATCGTCAGCGGCATCCTGCTGTCGGCCGGTGAGGCGCGCGGCGAGGCCTCGGCCCAGACCACGCTCTGCGCCTTCGTGGATTCGCTCGCGAACGAGTGGCGCGAGACCCGCCAGGTGGGCGAGTTCTTGTACGAGAACCACGTCGATCACGACTGCCCCATGGTGTCAGACGCCACGCTCAGGCAGATGGTTTTCAATGTGTTGGACAATGCGAGGGAAGTTTCACCGGCCTGGGTGTTGCTGCAGGCAACACGCGATGAGGACGCCTTGCTGCTCGTCGTCAGTGACCACGGCCCCGGCTTCGCACCAGCCATGCTGAGTGAGCTGGGCAAGCCCTACCGGTCCAGCAAAGGCAGGCCCGGTGGTGGGCTCGGTTTGTTCCTGTCCGTGAACGTGGCGCGCAAGCTCGGCGGCGTCATCACGGCGCGGAACTTGCCGGGCACTGGCGCGGAAGTGAGCATCCGGCTGCCTCTGTCGGCCATCGCCTTGCCCACGCCCCCATCCGCAGCAGTACCATGACCCACACCGCGCCCCGCCAAATCCTGATCGTCGAAGACGACCTCGCTTTCGCGCGCACGCTGGCACGTTCGTTCACGCGGCGTGGCTACGACGTGCTGCACGCCGATTGCCTGCTCGCCATGGAAGAGCTGCTGCGGCAACACACGCCTCGCTACGCCGTGGTCGACCTCAAGCTCAAGGGCGAAGCCACCGGTCTGGCTTGCGTGCAGCGCCTGCACGCCCACGACGCCGACATGCGCATCGTGGTGCTCACCGGCTTCGCCAGCATCGCCACCGCCGTCGAGGCCGTCAAACTGGGGGCCTGCCATTACCTCGCCAAGCCCTCGAACACGGACGACATCGAGGCCACGTTCGGCCTGGTGGCGGGCAACGCCGACGTCGAACTCACGAACCGCCCCTCGTCCATCAAGACGCTGGAGTGGGAGCGCATCAACCAGGTCCTGGCCGAATGCGGGTTCAACATCTCTGAGGCCGCCAGGCGGTTGGGCATGCACCGGCGCACGCTGGCGCGCAAGCTTGAAAAGCGGCAAGTGAGCTGAGCCTGGCCGTTCAGCCCACGCGGTGGGTTTGCAGGTGCAGGCTGGTCTCGGTGTGGCTGATGCCCTTGATCAGCCGGATGCGCTCAAGCACCTGCGACAGCTCGCCCAGGTGGGCTACCCGCAGTTCGGCGAGCAGGTCCCAGCGGCCGTTGGTGTCGTGCAGGCTCGCCACGCCAGGTTCGCCCAGCAGCGAGGCGATCACCTCGCGCGCACGGTTGCCTTCCACCGCGATGCTCATCCACGCGCGGATGAGTTCGGGCTGCGCGTCGGGGCGCAGACGCACCGTGTAGCCCACGATCACGCCTTCGTCTTCCAGCTTGCGCAGGCGGTTGGTGATGGTGCCGCGCGACACCCCGAGCTTCTGCGCCAGCGTGGCCACCGTGAGGCGGGCATCTTGCCGCAGCAGGCCGATGAGTTGCTGATCGAGCGAGTCCATGCCTGACACTTTGTCAGAACTGACTATCGAAATGGCAAGTTCCTGACAGATTTTGCGCAGTCTTGGCGCTTTTCATTGGCTGCGTTGGGTGGGAGACTGGATGGCATCGCGACGGAGGCCGCCATGCAACACCCCGCCAGCATCCCCACCCTGCACACCCGCTACCTGGGTGTGGACGACGTGGCCCGCATCCTGCGCACCTTGGGGCTACCGCGCTGCCTCGGCCAACTCGTCGACGAATTGGCAACCGACTTCCGGCGCTGGCCTGCGTTCGACGCCTGTGCACGCATCGCCAGCCATTCGCATGACGGCGTCATCGAGCTCATGCCGATTTCCGACGGACGGTTCTACAGCTTCAAATATGTCAATGGCCACCCGGGCAACCATCGGCATCACCTGCCCACGGTGATGGCGTTTGGGGTGCTGGCCGAGGTGAGCACTGGTGTGCCCCTGCTGCTGTCCGAACTGACGCTGACCACGGCCTTGCGCACCGCCGCCACCTCGGTGCTCGCGGCGCGCGCCCTGGCCCGACCCGACAGCCGGGTCATGGCCGTGATCGGCAACGGCGCGCAGAGCGATTTCCAGTGCCTGGCCTTCCACCACCTGCTGGGCATCGAAGAGGTGCGGCTGTTCGACCTCGACCCGACTGCCACGGCCAAGCTGACGCGCAACCTGGCCGAACACACCGCCGGTGCGCTGAAGGCCACGCCCTGCGCCAGCATCGCCGAGGCCGTGCGAGGTGCGGACATCGTCACCACGCTGACGGCCGACAAGACCTGCGCCACCATCGTCACGCCGGACATGCTGCGCCCCGGCATGCACATCAATGCGGTGGGCGGCGACTGCCCGGGCAAGACCGAGCTGGCCGCCGGGGTGCTGCGGGCCGCGCGTGTTTTCGTCGAGTACGAGCCGCAGACCCGTGTCGAGGGCGACATCCAGCAGATGTCGGCTGATTTCCCCGTCACCGAGCTGTGGTGCGTGTTGAGCGGGCAGGCACCGGGCCGATTGCTTGAGGGCGACATCACCGTCTTCGACTCCGTGGGCTTCGCGCTGGAGGATTTCACCGCGCTGCGCTTCATGCGAGACTGCGCGGACGCGCTGGGCATCTTGCAAACGCTTTCGCTGGTGCCCGCGCCAGCCAACCCCAAGGACCTGATCGGCCTGCTGTCGTCGAGCGTTTCGGCAACGGCTGAGCAACCGAAGCACGCCGCATGACACCACGTCATCCCCACATCAGCCTGATCGGCGCCCCCACCGACATCGGCGCGAGTTGCATCGGTGCGCGCATGGGGCCCGGCGCCTTGCGCGTGGCCGGTCTGGCCGAAGCCCTGCAGCGATGCGGCTTCGAAGTGCAGGACCTGGGTGATCTGCATGGCCCTGACAACCCCAACCAGGCCGCCGTTGATGGCTGGCGTCACCTGCCAGAGGTCACCACCTGGAACGAGCGCGTGCATGCCGCCGTGCACGCTGAACTGTCCGGCGGTCGCTTGCCCATCCTGCTCGGCGGCGACCACTGCCTGGCCATCGGTTCGATCAGCGCCGTGGCCCGCCACTGCCACGCCACGGGCAAACGCCTGCGCGTGCTTTGGCTCGATGCCCATGCCGATTTCAACACCGCCGAACTCACCCCGACAGGCAACCTGCACGGCATGCCCGTGGCCTGCCTGTGCGGGCTTGGGCCGACGTCACTGACCAGGCTGGGGGCAGAGGGCAAGCCAGGCTCGCCAAGCCCGGCCTTGCTGGCGTCCGAACTGCGCCAGATCGGCATCCGCAGCGTCGACGAAGGCGAGAAGCGGCTGGTGCATTCGCTGGGCCTGGAGGTCTTCGACATGCGCCACATCGATGAGCACGGCATGCGCCAGACCATGGAGCAGGCCCTGCTCGGGCTTGATGAGCACACCCACCTGCACGTCAGCCTCGATGTCGACTTCCTCGACCCTGACATCGCCCCAGGCGTCGGCACGCCAGTGCGCGGCGGCCCCACCTACCGCGAGGCCCAGCTGTGCATGGAGATGATCGCAGACACCGGCCAGCTGGGCTCGCTCGATGTGGTCGAGCTCAACCCCGCGCTGGACGTGCGCAACCAGACCGCCGCGCTGGCCGTCGACCTGATCGAAAGCCTGTTCGGCAAGACCACGCTGATGCGGTCCCCGCCACGCTGAGCTCAGCGCCCGCCAAGCCATTGAGCGCCATCGAACATCGTTGAACCCAGCGGCATCGACGTCCCAGCACAACACCGCCAAAGGAGATCTTCATGCGCTTGCCCCACCCGTGTCGCCCTGAAGCGGATGTCGTGCGGCACCGCCTGCAGACGCTCGAAGGCACGCTGAGTTGGGACGAGGCCATGCGCCAGGCCCGCCCCTGGGTACAGGCCGTGCGTGACAACCCGCCGCCGTTCTGGGCGTTGGAATCGCTGCTCAAGGAGTTCCCGATCTCCAGCCAGGAAGGCCTCGCCTTGATGCGCCTGGCCGAAGCCCTGCTGCGCGTGCCCGATGCCGACACGGCCATCGCGCTAACGGCAGACCAGCTCGGCCGCGCCGATTTCAGCGCCCATGGGGACTCCGCCCTGGCGCGGCTCTCCAGCACGGTGGTGGCGTGGTCGAAACACTTCCTGCCGGATGCCGGGGGCTCGGGCGGCCAAGGCAGCAAAAGCGCTCAAGGGGCCGGCCTGGCCGCGCGGCTGGGCGCCAAGGCCGTGGTGGGCGCGGCGGTGCGCGCCGTGCAGTTGCTGGGCCAGCAGTTTGTGCTGGGGCAGACCATCGAGCAGGCCCTGGACGTGGCTCAGCGCGTGCACCGCCAACACGCCAGCGTGCGTTTCAGTTTCGACATGCTGGGCGAAGGTGCACGCACCGAAGCAGATGCCCGGCGTTACCTGCAAGCCTATGAGCAGGCACTTGAGAGCATCGCCGCGAGCAACCGCGAAGCCCGGTCTCCCATGCAGGCCGATGGTTTGTCGATCAAGCTCAGCGCCTTGCACCCGCGCTACGAAGAAGCCCAGCGCGAACGCGTGATGGCGGAACTCGTGCCCCGCGTGTGGACCTTGTGCCAGCGCGCGGCCGAGGCCAACCTCAACCTCACGCTCGATGCGGAAGAGGTAGACCGGCTCGAACTCTCGCTTGATGTGGCCGATGCGCTGATGGCGCGCATCGCCGCCGAGCACCCGCTCTGGCAAGGTTTCGGCCTGGCCTTGCAGGCTTACCAGACGCGCTCTTTCGAGCTGGTGGAGCACGTGATCGCGCTGGCCCGCCAGCACCGCATCCGACTCATGTGCCGGCTCGTCAAGGGTGCGTATTGGGACGCCGAGGTCAAGCGCGCGCAGGAAGAGGGCCTGCCGCACTACCCGGTTTTCACGCACAAACACCACACCGACATCGCCTACCTGGCGTGCGCACGGGCCATGCTCGATGCGCCCGACGCGGTCTACCCGCAGTTCGCCACGCACAACGCCGGCACGGTGGCAGCCTTGCTGCAAATGGCCCGCCAGCGCGATGCCCGCTTCGAGCTTCAGCGCCTGCATGGCATGGGCGAAGGCCTGTACCGCGAGGTGCTGCGCGAGCCGCTGCTGAGCTGCCGGGTCTACGCGCCGGTGGGGCCGCACCGAGACCTGCTGGCCTACCTCGTGCGCCGCCTGCTGGAAAACGGCGCCAACAGCTCTTTCGTGCACCAGTTGGCCGACCCGGGATTCGGGCTCGACGAACTTCTGCGCTCGCCCTTGTACCTGGTGTCCCAGCCTGGCCAGCCGCTGCCGGCCGACCTCTTCGGGCCCGCCCGGCCCAACAGCACCGGCCCGGCGCTGCATGTCCAGGCTGATCGGGCGGCATTACTGGCCGCGATGCGTTCAACGCGCTTGCCCGCCGTGGCCGAGTCGTCGTCCGCGACCGTGGCCCCGGCCTTCGAACGCGCGCAAGCCGCTTTTCCTGAATGGCGAGATCGCCCGGTGAGCGAACGCGCGCGCATCCTGCGCAACGCCGCCCAGGCCTTGCAAGAGCGGTTGCCCACCTTCTGCGCCATGCTCGTGCTGGAGGGGCGCAAGACCTGGGGCGACGCCATCGCGGAAGTGCGCGAGGCCATCGACTTCCTGAGGTATTACGCGGTGGAAGCCGAACGCGCGATGGCGCCGCAAGTCATGCCGGCACCCTACCCTGGCGTCACGGGCGAGTCCAATGTGCTGACGCTACGCGGGCGCGGCACCTGGGTCTGCATCAGCCCCTGGAACTTTCCGCTGGCCATCTTCCTGGGGCAGGTGTCGGCGGCGCTGGCGGCGGGCAACTGCGTGCTGGCCAAGCCAGCCGAGCAAACGCCAGCAGTGGCCGTGGCCGCCATCAACTTGCTGCACGAGGCCGGCGTGCCCGCCGAGGTGTTGCAAGGCCTGCACGGCCCGGGCGAAACCGTGGGCGCGGCCCTGGTGGCGCAGCCCGGCATCGCGGGCGTGGCCTTCACCGGCTCCACGCAGGTGGCCAAGCTCATCCAGCGCACACTGGCCGCGTCAGAAGGCCCCATCGTGCCGCTGATCGCCGAGACGGGTGGCCTCAACGCCATGGTGGTCGACCCAAGTGCCTTGCCCGAGCAGGTGTGCGACGCCGTGCTGCAAAGCGCCTTCCGCTCGGCCGGGCAGCGCTGTTCGGCCTTGCGCCTGCTGTGCCTGCACGAAGACATCGCCGAGCCAGTGCTGCGGATGATCGCTGGCGCCGTGCGCGAGCTGAAGGTGGGCGACCCGGCCCGCCTCGACACCGACGTGGGCCCGCTGATCGACGCCGAGGCCCATGCGGGCGTGTCGGCCCAGGTGGAACGCTTGCGCCGCGAGGCCCGACCGCTTTGGGATCCAGCACCAGGGGGAGCTCGGGATGAGCTTCACGACGAAGTTCGGGGCGGCCCGGGCCAAGGACCATCGTCCACGCAAACCGGCGTGCCACACCTGCTCGCGCCGCAGGCCTTCGAGGTCGACTCACCTGCCCGCGTCGGCCAGGAGATCTTCGGCCCCGTGCTGCAAGTGTGGCGCTGGCGTGGCGACCCGCAGGCCGTCATCGAGCACATCAACCAGTTGGGCTATGGGCTCACGCTTGGCATCCAGACACGCATCGACAGCCGCGCCCAGACGCTGGCGCGCGCAGCCCGCGTCGGCAATGTCTACGTCAACCGCAACATGGTGGGCGCGGTGGTGGGGCTGCAACCTTTCGGTGGACAGGGGCTCAGCGGCACCGGCCCCAAGGCCGGCGGTCCGCACTACCTGCCGCGTTTCTGCGTGGAGCAGACGGTGACCATCAACACCACGGCGGCGGGCGGGAACGTGGGCTTGATGGCGGGCTGAGCGAGAAGCCGAGCGGGCCTCAACCGCCCTGCTGCATCAACGAGTCGAGCGTGAGGTCGAAGGCGCCGCCGAAGGTGTCGAGGAAGTAGCGCAGTTCGGGCGTCATGTGCTGGTTGAGCTTGCCCTCGATCTGTTGCGCGGCCTGCGCGAACTCCGGGTTGCCATGGCGCAGCTCGGCGCGGCACTTGAGCCAGGCGGCCAGCCGGTCGGCGGTCTTGACCAGGGCGGCTTCGTGCGCGGGCCACTGCTCGTGGTCCATCATCTCGCCGATGGCCGGCCGCAGCGCTTGCGGCAGCAAGGACACCATCTCGCGGCAGACCTCGCCTTCGAGGTTGGCCGTGGCGTGGCGCATGGCCGGCGAGTACTTGACCGGGGTCGGCAGGTCGCCGGTGATGGCCTCGGTCGCGTCGTGGAAGATCGCGCGCGCCGCCACCGCGTTCGGGTCCACCGGCTTGTGGAACACGTCGCGGCTGATGACCGCCAGCGCGTGCGCCAGCACCGCCACCTCCCAGCTGTGCTGGGCCACGTCTTCCTCGACGGCGTTGCGCATCAGGCCCCAGCGCTTGATGTAGCGCAGGCGGGCGATGTGCGCGTAGAAGGGGCTGTGCCCGGCGGGCGATGTAGGGCGAGGGCTGGCGTTGGGGGCTGAGGCGTCGGACATGGTGGCGCGCAAAAGAAGATCGGTGGTCAAAGGTCGGCCAAGGCGACATCATCCCGCACAATCGGCCCCATCCCGGTTCCCTGGCCCATCTGCCCCGCCCTTCCCATGAGCGACGACCTCGGAAAGATCCTGCTGCTGGCCATCGTGCTGATCGCCGGCTTCTTCGCCTGGCGCGCCTGGGAGGTCAAGCGAGCCAGCCCCCAGTGGCCCAGCGTCGAAGGCATCATGCTGACATCGCAGCCTCGGGCCCTCCACGCCAACCCGGCTGAGCCTGATGGCGCCAAGCACGACTGGGTGGCCGAGGTGCGCTACGCCTACACCGTCAACGGCGTGAACTTCACGGGTGATCGCTTGCAGGCCTTCGGGCGCCGGTACATGACACGGGAAGAAGTCCTCCATGAACTGGCCCCCTTCCCCGTCGGCGCGCGTGTGAAGGTCTTCCACGACCCGGCCAAGCCTCAGAACAGCGTGCTCATCCCTGGCTGATCTGGTTGACGTCCGTCAAGCGGGCACCGATGCCGCACCATTCAGCGGCACACAAGGGGGAACGATGCTTGCTTACCCCGCCCCGTATCCCTAGACTGCGCGGTCTGCCTCGATGAGGCCCAACCCCCAACGACGACTCGCCCTGCCCGGCACCCGCGCCTGATCTGCGGGCCACACCCAGCGCAACATGGACACCCTGGACAACGACCGCCACCGCACCGACATCCTCAACCGCCTCAAACGCGCAGAGGGCCAGTTGCGCGGCATTCAGCGCATGGTCGAAGAGGGCCTCGACTGCCAGGACATCGCCATGCAGATGGCCGCCGTGCGCAAGGCGCTGGACAGCACCTACTTGCGCATGGTGCGCTGCCAGATGGAGCAGCACTTGCAAGAGCAGCTCGCCGACACGCCTGACGCCGATGCCCGCATCACCGCCTTCCTGGAGAGCATGGAAGGCCTGATGGGCAAGCTGCGCTGAACCTCGACCCGCGCCCCAGGACCCCGGATGACCGCCGCACACACCCAACGCGCCCTGCCACCCGACGACGCCCAGCGCGAGCTGCTGCACAACGAGGTCCATGCTCGACCACCAGCCCGCATCCGTCTGCCGGCGCTGGTGGTCTACGTGGCCGTGCTCAACGAAGGCATCAGCCGCGAGGACGAATGGCATCACCTGCGCCAACTGCCTGAACAGGCCGAACTGCCGCTCGCGGCGCTCTCCGGGCACTTCGTGCGCCTGCGCTTCGCCACCCACACGCTCAAGTGGGAGCGGCACACCGAGTTCACGCGCTACTCCATCGTCCAGACCCTGCCTGAAGGTGCCCTGGTGAGCGCCACCGAAGAAGAGCTGATGCAGCAGTTGGTGGTCGATCCAGCCTGGCTGGCCAGCATCCCGGGGCGCACGGTGGCCGCCATCATGATGGCCATGGTGCACGGTGATGCCGAGGACATCGTCGCCATGCGAGCGCTGGGCCGACATTGGTTCGAGGGACATGACACCCTGGCCTCGCTGCTGGGCATCAAGCGCGCCTGCGCGATGACCGACTTCCGCTTGCGCGACAGCGGCTTTGAACGCCTGCTCGTGGTGACCTCGCCGCAAACCTCCGAGTTGCGCGTGGGCCGCATCTCACAACGGCTGCTCGAACTCGAAACCTACCGCCTCATGGCTTTGCGCGGCCTGCCTGTGGCCAAGGACCTGCTGCCCATGCTGGGCGAGTCAGAAACCACGCTGGCGGCCATCACGGCGCGCATGGAGAACAAGGACACCTCCGACCAGGACCTGCTCGACCAGCTCATCGCGCTGGCCGCGCGGGTGGAGCGCGCCACCGCCACCCACCTCTACCGCTTCACCGCCACGCAGGCTTATCACCAACTCGTGCAGCAGCGCATCGAGCAACTGCGCGAAACCCCCATCGCCGGCACGCAGTCGGTCGGGGAGTTCGTGTTGAAACGGGTCTCGCCCGCCATGGCCACGGTGCAAGCGGGGGCGCAGCGACTGAGCTCGCTGTCGCAGCGCATCGAGCGCGCCAGCGCCCTGCTGCGCACGCGGGTGGACATCGCCACCGAGTCGCAAAACCAGATGCTGCTGGAAAAGCTCACGCGCGGACAAGAGCTGCAGTTGCGCCTGCAAAGCACCGTCGAAGGCCTGTCGATTGCAGCCATCAGCTACTACGTGGTCAGCCTGATCCTGTACGCGGGCAAGGCAGGCAAGCAGGCCGGCCTGCCGATCCAGCCCGAGCTCGTGGCCGGTGCCACGGTGCCTTTCGTGCTGATGGCGATCTGGTGGGGCACCCGGCAACTGCACAAGCGCCTGCGCGACGACGGGCACTGAGCACCCACACCTTCAACGCCAGCGCCACTGCCAGATGAAGTCGATGGCGTTGTCTTCGCCCGCCTGAGCGCGCACCTTGAAGCGCTGGGCCAGGCTGTAGACGAGCTGCCAGTTGCCCCCCGTGGCGCTGAGGTTGCGCTCGTAGCCCATGTACCAATGCCGCGAGATCTGCTTGCCGACACTGACCACGGTCTCGCGCACCACGCCCTCGCTCTGGCTCACCGACAAGGTGTCGAGCCCGAGCAGACCGATGATTCGGTCGGTCGCACCTGGGCCGTCATCGCCCGAGAGCAGCGCCACGGCGGCCGTCTGAAGCAGGCCGATGTCGGCGCCGCCCAGGCCTGTCGGGCCCCGGCCCAGCACCAGCCATGACAACTGCTCTGTCTCGGACAGCGCGGGCTCAGAGTACAAGCGCACGCGCGGGTCCTGTGCGGTGCCCGTGATGCGCACGCCAACCTTCACGTCGCTGTCTTGCGCGGTCGGGGTTTGCGGGCGCATGGCCAGGATGTCGAGGCGCGGGTTCTCGACCAGCCCGTTGAAGGTGATGGTGCTGCGCACGATGTCGAGCTTCTGCCCATAGGCCGCGAACTTGCCTTGCTCCAGCCTGATAGCGCCATGCACGGCAGGCTTGTTGCGCGGCGTGGTGACCTGCAACTGGCCCTTGAGCAAGCCCGACACGCCATGGCCCTTCAAGCGCAGGCGGTCGCCCAGGTTGACGCCGAGATCGGCGTCAACCGTCAGTTGCTTGCCCGGGCCAGAGCCCTGGGCGCCTTGGGCCGAGGCCTTGTCAACGTCGCCGGGCCGGTTGACAACGTTGACATCGTCGCCGATGGTGGGCGCGCTTCCACGGCTGATGTCGATGAAGCCTTCGTCGACGCCGAACTGACCCTTGAGCACCAGGTTCCAGTCGCTCAGGGTGGTTTCGGCATGACCACTGACCACCACCCGGCGGTCGACACGCTGCAAGGCGGCGAAGTGATCCGCCGTCAAGTTGAGTCGCCCTGCCAGCGGGGTCGCCAGCCGCAACTCGCCGTCCAGGCCCACACGCCCGCCTTGGGGACCGCCGGTGGCCTCCAGCCGAGTCAGCCGGATGCGTTCGCCATCAAGGGCCATGCTCAGCCGCCCATCTTGCAGGCTGATGCCCAGCAAGGCCTGCGACACACTGAGCCCCGAGCCTTCAACCTGGCCCGTGAACTGCGGTTGCCCCAAAGTGCCACTCAGGCGCGCCTGCATCTGGGCCTGCCCCCCCAAACGCCAGCCAGCCGGCACCCAGGTGGCGAGGGCCCGCAGGTTGGCCACATCCAGTTTCAGCTCGCCGGCCAGTGTCGATGAGGCATCCGGCCATGCGTCTGCGCGCAATGGCTGCACGACCTGGCGCCCGGTGAGCAAGCCCAGCACCCGCCCATCGAAGCGCTGCTCTGCGATCCAGACGCCTTGCCGCGCCCGCAGGCTCACCCGGGCCTCGCGCAGACCAAGCCGCTGCGGCCGCCCGCCCTCGATGCCCGGCTCGGAAAAGCCGAGGTCGCCCGATCGCCGCTCCAGCACCGCATCGACCGACCAGGGCTGCACACCCTGTTGTTGCAGCTTGAACTCGCCTGCGGTGATCAGGTCTCCCATCCAGCCCTCATCGGGTTGCCAAAGCGCCAGCCACGGCGCCAGGGGGAAAGGCGGCAGCACCAGCGACACCTCGTGCAAGGCTTCGCCATGGGACTGATCAACCGGCGTGCGCCAGATCAGGCGGTCGAGCAAGCCGCTCAGGCCCATGATCTGCAAACGCGTGGCCGCCGCCTGCCACTCGGATTGGCGGGCGTTGTCGCGCCAGCTGAAATCGGTCGGCTCCAGGCGCAGCAAGGGCGGCCGTCCCTTCGGCTGCTCCCAGGCCAGTTGGGCCTCGCTCAGGTGCGCCTGCCAGCTGCGTTCCGAAGACGAGCCACGCCAGTTGCCGGAGACGCCCACGGCGAGCCGCACGGCACGCGTGGTGTCCACCTCGCCTTCGACCAAAGGGGCGCCCTCACCATCGAGGCGAATGCGGTGCGAGGCCGCGCTGCCATCGACCGTCAACGCCAGCCGTGCGAGGCGCCAACTGCTCAAGCGCGCCTCCTGGAGCGCCCACTTCGCCGACATGCGGCCATCGGCCTGGCCCAGATCGAGTTCGCCTTCGCCTTCGACTGAGGCCACTTGCAAGACGGGCTGATCAGCGCGGGTGGCTGCGAGGTCTTGTCCGCTCATGCGGTAGTTCAAAGTCTGCAAGGGCCAAGCGCCACGGGCTTGCAGGCTGAAGCGGCCACGCATGCGTTCGGCCCCCAGGGCTGGTGCCCAAGGCGAGAGCGAAGCGATGTCGGGCGCTTGCACGTCGAGCTCCCATTTGCCTGGCGACTGATCCGACGAACCCATCGGCCCCTGGCCCTTGAGCTGCAAGCGGTTGCCCCCGAGGCTGGCCTGCGCGTCAAGCTTCATCGCGCCCGCCGAGCGGGTGGCAGACCAACTGCCCTGTCCTGTCAGGGGCACGCCCGCCAGGCTGCTCGAGGCGAGCGTCCACCCCAGCGAACCGGCACCGCCGCCATCGAAGTCGAACTGCCCTTGTCCTGAGAGGCTGGTCGGGCCATTGAGCGCCGCAGGCCAGGGCACCCACGCGCGCGGGTCGAAACGATCGAGCCGCACACGTCCCTGTACAGCCCAGCCGCCTTGCTCGGCGTCCAGGCCCCAGCGCAGCTTCGTGTCGTCGACGCGGGCCAGCGCTTCGCCAGATGCCAGACGCAAGTCCTTGACCTCCCACTGCTGAGGTGAGAGCTGGCTGGCCAGAACCAGGCTGACGGGCGCGTTGAACGTCCGCCCGGCCACCTCGTGAACGGCTCCATCGAGCCGCAGGTCGATCGTGCCTTCTACCCCGCTGATCAGCGCGCCGACGCCACGTGCCGGCGTCCAACGCAGGTTGCCGGCCAGCGCGAGGTCAGGCAGGCTGCTCAGCAAGGATCGGGGCGCGAGGTCCCGCACCTCGACCACCAAGGGCTGGCTGCCCATGAGCGGCCCCTTGAACAGCAGCCGGGCCGGTTGCTGGGCCGTGCGACCGGGCAAGGCCACCGCCAGGTCGGTGCGCACCTCGCGCCAGGTGTGCGCATCGGCCTTCTCCGCCAAAGCCCGGTCGATGGCCAACTGCCCCTTCATCGACAGCCAGGGCAGCCGACCTTGGTCCCAGGCACCCGCCAAGGCATTGCCAAGGTCCACATGGGCCACAAGGTCGCGCGCGGACGAGTCATCAAAATCAACGTGCCCCCGGATCGCTGAACGCGGCAGCCCCGGCCACAGCGCAGCCAGGTCCAGGTCATCGATGTCGAGGCGCCCCTTTGGCACCGGCCAGGGCGCGAAGGGGCGCACCCCCACATCGGCACGCAAGGACTGGGCGGGGCCCCGCTCGGGTTGCCAGCTCACGTCCAGGTGCAGGCCCATGTCTTTCAGCGGGCCGCGCGCGCGCAGCGTCACCGCGCCGGAGCCCGCCAGCAGGCTGTCGCCCGAAACCGAAGCATCGCGCCGGCCTTGGGCCCGCACATCGGCCTCGATGGGCATCAAACCGGTGGCGTCGAGGCCCAGCTCGCCAGACAGCGTCCAGTCTGTCCAGGCCAGGCTGCGCACGCGCACGGCATGCCGCATCGCCCCCAGGCGAAGCTCGGCATCCAGGCCGCGCAGGGGCTGGCCGCCGGTGAAACCATGGATCTCGCTGACCTCGATGCGACGGATGGTCAGGCTCACAGGCAGGCTCAGGTCGGTGGGCGGCGGGCTGGGCTTGGCCTGGGGGTCAGGCACCCACTTGAAATCGATGCGGCGCCCACCCACTTGGTCAACCTGAAGGCCCAGCCACCAAGGCGCGCCGCGATCCACCACCACGCGCATGCCGCGCCAACGGGGCTGCTGCCAGACCAGGCGCCCATCGCGCGGCAACGCCACCTCGATCCGCTCGGCCTCGAAATCACCCAACACGGCGCCACGCGGCTCCACCAAGGTCACCCCCGGCAGGTGAGGCGCGACCCGCTGCAACAGCCACTCGTCCTGCAAAAGCGCCCACGTCGCCGACAGCCCCAACAGCGCCAGAAGCAGCAGTGAAAGCAGCGCCCACACGAAGCGCCACGCGAAAGACATCATCATGCGCGGCGCGCGTCCAGGAACCTGCGGGCTCATCGGCTGAGCATCGGGGGCGCCGTCACGCTCATCGACCGGGTCGTTGCGTGGCTCGCTCACAGGCTGACCCCGACGCTGAAGTGAAGCCGCCATTCACCGGTCGACACACCCTTCGCCACATCGATGCGGAAAGGCCCCACCGGGCTGCGCCAGCGAATGCCCACGCCGTAGCTGCGCTTGATGGCCCACTGGTCGATCCGCTCGGTCGCGTCGCCGGCATCCATGAAGACCGCACCCAACAGGTTCGGCACGCCCGGCCAGATCGGGTGGGCCAGCTCGACGCTGCCCGTGCCCAGCACCCGCCCGCCGGTCGTCACACCATCGCGCTCGACACCGATCGAGCGGTAGGCATAACCCCGGATGGAATCGTCACCGCCGGCACGGAACAGCAAGGCATCGGGCACGCTGACGTTCTCGCGCGCCAGCACCTGCCCGCCCTCCGCGCGCAATTGAAACTGCCACGACGCTGGCAGCGGCACATAGGCCGTGAAGCGCGCATGCACCCGGCCGAAGGGGCCGCTGGCATCCAGCGCCGACACAGACTGCCCGCCCGTGAGCGCCACCATCGTCGTCGTGCCCCGCGTCGGCTGCACCTGGCTGTCGACATCGCGGAAGATCCATTGCGTGGTGAAGCTCAAGGCCGTCGCGTCAGCGACCAGCAGATCCGAAGCCGAACGCACCGTCGTGCGCACCGCTTCCACGTAGTCCGTGCGCTCCAGCCGCTCGCCTTCGCGCAGGCGCCCCACCTTCAGCCGCTGCGTGCGTGTGATGGCGCTGTCATCGTCCTCGATGCTGGAAACCTGCAAAGAAGCCAGCCCCCGCCTGCGGCCCGGCCAGGGATGCGAGAGCAGGTCGATCAGGCCGTCCGACGTGCGAACACCCAACTGCACCTTGGTGCGCACCTGCCAGTCCAGCCCGAAGGGATTGCGATGCAGGTGCTCGAAGGACACGCGCGGGCCGTTGTCGCTGCTCGCGCCAATGCCGACCGACGCCTCCTGGATGGGTGCCTCGCGCACCTGCACGGTCATCGGGGTGGCCTCCGGGTGATTCACGTCGAAAGCCGGCGCCACGTAGACACTCTCGAACAGGTTGACCTTCTGGATGCGCTCCTGCCAGTCCAGCACCTGCCGCTCTCGGTAAGGCTGCCCCGGCTTGAAAGGTGCCAGGTTGAGGATGGCCGAGGGCGGCTGGCGCTCCAGCCCCTCGATGCGCACCTCGCCATACGAGAACGCTGGCCCCGAGTCGGCCACCAGGAACAGGCTCGCCGAATTCGCTTGTGCATCCACCGTGGCTGCGGTGCCGCTCCAGCTCGCCATCGGGTAGGTGTCGGCGCGCAGGCGGGCCAGCGTGGTGTTCTTGGCGTTGCTCCAGTCGGCCTGGCGGAAAGGTTCGTCTTCCGGCAGGCCCCAATTGTCGGCAAGGCCCTCGGTGAGCTCTTTGGCATCGGCATCGTTGGCGGACAAGCGGGTGTCTAACTCGCCTTCGTAGACGAACTGCACACGCCGCACCACCGTGCGCGGCCCGGGCACGACGATCACGTGCACGAGCACATGCGCCGAGCCATCATCCACCTTGATGCGCACCTGCGCATTGAAATAGCCCTCGGCTTCAAGCAGGGCCTTGGCCTGGTCTGGCACCTCGGCCAGCAAGCGCCGCAGCTCGCCACGGGTGATGCGCAAGGCGGAAGGCGCAGAGCCCTCCCCCTCCGTCGCCGAGGCATCTTCCGCCGCCTGGCGGGCCTCGCGCTGGTAACGCGCCAGGTCGAGGTTCTCCATCAGCAGGTCGTCGAGCGGTGAAGGCGCTTCCACCGTCAACCGCCAGTCGACCGGCCGGGGGGCGCTTCGGGCCCTCGGCTCGGAAGCGGCCACGTCCGGCGCAGAGGCGGAGGCAGAGGCGGAAGCCGACGCATCCGCAGGTGCCACCGTCTTGGCATCGTTCGCTCCGGTGGCCGCGCTGGCGTCCATGATGGTGGCTGTGGCATTGCCCCAGGCAGGCTGCGCCCACGCCACTGGCAAACACAAAGCGAACAACCAGGCAACCAACCAGGTTGCCCAGGATTCCAGCCTCGCCAACCGCAACCCGCCGCGACGCCCCACCATCACTTGCTCAGCAATCGCATCGCGCTCTCAAGCCCTTGCAGGCTCATCGGGAACATGCGCCCGCCCACGAGCTGCCGCATGATCGACACACTCTGGCGGTACTCCCACACCCCCGGCTGCTCGGGGTTGATCCACACGTGGTGCGGGAAGGCGTGCGTCAGGCGCCCGATCCACTCGGCGCCCGGTTCGTCGTTGTTGTACTCGACGCTGCCATGCGCCTGCAGGATCTCGTAGGGGCTCATGGTCGCGTCGCCCACGAAGATCAGCTTGTAGTCCTTGTTGTACTTGCGGATGATGTCCCAGGTCGGGATTTTCTCGGTGAAGCGCCGCTGGTTGTTCTTCCACATGAAGTCGTAGACACAGTTGTGGAAGTAATAGAACTCCAGGTGCTTGAACTCGCTCTTGGCGGCCGAGAACATCTCTTCCACCCGATGGATGTGGTCGTCCATCGAACCGCCCACGTCCATCAGCAAGAGCACCTTGACCGCGTTGTGACGCTCGGGCACCAGCTTGATGTCGAGCATGCCGGCGTTGGCCGCCGTGCTGTGGATGGTGTCGTCGAGGTCGAGCACCTCGGCCGCGCCCTGGCGCGCGAACTTGCGCAGGCGGCGCAGCGCCACCTTGATGCTGCGCGTGTCGAGCTCGATGGTGTCGTCGTAATCCTTGAACTCGCGCTTGTCCCAGACCTTGACGGCCTTGCGATGACGCGACTGCTCCTGCCCGATGCGGATGCCCTCGGGGTTGTAGCCATGCGCGCCGAACGGCGATGTGCCGCCGGTGCCGATCCACTTGTTGCCGCCCTCGTGGCGCTCCTTTTGCTCTTTAAGCAGCTCCTGGATGCGATCCATGAGCTTGTCCCAGCCCATGGCTTCGATCTTGGCGCGGTCTTCGGGCGAGAGTTCGCGCTCGAAATGCTTGCGCAGCCACTCCAAGGGAATGTCCTTGCCGAAATCCACGGCCTCGGCCACCCCCCTGAAATAAGTGGAGAAAGCCCGGTCGAATTTGTCGAAGTGCGCCTCGTTCTTGACCAAGGTGGTGCGAGCTAGGTGGTAGAACTCATCCACCGAGGGTTCGATCACATCCTGCTTGATGGCTTCCAGCAGCGTGAGGTACTCCGGGATGGTGACCGGCAAACGTGCCGCACGCAACGCAAAGAAGAAGTCAATGAGCATAGGCAGTCCTGGGAATCTCGCGCTATTTTGGCCCCTGATCGGCATCGTCGCCACGCAGGGGCTTGATGAGTGCGCTGCCTATGGGGACACCTGAGTCGTCTGGTCCCGCCATGGAATTGCGTCACCTGCTGTTGACCTACGTCGTCCTGACGTACTCGTTCACGTCCTCGATGTGGTTCATCGCGGGCAGCTGGATGGGCCTGTCTCGCAAGGCTGCATCCGATTGGCTGCGCGCCAACCTGATGGCGGGCGTGGCCTTGGTGATGGTGCTGCTCGACACGGGCCTGCCTCGCTCTCTCTGCCTGATGATTTCGTCGAGCCTGCTGGTCATTGCATCGATGTCGCTCAGGCGCGGCCTGCAATCCTTCTTCCGGCAGCAACATGCCGTGACCCGGCAGGTGCTGGTGTGCGCCATCCCTTGCGCCCTGAACTTGCTGGTCTGGCTGCCCACCGGACTCATCGAAGTGGGCATCGTCTCGTCCTGCCTGCTTGCGGCGGCGACCATGGTCCAGGTTGCGCGAGACACCCACGAGGTGCTGGCGCGCGAGTTCATGGCGGGCACAGCCCTGGCCGCAGACCTGATGTTGGGCCTGACTGCCTTCTACTGTGTGTTGATCGCGGCCGGTACGCTGAGTTCGCGCTTTTCGCCGACCTGGATGCCGGATCCCACCACGACGCAGGCACTTTTGGGTGTCACCGCCGCCGGGCTCTCCATTGGCGTGAGCTTCGTGCTCGGCTACATCGTGGTCATGCGCCTTGTGCATCGCTTGCAACACCTCTCGCAGCATGACAGCCTGACGGGTCTGCTCAACCGGCGCGCCATCGAGGGCAGCCTGGGCAAGGAAGCCTTGCGCCTGCAGCGGTTCGGCGGCGTCTATTCGGTGATGCTGGTCGACATCGATCACTTCAAACGCATCAACGACAACCTGGGCCACGCGGCGGGTGACGAGGTGCTGCGCACGGTGGCCACCCTCCTCAAGGACCACGCCCGAGAGGTCGACCGCGTGGCCCGCTACGGCGGCGAGGAGTTCTGCGTGCTGCTGCCGCACACCGACCACGAAGGCGCCATGCAGGCCGCCGAGCGGCTGCGCAGCGCCGTGCACCGCACCGACATCCCCTGGCAAGACGAACAGATCTGCGTGACCGTGAGCACCGGCCTGGCCACGGCGCAAGACCCGGACGAGCCCTTGCACGCCCTGCTCAAGCGGGCCGACGACGCGCTCTACCGCGCCAAGACCGAGGGCCGCAACCGGGTGGTCGCCTCACCCGCCCACTAAAAAGGCACCGGGCACCCGCGCTCAGCGGTTGTGGCGCGCCATGTTGACCAGCCGCTCAAACAGGCTGAGGTCTTGCTCGTTCTTGAGCAAAGCGCCCACCAGGGGCGGCACGCTGACCTTGTCGTCCTTGCTTTGCAGGGCTTCGAGCGGGATGTCCTCGGCCACCAGCAGCTTGAGCCAGTCGATGAGCTCGGAGGTGCTGGGCTTCTTCTTGAGGCCAGGCAGGTTGCGCACCTCGTAGAAGTGGCGCATGGCCGCTGAGAGCAAATCCTGGCGGATGTTGGGGAAGTGCACTTCCACGATCTGCTTCATCGTGGTCGCATCGGGGAAGCGGATGTAGTGGAAGAAGCAGCGGCGCAGGAAGGCGTCCGGCAGGTCTTTCTCGTTGTTCGAGGTGATGATGACCAGCGGGCGGTGCTTGGCCTTGATCAACTGGCGCGTCTCGTAGACGTAGAACTCCATGCGGTCGATTTCGCGCAGGAGGTCGTTGGGAAACTCGATGTCGGCCTTGTCGATTTCGTCGATCAGCAGGGCAACCGGCTGGTCGGCATCGAAGGCCTGCCACAACACGCCCTTGACGATGTAGTTGTGGATGTCCTTGACCTTTTCGTCGCCCAACTGGCTGTCGCGCAGGCGTGACACGGCGTCGTACTCGTACAACCCTTGCTGGGCCTTGGTGGTCGACTTGATGTGCCATTGCAGCAACGGCATGCCCAGTGCCTCGGAGACCTGCTCGGCCAGCATGGTCTTGCCGGTGCCCGGCTCACCCTTGACCAGCAGCGGGCGCTGGAGCTTCAGCGCCGCGTTGACGGCGAGTTTGAGGTCTTCGGTGGCGACGTATTGATCGGTACCTTGGAATTTCATGCGCTGGCTCAACCGGGTTGTTACTGTGTTCGAGTATAGGGCTGGCCCCAATAATGGGTTGTTCAACCGTGTGTTTCCCTGTCCGTCATTCTCACCTGACAGCCCCATGAAGACACTTTCCCATCCGATCCGAGCGCTGGCCATCGCCGGCCTGATCGCCACCGTTGGGGGTCACGCCCTCGCCCAGGACGTGGTCGGCAACGTCGACAACGCCCGCAAGAAAGTCGCCATGTGCATCGGCTGCCACGGCATCCCGGGCTACCAGGCCAGCTTCCCCGAGGTCCACAAGGTGCCCATGATTTCGGGGCAGAACGCGAAATACATCGCGGCAGCCTTGACGGGCTATCGCCAGGGCGACCGCAGGCACCCCACGATGCGCGGCATCGCAGCCAGCCTGACCGACCAGGACATCGCCGACTTGGCCGTGTACTACGAGGCCAGCGGCAAAGGCGCGCCCGCCCCGGCGGCCAAGCCCGCGCCCGCCGCCTCACCCGAGGTGCAGGCCCTGCTGACCAAGGGGGCGTGCATGAGCTGCCACGGCGAAGGCCTGAACAAGCCCATCGACGGCGGCTACCCGAAGCTCGCCGGCCAGCACGCCGACTACCTCTTCGTGGCGTTGAAGTCCTACCAGGTTGAGCACAACGCCAGCATCGGCCGCGGCAACGCGATCATGGGCACGCAGGCACGCATGTTCACGCACGCAGAACTCAAGCAGTTGGCGAACTACATCGCCACCCTGCCTGGCGACCTGCGGACGGTGCCGCAGTCGCGCTTCCGCTGAACCTGAGGCGCTGAGGCGCCTACTCAGGTCACATCGACCAGCAGGCGTCCCTGAGCGATCAGGTCGAGGATGACCTGCTGCTGAGAGGCGCCAGGCGCGCTCAGGCCGACCAGGTTGGCCTTCTCCAGGACGATCTGCTGGTCGATGTGGGCCGTGCCGGTGTTGAAGCCGCCGTGGCTGCTGATGTCGATGCGCGTGCCGGCGCTGGAGCCGCTGCCAAAGGTTTCCACCCGCAGGTAGTCGGCAATGTTGCCACTCACGTTGATGAGGTTCTCGCCTTGCAGCAGGTCGCGCAGGTCGAGCACGTCACCACCGCTGCTCAGCGTGCGCGTGCTGAAGTCGGTGATGGTGTCAACGGCGGTGCCGGAAGAAGCGACATCGGCCAAGCGCCAAGCAAACACGTCGCTGCCTGCGCCGCCGGTCATGCGGTCGTTGCCCGCGCCACCCACCAGCAAGTCTGAGCCAGCACCACCAACCAGGGTGTCGTTGCCCTGGTGCCCGTAAAGCGCGTCGTTGCCCGCACCGCCTGTGAGCACGTCGTTGCCGCCGCCACCCAGCAAGGTGCCCGCGCCCGTCGTGATGGTCAGCACATCGGCGCTTTCAGTGCCCACCGTCGTGCGAGCCTGGTCAACCCGCAGCGTGAGGATGGAAGAGGCGGAGTCGCCGTCCCGGTCGGTGACGCTGAACCCGATGCTCTCAGCCGGGGCGGAGCCCGCCGGCACATAGGTGAAATCGGAGGTGATCATGTCGATGTGGAACACGCCGCCGGCCTGGGTCTTCACCGTCAGGTCGGTGTCGCCCGCCTTGTACAGGTAGACATGTCCATCGATGGTGACGCTGTCGAGGTGCGGCACGCCATCGGCACCGCCTGCCACGCTGCGCCCTGCGTCGCGCACAAGGTTGCCACCGATGGGCGCAGGCGACAGGCCCTCAAGCAGGCCAGGCAGTTGGGCAAAGGTGTCGGCCACGCCAGCGTCGAGGTCGGATCGGGCGACGCCGTCGTAAGCCAGCCCATCGAGCGCTCCATGCACACCAAGCAAAAGGCCCACGGCTTCGGCGCGCACATGGTTCTGGGTGAGGAAGGTGACCCAATCCGATTCGATTTGTCCGAGGGCCTGCGTGACCTGGGGCGTGGGGCTGCTGTCGGAAAGTACATAGGCCACGTTCTGCGCACCATCGATGCGTCCGTCCGCCCCGAAGGCCGCCTGGGCAACGGGCAGGGCCAGATCGTGGCGCGCGTCGTCGGTGGCGGCGGGTTGCAGGGCGGCCAGCTCTGTGCGAGCCTCCTCCACCGTCATCCACCTGTCGCCCACGGCCTGAGCCTGGTTCCCGAAGGTGACCAGCCGCACGGCCACGCTGCCAACATCGTCGTAGTTGTCGAGCATCTGCTCTGCGGCTCGCACGGTCGCCTGGAGGCGGCTCAAGCCATCCACACCACTGGCCAGGCCCATGCTTGATGAGGTGTCGATCACCAACAGCAGGTTGGTGTCCTGGATGCTGGCCTGGGTGGCGTAAGCCTCGGGCAGACGTGGCACGTCATCGACGACGTGGATGGTCAGGCTCGATGTCAGGCCGCTTGAGCCCGAATTTGAGCCGGAAGCAGGCTGCAGGCCGAAAACCAAGTCGACCGCATTCTGGGTCACCGGGTGGCGAATGGCCGCCTGGAGGTCGAAAGAGTATGCGCCGTCGGCGCCGAGGCGGGCAATGGCCACCACAGGCGCGTCAGCTGCGGTGCCCGCATACGCGGTCAGGGTGTTGGGCTCGGTCTCCTTCCATACCAGGCGCTCGCCGTTGATCGTTTCGACGGGCTCGGTCGGAGCGATCAGGCGGGCACCGGTGAGCAGGCCGGCGTCATCGTTCAGCACCAGCTTGCCATAGGCCCGCGCGGGTGCCGGGTCGGTTCGACTGACAAGTCCTCTTTCGAAGACACTCGCCTCAAAGTCGTTGTCGAGCACGGTGTTCTGCGCAAATGCCGACGTGTTGGCCGTGACGCCTGAGACCACCGTGGCCGCCAGAACAAGGCCCTCGGGGCCTTCGACTCCGGTGTCGTTCTGCGTGGCCACGCGCACCTGGAGCGCGGTCTGACCAGGCGTGAAGGTCAGGCGGCCATCGGCCAGCGCCTGCCACTGCTGGGTGGCGGGGTTGAAGTATTCAAGGGGCCCGGTGGTGTCCGCGCCCGGCGTGACGCCTGCCCCGCCCGTGGCGCCCTGGGGCTGCAGTTGCAGCACCACCGATTGCGTCGCGCTGGGATGGCTGAGGTTCACGGTGAAGACGCTGTGAAGGCCCTCGGTCACATCGGGACCACCTGTCACGCTGATCACGGGGCGATCATCGTCGGGCGTTTCCTGATTCGGGCCGAGAGTGCCCGAGCCGTCGTCGGCGATGGTGCCCAAGCCGGTCCCCCTGCCGATTTGCGCGTTCACCGGAGAGCCCAGGACCACCTGGAACACCTCATCGCCTTCGTACACACCGTCGTTGGCAACCGGCACGCGAACCTGCACCGAGGTCTGGCCAGCGGGGATGGTGACGGTACCAGCCGTCACCGCCGTGTAGTCCAGACCAGGCTGAGCAGCCGTGCCGGAAGACGCAGGCGCGGCTTGGGTGGCGTAGCTGACCGTGACGGCCTGGCTGCTGGGCGCGCTCAGGGTGATGGTGAAGGTGGCCACACCAGCGCCTTCGTTGACGCGCACATCGTTGATGGACAGCGTCGGCAAGGGCGGCTGAACGATCTGGGGCGTGCCAGCCGTGTCCTCGTTGATGTTGGTCACCGCGACGATGGGCGGGGGCAGATCGCGTTGCGTGCCATACGAGAACGACAGCGGCGTGACGCTTTCGCTGATGCGATCGACGCGCAAGCCTTCAGACAGGCTGGCGCCGGCACCGCCCTGCAGGCCGGCGGCAGGCGCCTCTTGGGGATCGGGCAGAGACAGGTCGGCCACCGCGCGTTCGGTCTCGGAGGCCGACGGGGAAACAGGCAGGGCGCTGGAATCGGGCGAGATCTGGACCAAGCCGTCATCTTCAGTGACAACCTGCTGACCACCTTGGACTTTGTCGCCCACTTTGAGGGGCTTGAGTTGCCCATCGGGCATGCGGATGAAGGCAGCACCCCAGATGGCGGTGACCGTGCCGGAGGACATGGCGAGGATGGGCATGGGCGAGTCCGTGAAAAAAACCGGTACAAGCCCACAGTTTAGGGGCGCGCCGGTGCTTCACGGTGATGACAAACCCCTCGGGTGAAGGGCTTCAGCGCCCCCTCAACGCGTTGCGCGTTGCCGGATGCGATCGATGTAGCGCTCGCCGTCGAAGGGCTTGCCGAAGCGCTGGGACTCCCAGACCATCTCGCCCAAGGCCTCCATGGCCTCATGGTGAGCTTCGTGCATGGATTGGCGGCGGTTCGCCAGCGATTCCAACGCGGCACGGATGCCGCGAGGTTGGTCGATGCTGACCTGCTCGGTGATCGACAGGTGCATGGACAGGTGCAGGAAGGGGTTGGTGCGCCCCTCCTCCACCTCGAAGACGGCGGCCACAGCCGCTTCCACGTCGGACAGGTCCGCGTGGTATTCCGGGTGCTGCGAGATCCAGTCGGCGGCCTGGGCCTCCAGCGGGGTCAGGGGCTGGCCGGCCTGATGCTTGGCCCAGGTCTCGCAGAAAAATCGCCGGACCTGCTCCTGGGAAGGGGCGAACATGGCTCGGAAGCGCCTGGATGGCCGGAAAAGGTCAAACGCCCAGCAGCTCGACTTCGAACATCAGCGTGGCGTTGGGGGGGATCACGCCACCCGCGCCACGGGCGCCGTAGCCCAGGGCCGGCGGGATCACCAGGATGCGGGTGCCGCCAACCTTCATGCCTTGCACGCCTTCGTCCCAACCACGGATGACGTGGCCGGCAGCCAAGGGGAACTCGAAGGGGTCGCGGCGGTCCTTGCTGGAATCGAACTTGGCGCCCTTGACGCCGTTTTCATAAAGCCAGCCGGTGTAGTGCACGGTGACGTAGGCACCGGCCTTGGCAACCTCGCCAGAGCCTTCGACGACGTCTTCGTACTGGAGACCGGAGGTGGTGGTGACGACGGGCATGGCGGGTCCTTTCAAGGGGCGAAAGCAGAAAAAAGGGAGCCGCGAGTCTACCGCGCTCCCCGGTTGGCAAGCCTGTGAGGCGCCCATTCCACCCGGCTCAGCCGGGGAGATGCGCACCTGAGGGCTCAGATCGACATCAGTTGCCGCACGCCATCGGCTTCCATGTCGGCGCCCCGACCGCGCCGGATGACTTCGCCGCGCTCCATCACCAGGTACTGGTCAGCCAGCTCGGCGGCGAAGTCGTAGAACTGCTCGACCAGCACCACCGCCATCTTCTGACCGTTCAAGCCCTCGTCGGCCAGCTTGCGGATGGCCCGACCGATGTCCTTGATGATGCTCGGCTGGATGCCCTCGGTGGGTTCGTCGAGGATCAGGATCTTGGGGCCGGCTGCCAGCGCGCGGGCGATGGCCAACTGCTGCTGCTGACCGCCCGAGAGGTCGCCGCCACGGCGGTGCAGCATCTGCTTGAGGACTGGGAAGAGCTCGAAGAGCTGTTCGGGCAGCGGCGTGTTGCCAGGCTTGCTCGCCAGGCCCATCTGCAGGTTCTCGGCCACGGTGAGGCGGCCGAAGATTTCGCGGCCCTGGGGCACGTAGCCCACGCCCAGGCGCACGCGCTCGTACGGCTTCTTGCCGTTGATGGAATGGCCATCGAGCTGGATGTCGCCGTTCTTGATGGGCACCAGGCCCATGAGGCTTTTCAGCAGCGTGGTCTTGCCGACGCCATTGCGGCCGAGCACGACGGTGACCTCGCCGATCTTGGCCTCGAAGCTCAAGCCGCGCAGGATGTGCGAGCCGCCGTAATACTGATTGACGCTTTCAACCTTCAGCATGTTGTTCTTTCCTGCATTCGTCCGTCAGCGACCGAGGTAAACCTCGACGACCTTGTCGTTGGCCTGCACATCGGCCAGCGTGCCTTCGGCCAGCACCGAACCTTCGTGCAGCACGGTGACCTTCTTCTTGCCCGCAGTGGCGCCTTGCGTGGTCAGTTCGTGGATGAACTTCATGTCGTGCTCGACCACCACCAGCGAGTGCGCACCTTCGAGCGACAGGAAGAGCTCGGCGGTGCGCTCGGTTTCTTCGTCGGTCATGCCAGCCACGGGCTCGTCGAGCAGCAGCAGCTTGGGGTCTTGCATCAGCAGCATGCCGATCTCCAGCCACTGCTTCTGGCCGTGCGAGAGCAGCCCGGCCGTGCGCTGGGCCTGGTCCTTGAGGTGGATGAGCTGCAGCATGGCGCCGATGCGGTCGAGCTGCTCGCCGCTGAGCTTGAAGAACACCGAGGCGCGCGCGCGGCGGTCGGCCTTGAGCGCGAGCTCCAAGTTCTCGAACACGCTCAGGTGCTCGAAAACGGTGGGCTTCTGGAACTTGCGGCCGATGCCGATCTGGGCGATCTCGTTTTCGCGCTTTTTCAGCAGGTCGATGGTGGAACCGAAGAAGGCCGAGCCGCTGTCAGGCCGCGTCTTGCCGGTGATGACGTCCATCATCGTGGTCTTGCCGGCGCCGTTGGGGCCGATGATGCAGCGCATCTCGCCCACGGCGATGTTCAGGCTGAGCTTGTTGAGTGCCTTGAAACCATCGAAGCTGACCTCGATGTCGTCGAGGTAGAGGATGGAGCCGTGAGCCAGGTCGACCTGATTCGGGTCGTTCACCACGCGGCCATAGTTGGCCTCGCGGCCGCCTGATTCGCCCGCGTTGGTGGGCGTGTTCATGGCGCGCAGCAGGGTCTTGCTGCCTTCTTCCATCAGGTCGGGGGTCATGCCTTCACCTCAGCCTTCTTGTTGAGCAGTTTCTTCACGCCACCGACGATGCCGTCAGGCAGGAACAGGGTCACCAGCACGAACAGCAGGCCCAGGAAGTACAACCAGAACTCCGGAAAGGCCACCGTGAACCAGCTCTTGGCGCCGTTGACGAAGAAGGCTCCGATGATCGGGCCGATCAGCGTGGCGCGGCCACCCACCGCCGTCCAGATGGCGATCTCGATGGAGGCTGCCGGCGACATCTCGCTGGGGTTGATGATGCCGACCTGCGGCACGTACAGCGCCCCGGCGATGGCGCACATCACGGCCGAGAGCGTCCAGATGGCGAGCTTGTAGGCCAGCGGGTTGTAGCCGCAGAACATGACGCGGTTCTCGGCGTCGCGGATGGCTTGCAGCACGCGGCCGAACTTGGTGTTGACCAGCCAGCGGGCCATCAGGAAGAAGCCGATCAGCGTGGCGCCCGTCAGCACGAACAGCACCATGCGGGTGGACGGCTGCGCGATGGGGATGTTCAGGATGCGCTTGAAGTCAGTGAAGCCGTTGTTGCCGCCGAAGCCGGTTTCATTGCGGAAGAACAGCAGCATGGCCGCGAAGGTCATCGCCTGGGTGATGATGGAGAAGTAAACGCCCTTGATGCGCGAACGGAAGGCGAAGAAGCCGAAGACGAAAGCCAGCAGACCCGGCACCAGCACCACCAGCAGCATCTGGCCGATGAAGCTTTCGCTGAACGTCCAGTGCCAGGGCACCTGCTTCCAGTCCAGGAAGACCATGAAGTCAGGGATGTCGGCGCCGTAGGAGCCATCGCGGCCGATCTGGCGCATCAGGTACATGCCCATGCCATAACCGCCCAGCGCGAAGAACAGGCCGTGCCCCAGCGAGAGGATGCCGGTGTAACCCCAGATCAGGTCCATGGCCAGCGCGCAGACGGCGTAGCACATGATCTTGCCAATCAAGGCCACGGCGTAGTCGGAGAGGTGGAAGGCCGAGTCGGCCGGCACCACCAGGTTGAGCACCGGGGCGAGCACCATCACGGTGATCACGGCGGCCATCAGGGCCGTCCAGCCCTTGGGGCCGAGGGCGCTGCGGGGCACCGTCACGCCGGCGCCAGGCAGGTTCGAAGTCATCACTGCACTCATGTTGTTGTTTCCTCAGGCTTCGGCGCTTCTACCCTTCATCGCGAAGAGGCCTTGCGGACGCTTCTGGATGAAGATCACCACGATGACCAGGACCATGATCTTGGCCAGCACGGCACCCGACCAGCCTTCGAGCAGCTTGTTGACCATGCCCAGCCCCAGCGCGGCGTACACCGTGCCGGCGATCTGGCCGACGCCGCCCGTCACCACCACCATGAACGAGTCCACGATGTAGTTCTGGCCGAGGTCGGGACCGACGTTGCCGATCTGCGAGAGCGCGCAGCCCGCCAGCCCGGCGATGCCCGCGCCCAGCGAGAACGCCATGGTGTCGACGCGGGCGGTGTTCACGCCCATGCAGGACGCCATCGGGCGGTTCTGCGTCACGCTGCGCACGAACAGGCCCATGCGCGTCTTGTTGATCAGCAGGGTCATGCCGACGAGCACCGCAGCCGCGAAGGCGATGATGACCAGGCGGTTGTACGGCAGCGTCAGGTTGCTGAGCACATCGAAGCCGCCCGACATCCAGCTTGGGTTCTCGACCTGCACGTTCTGCGCGCCAAAAACGCTGCGCACGGCCTGCATCAGGATCAGGCTCAGGCCCCAGGAAGCCAGCAGCGTCTCCAGCGGGCGGCCGTACAGAAAGCGGAACACGCTGCGCTCCAGCACCGCGCCCACCAGCGCGGCGGCCAGGAACGAGGCCGGCACCGCCAGCAAGATGTACCAGTCGAAGGCGCCTGGCAGGTAGGCGCGGAACACGTTCTGCACCGCGAAGGTGGCGTAGGCGCCGATCATCATCAGTTCGCCATGGGCCATGTTGATGACGCCCATCAGGCCATAGGTGATGGCCAGGCCCAAGGCGGCCAGCAGCAGGATGGAGCCCAGGCTCACACCGGTGAACAGCACGCCGGCGTACTCGCCCCAGGCCAGCTTGCGGTTGACGGCATCCACGGCTGCTTGCAGCGCGCCCTTGACGGTGGCATCGGCTTCGGCGCCATCGTTCATGCGCTCCATCAGCAAGGCACGCGACTCGGGCGAGGCGTCCGCACCCAGTGCCTTGACCGCCTCCAGCCGTCGACCCGGCTCCTGAGAATTCAGCAGGGCCTTGGAGCGCACCGTCTTGAGCTGTTTGAGCAACTGGGCATCGGACTCGGCCGCGATCGCCTTGTCGATGGTCGCCAGTTGAGACTCGTCCGCCGCGCTTGAGAGCGCCTCGATGGCCGCAGCACGCTCAGCGCGATCGGCCGATGTGAGCTTGCCGATGGCCAGAGCGGCCTCGATCTCGCTGCTCATGCGGTTGTTGTTGACGACGTCCTCCGCACCTTCGGGCAGCTTGGCCGGCGCGCCCGTGGCCGCGTCTTTCACGTCGTCGCCGTAGACGATGTAGGCGCGGTTGCCCGCCACCTTGACGGTGTCGTTGGCCAGGGCCTCCAGGAAGGCCGGCAGCGCCGGGTCGCCCTTGGCCACGACGGCACGCAAAGCCGCCACGCGGTCATCGCCGTCGCCAGCCGAGATGGCGTAGGCCTCTTCGGCCGTCAGGGCATGGGCTGGCTGGGCAACCAGGCCGCTCAGGCCGAAGAGGCTTGCGCCAAGCCCGAGGCTCAAGGCCAGCTGTGAAACACACCGGCGCCAGGCGCCGACCGGAGGATGGGTGGGGGATCGATGGATGTCGCTGCTCACAGGCATCACCAGAAAAAAGACGCCCCCTGGGGAGACCCCAGCGGGGCGAACCGCTCTTTGCTCATGGGTTTCACAAGGCGGGCGAGAGGCCGCCCCCGCCCGTGGTGACGGGAGCGAGTCCCGTCACAGGTCGAACCAGGTCACTTGACCTCGGGCTCGTCCTTCTTCTTGTCGTTGCCTTCGATGTAAGGGCTCCAGGGCTGGGCCTTGATCGGGCCCGGGGTCTTCCAGACCACCTTGAACTGGCCATCGGACTTGATTTCGCCGATGAACACAGGCTTGTGCAGGTGGTGGTTCTTCGGGTCCATCGTGGACATGAAGCCGCCCGGTGCCTTGAAGGTCTGGCCGGCCATCGCGGCGATCACCTTGTCGGTGTCGGTGGACTTGGCCTTGGTCACGGCCTGGGCCCACATGTTGATGCCGATGTAGGTGGCTTCCATCGGGTCATTGGTCAGCGGCTTGTCCTTGTGACCGGCGATGTTCTTGGCCTTGGCGTAGGCCGACCACTTCTTGATGAACTCGTCGTTGGTCGGGTTCTTGATGGACATGAAGTAGTTCCAGGCAGCCAGGTGGCCGACCAGGGGCTTGGTGTCCACGCCGCGCAGTTCTTCTTCACCCACGGAGAAGGCGACCACGGGCACGTCCTTGGCCTTCAGGCCCTGGTTGCCCAGTTCCTTGTAGAAGGGCACGTTGGAGTCGCCGTTGATGGTGGAGACCACGGCCGTTTTCTTGCCTTCAGACGAGAATTTCTTGATCTTGGCGATGATGGTCTGGTAGTCGGAGTGACCGAAGGGGGTGTACTCCTCCATGATGTCCGCATCGGCGACGCCCTTGGACTTCAGGAAGGCGCGCAGGATCTTGTTGGTGGTGCGGGGGTAGACGTAGTCGGTGCCCAGCAGCACGAAGCGCTTGGCCGAGCCGCCGTCCTTGCTCATCAGGTACTCGACGGCGGGGATGGCTTGCTGATTGGGGGCCGCACCGGTGTAGAACACGTTCTTCTCGAGCTCTTCACCTTCGTATTGCACGGGGTAGAACAGCAGGCCGTTGTTTTCCTTGAAGACCGGCAGCACCGACTTGCGCGACACCGAGGTCCAGCAGCCGAACACCACGGCGACCTTGTCCTGGGTCAGCAGTTGCTTAGCCTTCTCGGCGAACAGGGGCCAGTTCGAAGCGGGGTCAACCACCACGGGCTCGAGCTTCTTGCCCAGCAGGCCGCCCTTGGCGTTGATCTCGTCGATGGCCATGAGCACGGTGTCCTTGAGGACCGTCTCGGAGATGGCCATGGTGCCCGACAGCGAGTGCAGCACGCCGACCTTGATGGTGTCGGCGGCTTGAGCCATGGTGCTGAAAGCCAGACCGGCGACGCCCAGGGCGACAGCGGACAGGGACTGGACGGCGGCGCGACGAGAAATGCTCATGTGATTTCGCTCCTTTGAAGCGGTGGGGTTGAACGCTTGACTCTTGCTGGTCTACGGCCCGGAACCGCCCTTTGCGCAGTTCTCGGATCCGATGCGTTCAGTGTGCCCAGCGGCTTGACGAAGCGAAATACGCCACATGGCGTATCGGCATCCAAGGAAGCAGACGCCGCACAGCAAGGGTGCCGGCCCGAGCCGGCAGCCCCCGCCTTACACAGACGATGCCGGCGCCATGTGCCCATCGCCCAGGAGCTTGAACACAGCGACGGCCTGCACCAACTGGGCCGCCTGCCCCTTGAGGCTTTCGGCGGCCACGGCGCTTTCTTCCACGAGCGAAGCGTTCTGCTGGGTGGCCTGGTCCATCTGGCTGACGGCGTTCCCGACCTGCGAGATCCCGGAACTCTGCTCGACGCTGGCTGACGTGATTTCGCCCACGATGTCGCTCACGCGCTGGATCGCACCCACGATGTCAGCCATCGTCTTTCCGGCCTGGTCAACCAGTTCCGTGCCCCTGATCACCTGCTCGACGCTGCTGCCGATGAGCGACTTGATCTCCTTGGCGGCCTCGGCGCTGCGCTGCGCCAAGGTGCGCACCTCGCCAGCCACCACGGCGAACCCGCGCCCCTGTTCGCCAGCGCGGGCGGCTTCCACAGCGGCATTCAGCGCAAGGATGTTGGTCTGGAAGGCGATGCCATCGATCACGCCGATGATGTCCTCGATCTTGCGGCTGCTTTGGCTGATGCCCTGCATGGTGGTGATCACCTGGTCGACCACCTGCCCGCCTTGCGCCGCCACCGCCGATGCGCCTTGCGCCAATTGATTGGCCTGCTTGGCGCTGTCAGCGTTGTTGCGCACCGTGGTGTTGAGCTGCTCCATCGTCGCGGCGGTCTGCTGCAGCGCACTGGCCTGCTCCTCGGTGCGCTGGCTCAAGTCCTGGTTGCCTTCCGCGATCTGGGTGCTAGCGGTCGCCACGCTTTCCGCGTTCTGCCTGACACCCGCCACGACACGCGTGAGGCTTTTTTGCATGTCAGCAAGGCGAGCCATCAGGCTGATGGTGTCGCCAGGCCGCAAGGCCATCGTGCGGGTGAGGTCGCCTTGTGCGATGGCACCTGCGAATTCGGCAGCCTCTGCAGGTTCTCCCCCCAGTTGAGAAACGATGGAGCGCGTGACACCGGCACCGGCTGCGATGGCAATCACCAGCCCCAGCAGGGCACCACCCAGCATCGAGTTGCGTGCCACAGCCCAGACGCCTTCAGCCTCTTTGCTGGACGCACGGGCACCGTCCTCATTCAGGTCGGCCAGTCGCTCCAGCTTCGCGCTGAGGGCATCGAACAGGCGCTCGGATTCGCTTTCGAGCAAGTCCTTTGCCTTGGTGTTTTCGTTCTGGCGGGACAGGGCCAGGAACTGCTCATGCAAACGCAGGTAGGCCTGCCAATCGGCCTGGAACTCGTTGTAAAGCCTTCGCTCTTCGTCGCTGGTGATCAAGGGTTCGTAGGCAATGCGGTCTTCCTCGAAATCCTTCATGGTCTTGTCCATCGCTTTTTCGATGGCTGCCATGGCCGCCGGTTCCGTGTTCAGCACATGCTTGAACTCTTGTATGCGGAAATCCGAGGTGTCGGTGTTCATCTGGTTGATGCGAGCGACACTCGGCAGCCAACTGTCGGAGATTTCGCGCGTGGCGCCGCGCATGGCCGACATCTCCAACAGCCCGACGGAGGTGATGGCGATCATGATCACCAGGGTCATGGCGAAGCCCACGGCCAATCGACCGGCAACGGTCAGGTTCTTGAACATACATCTTCCCTTCCGGTGCTTGGGCACCAGCAATGCACGACAAAAAACGCGAAAAGTGATTTATTCACGCATGTTCGCCGCGAACACCACGTTCAAAACATGGGAATTGAGACAATTCGGCAGGTCAATTCGCGATGCAGATCAATTCCGAGCCGTCAGGCGCTGCGCCAGTCAGGGGCCTGACGCGGCGCGCCGATACACTGGCGGCCATCGTGAAGGAAGACAGCCCCCGCACCCATGCCAACAGCCAGACGCTGTCCTTGAGCTTTTCAAGCTCGCTGATCCAGAGCTGCATGCGGCTCGATGCGCCGGATGAACTGGTGCTGGACTACACCCGCACGATGATGGGCGCCCTGCTCTTCAATGCTCGCCCGCGCCACGTGCTGATGATCGGCCTGGGCGGCGGTTCGATGCTGAAGTACCTGCACCACCACGTGCCCGAAGCGGACCTCACCGCCGTCGAGATCAACGAAGAGGTCATCGACCTGCGTGACGACTTCTGCCTGCCTCCCGACAGCGAGCGCCTGCGCATCGTCTGTGCCGATGGCGCAGAGTTCATCCGCCGCCCTCCCCGCGCCTACGACCTCATCCTGGTCGACGGCTTCACGGGCGAAGGCATCGCCGAGGCCCTGTGCACGCGCAGCTTCTACGTGCATTGCCGCAAGGCGCTGAGCGCCGAGGGCCTGCTTGTGGCCAATGTGCAGGCCGACACCGACCAGACCCGCGAGATCGGCAAGCGCCTGTTCAAGGTGTTCCAGGGCTCGATGATCTCGGTGCTGTCCGACGAAGGCGGCAACGACATCGTCACCGCCGGGCCACGCCACCTGTTCGAGCAATGCGTGGCCGATTTCGAGTCACACTGGCAGGCCATCGGCGAGGTCCACCAGGCGACGCTGGCCGTGGCCTCGCAGCGCATCCAGCGGGCGCTGATGCGTGGCTTTCCGGTGGGCTGAACTCACCACGAACCCAGGCTGAGGAAGATCGAAACATGAGCTACCGCCACTGCCCCCTTTGCGCCAAGCCCCTGAGCCTGCGAGCACACGCTGGCTCGCTCGACGTCCAGCGCATGAGCTGCCCCGACGAGGCCTGCGGCTTCGTCCATTGGGACAACCCAGTGCCCGTGGTCGCCGCCGTGGTCGAACACGAAGGCGACCTCATCCTGGCGCGCAACAAGGCCTGGCAGGCGCCATTTTTCGCGCTCATCACCGGCTTTCTGGAGAAGACCGACACCAGCCCCGAAGACGCGGTCAAACGCGAGGTGAAGGAAGAACTGGGGTTGGACGCGACCGGCGCACACTTCATCGGCCACTACGTGTTCGAGCGCCAAAACCAGCTCATCGTCGCCTACCACGTGCCCGCCATGGGCGTGATCACACTGGGCGAGGAGCTCAGCGAGTACAGGCGCATCAAGCCAGAACAAGCCCGCTACTGGCCCGTGGCCACTGGGCTGGCGCTGCGCGATTGGCTGCGCTCACGCGGGTTCGAGCCGCAGGAAATGGCCCTGCCAGCTCGGCCGAACTGAGCACTGAGCCGCCGCCCCAACCATCGCGCAACCACCTGGCTGTCAGCGGGCGGCATCACAGGACTCAGTGGCTCAACGCGCCTTGAGCTGCGCCACCCGGCTCATCGCCAGCCCAGCCGCCGCCGTGCGGGTCTCGACCCCCAGCTTGGCGAAGATGTGCTCGAGCTGCTTTTTGACCGTGGCCGGACTGCTGCCCAGGATGTCGCCGATGTCGCGGTTGGTCTTGCCCTTGACGACCCAGTACAGCACCTCACCCTCGCGCGTGGTGAGCTTGAACTCCTGGCTGAGCGCGTCCATCGCGGCCTGGTCCGAGCTTTCCTGCATCACCAGCAGCCACTCGTCGTCGCCCGTTGGTTGATGCAAGGTGAAGCTCAGGCGGCAGCCTCCCTGATTCACCGTCCACACCGGCACGGTCGTCGGCACCATGCCACGCGCCAGCTCGGCTGACAGTTTCGGCGCTGTCTGCTGCAACCACTCGGCCAGCTCCACGGGCGCCACGGCCTCTGGCGCGTCGAAGTGCGATTGCAACAGCTTGCGCGCCAGAGGGGTCTGCCACAGGATGCGGCCATCGCTGATGCGCACCGTGATCGAGGCATGGCCGAAGGCATCCAGCGCGTTGCGCGCCTGACGGGCCTGGCGCGCGCCCTGGATGTGGCTGGCGATGCGCGCCAGCACCTCGCGTGGGCGGATCGGCTTGACCACGTAGTCCACGCCGCCCGCATCGAAAGCGGCCACCACGTGCTCGGTTTCGCTCAAGCCCGTCATGAAGATCACGGGGATGTGGGCGGTTTCCTGCTGAGCCTTCAGGCGGCGCGCCACCTCGAAGCCATCCATGCCGGGCATGATGGCGTCGAGCAGGATGACATCGGGCACCGCCTGCATGGCGCGTTGCAGGGCGGCCTCGCCATGCGTGGCGACGAGCACGGTGTAGCCGGCGTCATCGAGGGCATCGTGGAGCAGCGACAGGTTGTCGGGCACATCGTCGACGATGAGCACGACGTCGGTGCGGCTGCGGTCGAGGCGGTCAAACATCTGGGCTGGCGGGATCGGGCGAGTTGGACATCCTGTCATCCGGGCTTCGACTCGGCACTGGCTGCCTCCAGCGCTTCTTCGAGCTGGCGCGCCAGGGCGTCGAGCTGGAACTGCCGGGCCAGCTCGCGCAGCCGGGCCACGAAGGCCTGGCATTCGGGCTGGGCGGCGGCGATCTGGTCGAGCACCTTGTGAACGCCGCGAATGTAACCCGCGTGCACCTGCTCTTCGAGCTGGCGCAGGGCTTCGAGCTTGGGCAAGGCACCGCCATGCCGCGTCGCCGTTGAATCTTCCGGCTCGGTGGGCGCCTGCACGATGCGCTCGGCCTCGATCCACCGCAGGCCCAGGCGCCGCCCCAGCCAGTCGAGCAGCTCGGCCACCTTCACGGGCTTGACGATGAAGTCTTCCGGCCGGATGCCGACATCGTTGTCCAAGGCCTTGTCGAAGGCGTTGGCCGAGACGATGGCTGCGGGCGCATCGCACAGGCCCTCTTGCTGGATGGCGCGCAGCGTGGCCCATCCGTCCAGGCCGGGCATGGCCAAATCCATGAAGATGGCGTGCGGGTGCTCGGCCGGCGGCAGCGCACGCAGTTGCGCCAGGCAATCGATGCCACTGGGCAGCGGCACCACGTCGAAGCCGAGCGGCTCGAGGATGCGCACCAGCAGACCACGGTCGGCCTCTTCGTTGTCCACCGCCCAGATGCGGCGGCGCTCGCCCACGTAACCGGTGCGCAAGCCGCGCGGACGCAGCAGGCGGTCAACCTCCACCGCGCGCACCTGCGGCAGGAACAGCCTGATCTGGAAGGTCGTGCCCTGCCCCACTTCGCTGCTCACGCGCATTTCACCACCCATGAGGTCGGTCAGCATCTTGCTGATCGTCAGGCCCAGGCCCGTGCCGCCCGCGCCCACCGCCGAGGTGCCACGCGCGAAGGGTTCGAAGATGCGCTCCATCTCATCCGGCGCGATGCCCGGGCCGGTGTCGGTGATGTCGATGTGGGCGATCTCTCGCGCGTAGCGCACGCGGAAACGCACCTCGCCCTGACTGGTGAACTTCACCGCGTTGCCCAGGATGTTGAGCAAGATCTGACGCACGCGGCGCTCGTCGGCGCGCACGGCTTCGGGCAGGCCCGGGTCCAGCTCGGCGACGAAGTTCAAGCGCTTGGCCAGGGCCTCGTGCTCGATGAGGCCGGTGATCTGCCGCAGCAATTCCGCGAAGCGCACGGGCTTCACGTCCAGGGTGAGCTTGCCGCTTTCGATGCGGGCGATGTCCAGCGTGCCTTCGATGAGCGACAGCAGGTGGTCGCCGCCACGCTTGATGACCCCCACGGCGTGCTTGGCGTGGTCGGGCAGCTTGGCATCCTCGTCGAGCAGTTGCGCGTAGCCCAAGATGCCGTTGAGCGGCGTGCGCAACTCGTGGCTGATGGTCGAGATGTAGCGGCTCTTGGCCTGATTGGCCTGCTCGGCCGTCTGGCGGGCGCGCTGCAGCTTGTCGTCGGTGATGCGGTGCAGCTCGATCTCGCGCAGCAGCAAGTGAGTCTGCCGGTTCGATTCTTCCTGCGCCACCAGCCGGCTCTTGTGCGTGAGCACCACCCACCAGGCCACCACGCCCAGGATCAGCAGCAGCGCCACGAACACCTTCAGCAGGGCAGCGCCCGTCATGCTGGCGGCCACCGGCAGGCTGCCCAGGTGCAGGGAGTCGATTTCCTGCAATTGCTGGCGGTAGACCAGGCCGAAAAGCCCGGCCAGCAGCGGCGCCAGCACGGCCATGATGAGCAGGAACTGGCCGAGTTCGGTGTCCAGCCGGCGCCACAAGGCCACCGGCACCACCCGCTGGCCGAGTGCCCGCCACTGCACCGCCCAGCGCGCTTGCGGCTTGCACAGGTCCTGGCAGCGCACATCGAGCGCGCAACACAGCGAGCAGATGAAGCCCTGGTAGGCCGGGCAGGTGGCCACGTCTTCGGCCTCGTACTCGCGCTCGCAGACGGTGCAGCGATGCAGGGCCTTGAGCCGGATCACGCGCGACAAGGGCTGGCCGACATGGGCTTCGTCGCCGGCTGGCGAAGAGGCGAACGCAGCGCCGTGTGAAGGCGCCTGCACACCGGCCGAGCCGCCCTCGCCAGGCGCATCTGCCGCATCCGTTGGCAGCTCGGAGCCCCGCGCCAGGTAATAGCGCCCCTTCGTCGCCCAGGCGATCAGCGGCGAGGTCACGAAGGCCACCAGCATCGCGATCACGGCCGAAAAGGCCTGCGCCAACTCGCCCAACCAGCCCACGTAAGCCACGATCGACACCAGCGAGGCGAGCACCATCGCCCCCACGCCCACCGGGTTGATGTCATACAGGTGCGCCCGCTTGAACTCGATGCCCTTGGGCGACCAGCCCATCGGCTTGTTGACCACCAGGTCGGCCACCACCGCCATGATCCAGGCGATCGCCACGTTGGCGTACAGCCCCAGCACCTTGCCCAGCGCCTGGAACAGGTTGAGCTCCATCAGCATCAGCGCGATGAGCGCGTTGAAGCCCACCCACACCACGCGCCCCGGGTGGCTGTGGGTGACCCGCGCGAAAAAGTTCGACCACGCCAGCGAGCCGGCGTAGGCATTGGTCACGTTGATCTTGAGCTGCGAGATGACCACGAACAGCGCCACCGCCGCGATGGCCCAACCTTGGTTGGCGAACACCTTTTCCCACGCGACGAGGTACATCTGGTTCGGGTCCACCGCCTGGTCCACCGGCACCGAGTAGCCGATGGCCAGGAAGGCCAGCAGCGCGCCGCCCAGCATCTTCAGCACGCCGGGGATCACCCAGCCCGGCCCACCGATGAAGACGGCCAGCCGCCAGCGGGCCTTGTCAGCCGCGTCCCGTGCGCGCGGTTCGGGCATGAAGCGCAGGTAATCGGCCTGCTCGCCCATCTGCGTGATCAGCGCGATGCCCACCGTCAGCGCTGAGCCGAAGCCGATCAGGTCGAAGCCGGCGTGGCGGCCGTCCTGCCCGGCGTAACCAGCAAGGTCATGCAAGATGCCTGGGTGCTCGCGGAACACATAGACGAAGGGCACGATCAGCATCAACAGCCAGATGGGCTGGGTGATGAGCTGCAGACGGCTGATGGTCGTCACGCCGTGGGTGACCAAGGGCACGACCACCCCGGCCGAGATCAGGTAGCCCCACACCGGCGGGATGTCGAAGGCCAGCTCCAGCGCGTAGGCCATCACCGCCGCTTCGAGCGCGAAGAACACGAAGGTGAAGCAGGCGTAGATGAGCGAGGTGATGGTGGAGCCGATGTAGCCGAAGCCGGCGCCGCGCGTGAGCAGGTCCATGTCGACACCATGGCGGGCGGCGTACACGCTGATGGGCCAGCCGGCCAGCAGGATGATCAGCCCCGTGGCCACGATGGCCCAGAAGGCGTTGACGAAGCCGTGGTCGACCAGCAGCGTGGCGCCCACGGCTTCGAGCACCAGGAATGAGGCCACGCCAAACGCCATGTTGGCCACGCCGGCCATGCGCCAGCGCCGCGCCGAACGGGGCGTGAAGCGCAGTGCGTAGTCCTCCAGGGTCTCGGTGGCCACCCAGCTGTTGTAGTCGCGCCGCACCTTGATGACCCGCTGGCGAGCCTCGGGCGCGTTGATGGCTTCAGCGGTGTCCTGGGCTTGACGGGCGTGGTCTGTCTCTTGCATGGTGAGGGGCTGTATACCCTGGACAAGGCAAGTTCGATGCCGCGCGCGTCGACTGTTGTCTTGTCCGCACGCCACAGCCAGACCATGGAACTCACCCCCCGCGAGAAAGACAAGCTGCTGATCTTCACCGCCGCCTTGCTGGCCGAGCGGCGCAAGGCCCGTGGCCTCAAGCTCAACCACCCCGAAGCCGTGGCCCTGATCACCGCCGCCATCATGGAAGGCGCCCGCGATGGCAAGACGGTGGCCGCGCTGATGAGCGAGGGCAAGACGGTGCTCAGCCGCGCCGACGTGATGGATGGCGTGGCCGACCTGATCCCGGAGATTCAGGTCGAGGCCACCTTCCCCGATGGCACCAAGTTGGTGACAGTGCACCAACCAATTGCATGACCTCATCTCGCCGGCTTGATTTGCACACACATGGTGCAAGCCACCTGACTGAAGTGCACCGATTCATCGATTCGCGACCTCATTGACCTCTTTGCGGAATCCGACCATGCGCAAGACCTTGATCAAACGCACCATCCTGGCCACCCTTGGCCTGGCTTCCAGTGCCGTGCTGGCCCACACAGGGGAAATGGCCCATGCCCACGGCGGCGACGCCATGAGCAGCTTCTTCCAGGCCGCGCTGCACCCGCTGACCGGGCTCGATCACCTGGCCGCGATGGTCAGCGTGGGCCTCTGGAGTGCCTTGACCGCCCGCCATGGCCGCGATGGCTCGTCGCGAGGCGTTTCGCGAACCATGTGGGCGGCACCGGCTGCTTTCGCCGCCACCTTGCTGGTGGGCGCCTTGCTGGGCCTCGGTGGCTTGAAGCTGCCGGGTGTCGAACCCATGATCGCCGCCTCGCTGTTGATCCTGGGCTTGCTGGTCTGCACCCGCACCGCCCTGCCCACGCTGGCCGGGGGCGCCCTGGTTTCGGGCTTCGCGCTCTTCCATGGCCTGGCGCACGGCGCTGAACTGGCGGGCACCCATGCCGCCGCCGCGCTGACAGGCATGGCGCTGTCCACCGCCGGGTTGCATGCCCTGGGCATCGCCATCGGGATGGGCTTGCGCAACAGCCGGGCCGGCACGCGGGGCCGCCAAGGCGCCCGCCAGTGGGCCTCGCGGGTCGCGGGGGCGTGTGTCGCGGTCTTTGGCGCCGCGCTGTTGACGCCCGCCGTGGCCAACGCGTTTTGATGTGCATGGCTGCACGCTGATGCACGCTGATCCGACCCGAACATCCGTTGCGACACCCCCTGGCAGGAGCCTCCCATGATCCCTGGTGAACTGCTCACCGACGGCCCAGACATCGACCTCAACCCCGGCCGCCGCGCGATCACCATGGTGGTCGAGAACAGCGGTGACCGCCCCATCCAGGTCGGCTCGCACTATCACTTCGCCGAAACCAACGCCGCGCTCAGCTTCGATCGCGGCGCCGCCCAAGGCATGCGACTGAACATCCCCTCCGGCACGGCGGTGCGCTTCGAGCCGGGCCAGCAGCGCACGGTCGAGCTGGTGGACTACGCCGGCGACCGCATCGTCTTTGGCTTTCGCGGCCTGACCCAAGGCCCGCTCTGACGCAACGGCGCGCCTTTGAGGCCGCGCCCTCCCGAGGCAAGCAAGGAACTCCCCAAGATGGCAAGCATCCCCCGACGCGCCTACGCCGAGATGTTCGGCCCCACCACCGGTGACCGCGTCCGCCTGGCCGACACCAACCTGATCATCGAGGTCGAAGACGACTACACGCTGCGTGCCGGTGGGTACGGCGAAGAAGTCAAGTTCGGCGGCGGCAAGACCATCCGCGATGGCATGGGCCAGAGCCAGCGCCCCAACGGCCCGGGCCCGATGGACGCCTGCGACTGCGTGCTCACCAACGCACTCATCGTCGACCACTGGGGCATCGTCAAGGCCGACATCGGCATCAAGGCCGGCCGCATCTTCAAGATCGGCAAGGCCGGCAACCCCGACGTGCAGCCGGGTGTGGACATCGTCATCGGCCCCGGCACCGAGATCGTCGCGGCCGAAGGCATGATCGTCACGGCGGGCGGCATCGACACGCACATCCACTTCATTTGCCCACAGCAGATCGAAGAGGCGCTCATGAGTGGCATCACCACCATGACGGGCGGCGGCACCGGTCCGGCCACCGGCACCTTCGCCACCACCTGCACGCCTGGCCCCGACAACATCGCCATGATGCTCAAGGCCGTCGAGGCATTCCCGATGAACATCGGTTTTCTGGGCAAGGGCAACGCCAGCCAGCCGCAGGCGCTGCGCCAGCAGGTCGAGGCCGGCGTCATCGGCATGAAGTTGCACGAAGACTGGGGCACCACGCCTTCGGCCATCGACTGCTGCCTGAGCGTGGCCGAAGAGACCGACACCCAGGTCGCCATCCACTCGGACACGCTCAATGAATCGGGCTTCGTGCAGGACACCATCGCGGCCACCAAGGGCCGCACGCTGTGCGCCTTCCACACCGAGGGCGCGGGCGGTGGCCACGCGCCGGACATCATGCGCGTGGTGGGCGAGGCCAACTTCCTGCCCTCCTCCACCAACCCGACCATGCCTTACACGGTCAACACGGTGGACGAGCACCTCGACATGCTGATGGTGTGTCACCACCTCGACGCATCGATCGCGGAAGACCTCGCCTTCGCCGAGAGCCGCATCCGCCGCGAGACCATCGCCGCCGAAGACGTGCTGCACGACCTGGGCGCCATCAGCATGTTCAGCTCTGACTCGCAAGCCATGGGCCGCGTGGGCGAGGTCATCATCCGCACCTGGCAGACGGCGCACAAGATGAAGGCTCAGCGCGGCAGCCTGCCCGGCGACACCGCCCGCTCGGACAACAACCGCGTCAAGCGCTACGTGGCCAAGTACACGATCAACCCGGCGCTCTCGCACGGCATGGCGCACGAGATCGGCAGCATCGAAGAGGGCAAATGGGCCGACCTGGTGATCTGGCGCCCGGCCTTCTTCGGCATCAAGCCCAGCATCATCATGAAGGGTGGCTTCATCGCCGCCGCAGCCATGGGCGACCCGAACGCGTCCATCCCCACGCCGCAGCCCGTGCACTACCGGCCGATGTTCGGCAGCTACGGCGGGGCACTCTCGCGCTCGTCGATCACCTTCATGAGCCAGGCGGCCATCGCCGCCGGCAAGCATCAGGAATATGGTTTGAAGAAGCAGGTGGTGGGCGTCAAGGGCAACCGCAGCGTGACCAAGCGCGACATGGTGCTCAACAACCACATGCCCAAGATGGAGATCGACGCGCAGACCTACCAGGTGCGCGCCGATGGACAGCTGCTGGTCTGCGAGCCGGCCACCGAGCTGCCGATGGCGCAGCGCTACTTCTTGTTCTGATCCGCGCTCTTCTGAGGGTTCTGTGTTTTCTGCGTCTTCTGCACAGCCAACCCGGCCGCCGCAGAGATCGGCAGGCTCACGCGCACCCGCAGGCCGTGCGGGCTGACCGCACTGAAATCCAGCTTGCCCTCGTGCAGGTGCGCGATCTCTTCGATGATGGCCAGCCCCAGCCCCGCCCCACCGGGCGCGCTGCCCGGCGCGCGATGGAAGCGCTCGGTGAGCCGCCCCAGTTCCTCGGTCGCCACGCCCGGACCCGTGTCCTCGACGGTGACCTCGGCCATGGGGCCATCGCAGGCCACGCTCACCGTCACCTCTGCGCCCGCGCCGGCGTAGCGCAAGGCGTTGTCCAGCAGGTTGTTGACCACTTCTTCGAGCAACAAGGCATCGCCCCTGACCATCGGGTGAGCCAGGCCCTCGAAGCCGAGGTCGACGCCAGCATCCATGAAGCGCGGCAATTGATGCGTCGCCGCACGGTGGACGAGCTCGTGCAGATCGAGCTCGCGGAAGGTGCTGCTGGCCAAGGCGCCGGGCTCGGCGCGCGCCAGCGTGAGCAGTTGGTTGCTGAGGCGGGACAAGCGCTCGATGCCACCCCGCAACTGCGCCAGGCCTTGCGCCTTGCGAGCCGGGTCGGGTTCACGGATGGCGTATTCGAGCTCGACGCTCAGCGCGGCCAACGGCGTGCGCAACTGGTGGGCCGCGTCCGCGATGAAGCGGCGCTGCAATTGCACGGCCTGGTCGAGCCGGCCCAGCAATTCGTTGATGGCGTTGGTGAAGGTCCGCAGCTCTTGCGCGACGTTGGCATCGGGCAGCCGGGTCAGGTCCCCATCGGGGCGCTGGCGCACGATGTCCGCGAGTTGGCGCACCGGCCTGAGGCCACGCGTGACGGCATCGCGCACCAGCAGCATCGTCAGCACGCTCAGACCCAGTCCCAGCACCATCACCGCCCACAGCACGCGTGAAGCGAGGCGGTCGCGCTTGTGCTGCGTCTCGGCCACGATGATGCTGACGGCGCTGTCGGGGCGCACGTCGTGCCTGAGCATCTGCACGGCGCGCATCGGCTGTCCGTCGATGTTCAGGTTCATGTAGCGCACCTCGGCATCCCAATGGGGCTGGGCGTGCAGCACCGGCTGCCCGGCGACGAAGCCATCGTGCTGGTCGTCCACCCGGAACAGCACGCGGTCATGGGCGTCGAACACGAAGGCATCCAGCGAGGCACCGGGCAGGTCGATGGTGACGCGGTCGTCCTTGACGACAAGCAGCAGCGCCAGGGAACGCGCCGAATCCAGCAGCCATTCGTCGTAGGCCTCGTCACCCAGGCGCAGCGCGATCTGGTAAACGATGACTGGCGCCAGCACCGAGAACCCCAGCATCAGCAAGCCCAGGCGCGTCAGCAGACCACGGCGCAGGCTGCGCGCCTCGTTCATCATCGCTGCTGCTCCAGCACGCAGCCAAAGCCGCGCAGCGTGCGAAGCCCCAGGTCGCTGCCTTCGAGTTTCTTGCGCAGGCGGTGGATGAGGATGTCGAGCGCGTTGGCGCTCATGTCCTGCTCGAAGTCGCTCAAGCGACTGATGAGCTGCTCCTTGGGCAGCACCTGCCCAGCCTTCAGGGCCAGGATCTGCAGCAAGGCGAACTCCTTGCCGGTCAGCGGCATGTCCTGACCACCCAAGTGAGCGCGGCGTGCGCTCAGGTCAAGCACCAGCGAACCGACGCGAACCAGGTTGTCGACCAAGCCGGCCTGCGTGCGGCGGATCAGCACCCGCAAACGCGCTTCGAGTTCCGACACCACGAAGGGTTTGATGAGGTAGTCGTCCGCGCCCAGGTCGAGTCCCTTGACGCGGTCTTCGATCTCGTCGCGCGCCGACAGGATCAGCACGGGCATGCGCTGCCCGCGCTCGCGCCAGCCTCGCAACAAGATCAGCCCGTCTTTGTCGGGCAGGTTGAGGTCAAGCACCACCGCGTCATAAGCCGTGACGGCCAGGGCTGCGTCGGCGTGAGAGCCCGTGCCCACCCAGTCAACGGTGTAGCCGCCCAGCCTCAGGCTGCCTGCCAACCCTTGGGCGAGGGGTTCGTCATCTTCCACCAGCAACAGGCGCATGGGTTCGAAAGGTTAGCGAAAGGTCCGGTCCCGAAACTGGCGACCAAACAAAAGTGTGCCATCGAAAAAGAACGAGCCCATGTTCATGAAGTTTGTCCCGTGTGCCGCATTGCTGTGCGTGAGCATGGCCGCCTGCGCCCAAGCTCAGCCGCAAGCCAGCCATGACTGGTCGCTCGCCGCCGTGCTGGAGCGCGTGAGCAGCGCCAACCGCGATGTGCAAGCCGCCCAGCGCGCCCTGGATGAAGCCACCGCCGACAAGCTGAGCGCGGGCGTCACCCCACCCGCGCAGTTCAGCATACTCAGCCAAGCCATCGACCCCGACAGGCTGGGTCACGGCTCCGCGTGGAACCGTCCGGTGGACACCATCTTCCGCATCGACAAGACCTTCGAGCGCGGCAACAAGCAGGCGCTCAGGGTGCGCCAGGCCGAGGCAGGCGCCGCAGCCGCCGGGCACGACCTGGCCTACACCCTGCGTACCCAACGCATCGCGGCAGCCCAGGCCTACTGGGATCTCAAGCTGGCGCAGGAGCAACTGAGCATCAGCGGCCACGACCGGCAACTGGCGCAAGGCAGCAGCGACACGGCGCGACTGCGCCAAGAGCAAGGCGACCTGTCGCGGCTGGAGGCCACCCGCCTGGCCGTGGAAGCCGACCGGGCCGCCAACGAAGAGTCCGAGGCACGCCGCCACCTGTTCGAAGCGCAATCGGCGCTGGCACAAGCACTGGCGCTGCCCAGCACCCAGATCGCCACGCTGCATGCGGCTGACCCCTGGCCCGCCGATGCGCCGGAGGCCCAACGGGCACAGGGGGCGCCGATCACCGCCGACGATGAAGCCTGGCTCGCCCAGCGCGCCGATGTGACGGCGGCCACCCAGCGCGTCAACCAGGCGCAGGCCGCCGCCGACCTCGCCCAGTCGCAACGCAAGGCCGATGTGACCTGGAGCGTGCAGTTCGAACACAACCCGCCGGCAGGCAACCGCCTGTGGGGCGTGGGCGTGGCCTTTCCGCTGGGCGTGGACGAGCGACAGACCGGCCCCGTCACGCACGCGCTGCTGGCCGTGCAAGAAGCACAGGCCCAGCTCGACAAGGTTCGTGAAGCCGCCCTGGCCGAGCGAGCCGTTCAGCAACAGGCCTGGTCCAGCGCCTCGGAACGCGTGCGGCGCATTGAAGCGCAATGGCTGCCCCGGGCGCGCGAAGCCCTCAAGGCCGCCGAGTTCGCACGTGAACAAGGCGCGCTGGCGCTGCAAGACGTGCTCGATGCGCGCCGCGCGCTGCACGCCGTCGAACTGGAGGCCGCCTCGGCCCACGCGGATCAGGCCAAAGCCTGGGCGGCCCTGACCATGACCGAAGAAACCCATGAGGTGACTCCTTGAAGCTTTCGACCTTCACCAGCCTGTCCTGCGCCGCCGTGGCGGTCACGGCCGCGTTGTCGTGGCCCGCGTGGCACAGCCAGCACGCCATGGCCAGCGAACCGCCGGACGACACCCACACCACGCGCCTGGGCCCGGACCAATTGCGCTACCCGCCCGGCTCGCCGCAGTTGGCCTACCTCTCCATCCACGCACTCAAGTCCGTGCCCACGCCCCTGATGGAACCGCTGCCGGCTCGCGTCGCGCTGGACGAGGACCACGCCGTGCGCGTGTTCAGCCCGATCGCAGGCAGAACCGCGCAGATCCTGGTGGAGCCGGGCCAGACCGTGCAGGCCGGACAAGTGCTGGCCTGGCTGCTTGCGCCCGACTACGACACCGCCATCGCCGACCTGCGCAAGGCCCAGGCCGACCACGAAAGCAAGCACGCCGCCTTCACGCGGGCCCAGCGCCTGCATGAGGCGGGCGTCATCGCCACGCGAGACCTGGAAGCCGCGCAGGCCGATGCCCGCGCCGCCGCTGCCGAGATGGAACGTGCATCGGCCCGCGTGCATGCGCTGGGCACCGTCGGCCCCGATGGCCGCTTCGCCTTGCGCGCGCCCATCGCCGGCGCTGTGGTGGAGCGCCATCTCAATCCAGGCCAGGAAATCCGCCCCGACGCCAACGACCCCGCTTTCATCATCGCGGACCTCTCCCACCTGGACGTGGTGGCCGATGTGGCCGAGACGGACATCGGCAAGCTGCACCCCGGACAAACCGTGCGCGTGCAGGCCGACGGCATCGATGCCGAGGTGCAGGGCCGCATCGCCACCGTTGGCATGGCGATGGACCCGTCCACGCGGCGCATCCCGGTGCGCGCCCACCTGCTGAACCCACCCACCAGCCTGCGGCCCGAGATGTTCGTGCGCCTGTCGCCCATTGGCGATGCCGCCGAGCCCGCCATCGCGGTGCCCAACAGCGCCATCGTCACCCTCGGCCAGCAGAGCTTCGTCTTCGTCGAGCGCTCGCCCGGCCTGCTGGTCAAGACACACGTCGAATTCGCCCGCCGGGGCCGCGACCTGAGCTACGTGAGCAGTGGCCTGCCTGATCAGGCCCGCGTGGTGACCAAGGGCGCCATCCTGCTGGACGCCGAACTGGCCTCGGACAACTGACATGCTCGACAAACTCGTTCGCTTCGCGATCACCCAACGCGTGTTCGTCGTGCTGGCCGTGATCGGCCTGCTGATGGTGGGCGGCTTCGCCGTGGTCAACCTGCCCGTGGAAGCCTTCCCCGACGTGCAGGACGTGCAGGTGCAGATCATCACGCAGTACCCCTCCGGTGCGCCGGAAGAGGTCGAGCGCACCATCTCCAAACCCATCGAGATCGAGATGAGCGGCGTGCCGCACATCACGCAGTTGCGCTCCATCTCGATGACAGGGCTGTCCGTCGTCACCCTGCTCTTCGCCGATGGCACGGACGACTACTTCGCCCGCCAACAGGTGCTCGAAAAGCTGCAGAACGTGGAGTTGCCACCGGGCATCACGCCCCAGCTCGCGCCCTTGAGCACCGCCGTGGGCGAGATCTACCGCTACACCCTGCGCGGCGCCAACGGCATGTCCGTGCAAGACCTGCGCTCGCTGCAAGACACCGTCGTGCGCCCGGCGCTGAGGCGCGTGCCCGGCGTGGCCGACATCGTCACCATGGGCGGCGCCCTCAAGGAAGTGCACGTGCGGGTGAACCCGCCAGCGCTGACCAAGTTCGGCGTGAGCTTCCAGCAACTCCAAGACGCCATCGCCAACAACAACGTCAACGGTGGCGGCGGCATCCTGCGGCGTGGCGATGAAGCCCTGGTCGTGCGCTCGCTGGGCCTGTACAAGACGCTCGACGACATCCGCAGCACCGTGGTCGTGGTGCGCGAAGGCCAGCCCATCACCGTGGGCGACCTGGCCGAAGTCACGCAAGGCGAGCGCGAGCGCTCGGGTGTCGTGGCCGTGAACCAGCATGACGACGTGGTCGAAGGCATCGTCGACATGGTCAAGGGACAAGACCCCGCCAAGGTGCTGGGCAACCTGCGCAAGGCCATGGACGAGGTCAGCCAGCACCTGCCCAAGGGCGTCAAGCTCGTGCAGATCTACGACCGCCGCGACCTGATCGAGCACACGGTCAGCACCGTCGTCGAGAACATGGTCATGGGCGCCGTGCTGGTCGTGGCCATCCTGGTGATCTTCCTGCGCAACTGGCTGGCCGCCTTCATCGTCGCCAGCGTGATCCCCCTGGCGCTGCTCACCGCCTTCACCGTCATGCACCTGAGGGACATGTCGGCCAACCTGATCTCGCTGGGCGCGGTGGACTTCGGCATCATCATCGACTCGGCAGTGGTGCTGGTCGAGGCGCTGATGGTGCGCCTGACCATGGACGCGGTCGAGAACCCGGCCAGGGCCGACGCGGCACACCGCCTGGGCGCCTTGCGCCAGACGGCCACGGGCATGGGGCGACCCATCGTGTTCTCCAAGGCCATCATCATCCTGGCCTTCCTGCCGATCTTCACCTTCCAGCGGGTCGAGGGCAAGATCTTCTCGCCGATGGCGTTCACGCTCTCCTTCGCCCTGGCCGGCTCGGTGCTGCTGACGCTGACGTGGGTGCCCACCATGCTGGCCACCCTGCTCAAGCACCGCAACCTGCTCGAGAAGCACCTGGGTTGGATGGAAGCGCTCAAGGCCCGCTACCGCGCGCTGCTCACCGCCTGCCAGGGCAGCCGCACGCCGGTCGTCGCCGCATCGGTGGCCATGCTCGGCGTCACGCTGGCGCTTGCGTCGCTGCTGGGCAGCGAGTTCCTGCCCAAGCTCGACGAAGGCAACCTGTGGATCACCATGAGCCTGCCGCCGGCCAGCAACATGGAGGCCACGCAAGGGGTCGAACGCAGGCTGCGCCAGATCCTGCTGGAGACACCCGAAGTGGGCCTGGTGGTCAGCCACATGGGCCGCCCTGACGACGGCACCGACCCGAAGGGCCCCAACAGCATCGAGATCCTGGCCGAGCTGCATGACCACGACACCTGGCGCTTCAAGGACAAAGAAGCCCTGATCAACGACATCGCCTCGCGCATGGACACGCTGCCCGGCGTCCACCCCAACTTCAGCCAGGTGATCGAAGACAACGTGGAAGAGGCCTTGTCAGGCGGCAAGGGCGAGCTGGCCGTGAAGATCTTCGGCCCCGACCTGGACATCCTCAGTCAGAAGGCCGACCAGGTGGCCGGTGTGCTCGCAGGCATCCGCGGCGCGGCCGACGTCGAGGCCATCCGCATCAACGGCCAAAGCGAGATCGCCATCACGCCCGACCGCGACCGCCTCGCGCGCCACGGCGTCAGCATCAACGACTTCAACAACATCGTGCAGGCGGCGCTGGGCGGCACCCACGCCGGCAGCTTCTACGAGAACCAGCACAACCTCGAAATCACCGTGCGCTTCGCACGTCCCTATCGTGACTCGATCGACTCGGTCGAACGCATCCCTGTGGCGCTGCCCGGCGGCGGCAGCATCCCGCTGTCGGAGCTGGCCACGGTGGAGGTTCGCCAAGGGCCGACGCGGATCTCGCGTGAAGCCGGTGGCCGCATGGTTCACATCAAGGCCAACCTGCGTGGCCGCGACCAGGGCAGCTTCGTGGCCGAGGCCCAGCAGCGCGTGGCGGCCGCCGTGCACCTGCCGCCCGGCTACACCATGAGCTGGGGCGGCCAGTTTGAGAACCAGCAACGCGCCGTCAAGCGCCTGCTGATCGTGGTGCCGCTGTCGCTGGCCGGCATCTTCGTGCTGCTGTTCTGGGCCTTCAAGTCGGTGACACGCGCCCTGCTCGTGCTGGCGATGGTGCCCTTCACCCTGATCGGCGGGCTCGCTGCGCTGGCATTGGGCGGCATGCACCTGTCCATCTCGGCCGCCGTGGGCTTCATCGCCGTGGCCGGCATCTGCGTGCAAAACGGCGTGATCCTGGTGGAAGAGGTCCAGGCCAAGCTCGACAACGGCCTGAGCAAAGTCACCGCCATCGTCGAAGGCGCCGTGGCCCGCATGCGCCCCATCCTGATGACGGCCCTCATGGCCGGGCTGGGCCTGCTGCCCGCAGCCTTGTCGCACGGCATCGGCTCCGAAACCCAGCGTCCCTTCGCACTGGTGATCGTGGGCGGCATCGTCTCTGCCACCGTCTTCACCCTGCTGCTGCTGCCCACGCTGCTGTTTGCAGTGGACCTGGGGGACACGCCTTGAGCACGCATCGTCATCACCGATCCGTTCCCCCCTTTCACGCTCCTTCGTCTTTGCCTGGAACGCCCATGAAACCTGCTCACTCACCCGCCTTGCTGATCATGGCGCTGGCCGTGCCCCTCGTCACCGCCTGCGCTGCCATCGACACCGGCCCGCATCCGCTCAAGGAAGGCTGGCATCAGGTCCGCGTCGAGCAGATTGCCCCTGGCACGGACATCCATCAATCGGCTTTCCGCGACTGCCGTGATGGCCTGTCTGAAGACCAGTTGGCCAGCCACCAGTTCGCGGTGCTGTCCTACCCCCACCTGCGTTCGCGCCACACGGTGATCCTGCCCGTGGCTGATGGCGCGGCCCTCGTGCCTGGCGAGGTGTTCGAAGCCCAGGTGAACAACTGCCAACCCATCGCAATGCCTGAACACCCATGACCGCCGCCCCCCTCCCCAAGGCCGCCCAGCCCAAGACCATTCACCTGCAAGGCGGGCCCGAAGCCGTGCTCCTGCTGCATGGCCTGAGCAGCAGCCCGCTGGAGCTGCAGTTCCTGGCCCGCCACATCCACAAGGCCGGCTACACCGTGCGCGTGCCCGTCATGGCGGGCTACACAAGCGGGCTCAAGCAAGACTGCGAGAGCGACGTGGACGACTGGGTCAACGTCGCCTTGCACGAGTTCGATCAACTGCGCTCCCAGTTCGCCAGCGTGTCCGTGGGCGGCTTGTGCCTCGGCTCCGTGCTGGCGCTGCGGGTCGCCGCATTGAGGTGGGGCGAGGTCAAGTCACTGCTGTGCCTGTCGACCTCGCTGCACTACGACGGCTGGGGCAACCCGGCCCTCACACCGCTGCTGCCCCTGGCGCGCTACACGCCCTTCGCGCGCCGCATCCGCGTCCGCGAGAAATCGCCCTTCGGGCTGAAGGACACGCGCATGCGCGCTTGGGTCGAGCGTCAGATGAACGAAGCTGGCCAGTCGGATGCGGGCGCCGCCACGCTGCTCGTCGGCGACCTGCTCGAAGCGCGCAACCTGATCGCGCTGAGCAGGTCATCGCTCGGCGCGATCACCTGCCCCATCCTGCTCATCCATGCCAAGGAAGACGAGAACGCCACCCCGCGCAGCTCCTTTGAAGTGGCCTCCCGCGTGAGCTCGTCGACCATCCGCGTCGTGCTGCTCAGCGACAGCTATCACATGATCAGCATCGATCAGGAGAAAGACCTCGTGCTCTCCGAAATGCTCCAGTTCTTGAAAAACGCCGTCGTGGCAGACCGACGCGTCGATGTCAGCAAGCCTGCCAAATTGATCCCCCTGCGTTAACCAGAAAGAGGTAGCAGAACATGATTGACAAAACCACCCTCACGCTGAACCTCGTTCGCGATGCACTGAGCCACTACACGGAAACGCCCCCGGCCGAGATCCTGCCGGACACGGCACTCGCCGACATCGGCATCGACTCGTTGACGCTGGCCGAGCTGCTGTTCGAGCTGGAAGACCGGCTGGGCACCACCATCTCCGAGACCACTGCCCTGCCGCAAAAGATCTCGGACGTGATCGAGCTCATCTCGCCTTACATCGATGGCCAGGCCATCCAGAGCGCGGCATGAAGCGCCGCATCGCCATCACGGGCCTGGGCCTGGTGAGCGCGGCTGGCCAGTCCCCATCGGCGGCCTTCGAGGCCTGGTGTGAAGGACGCAGCCACATCGCGCTTCACACGCTGGGCGAGCCCCCTCACCAGACGCAGGCCCCCATGGCGCTGTGCACCGATTTTGACGCCGCCGCCCTGCTGGGCAAGCCACGCCTGGCCACCATGGACCGCGTCAGCCAGCTCAGCACGGTGGCCGCCCAATCGGCTTGGCAAGACGCCGGCCTGCAAGCGCTGCCCGACGAGCTGAAGGAAACCTCTGGCGTGTTCTGGGGCACCGGCGGCGGCGGCACCCACACCACCGAGCGCTCCTACCGCGAGCTGTTCGTGAAGGGGCGCGCCCGCATCTCGCCCCTGTCGGTGGTGCTGGGCATGCACAACGCAGCGGCATCGCACATCGCCCTGCAACTCGGCCTGGGCGGCGATTGCCTGACCTACTCCGTGGCCTGCGCCTCCTCGGCCATGGCCCTGGGAGAGGCGCTGCGGCGCATCCAGTCCGGCCACATGGACGTGGCCATCGCCGGCGGGGCCGAGGCCTCCATGCCTTATGGCGCCATCAAAGCCTGGGAATCGTTGCAGGTGATGGCCAAGCCGGGCGAAGACGCCAGCACCTGCTGTCGCCCTTTCCACGCGGACCGCACCGGCCTCGTGATCGGCGAAGGCGCCGCAGCCCTGGTGTTGGAAGAATGGACGCACGCGCAACGCCGAGGCGCCACCATCTACGCGGAACTGGCGGGCTATGGCAGCAGTTGCGACCACACACACCTGACCACGCCCGATGCCGCAGGACAAGTGCGCGCCATCCGCCAAGCCCTGCGAGACGCGCAAGTGGAGCCCCAAGACATCCGCTACATCAACGCGCACGGCACCGCCACAAGCGAAGGCGACCCCGTCGAAATCCAGGCCCTGGGCATGGTGCTGGGCGACCACGCACCGCACACCCTGGTCAGCTCCACCAAATCCATGCACGGCCACCTGCTGGGCGCCGCCGGCGCGATCGAGGCCCTGGTCACAGCGCTGGCCGTGCATCGCCGCACCGTGCCGCCCACCGCCAACCTGAACCACGTCAGCCAGGCCTGCATGGGCGTGGACCACGTGACCCAGGCGGCCCGCGAAGAGCCTGGCCTGGACGTGGCCTTGTCCAACTCCTTCGCCTTCGGCGGCAGCAACGCCGTGCTGGTGTTCCGCGCCGCCGCATGAACCGGCATGGGATCGTGTTGGCGGGCGTGTTGCTGGCGATGGCAGCCAGCGCCGCGCCCGCCCCGACGGACGCGGCCTCGTTCGAGGGCGACTGGTTCGCCCCCGCCGAGGACGCCGACGATGTCGACGCCCTGATCCACCTCGCGCCCAAGGATGCGCGCTGGGAAGGAACCATCCAGTCGATCCTCTCCACGCGGCCCGGACAGGCCTACCGCAACGAAACCCCCTGCGCCGCCTGCCCTGGCCCCCTTCGCGGCCACGCCATGCAGGGTCTGCCCGTGATGTGGGGCTTCCAGGCCCAGGGCGGCCGGCTGGTGGGCGGGCACGTCCTAGACCCCGGCGACGGCCAGGTGTACGACGGCGAGGTCACGATCTCGGCCGACGGCCGCACCCTCAAGGTCCTGGCCTACAAGGGACTCAAGTTCATCGGCCATGTCATGACATGGCGGCGGGCGTGAGCGCCGCGCCTGAAGCACTGGCCTAGCACGCTTCGTGCTACCGACTGGCATGCCTCGCATCGCGGTTCGCCCCTCGGCCAGCGCGGCGCCCGGCTCTTCGAACCCACCTTAGGAGCCAAGCTCCTTAAACTAGCGCTTTCCGCACTCCGCAGAACCGCGCCGCCATGCTGACCGTCAACAAGATCCTTCCCCAAGCCCAGGGTTTGGCCTCCGTGCTCCTCAAGCGTGCCGCGACCGTCGAGCTGGACTGGGACGTGCGCCAGAAAAGCCGCTTCGACGCCACCGACAGCCAGGGCCGCACCCTGGGCGTCTTCCTGCCTCGCGGCACCGTGGTGCGCGGTGGTGACGTGCTGGTGGCCGAAGACGGCTCCATGATCCGCGTGCTGGCCGCGCCACAGCCTGTGCTGGTGATCACCCCCTGTGCCGAACACGGCTCGCCTTTCGACCTGGTGCGCGCGGCCTACCACCTGGGCAACCGCCACGTGCAGATCGAACTCCAGCATGACCACCTGAAGATCGAACCCGACCACGTGCTCGCCGACATGCTGCGCGCCATGCACCTGACGGTGCGAGAAGCGGAGCTGGCGTTCGAGCCCGAAGGCGGTGCGTACGCGGCAGGGGGACACAGCGGACACGGGCACGCGCATCATCACGGGCACGAACATGATCATGCGCATGGCGATGGCCATGCCCCGGCTTCCACGCCAAACGCCCCGGTGAGCCGTGGCAAGCCCATCGGCATCGCCATCAAGGCGGCCGAAGCGCAGCCCCACGTCCATGGCCCTGGATGCGGCCATGACCATGACCACCAGCATGGGCATGAGAAAGCGCAAGGCCACGGCCACGATCACTGAACGCCACCCCACAGCTCCATGCCGCGCATCGCCCCCCGACCTACGCCACTGAGCGCCGAGGCCCGCCTGCACCTGATGTGGCTCGCCTCGCCAGCGCTGCCGGTGGGAGGATTCAGCTACTCGGAAGGGCTGGAGGCCGCCATCGACGCCGGCCTCGTCACGTCTGAAGCAGAAGCCGCCCATTGGCTGCGCGACCAACTGCTGCTCGCCGTGGCCCGCAGCGACCTGGCCGTCGTGGCCCGTGCCGTGCCAGCGTGGCAGCGCCACGACCTTGCCCGCGTGCGGGAGCTCAACGACTGGGTCGTGCAGACCCGCGAAACCGCCGAGCTGCGCCTGCAAACCGAACAGATGGGGCGCTCGCTCGTGGAATGGCTGCGCAACGGTGAAAAAAGCCTCCAACCGGCCCCCACAAACACCGCAGCCACCACGGCCGACCCACGCCTGGCGCACTGCGCCGCCCTGCCCCCCGCCCCCACCTGGCCCGTGGCCTTCGCGCTGGCCGTGGCGCAGTGCCTGCCCACCCCCACCGGCCGCGCCGATGGCGAAGCCGCCCTGCGCGAAGCCCTGCTGAGCTTCACCTTCGGCTGGGCCGAGAACATGGTCCAGGCCGCCATCAAGGCCGTGCCCTTCGGCCAGAGCGCCGGCCAGCGCATCCTCCGTGCGCTGATCGACGCCATCCCCGCCGCCATTGACCACGCCATGTCACTGCCCGACTCGCAGCGCCAAGCCTTCACCCCCATGCTGGCCATCCTCAGCGCCAGGCATGAAACCCAGTACTCACGCCTCTTCCGATCATGAGCAACCTGCACAACATCCCCGGCCGCACCAAGAAACTCCCGCCGCTGCGCGTGGGCGTGGGCGGCCCCGTCGGCTCCGGCAAGACCACTCTGCTCGAAATGCTCTGCAAGACCATGCGCGAGCACCACGACCTGGTCGTCATCACCAACGACATCTACACCAAGGAAGACCAGCGCCTGCTCACCGTGGCCGGCGCGCTCGACCCCGACCGCATCATGGGCGTGGAAACCGGCGGCTGCCCGCACACCGCCATCCGCGAAGACGCCTCCATCAATCTCGAAGCCGTCGACCGCATGCTGGCCAAGTACCCCAACGCCGACATCGTCTTCATCGAGTCGGGTGGTGACAACCTCGCCGCCACCTTCAGCCCCGAGCTCTCCGACCTGACCATCTACGTGATCGACGTGGCCGCTGGCGAAAAGATCCCGCGCAAGGGCGGCCCGGGCATCACCAAGAGCGACCTCTTCGTCATCAACAAGACGGACCTGGCCCCGCATGTCGGCGCCAACCTGGAGATCATGGAGTCAGACACCAAGCGCATGCGCCCCACGCGTCCCTTTGTGATGACCAACCTCAAGACAAAAGCCGGGCTCGATCAGGTGATCGACTTCATCGAGACCAAGGGCATGCTGCGCGCCGCCTAGCTCAGCGGGCCACGCCAATCCACTACACTAGCGCCCGCAGTCAGCCACGTCGAAGTGGCACGCAGGCTCTCCGTAGTTCAATGGATAGAACGGCCGCCTCCTAAGCGGCAAATACAGGTTCGATTCCTGTCGGAGGGACCAACTGCTCATATCAAGCCGTCTCATGCGGCCTCACAACCGGCATCCCTCCTAGGGGTGGCCGGTTTTTTGTTGCCTCACACCGTCTCACGCCATACCATCACATACCAACGATTTGTTGGTATCCAGGTTGGGATCTTCGCAGAGCGATTTCTGCGGTACCAACACCCTGTGGGAATGTGAATGGCGCTGACGGACACCTTCGATCTGCGGGGCGCCCTTGTGAAGCAGCCCACCCAGCACCTTGCCGCGATCACCGAGCTCAAGAAGGTTGGAGAGCTGCTGCGGGCCATCCATGGCTACAGCGGCCAGCCTGCCACCGCGGCGGCGCTCAAGCTCTCCCCCCATGAGCGAGCGCACGATCAACGCTGCTCTGCGCGGCATGGGCTACAGCAGCGACATGCACACGGCCCACGGCTTCCGCGCGACCGCTCACACGATCCTTGATGAAGTGCTGAGCGAACGTGTGGACTTGATCGAGCACCAACTGGCCCACGCCGTGAAAGACGCAAATAGCCGGGCCGACAACCGCACACCTGCCGGGCCGCAAAGCCATGATGCAGCGGTGGGCGGACGACCTCGATCAACTGCGCAAAGGCGCGGTGGTGATTCCGATGAAAGTGAAACTATGATGGTCATTGACACCATAAATATTCATGGCTAAAGTGACCATGAATAAGGCTGAGCGGATCTTCTACGACAAAGCAGTTTTGCCCGATGGCGGAATCGTGGAGATGGTGATCTGGCGGGTTCCTGAGCCGGTGCCGCCGACCACGCATGGCCTGAAGTACCGGCTGTTTTATGGCAAGGACGGCGAGCGCATCGTGGGCTACGACAACGAGCGTGGCAAGGGCGATCACAAGCACGTCAAGGGCCGGGAGGCGGACTATGAGTTTGTGGATGCAGAGAAGCTGATCGCCGACTTCCTGGTAGACGTTGAAAGGGCAAGAGCATGAGCACCAAGACACCAAAGAGCCCCAAGGGCAGCACTGCCAAGGTACAGGTGCACGTGGACAGCCTTCAGGACATGGGCAAGCGCTTTGTGAGCGCCTGGAAGCGTGCGGAGGCGGGCGAGCCCGTCAATGAAACGCACATCACCTTCCTGGATGTCGAGGCCATGGTTGCCACGTTGTCGCCGCGCCGCCTGGAGTTGCTGCGCTATGTGCGCCAGCACGGCGCGTCAAACACGCGCGAACTGTCAGCAGCCATTGGGCGCGACTACAAGAACGTGCATCAGGACGTGGCAGCGCTTGAGGCTGTCGGCTTGCTGCTGCGTGATGGGCGCAAGCTGTCCGCGCCATGGGATGAAGTTCAAGCCAGCGTTGCGCTGGCACCCGGCGCCTGACGATCTCAGACAAAGCGGGCCAGCAAGGTGGTGGGCACGGTGCTCAACGCCCCCTGCAAGCCTTGGCAAGAATGGTTCAGGTTACGCCGTGAAGCGGCGGTCGTCATCGAGGCTTGGCGGTGGCACCACAACGCCGTGCGGCCACACAGCAACCTGGACTGATTGACGCCCCACCAGTTCAAACAGCAATATTTGTCCCTTGCGCAACCCGCCATTTCCCATGAATGTTTGGCGTGCAGAAGCTGAGCAGGTCACAGCCACTTAGCCGCACTTTGCGGCTCCTATCGGGACATCAAACCGAGGTGGCCGGGTCGTCGGACACCGACAACCGCAACTCTTCCACCGTGTAGCCCTCACGCGTCAGGGCGGCTTTCAGCCAATCAGGTTGACTGCCTTCACCGCACCAGGTTTCCCCCGAAATGGGATGGCGATACCTGGGCCGCAGGCGCTCCTGCTCAGCAGACAACGGCGCAGCCAGGACAGGCACGATGCCGTCCAGCTCATGGGCTTCGATTTGCCAGAAATCAACGAGTTTGCGCACGGAGCGCAGCACCGCCTCTTGCTCGGCTGTTCTCATCGCGTGAACCTTTTGCGTGCCGCCGAGGGCACTTCCTCTGCCATGGTAACAAATCCCCTGGTCGGTTCCCCGGCGGCCCGCGCTCACTCCCAGGGCACGATGTCCGGATTAACGAGAAGTAACACACGCGAAACATGTTGTTCGTCTCGCACGCACTCAAGCCCGCTGGCAGCATTCCGATATGCACTGCATGACGAGCCGCGCCCTTGCGGTCAACCTCACCGGCAGGATGGTGCCTGAATCCTGTTGGCCCACAACCAATAGGACTCAAGAGATTTGACATGAGATTGAATCTGCCAGTCACCGAACAAGAGTTCGCTTTTCCCAAGGGTGAAACGCTGGTTTCGACCACCGACCTCAAGGGCCGTCTCACATACTGCAACGCGGCGTTCATCCACGTCAGCGGCTACACCCGCGAAGAACTGCTGGGCCAGCCGCACAACATGATCCGCCACCCCGACATGCCGGAAGAAGCCTTCCGCGACATGTGGGAGACCATCGCCTCGGGCATGCCATGGACGGCACTGGTGAAAAACCGGCGCAAGGACGGCTCCTATTACTGGGTGCAGGCCAATGTCACCCCGCTGATGGAAAACGGCCAGCCCGTGGGCTACATGTCGGTGCGCACCGAGCCCAGCCGCGAGGCCGTGGCGCAAGCGGTGCAGCTCTACCGAACCATGCGCCAGGAAAAGGAAGCCGGGCAACTGATCCATGTGCTGCGCAATGGCCGCCTGATGCAAAACACCTGGGTTGGGCGAGCGACTGAGTTCCTGCGCCCCGGCATGACCGAACTCATGGTGCTGATCTTGGGCTGCCTGGGCCTGCTGGGCTTCGAGATGGGGATGTGGACCGGCAGCCATGGCTCCGGCTGGGTCTCGCCCACTGCACTGGGCTGCCTCGTGACCTTGGGCGTGGTGATCGCCGCTGCCAGCCTGCAACTTCGGCGCATGACCATGGGCCCCATCAAGGGCCTCATGGACATCGCCAACCGCATGGCCGCTGGCGACCTCACCCAGGTCATCGAAACCGACCGCTACGACCTGATCGGACAGTTCACCCGTTCGCTCAACCAGTTGAACGTGAACCTGCGCTCCATCGTACGCGATGCCCGCACGCAGGTCGACGAGATGCTGGTGGCCACCCGCGAGATCGCCGCCGGCAACCAGGACCTCTCCAGCCGCACCGAAAACCAGGCCAGCAGCCTGCAGCAGACCGCCGCCTCGATGGAACAGATCACCGGCACCGTCAAGCACAGCTCCGACACCGCTGGCGAGGCCGCCGAGCTGGCCAATCAGACCACGCAGATCACGCAGCGCAGCAGCGATGTCGTCAGCAACGTGACGCACACCATGCAGGCGATCGAAGACTCGTCCAAGCGCATCGGTGAAATCATCCAGGTGATCGACAGCATCGCCTTCCAGACCAACATCCTGGCGCTCAATGCAGCCGTGGAAGCGGCCCGCGCTGGCGAGCAAGGCCGAGGCTTCGCGGTCGTGGCATCGGAAGTGCGCGCCCTGGCTGGCCGCACCGCCACCGCCGCCCGCGAGGTCAAGCAACTGATCACCGATTCGGCTGACAAGGTGCGCGCCGGCAGCGAGCTCACGCAGGCCGCGCAAACGACGATGCAGGAGGCCGTGCAGTCGGTCGAGCACGTCACCGCGCTCGTCACCCAGATCAGCGGTGGTGCGCGCGAACAGCTCAGCGGCATCTCGCAGATCAACTCGGCGGTCTCCCAGCTCGATGGCATCACGCAGCAAAACGCCGCCGCCGTGGAGCAGATCGCCGCCGCATCCATGAGCCTGGCCAACCGGGCCAAGTCCGTCGCCGAAGCGGTGCAGGTGTTCCGCACCGAGATCGGTGGCAGCTCGGCCTACAGCCACGATGCCGTCGCGCTGCGCAAGGAAATGAAGGCACAGGCGGGCCGTCAAGACCTGACTGCCCCAGCTTGATGGCGAAGGGGCTGGCGGTCTAGCATCGGCCATTGCGCCTGATGTGAACCGCCTCCTCCATGAAACTCGCCATCCTCTCGGACCTGCACGCCAACCGGCAGGCCGTCGAAGCCGTCTGGGCCCATGCACTCGAACAGGGCTGCGAGCAGGCTGCACTGCTGGGCGACTTCGTGGATTACGGGGGCGACCCGGCCTGGGTCATGGATTTCGTCATGGCCCGGCACCAGGCGGGCGCCATCGTCGTCAAGGGCAATCATGACGATGCCCTGCGCCACGAAGACCTGCATCAATTGGGCAACCACGTGCTGGCCTCGCTGGCCTGGACCCGTGAGCAGTTGAGCGCGGCGCATATCGCCTTCATCGAATCGCTGCCCCTGACCGCCGTGCACGGCGACTGCCTGTTTGCCCACGCGAACGTGCACGACCCCGCTCACTGGGGCTATGTGCAAGGGCGGATGGAGGCCACGCGCAGCCTGTTCGCCTCTCAGCAGCCGCATGTGTTTTGCGGCCACATGCACGACCCTCGCCTGTACCACCTGTCGTCCACCGGCAAGTCGGGCGAGTTCCAGCCGGTCGACGCCACGCCCATCCAGCTCTCTCCCATGCGGCGCTGGCTGGCCATCCCCGGCTCGGTCGGGCAGCCGCGCGATGGCAACCCGGCCGCCTGCTACGCCACCTTCGACACCGACTCGGCCACCCTCGCCTTCCACCGCGTGCCGTATGACCACGACGCGGCCGCGCGGCGCGTGCTCGATGCCGGCCTGCCCGAGTCGCTCGCCCAGCGGCTTCGGGACGGGCACTGAGGCGTTGAGGCGCTGAAAAGCCCAAGCACAAGAAAGGAGCCCGCAAGATGACCACGTCTCCCGGCAAGCTGCAGGCAGGCGAGCGCATCGACGGTTTCCTGCTCAAAGCCAAGCTGCACCAGGGCGGCATGGCCACGCTGTGGTCGGTGGAGCGCGTCGACGAGCAAGGACGCGCCGTGCACCCGCCCGGCGAGCCCAACTTGATCATGAAGGTGCCCCGCATCAAGGGCGGCGAAGACCCGGCCACCATCGTCGGCTTCGAGGTCGAGCAGATGGTCATGCCCATGCTCAAGGGCCCGCACGTGCCCCGCTTCGTCGGCAAGGGCGATTTCACCGGTGCCCCCTACATCGTGATGGAGCACGTGCCGGGCGACACCCTGCGCCCCCGGCTCGACCAGGCCCCCTTGCCGATCGACGAGGTCACCGACATCGGCCAGCGCGTCGCCCTGGCCCTGCACGAGCTTCACAAGCAGCACCTGGTCCACCTCGACGTCAAGCCAAGCAACATCATGTTCCGCCCAAGCGGTGAAGCGGTGCTGGTCGACTTCGGCTTGAGCCGCCACGACAAGCTGCCCGACCTGCTCGAAGAAGAGTTCACCCTGCCCATGGGCACGGGGCCGTACATCTCGCCGGAGCAGGTGCAGTTCGTGCGCAACGACCCGCGCAGCGACCTCTTCGCGCTCGGCGTCATGCTCTACCACCTGACCACGGGCGAGCGCCCCTTCGGCAACCCGAGCAGCGTGCCCGGCCTGCGCAAGCGCCTCTACACCGACCCGGTGCCCCCGCGCGACATCCGCGCAGACACGCCGGCCTGGCTGCAGGAAGTCATCCTGCGCTGCCTGGAGATCGACCCGCGCCAGCGCTATCAAACCGGCGCCCAGCTCGCGCTCGACCTCCAGCACCCTGAGCAGATTCCGCTCACCAAGCGGGCCGAACGCACGGGCACACAAGGCACGCTCAGCACCATGAAGCGCTGGTTCAAGGCCATGGGCCACGAACCGCAATCCGATGTGGCCAGCGGTCAGCACGTCGAACGCAGCCCCATCCTGATGGTGGCCATCGGCATCAAGAACAGCACGCCAGAGCTGGACAAGAAGCTGCTCGCCACCGTGCGCCGCATCATGAAGATGGAACCCGGCGCGCGCCTGGCCTGCGTCAGCATCATGAAGACGCACCGCATCGGCATGGACACGCTGGTGGACGAGGCCGGCAACAGCCTGCATGTGCAGCAACTGGTGGCCATCAAGCATTGGGCTCGGCCGTTGCAGCAAGAGCTGCAAATGGACGAACACCGCCTGACCTTCCACGTGCTCGAAGCGCCAGACACGGCCAGCGCCATCGTGGAGTTCGCCGGGCGCAACCACGTCGACCACATCGTGATGGGTGCGCGCGGCAACTCCTCGCTGCGGCGTTACCTCGGCAGCGTCAGCGCGCGAGTCGTGGCCGAGGCCGATTGTTCGGTGACGGTCGTGCGGGTGTGAGCCCGATCACGGCAGCGGCTGCACGCGCGTCACCTTCTGGAAGGCGTCCACCGGCTTGCCCTTGCGGGCGCGCTTGCCCACGTGAGCGGCGTAGGCCGAGTTGCGAACGTCTTCTTCCTTCGGCTTCGCGCCACGGGTGGTGCCGATCACGCGCACGCCGTTGTGAACCGTGGCCACAGATGCCAGCGGCGCCTTCTTCGCGTCGACTTCCATCAGCGTCAAGCCACGGCCGCCGTTGGACTGCAGCTTGAGCTCGTCGAGACCGAACACCAGCATGCGTCCATCGGCGCACAGGCAGGCCACCTGGGTGTGGGCGGACTGAACCACGACGGGCGGCAACACCGCGTCGCCATCATCGAGCGTGAGGAATGACTTGCCGCCCTTTTGGCGCGTGATGAGATCGCCCAGCTTGGCCAGCAGGCCAAAGCCACCGCTGTTGGCCAGCAGGATGGTCTGCTCCACGTTGCCGGCCAGGTAATGCGCGGGCTGCGTGCCCGATTCCAGTTCGATCAGCGTGGTGATGGGCTGGCCGTCGCCGCGCGCACCCGGCAGGCTGCTGACGGGCACGCTGTAGACGCGCCCGTTGTTGCCGAGCACGATGAGCGGGTCGACCGTGCGGCACTCGAAGGTGCCGTAGAGGCCGTCGCCCGCCTTGAAGGCAAAGCCGGCCGGATCGTGGCCATGGCCGGTGCGCGCACGCACCCAGCCCTTCTCGCTGATGACCACCGTCACCGGCTCGTCGATGACCTTGACCTCGGCGACGGCGCGCTTCTCGGCCTGGATCAGGGTGCGGCGTTCGTCGCCGTACTGCTTGGCGTCGGACTCGATCTCCTTGATCATGGTGCGGCGCAAGGCGGCCGGGCTGCCCAGGATCTCATCGAGCTTGGCCTGCTCGGCGCGCAGGTCGGAAAGCTCCTGCTCGATCTTGATGGCCTCCAGGCGGGCCAGTTGACGCAGGCGGATCTCGAGGATGTCTTCAGCCTGGCGGTCGCTCAAATTGAAGCGCTCGATCAGCGCGGGCTTGGGCTCGTCGCTGTTGCGGATGACGTGGATGACCTCGTCGATGTTGAGCAGGACCTTCTGCCGCCCTTCGAGGATGTGGATGCGGTCGAGCACCTTGCCCAGGCGGTGCTGGGTGCGGCGGGTCACGGTCTGCTGGCGGAAGCCGATCCACTCGGTGAGGATCTGGCGCAGGCCCTTGAGCATGGGCCTGCCGTCGGCGCCCACCATGGTCAGGTTGACCGACACCGAGGTTTCCAGGCTGGTGTGGGCCAGCAGCGTGGTGATGAGCTCCTGCTGCGAAACGGTGCGCGTCTTCGGCTCAAAGACCAGTCGCACGGCGGCGTCCTTGCTGGACTCATCGCGCACGGTGTCGAGCACGGACAGCAGCGCGGCCTTGAGCTGGGTCTGATCGGCGGTGAGCGCCTTCTTGCCGGCCTTGACCTTGGGGTTGCTGAGCTCCTCGATCTCTTCGAGCACCTTCTGCGCGCTGGTGCCATGCGGCAGCTCGGTGACGACCAGTTGCCATTGGCCCCGCGCCAGGTCTTCAATCACCCAGCGGGCGCGCACTTTCAGGCTGCCACGGCCGCTGCGATAGGCGTCCTGGATGTCAGACGGCGATGAAATCAGCTGGCCACCACCCGGGAAATCCGGGCCAGGCACATGCGAGAACAACAGCTCATCGGGCAGTTGGTCGTCCTTGATCAGGGCCACGCAAGCCGATGCCACCTCGCGCAGGTTGTGGCTCGGGATCTCGGTCGCCAGGCCCACGGCGATGCCGCTGGCGCCGTTGAGCAGCACGAAGGGCAGGCGCGCAGGCAACTGCTTGGGCTCTTCGGTGGAGCCGTCGTAGTTCGGCACGAAGTCCACCGTGCCCATGTCGATCTCGTCGAGCAACAGGCGGGCGATGGGGGCCAGGCGGGCCTCGGTGTAGCGCATCGCGGCGGCGCCATCGCCATCGCGCGAGCCGAAGTTGCCCTGGCCGTCGATCAGCGGGTAGCGCAGGGCGAAGTCTTGCGCCATGCGCACCATGGCGTCGTAGGCAGCCGTGTCGCCGTGCGGGTGGTAGCGGCCGAGCACGTCGCCCACCACGCGGGCGCTCTTGACCGGCTTGGCGCCACTGTTGCCGCTGAATGCCAGGCCCATGCGCTCCATCGCGTAGAGGATGCGGCGCTGCACGGGCTTCTGGCCGTCGCACACATCGGGCAGGGCGCGGCCCTTGACCACGCTCAGCGCGTACTCGAGGTAGGCGCGCTCGGCGTAGTGGGCGAGTGTGAGGGAGTCGCCGCCATCGGCGGGCGGTGGCGGGCTGAAATCGATGGTCTGTTGGGTCATCGGGGTTGGATCGTGTCTCTCGTGGGCCGGCCTGGGCGGGGCACTGGGGCAGGCCACCTTGCGCCGGGAGTTTAGCGGCAAGGCCGCGTCCGGCTGGGGGCATGGCTCGTCACGCGGAAAGGGCGGCGAAAACTCCTTTAACCTGCGTGCCAGCGACCGTGCGAGCCAACACCCGCAAAGCGCGACCGCGCCTTCGACGCCATCTGCGAGCAGACCTGCCTGTGCGCCATCCACCCAGACCACTGGACGGCCTACGCGGCCCAATCGCAGCGATGGCTGAAGCCAGAAGGCACGCTGTGGGCCTTGCTCATGCAATGTCCGCGTGCCGGGGCGGTTGAACAAGGCTTGACCGAAGACCCGCCCTCCCACTGCGACATCAACGACATGCGGGCGCTATTTCCTGTCGAACGATGGGTTTGGCCCAAGCCGCCATACATATCCCCAGCTCAAGCACCCGAGCCTGATGCACGAGCTGGCGGTCAGGCTTCAGCGGGCATAATTCGCAAGCCTTATCTCAAGGTTCGCGCAAAACACAAACCACATGGGAGTGACATGTTGATCAGAACCATCATTTCGACCTTGGTGCTGCTGGCACCCTTGGCAGCCCAGGCCTTCTCCTTCACACCAGGCCACTACTACGTCTCAACTGGCAGCACGATCGAACAACTCGATGCGAGTGGTCAATTTGTTGACCGCATCGCGCCTTCAGGCAAGACAGCCTTGCAATCAGAATTGCGCGGCATCGCTTTTGGTCAGGATGGTCTGTACGTCGTGCGAGACAATGACCTGTCCACCGATGCATTCAAAGCTGGCGTCGAAGTCATCAACCAAACCGGACAGGTGCTGCGCTCATACACCTATTCGGGCTGGACCGCAGGACAGATCAGCAGCGGTCAGATCGCGTTTTCGAATGATCGTCAGTCGTTCTACGTCGGGGCACTTGATGGCATTTATCGCTTTGACGTCAACGCATCTGAAGGGATTCGCATCACCGACGAGGCAGCTGGCGGCATCACGGTCATGCCGAACGGAGACATCCTGGCGACCCACGGTTACAGCATCAGCCGCTACGACAGCGAGGGTCGCGAATTAGGCACCATTGGCAACATCCTTCAGGACCCAAAAGGATTGACCAAGGCATTCAATGACCAGTCTTTCGTTCAATTGGTGGATGCAACGGGCATTGCCTATGACCAACGAACCGACACCGTTTACGTGTCAATGCTCGGTTACAGCGGTGGCATCAAAACCGACATGACTTTTAAAGTGCTCGCACTCGATGGCTTTTCTCCAACAATCAAGGACATCACGAGTTACTGGTACGGCTCGCAAATGTTCGTTAACGACAATGGGAATCTCGTCATCGGTAGCAGAACGCTCCCACCCAGCCTTTTCAGTCCTGAATTGGATATGGTGATGCCCCTGGGTTCTGCCAAAGGTATGTTCGTCACCGCCATGGCGGTTCCCGAACCGGAAACCATGATTCTGTTCGGCCTGGGCGCCGCCGCCATCTCCTGGATGCAGGCGCGCAAACGCGCCAAAGCAACCGAGAGCAATCCAATAGCTGGCTGATCACCCCTCTTGTTCCCCATTTGACAACAAGGCAGTTGGCCTACCTTGTTGGGACATGAACCACGCGACGCCCGCTGCGTCGCAGATACGCCATGTCCTCCTGCCTGCCACGCCACCTGTCCACCACCCTGCTGTGCGGCCTGCTTTGGGCCAGCGGCTTCGGTGTCCAAGCCCGTGAACTGCGCCCCGCGGAGCCCCTGCGGGTGACGCTGGTGAGCCTCGCCAGGCAAGCCACAGCCAGCTCGGCGCAAACCGATGCCAAGCTGTCGGTTCGACGTGCCTGGGCCTCGGACACACAGGCTCAAATTTGCGCCCTGACGCTCGATGCGCAAGGGCAACCGGTGCTCGAAAAAGGCCGATTCCAAGTGCGCCGCGTGCAATTCGAGCGCGAGCAACAACAGGCCAAGTGGCGGGTGCAGCGCGTCGACACCGCCTGGCTGTCCGCAGACGCCTCGCTGGACACGGTCTGCCCACGCGCCCGCGACAGCGGCAACAGCAGCGGTGAAGTGCCCAATGCCGACGCGCCACCCACTCACTTGGCGAAGCGCCCCAAGGCAGACATCGACGTGGCCCTCGCCGAAATGGCGCGCAACCCGCCGACTGCCGGCCTGCCAGGCCCATTGAGCGAGCTGCGAGCGGGGCCCACCTGCCCCCTCAAACCCACCGCAACCACCGCGACCACCGACGTGGCCAGCTGGAAGCCCGGGCGCATCGAGGCAGAAGGCCGCACCCACCTCTTCCAGGCACCCGATCGCGCCTGCCCGATGGGCAAACACTTGGTGCAGCACGACAAGGTTCGCATCGGCCCCACGCAAGGCAGCTGGGTGCAGGTTCAGTACACCCACCCGATCACGCAAGTCGTCACCGTGGGCTGGCTGCCAGGCCAGCGCGCCATCGCGGTGGACACACAGGTCGCGGGCAACTCGCGCTGAGCGCTGCCTCAGGTCTCACGCCTCAGAGGCCTCAGACGTCGACCTCGATGGCGTCGCCGTGCAGCTCCATGAGCTCGCGCCGCGACGCCGCTTCGCCTTTGCCCATCAGCTTGTTGAAGGCGACTTCGGTGTCGCCAAAGCCCGGCTCGCCATAAGCCACGGGCAGCAGGCGCCGGGTGTCGGGGTTCAGCGTGGTGTCCCACAGCTGTTCGGCGCTCATCTCGCCCAGGCCCTTGAAGCGGCTGATGCTCCAGGCGCCTTCGCGGCAGCCTTCCTTGCGCAGCTTGTCGAGGATGGCGGTGAGCTCGCCCTCGTCGAGCGCATAGAGCTTGGCCGCCGGCTTCTTGCCACGCGCGGGCGCATCCACCCGGAACAGCGGCGGTCGCGCCACGTACACGTGCCCCGCCTCGATCAGCTTGGGGAAGTGACGGAAGAACAGCGTCAGCAGCAGCACCTGGATGTGCGAGCCGTCGACATCGGCGTCCGACAGGATGCAGACCTTGCCGTAGCGCAGGCCGCTCAGGTCGGGTGAATCGTTCGGGCCATGCGGATCGACGCCAATGGCCACCGAGATGTCGTGGATCTCGTTGTTCTTGAACAGCAGGTCGCGCTCGACCTCCCAGGCGTTGAGCACCTTGCCGCGCAGCGGCAGGATGGCTTGCGTCTCCTTGTCGCGGCCCATCTTGGCGCTGCCGCCGGCCGAATCGCCCTCGACCAGGAAGACCTCGTTGAAAGCGATGTCGCGGCTTTCGCAATCGGTCAGCTTGCCAGGCAGCACGGCCACGCCGGAGCCCTTCTTCTTCTCGACCTTCTGGCCGGCGCGCTGGCGGGCCTGGGCCTGCTTGATGACCAGCTCAGCCAGCTTCTTGCCGCGGTCGACGTGCTGGTTGAGCCACAGCTCCATCGTCGGCTTGACGTAGGTGCTGACCAGGCGCAGGGCATCGCGGCTGTTGAGGCGCTCCTTGGTCTGGCCCTGGAACTGCGGGTCGAGCACCTTGGCGCTCAGCACGAAGCTGGCGCGGCCGAACACATCGTCAGGCATGAGCTTGACGCCTTTGGGCATCAGCGCGTGCATCTCGATGAAGCCCTTGACCGCCTGGAACAGACCGTCTTTCAGGCCCGCCTCGTGCGTGCCGCCGGCCACGGTGGGGATCAGGTTGACGTAGCTCTCGCGCATGGGCGAGCCGTCTTCGGTGAAAGCCACGCACCAGGCCGCGCCCTCGCCTTCGGCGAAGTTCTCGCTCTCGTTGCCTGCGGCGTACTGCTCACCTTCGAACAGCGGGATGACCGGGTCGGCGGTGAGCGTCTGGCTCAGGTAGTCGCGCAGGCCGCCCTTGTAGAGCCAGGTCTGGACCTCGGGCTCCTTGCCGTTCTTCTCGATGGTGAGCGTGATGGTCACGCCCGGCATCAGCACGGCCTTGCTGCGCAGCATGTGCACCAGCTCACCACGCGGCAGCTCGGCGCTTTCGAAGTACTTTGCGTCGGGCCAGGCGCGCACAGTGGTGCCGTTTTTGCGGTCGCCGCTGGCAGCCGGGCGCACGGCCACGGGCTCGATCACGTCACCGCCGCCGAAGGCCAGCGTGGCCACCTGCTTGTCGCGGCAAACGGTGACCTGCAATCGCGTGGACAGCGCGTTCGTCACGCTCACGCCCACGCCGTGCAGGCCGCCCGAGAAGCTGTAGGCGCCGCCCGAGCCCTTGTCGAACTTGCCGCCCGCGTGCAGGCGGGTGAAGACGATCTCGACCACGCTCACGCCTTCTTCGGGGTGCAGGCCGAAGGGGATGCCGCGGCCGTCGTCCTCGACGCTGATCGAGCCGTCGGTGTGCAGGGTGACCGCGATGCGCTTGCCGAAACCCGCCAGGGCCTCGTCGGCGGCGTTGTCGATCACCTCCTGGATGATGTGCAGGGGGTTGTCGGTCCGGGTGTACATGCCCGGGCGCTGCTTGACGGGCTCCAGGCCCTTGAGGACGCGGATGGAGGATTCGCCGTAGCTTGGCTGGGAGGAACGGGGGGTCGGAGTGGTCGCCATGGCGGCGATTCTAGACAGTCCGAACGCACCTCGACCGGGCGGTGGACCCCATCACGTGAACAGCGCCAGCATGCGCTCGATGGCCATCGTGAACGGCACCTGCATCATCGGCAGGGTCAGCCACAGCCCGGTCAGGCCCACGCCGATGGTGATCGGGAAGCCAATCGAGAAGATGTTCATCTGCGGCGCCACGCGCGCCACCAAGCCCATCACCAGGTTGGTCAAAGCCAGCATGGCCACCACGGGCAGCGACACCCAAAGCCCCAGCTTGAAGACCTCTGCGCCCCACACGTGGGGCTGCACCACTTGCAAAAAGGCCAGTGGCTGCGCCGACACCGGGAAGGCATGGAAACTCTGGATGAGCGCTGCTGTGAGCATCAGGTGCCCGTTCATGACGATGAACAGCCACGACGCCACCGTGCCGTAGAGGCGGCTGACGGCGGTGATCTGCCCGCCGCTGACCGGGTCGAAGAAAGCCGCGAAGTTCAACCCCATTTGCAGGCCGACCAGCTCACCCGCGAACTCGATGGCCGCGAACACCACCCGGGCCGCGAAGCCCATGGTCAGGCCGATGAGCACCTGCTGGATCATCACCATCAGCGCCTCGGGCGAGTTCAGCACGATCTCGGGCGGCGTGGGCAGGCTGGGCTCGGCGGCGATCACCACCAGCGCCGCCAGGCTGATGCGCACGCGTCGCGGCACCACGCGCATCGACAGCACCGGCGCGGTGGTGAACAGGCCGAGGATGCGGAAGAAGGGCCAGATCCAGGCGCTGACCCAGGCCAGGATCTGGGCTTCGGTGAAGGAGACCATGTGCGCCTGTGCGAGAAGCGCTCAGCCCACCACCGACGGGATGGATTGCAGCACCTGCTGGATGTACTCCACCAGGGTGTTGAGCATCCACGGGCCCGCCACGCCCAGGGTGGCGAAAGCGGCCAACAGCTTGGGCACGAAAGACAGCGTCTGTTCGTGGATCTGGGTGGCGGCCTGGAAGATGCTCACCACCAGCCCCACGCCCAGCACCACCAGCATCAGCGGCGCGACCACGGTGATCAGGGTCAGCAGCCCATCGCGGCTGATGGTCAGAACCTGTTGCGGATCCATGTTTCGACTCCGGTTTGCCGCGCCGTCATTGCGCGAAGCTGGCGGCCAGCGAGCCGAGCAGCAGGTTCCAGCCATCGGCCAGCACGAACAGCATGAGCTTGAACGGCAGGGCCACCATCACGGGCGAGAGCATCATCATGCCCAGGCTCATCAGCACGCTGGCCACGATCATGTCGATGACCAGGAAGGGGATGAAGATCAGGAAACCGATCTGAAAGGCCGACTTCAGCTCGCTGGTGACGAAGGCCGGCACCAGCACGCGAAACGGCACCTGCTCGGGCTTGAGGCCGGGCTCGACCTTGGCCATGCGGCTGAACAGCGCCAGGTCGGACTGGCGGGTCTGCTTGAGCATGAAGCCGCGCATCGGGGCCTGGCCCTTGTCGAGCGCTTCGGTGAAGCTGATCTGGTTGGCGGTGAAGGGCTCGTAGGCTTCCTTGTAGACCTTGTCCAGCGTCGGGCCCATGACGAACAGCGTCAGGAACAGCGACAGGCCGACGACGACCTGGTTGGGCGGCGCAGCCTGCGTGCCCAGCGCCTGGCGCATCAGGCCCAGCACGATGACGATGCGGGTGAAGCCCGTCATCATCAGCAGCACGGCGGGCAGGAAGCTCAGCGCGGTGAAGAACAGCAGGGTCTGGATGGGCACCGAATAGCTCGTGCCACCACCGCCCTGGCCGATCAGCAAAGGCAGCGTCGCCTGGCCTGCGGGCGTTGCCTGAGCCCAGGCCAGTGGGGCCAGCAAGCTCATCAAGGCGAACGCCAGCGTGGCGCGGATCATCGGACGCATCATTGGTCTCCCTGGCGGGTTCGGCGCAGCAGCGTGGCGAAGGCCGGGTGCATGGCTGGCGCGGTGGCGGCGGCTTCGGCCGGGGCTTGCGGCGCCATGGTATGCAGGGTCTGGATGTTCTGGCCGGTCACGCCGAGCACGAGCCAGGTGCGGCCCTCGCCCTGCCCCACCTCGACGGTCACCAGGCGCTGGCCGGGGCCCAAGCTGAGTTGGCCGATGGTTTTCATGGTGGCGGCGGCAGCGGGTGCCGCCAGGCCATTGGCCAGACCGGACCGCTTGAGCAGCCACAGGCTCGCTGGGATCAGGACGATGATGAAGACGAACCACAGGAAGGATGCGCCGCTGGCTGCCATCGAAGGTGCTCCTGACTCAGCCGCCGCGGCTGAGGCGCCGCATGCGTTCGGACGGGGTGACGATGTCGGTCAGGCGGATGCCGAACTTGTCGTTGACCACCACCACTTCGCCCTGGGCAATCAGGAAGCCGTTGACCAGCACGTCCATCGGTTCACCCGCCATCGCATCGAGCTCCACCACCGAGCCCTGCGCGAGTTGCAGGATGTTCTTGATGGGGATGCGCGTGCGGCCCAGCTCCACCGTGAGCTGCACGGGGATGTCCAGGATCATGTTGATGTCGTTGCCCGCCCCGGCAGCGGCCGAAGCCGCAGCGCCGAAGTTGGCGAAGGCCGCTGGCGTCATCTGCGCGGCAGGGTTGGCCACTTCGCTGGCCGTGCCAGCCGAGGCGCCATCGAACATGGCATCGGCCGAAGCGCCGCCAGAGCTGGTTTGCTGCGCCAGCGCGGCCTCCCATTCGGCGGCCATGGCGTCTTGTTCGCCTGCGTCGGCCTGACCGCCCTCGGGTGGAAATTCTGCTGCGGATTCAGACATGGTGTTGCTCTCCAAGCCAGCCGGCACCGCCGGTGGTCAATAGCTTCTCGACGCGAAGCGCGTATTTGTTCTCTGAGGTGCCGTAATAGGCCTCGAAGACGGGCACACCGTCGATCTTGGCCTGGATGATCTTGGCCAAGTCCAGCTCGATGAAGTCGCCCGGTTTGAGCGCGAGCAGTTGCTCGACGGTGGCAGGTGCGTGCCCAAGTTCGGCCACCAGCTCGACCTCGGCCGACTGGATCTGCTGCGTCAACAACTTCACCCAACGGCGGTCGGGCTCGGCCGAATCGCCCTGGATGGAGCTGAACAGCACGTCGCGGATGGGCTCCAGCGTGGCGTAGGGAATGCAGAAGTGGATGGTGCCGCTGGTGTCGCCGATTTCCAGGGTGAACGAGCAGCACACCACGATCTCGCTGGGCGTGGCCACGTTGGCGAACTGGGGCTGCATCTCGGAGCGCTGGTAGTCCAGCTCGACCGGGTAGATGCCATGCCAGGAGCGCTTGTACTCTTCGGTGATGACCTCGACCAGGCGGCGGATGATGCGCTGCTCGGTGGCCGAGAAGTCGCGGCCTTCGATGCGGGTGTGGAACTTGCCCGCGCCGCCAAAGAGCGCGTCGATGACGGCGAACACCAGCGTCGGGTCGCAAACGATCAGGCCCGAGCCACGCAGCGGCCGCACGGCCATGATGTTGAAGTTCGTGGGCACCACGATTTCGCGCAGGAAGGCGCTGTACTTCTGCACCTTGATGCCGCCCACCGACACCTCGGGCGACCTGCGGATGAAGTTGAACAGCCCCACCCGGATGTTGCGGGCGAAGCGCTCGTTGATGATCTCCATCGTGGGCATGCGCCCACGAACGATGCGCTCTTGATGCGCGAGGTTGTAGTCGCGGATGCCTTCCTTGGGCGCGTCGTCCTGATCCAGCTTCTGGCTTTCGCCAGTGATGCCCTGGAGCAGCGCATCGACTTCGTCTTGAGACAGGATCTGCTGATTCATGGTGGACTTCTCAGACCGGGTGCGGGCAGCGGGCGTCGTGCGTCACTGGATGATGAAGTTCGAGTAATGCACGTGGACGATCGGGTTGTACGGCTCGACCTTCTTCTTTTTCTTCTTCTTTTTCTTCGGACTGTCGTCTTCTTCCGGCTCGTCGGCATCCGGGTCCTCGACCTCGTAACCCATCGCGCGGGCGGCTTCCCGGCGGATCTCTTCAGCGAGCTTTTGCTTGCCTTCCGGGGTGAGGATGTCGTCGGCGCTCTTGTGCGCCAGGATCATCAGCACGGCGTTGCGGATGGCCGGCATGTAGCCCTTCATCTCCTCGCCGATCTTGGGATCGTCAACCTGCAGGCTGATGCCCACCTGGGCATAGCGCTCAACGTCCTTGTCGGCGAGGTTGACCACGAAGGGCTCCAGCGGCACGAAGGTGGGCGGGCCGTGGTGCTCTTCCTTCTTGGCTTCGGGCTTCTTGGCCTTCTTGGCGGATTCGGCGTGGTCGGTGTCGTCGCCTTCTTCGGCGGCATCAGCCTGGGCGTGGCTCTTCATCACGAAGAAAGCCGCAGCGCCACCACCAAGCACCAACACCAGCAGGGCGGCCACGATGATGATGATCAGTTTCTTCTTGCCCTTGGGGGCGGCTTCGCCTTCTGCCGGGGCGGCGGCGGGGGCTGCTGACATGCGCTTTCTCCTGCGGTTCATGCCCCCGTGTCATGAAAAGCTCGGGGGCATGGGTGGATTATTCGAAGCCAGCCAGAAACCGAAGAACCGATAAGCGATGTGAAAAACCGGCGATTCCCGCCGGTCTGACGCGCGCTGTGTGCGCGGGCTTCAGGCGTAGAGGTCCAGACCGCCCAAGCGGTTCGATCTGGGGACGCTGACTTGGCGCATGCCGCTGGCTTCGACCACGTCGCCGTCATCACCCCGGCCGCGTCCGCCCGCGCCACGGCTACCCTGCCCGTCCTGGCCAGGGTTGCCGCCTTGCGCAAAGTTCTGCTGAGGTGTCTGGGAAGACACGCCGCCGCCCGAGAGGCTCAGGCCCACGTCGTTCAGAGCGTTCGAGAGCATGGGCAGGCTGGCTTCGATGGCCTTGCGGGTTTCCTGTGCGGCGGCCGCGAAATCGACCTGGGCGGCAGAGCCATCCAGCGAGATCTTCACGTTGATGGGGCCCATCTCAGCCGGGTTCAGGTGGAGTTCTGCCGTCATCGGACCATCTTGCTTGGCCTGGCCCACCCAGAGGCTGACCTGGTCGGCCAGCTTCTGCGAGAAATCGGGGGCGTCCAGCGGCACGGGGATGGCGGCCTGCTCGTGGCGCGGCGCCGCGACCTGCGACAGGGTCTGGCCAAAAGAGGCGCGCCCGCCCTCGACCGACATCATCGCGGCCAGCGGGTCGCCTTCGCGGCCAGCTGCCGAGGCACCGCGCGCCAGCAGGGCGTCCGTCGACACGGCTGTGGCCGATGCGGAGGCTGTGGTGCGTGACTCCATCGCGATATCGCGTTGGCCCAGGTTCCAGCCCGGGGCCAAGCCTCGGCCGCGCCCCTTGTCACCCTTGTCGGCATCCTGGCCCAGGGTCAGGCCCGACTCGCCCTCCAGCGCCTGGCCCTCGCCCGAGGCATCGCCATCAACCGAGCCTTCGGCCGGCCGGGTGGGTGCGCCACCTGTCTGAGTGAGGCTCACCAGCCAGGCCATCATGCTGGCCGAATCGTTGGCCTGCACATCGGTGGGCGGCGTCAGCTCGCGGACCTCGGCCGTGCCCTCGCCCATGGCCGTGGTGAAACGCGTGGCTTCCTCGGTGCCGCTGTCGGCCAAGTCTTTGCGGTGGGTGCCATCGCCACCTTGGGCGTCCTGGGTCTCGTCGGTGGATTGGGCCTGGTTCGACGAAGGCTGGCGGCCGGCCTGCTTGGGGGCGGGCTCGTTGCGTGACTTGCTTGTGCGGGTGTCCTGACGCGGCCCTTGGGCCGACGGCGTGCGCTCCGCGTCCTGCGAGGCAGCTGGAGCAGGCGTGCTGGCACGGGTCGCCTGCATGCGTGCGCCACCAAAGGTGTTGGGCAAGGCGTTGGCGGCAGGCGGGCGCACCGGCGTGGTCAGCGTGGCCGGCTTGGTGGCCTGTGCCGCAGCGAGGTTACCCGGCTGCATGCCCTGGTGCTGGCTCATCCAGCGGGCGAAGCTTTCCGAGCCAGATTCATCGCCCTGCTTGCCCGAGGCCATGCGCGAAAGCATGTCGGTGAGCTGGCTGGCGCCGTTGGCCTGGTTGCCGGTTTGATTGATCGCGTTGCCCATGTGTTTCACCCCTTCAGATGGCGTCAGGCAAAAGGCCAGTGGCCGATGCGCCTACGCTCTGCTGCAGCCGCACGCTGCGCGCGGCCATTTCGTCGGTGGCTTTCTGCTCCTGGCGGGCCTGCTTGTGCATCAGCTCCGCCTGGCGACGATCGATGAGTTGCGAGACAGCCGCCACCCGGCGCTCGCGCTCGATGAGCAGGGCCCGCGCGCGGGTCACCTGCTGTTCGGCGTGGCCGACGCGACGGTCCTGTTCGGACACCGCATCACCCAGCCGATGCATGAAATCCTGGTAGCAGCGCACGATCTCGACGCCGCCCGACTGCTGGAACTGCGCCTGCCAGCGCCGTTGGTAGTCCTGCCGCCAGTCGTTGAGCGACTGGGCCTGCTGGCGCGCCGACTCGTGCGACTGGCGGGCGGATTCGAGGGCCGACAAGGCCGCGTCCCGCTCCTTCTGCGCCGACTCCAGCACCATCAACAGCGACTGAATGCCACTCATGGATCAACTCCGATACAACAACCATCAGGCCGACACGATCTGGTGCAGCTCACCGACCGCATCCCCCAGCCAGGCGGGGGTGTGCATGTCCTGCTGCAGCAGATTCACCATGTGCGGGTGAACGCGCACCGCCTGGTCGAGGTCCGGGTCACCGCCGGGCACGTAGGCGCCCAGCTGGATCAGGTCCCGCGCCTTGCTGTACTTGGACCACAGCTGGCGGAAGCGTCGCGCGTCCTCGATATGTTGCCCGTCGGCGACGTTGTGCATCACCCGAGAAGCGCTGCGTTCGATGTCTATTGCTGGGAAATGGCCGGATTCGGCCAGCTCGCGTGAGAGCACGATGTGGCCGTCCAGGATGGCGCGGGCCGCGTCGGCGATGGGGTCCTGCTGGTCGTCGCCCTCGGACAGCACGGTGTAGAAGGCGGTGATCGAGCCATGCCCATTGAGGCCGTTGCCACTGCGCTCCACCAACTGCGGCAGCTTGGCGAAGCACGAAGGCGGGTAGCCCTTGGTGGCGGGCGGCTCGCCGATGGCCAGCGCGATTTCGCGTTGCGCCATGGCGTAGCGGGTCAGCGAATCCATCAGCAGCAGCACGTGCAGGCCCTGGTCGCGGAAGTGTTCGGCCACCGCGGTGGCGTAGGCTGCGCCCTGCATGCGGGTCAGGGGCGGCGCGTCGGCAGGCGCGGCCACCACCACGGAACGGGCCAGGCCGTCTTCGCCCAGGATGTCTTCGATGAATTCCTTGACTTCGCGACCCCGCTCGCCGATCAGGCCCACGACGATGACATCGGCCTGCGTGTAGCGGGCCATCATGCCCAACAGCACCGACTTGCCGACGCCGGAGCCCGCGAACAAGCCGATGCGCTGCCCCCGACCAACGGTGAGCATGGAATTGATGGCGCGCACGCCGGTGTCCAGCGGCAAGCGCACCGGGTCGCGCTCCATGGCGTTGATGGCGCGGCGGGCCAGCGGCTCGCTGCGGATGTGCTGCAACGGGCCCTTGCGGTCCAGCGGCACGCCCTGGGCATCGACAACGCGGCCCAGCAAACCAGCACCGACGGGCAAATGACGTGTACGGTCCTCGCTGCGGCGCCAAGGGTGATTGGGCCGACCCAGCACAGGCGTGTTCATCGGGATCTGGCAGGGAATGACACGCGCGCCGCTGGCTAGGCCATGCACCTCGGCGGTCGGCATCAGGTAGGCGCGGTCACCGGTGAAACCCACCACCTCGGCGAGCACCGGGGTCGACTCCAGGCGGGTCTCGGAGTGGATCTCGCAGACGGCGCCCACCGGCAGGCGCAGGCCCGTGGCTTCGAGCACCAGGCCCGACAGGCGCACCAGCTTGCCCTGGTTCTCCAGCGGCATGCGGCTGCTGGCGCAGGCGTCCAGGTCATCGAGGAAACGGTTCCAGCGGTCCATCGCCACGTCGGTGCGGGCGCTCATGGGCATGTTCATGCCGGGTCCTCCTGGTTCGGTGGGCGGCCCGTTTCGGGCCAGGCATCGGCGGCGTCTTCGTCATCCGGGCGGATGGGGTGGGCATCGGCCAGGCTGTGGGCTTCGTGGCCGTCGTGCCAGGGGGCCTCGTAACCCATGGCGGCTGCGGCGCGGTCCCAGCGGGCTTCGATGGCCGCGTCGATCACCGCGATGTCCGACTCGACCACGCAGCCGCCACGGTTGAGCGTCGCATCGGGCACCAGGCGGGCGCCTCGTGCGCTCAACATCTCGTTGAGGTGGGACAGCGCCAGCGCGTGGTCTTCTGGGTGGATGCGCACGATCACCTGTCGAGCCGAGGCCAGCAAGGCGCCCAGCGCCTGTTCAGCCACGTCCACCACCAGTTCGGGGTGAATCTTGAGTTCGGTGCGGACCACCTGGCGGGCCAGCTCCAGCGCCACGCCGGCGATGCGGCCGGCCAGTTGCTGCTCCAGCGACTCCAGGCGCTGATGAAAATCGGAAGCCAGCGCGCCAATCTGGTCGCTCATGTGCGCGGCCATCTGCGCGGCTTGGGTCTGCTTGTAGCTTTCCAGCGCGGCCAGGCCGTTGCGGTAGCCGTCCTGATAGCCCTCCTGACGGGCCTTGTTGACCAGCTCGTCCACATTGGGAGGGGGCGGAGGCGGCGGGGCCTCGGCCTCGCGCTGCTGGGCCTCGGCCTGCCCGGGCATGCCACCCACGACGGGACGGCGCACGGCGGGCTTGGCTGCCGGCGCGCCAGCAGGAGCTGCTTGGGGAGGGACGGCCTGACCCGTGGCCTGCGGCGCGTGGCGAGCCTGCTGAGGCTTCATCCCCGGGCGCATCTCGGCGGCGGCGCGTTCGGCCAGCGTGGGCTTGCGCACACCCGTCTCGACCGGCGGAGCCGGCGGGCGCTCAAAGGTCTGCGGCGACCAGGCTGCCACGTTGCCACCCAGCTCCTCGCGAGGAATGAAGCGGGCGTAGGCGTTGGGCGCAGGCGTGCTCGGCGGCGTCACCGGATTGCCCGGTGCCTTGGCGCCAGGCTTAGACGTACTCATCGTCGCCTCCGCTGCTCAGCATGATCTGGCCCTCGTCGGCGAGGCGGCGCACGATCTTGAGCATTTCCTTCTGCTCGGCTTCCACGTCGGACAGCTTGACCGGACCGCGCGCTTCAAGGTCTTCGCGCAGGGTCTCGGCCGCGCGGCTGGACATGTTCTTGAACACCTTCTCGCGGATCTCGGGGCTGGCGCCCTTGAGCGAGATGATGAGCGACTCGGTCTGCACTTCCTTGAGCAGCGCCTGGAAGCCCTTGTCGTCGAGCTTGGACAGGTCGTCGAAGGTGAACATGTTGTCCTGGATCTTCTGGGCCAGGTCCGAGTCGGCTTCGCGGATGTAGTCGAGCACGGAGGTCTCCAGGCTCGAACCCATGAGGTTGATGATCTCGGCCGCGGGCTTGACACCACCCAGCGACGACTTGCGAATCTGCGAGCCACCCGAAAGCACGCGCGAGAGCACCTCGTTGAGGTCCTTCAGCGCCGAGGGCTGGATGCCGTCGAGCGTGGCGATGCGCACCATCACCTCGTTGCGGTGGCGTTCCGTGAAAGCCTTGAGCACCGAAGACGCCTGATCCGGATCCAGGTGGACCAGGATGGCCGCCACGATCTGCGGGTGCTCGTTGCGCAGCAGCTCCGCCACCGAGACGGCATCCATCCATTTCAGGCTCTCGATGCCGGTGACATCGCTGCCCTGGATGATGCGGTCGATCAGCAGGTTGGCCTTGTCGTCGCCCAGCGCCTTGCGCAGCACGGACTTGATGTACTCGTCGGTGTCGGGCACCAGCGTACCCACCTCCGTGGCCTCGGACGTGAAGCGATCGAGCACGCTGTTGATGCGGTCGCGGGTGATGGTCTTGAGCTTGGCGATGGTTTCGCCGAGGTGCTGCACCTCCTTGGGCTCAAGGTGCTTGAAAACCTCGGCGGCCTCTTCCTCTCCCAGCGACATCAGCAGGATGGCTGCGTCTTCCAGACCTTGTTCATCCATGGCTGCCAACCTCGATCAATTGTTCATCCAGCCGCGAACCATGGAAGCCATGGCAAGCGGGTTTTCCTTGGCCAGCTTGCGGGCGTGCTCCAGGCGCAGGTCGGGGCCGCCGGGGCCTTCCAGCGCGGCAACGCCGCCGTCCGCACCTGCCACGATCGGGCCATTGCCCCCCGCGATGACCGACAACTCTTCGGCGTCGTCGACCACGGCGTTGAGGCGGTTGGCCTCCGCCTCGGACTTCGCCGCCGGCTTGGCCGCCTGGATCGCAGGGCGGATCGCGCCGAACACCACGATCAGCGCCGCCAGCGTCAGCGCGCCCGGCACGGCCAGGGTGCGGATCAGGTCCACCGTCTCGGGCTTCTTCCACAGCGGGGTGTCGTCAACCTCTTCCTTCGGCGCCTGGAAAGGCGCCGACACGACCTTGATCGAATCGCCACGCTTGTCATCGGCGCCGATGGATTCGCGCACCAGGGCCGTCAGCTTGTCGAGTTCCTCTTGCGGCAGAGGCTCGGTCGTGGTCTTGCCCTTCGCGTCGGTCACCGTGCGGTGGTTGACCACCACAGCGGCGGTCAGGCGGCGGATGTTGCCCGTCGAGCTGCGCACCACGCGCACCGTGCGGTCAACCTCGTAATTGGTGACGGCGTCGCGGCGGCTGTTGCTGCTCGCCGTCTGACCGGCCGCCTGAAGCGGGGCCGATGCCCCGTTGATGGGTGCCGTCGCCTGCGCGGGAGGCTGGTTGCTGGCCGCACCAGGCACGCCCGAGGGCGATGCGCTGCCCTGCCCCGAGCTCTCGCTGGTCTGCTGGCTGCGAACGGTGGTGGCGGCATTCGGACCCTGGTTGGGCTTGAACTCCTCGGCCGTCTGCTCGACCTGCGAGAAATCGACATCGGCCGTGACCTGCGCGCGCAAGTTGTCAGCGCCCAGCACCGGCTCCAGGATGTCACGCACGCGCTGGGTGTAGCTGCTCTCGATCTGGCGCACGTACTGCAACTGCTGCGCGTCCAAGCCGGCCTGATCGGCGCCGCTGTCTTGCTGGCCAGCCAGCAGCGTGCCGCTCTGGTCGACGACGCTCACGGCCTTGGGCGACATCTCCGGCACGCTGGAGGACACCAAATGCACGATGCCAGCGAGCTGGCCGCGGTCGAGGGTGCGGCCCGGGTAGAGGGTCAGCACCACAGATGCCGAAGCCTTCTGCTGCTCCCGGAAGAAACCGTTCTGGTTGGGCAAGGCCAGGTGCACGCGGGCGCTCTGCACGCTGGAGATGGCCTGGATCGAGCGGGTCAGCTCGCCCTCCAGTCCACGCTGGAAATTCAGGCGCTCCTGGAACTGCGTCGTGCCGAACTTCTGGTTTTCCATCAGCTCGAACCCCACCACCGAGCCCTTGGGCAGGCCGGCCGAAGCGAGCTTCAGGCGCACATCGTGCACCTTGTCTGCCGGCACCAGGATGGCCGCACCGCCATCGGCGTGCTTGTAAGGCACCTGCATCTGCTGCAGTTGCGCCAGGATGGCACCGCCGTCCTTGTCCGACAGGTTCGCGTAGAGAACGCGGTAATCGCCCTCGCGTCCCCACAGGGCCATGGCCACGAAGATCGCGAGCAGCGCGGCGATGCCGCCCCCCAGCATGACCTTGCGCTGGGCAGGCAAGGCCATCACACGCTGGACGAAGCCGGGCGCGGCGCCATCCACCACCTCGGCGGGGGTGGTGACGGCGACGTTCTGAGGTTGAGCGACGGTGACTTCCATTTGGGCTGTGAAGGCGATGGCCGCGCATCGTGAATGTGACGATGCCGCAATCCGGCCATGACGGGCCCATTATTCGGAGTCGGAGCAGGCAAAAGTGCCGGGAACAGCCGGCCATTTGCCGACCTCTTCCCAGCTTAGGAGCCCAGCCGGCCCCAGCAGAATGGTGACCGTGGTGATTCGCATCACGCCCTGCTGAACATATCGGCACCATGGACCTGAAACTGAAACCCTTCGATTTCGCCCAAGCCGCCGCCCGCGCCGGCATGGCCGATGTCGCCCGCCGGGTGGAAGCCAAGACCCGAGCCGAGGGCGCCGACGCCGGTGCGGCGGTTGAAAAGCCGTCTTTTCAGTCCGCTTTTTCGGGCGCACTCAAATCGATCAGCGCGGCCCAGAACACCGCCACGTCGATGCAACGCGAAGTGCAGTTCGACAACCCCACCGTCAGCCTCGAAGAAACCATGATCGCCATGCAGAAGGCGCAACTGGGCTTCCAGTCAGCCGTGCAGGTGCGCAACAAGCTGGTTCAAGCGTATACCGATATCATGAACATGCAGGTGTGACGGCGCCCGCTGGCTGCGTTGCGTCCTGAGAGCAGCCGGTTCGCACCAGCTGTCCGGTAAACCAAGCCGAACACCGCCTGCCCTCCCGACAGGCCGCATCCATGACCTCAGACCACCGTCCCCTGCCTCTCGGGCAGATGCTGCTTTGCGGTGCCCTCGTCGTCACCTTGTCGATGGGCATCCGGCACAGCTTCGGACTTTGGTTGCAACCCATCACCACCGCCCACGGCTGGACACGCGCAGACTACTCGCTGGCCATGGCCGTGCAGAACCTCGTCTGGGGCGCCGCCGGCCCCATCGTCGGTTGGTGGGCCGACCGCAGCGGCGCCTTTCGGATGCTCTGGCTGGGCGCCCTGCTCTACGCCCTCGGCCTGGCCGGCATGGCCACCCTCGACCAGCGCCTGGGCTTCGTCCTCACGGCGGGCGTCACCATCGGCTTGGCTCAGGCGTGCAGCACCTACGCCGTGGTCTACGGCGTCGTTGGCCGCAACATCGACCCGGCCAAGCGCTCCTGGGCCATGGGCATCACGGCTGCCGCCGGCTCGTTCGGCCAGTTCCTGATGGTGCCGCTGGCCAGCCAGCTCATCCACAGCCTGCAATGGTCGCCCGCGCTGCTGACCCTGGCCGCCACGGCCCTGCTGATTGCGCCGCTGGCCTTCGGCCTGCGCGAGACGCGGCGCGACCCGGCATCGGCCGGCTCGGGGCCGCTCCACGACGGCGCGCCACTGCACGCCATGGCCGCCCTGCGCGAAGCCCTCACCCACCGCGACTACCTGCTGCTGACCGCTGGCTACTTCGTCTGCGGCTTCCAGCTTGCCTTCATCGGCGTGCACCTGCCCAGCTACCTGAAAGACCATCAGCTCGACCCGCAGGTGGCCACCACCGCCCTGGCGCTGATCGGCCTGTTCAACGTCTTCGGCACCTACGCGGCCGGCTCGCTCGGCCAACGCCTGCGCAAAACCTGGATCCTCTCCTTCATCTACGCCATGCGCGGTCTGACCATGCTCGCCTTCGTGCTGCTGCCGCTCACGCCGCTGTCGGTGGGCATCTTCGCCGCCACCATGGGCGCGCTCTGGCTGTCGACCGTGCCGCCCACCAACGCCGTCGTCGCGCAGATGCTGGGCGTGCGCCACCTCTCCATGCTGGGCGGGCTGGTGTTTTTCTCGCACCAGATCGGCTCCTTCATGGGCGTTTGGCTGGCAGGCCGCCTCTATGACGCCACCGGCGACTACCAACTCGTCTGGTGGCTGTCCATCGGCCTGGCCTTCGCGGCTGCCGCACTGAACCTGCCCATTCGCGAACACCTGCAGCCCGCCCGGCGACTGGTCACGGCTTGAGTCAGCACCCCATGTCCCCGGACCATCGCCCCCACAGCCAGCCATCCAGCCATCTGCACCGCGCCCGCGTTTGGCCCTGGCTGCTCAAAGGCATCGCCCTGGCGGCACTGGCGCTGGTCTTCACCTGGTACCTCAGCCCCCATTTCGTCGTCGACATGGCGGCGCGACTATGGAGTTGCATCTGACATGAGCGTGGTCATCATCACCGGCGCCTCCGATGGCATCGGCGCCGAGCTGGCGCGTCAAATGGCGCAGGCGCAAGGGTCCTCGCTGCAACTGGTGCTCGCCGCGCGCGGCTGGGACAAGCTCGAAGCGGTCGCAAACCAATGCCGTCAGCACGGCGCCATGGTGGTCGCACGCGCCACCGACGTGAGCCGTGAGGACGACTGCCGCGCCTTGATCGCCGACACCGTTGCCCGCTTCGGCGGCATCGACACCCTGGTCAACAACGCCGGCATGTCCGGCCATGCCTTGCTCGAAGAAGTCACCGACCTGAGCTGGTACGAAGACCTCATGCGCGTGAACCTGTGGGGCAGCATCTGGTGCACCCACGCCGCGCTGCCGCATCTCAAGGCCAGCCGAGGCCGCCTCGTGGCCGTCTCCAGCCTGGCCGGCATCGTCGCCCTGCCCGGCCGCACGGCCTACAGCACCACCAAGTTCGCCATGAACGGCTTCTTCGAGGCCCTGCGCATCGAGTTGGCGCCGCATGGCGTCTCCGTGACAGTGGCCTACCCCGGGGTGGTTGCCACCGACATCCGCGTTCGCGGCTACAACGCCCAAGGCCTGCCCGCCGGCCGAAGCAGGCTCGACGAGGCAGGCGCCATGTCCGTCGAGGAATGCACCCGGCTGATCCGCGAAGGCCTCGATCGGCGGCAGCGGGAGGTGCTCATGTCAGCCAAAGGCCGACTCGCGCGTTGGTTGAAGCTCATCGCGCCCCAACTCGTCGACCGGATGGCCTTGCGGGCCCTGGATCAGGACGCCCGGCCGCACTGAATCTTCCCTGAGCGGAGGTTTCGCCCAACAGCCACCCTGACTCAGCCCAGTAGAATCGACGGACTGAAGGAATCACCATGAACATCTCTGGCAGCATCGTCGCCCTGGTCACGCCCCTGCACGAAGACGGCAGCGTCGATTACCCCACCCTACGCGCCCTGATCGACTGGCACATCGCCGAAGGCACCCACTGCATCGGCGTGGTCGGCACCACCGGCGAGTCCCCCACCGTCTCGGTGGAAGAGCACTGCGAGATCATCCGCGTGGCCGTCGAGCAGGCCGCTGGCCGCGTGCCCATCATGGCCGGCGCCGGCGCCAACTCCACGCGCGAGGCCATCGAGCTGTCCGAGTTCGCCAAGAAGGTCGGCGCCGACTGCACGCTGCAGGTCGTGCCCTACTACAACAAGCCCACGCAAGAAGGCATCTACCAGCACTTCAAGGCCATCGCCGAGGCGGTGGACATCCCGGTGGTGCTCTACAACGTGCCCGGCCGCACCGTGGCGGACATGGCAATCGAGACCACACTGAAGCTGGCCCAGGTGCCCGGCGTCATCGGCGTCAAGGAAGCCACCGGCAACCTCGAACGTGCCGCCTGGCTGATCAAGCAGGCCCCCAAGGGCTTCTCCATCTATTCCGGCGACGACCCGACCGCCGTCGCCCTGATGCTGTTGGGCGGCCATGGCAACATCAGCGTCACGGCCAACGTGGCGCCGCGCGGCATGGCCCAGCTCTGCGAAGCCGCCATGGCCCGTGACACCGCCCGCGCCATCGAGCTGCACATGCAGCTGCTGCCGCTGCACAAGCACCTGTTCGTCGAGCCCAACCCGATCCCGGTGAAGTGGGCCCTGGCAAAGATGGGCAAATGTGGTGGTACGCTGCGCCTGCCCCTGACACCATTGTCGGACGGCGCGCAGCCCACCGTCGAAGCGGCGCTGCGCGAAGCCGGCGTGCTCTGATTCCAGTCCGTTCAACGGGGCCCGATGAGTCGGGCCCTTTCACTTTGCGTTCCATGCCGATCACTTCTCGCCAACAGACCGCCATTGCCCTGGGCTGCGCACTGTCCGTGACCCTGCTGGGCAGCGGCTGCACCTCCCTCTCCAACGCCCTCTCCGGCGACAAGATCGATTACCGCAGCAGCGGCTCGCAAACCGTGCGCCTCGATGTGCCACCTGACTTGAGCCAGCTCTCCGGTCAGTCGCGCTTCAACCAGGTTTCGCCCTCGATCGTCACCGCCTCCAGCATGGGCCAGCAGGCCCAGAATGCGGCCAACGTCAGCAACCAAGTGGCCCCCAAGGCCGTCGGTGACATCCGCATGGAGCGCCAGGGCCAGACCCGCTGGCTGGTGGTCAACCTGCCGCCCGAGCAGGTCTATGAAAAGGTGCGGGCCTTCTGGTCCAGCGTGGGCTTCGAACTCGTCGTCGACCAGCCCGCCGCTGGCGTGATGGAAACCAACTGGAACGAAAACCGCGCCAAGCTCAACGAAGGCGGCGTGCGCGGCCTGCTGGGCTCGGTGCTCGAGCGCCTCTACGACACCGGCGAGCGCGACCAATTCCGCACCCGCCTGGAACGCACCGCCCAAGGCACCGAAATCTACGTGACGCACCGTGGCCTGGAAGAGGTCTACGAAGGCGACCGCAAGGACCGCACGACCTGGCGTGGCCGCCCGAGCGATCCCAACCTCGAAGCCGAGATGCTCGCGCGCATGATGGTGGCCCTGGGCGCATCCAAGGAACAGGCCGACCAAGTTCGCGAAGAGGCCGCCAAGCAAGCGCCCGCCACCACCGGCAACCTGGCCACGCTGAACGCCGACGCCACCAGCGTCACCTTGCGTGGCGACCAGGACCTGGCTTGGCGCCGCGTGGGCCTGGCCCTCGACCGCAGCGGCTTCACCGTCGAAGGCCGCGACCGCGCCAGCGGCACCTACGATGTGCGTCTGTCCGTGAACGACCCATCAGCCCCGAAGCCAGGCTTCTTCAGCCGCCTGTTCAGCCGTGGCAACCAGGAAGAAACGCTGGCCCGCTACCGGGTCAAGGTGCAGCCACAGGGCCGCGAAACCCTGATCTCGGTGCTCAACGAGGCCAACCAGCCGGTCAGCAACGACACAGCCCGCCTGATCGCCAAGCGCCTGGTCGAAGAACTCAACTGAGCCCTGGCGAATAAGGCTGCACAGCCCAAGCTCAATCAAACCGCCCTTCGGGGCGGTTTTTCATGGGCTCGCAGAAAACCTGAGCGGCACGTCCAGCGTGAATCAGGCATGAAAAAAGCCGCTCCGAAGAGCGGCTTTTTCGATACGCTTGAAAGCGATCAGTTCGAAGCAGCGGAAGCGGCTTCGGAAGCAGCAGGAGCAGCGTCGGAAGCAGCGGAAGCGGCTTCGACAACAGCGGATGCAGCTTCAACAGCGGCGGAAGCGACTTCGGAAGCGGCTTCAGAAGCGGGAGCAGCGGCTTGCTCTTCCTTCTTACCGCAAGCGGCCAGGGCCATGGCAGCGATCAGCGAAGCCAGCAGGAGCGACTTTTTCATGCTTGTGTCCTCAAAAGGGGTGTCAAAAAAGCGGTGGTCTTGGAACTGTATTCAAAGCCCGAGACCCGTCTGATCGGGCAACAAGGGCAGAGGATGCATCGCAACTGGCGTTGCTCCACATTCAGCCACTGATTATACGACGCATCGGGCTATTCCCTATAGGCCCAAGGTGGTGCACGGCATCCCCTCGCTTGAGCGTTGTAAATAGGCATCAAAATCAGCCTGCCAAAGCGTCAAAACAGCCGGATCGGTGCTCCATTGTCCCACCGCTGTCACCGGATCGAGCATGCGCATGCCTGTCCACCTGCCCGATGGGTCGCGCCAAATGAACATGGAGCGCAAATCGGACAAGATCTCGTCCGACGCCATCCAGCAACTCACGCGATGCGACCAAGTCTGGCGCCAACTCACCCAGCGCGGATGCGCGCGCTGAATCACATCGAACCCGCCAGCCAGCAGCGTCAACCTCGCACCACTGTGCCGGAGCATCCACTGCTGCAATAAATCGACAACGGCACGCTCACCCAGCGGCCAATGCGCAAAATCGGTGTCGACAAAGAAGCATGTGCCGGACGATTCAGAAACCTGGCGCAGCATCGCTCGCACGCGATCCTGAAACTCTCGCCAACCGTGGATGCGACCTGACAAGACTGGGTCCATGGGCAAACCTCCGGTGATGTGATCGCGCGCAGCGGCGATGTCAGCGCAGCGGATGCAGCCAACCGTCTTCTGCCCACTGGTCGAGCAACTCGCGCAACGCGGTGCTCGCCTTCGACACGGTGGCGGCATCAAGCCAGCGTTGATCGGCCAAGCTGCGCAGGTGGCGAGCGTCCCGCCCTGCTGTGCGCCAGGACTCGCCATTGGCGAACACCCGCTGACCATCGTAGACCATGCGCGTGCGCGGGTCGAGTTGCACGCCCACACCGTCAGGCAGGGGTTCGCCAGCCTCGAACCACACGCGCGGTTTGGGCTCGGTGAGGATTTCGCCGAGCGCCGAGCGCAAGCCGTCGGGGTCTTTCAACAAGCGCTCGATGGCTTGCGTGGCAAAGGCCTCCAGCCCTTCAGGGATCAGGCCTGGCGAAGACGTGGCTAACTGGCCTGGGTCCTTGTAAAGGCGGCGCGGGCCCTCGCCATCAAGCTCTTCGGCGAAGCGAATGAGCACCTCGCGCGCCAGTTCGGTGGCTTCAGGCACGCGAAAGCCGATTGAGCAGGTCATGCATTCGCCTTCGGCGATGCCGTCGTGGGCCCACATCGGCGGCAAGTAGAGCATGTCGCCGGGCTCCAGCAACCACTCTTCCTCGGGCTCGAAATGGCTGAGGATCTTCAGCGGCACATCCGGCTGCAGGCGGTCGTCGCGCAGGCGACCGATGCGCCAGCGCCTGCGGCCCTGCACCTGCAGCAGAAACACATCGTAGGAGTCGTAATGAGGACCCACACCTCCTTGGTCTGAGGCCCAGGAGATCATGAGGTCATCGAGGCGGGCGTCCGGCACGAACCGAAAGCGCTGCAAAAGTTCGGTCGCAGCAGGCACGTGGAGATCAAGCCCTTGCACGAGCAGGGTCCAACCGGGTTGCTTGAGCGGAGGAAGCCCACGGCGCGTCAGGGGTCCGTGCTGAAGCGACCAGCCAGCCAAGCTACCGCTGCCCTTGACGCCCTTGCCACCATTGACACGCCCGCGCGTGGCGGGACGCCCGGCAGGCTCGGATGGCGACCGGGATGAGGACTGAATGATCAGACGCGATTCGACATCTTCCTGCTCGGCCATGGCGAACAGTTCCGCGCGCTCGATGGGCGGCCGCACGCCAGGAACGGCCTGGCGGATCAACAAAGGCTTCTTCTGCCAGTGGCGGCGCATGAAGGCCTGCGGGGTGAGTCCGCCCAGCAAGGGCGTGGGTTCGTCGATGGCCGGCGGAGGCACGGGCTTGGATGGCAGCTTCGTCATGCGCGCATTGTGCCGCCCTGGGTAGCCACCCTCGCGACACCCTGGTTGAGCGGCATCAAGCGCGGCGGGCATGAGATGATCCGGGGATGATCATCACTTCTCCCTGTGTCGTGAGCCTGACTTGGCGCCTGGAAGACACCCAGGGCCAGCTCATCGACGAACTGAGCGAGCCGATGGAGTTCCTGCTCGGTGGCGACGACCTGCTCGCCAAGGTCGAACAAACCCTCATCGGCCAGACCACGGGCTTCGAAGCCCAGTTGCATCTCGAACCTGAACAGGCCTTTGGCGATTACCGCGCCGAGCTGGTGTTCTTCGAGGCCCGCGAGATCTTTCCTGAGTCGGTCACCGAAGGCATGCAGTTTGAAGGGCCGCCCGAAGGCAGCGCCACACCCGACATGCCCAAGGACGCCATCTACACCGTCACCGAGGTGTACGACACCCATGTGGTGCTGGATGGCAACCACCCGCTGGCCGGCATTGGCCTGAACCTGACGCTCAAGGTGTGTGACGTGCGCCCGGCCACGGAAGAAGAAGCCGAGCAGGGCTCGGTGTCACTCTCGCCGTTGAGCCTGGGGCCAGGCGCTGAGGACATGCCGGACGGCACGACGCTGCACTGAAGCCCGCAGCTAGGCCGGGCTGGTCTGGGCCGGGCCCTGCTCAACCCCGCCCGGTCGATCCGAAGCCGCCCTCGCCTCTTTGCGAAGCCTCGAAGCTATCAACCTGCCTGAAGCTTGCCTGCACCACGGGCACGATCACCAGTTGAGCAATGCGCTCCATGGGCTCGATCGTGAATGGCCTCGAACCCCGGTTCCAGCAACTGACCATCAACGGCCCCTGGTAGTCCGAATCGATGAGCCCCACGAGGTTGCCCAGCACGATGCCGTGTTTGTGACCCAAGCCCGAGCGAGGCAGGATCATCGCCGCCAGCCCCGGGTCACCCAGGTGCATGGACAGCCCCGTGGGGATCAGTTCGGCCTGACCGGGCTCCAGCACGAGGGGCTGGTCGAGCGCGGCACGCAGATCAAGGCCGGCGCTGCCGGGCGTGGCGTAGGAAGGCAAGGCTTCTGCCATGCGCGGATCGAGGATGCGGATGTCGACGGTGGTCATGCGTAGGCGAACGGTTTCAATCTGTGACTTGGAAAGGCGCTGACGGGGGCGTTGCAGTGAGTCGACCGGCCGTGTTCAGCGACGCGCGGGCAGCCGGCGCGCCAATTCAGCCATCAGTTCGCGCGCCAGCGTGAGCTTGTCGGCCGACGTGCCATCGGCCGGCAGCGGGCGGGCATGCTCGGCGTCGACCAGCAGCAAGGCGTTGTCGTCCTTGCCAAAGGTGGCTGGCCCGAGGTTGCCAACGATCAGCGGCACCCGCTTGCGTTGAAGCTTGGCACGCGCATGTTCGAGCAGGTGCTCGCTCTCGGCGGCAAAGCCAACACAGTACGGCGGAACAGCCAGCGAGGCCACAGCCGCCAGGATGTCGGGGTTCTCGGTGAGCTCGAAGCTGGGCGCCAGCTTCTTGCCGTCTTTTTTGATCTTGTGCTCGGCCAGGGTGGCCGGGCGCCAGTCGGCCACCGCCGCCGTGGCGATGAAGACCTCATGCTGAGCGGCCAGAGGCAGCACCGTGTCGAACATTTGCTGGGCCGTCATCACGTCGATGCGCTGCACCCCGCGCGGCGTGGACAGGTGCACGGGACCGGCCACCAGCGTGACCTGGGCACCGCGTTCGGCGGCGGCACGCGCAATGGCGAAACCCATCTTGCCGCTGGAATGGTTGGTGATGCCGCGCACCGGGTCGATGGGCTCAAAGGTTGGCCCGGCGGTGATGAGCAGGCGCCGACCTTGCAGTTGCTTGGGTTGGAAGAAGGCGATCAGGTCGGCCAGGATCTCTTCGGGTTCGAGCATGCGGCCGTCGCCGACCTCGCCGCAGGCCTGATCACCGCTGCCTGGGCCGAACACCGAGGCGCCATCGGACACGAGCTGCGCGACATTGCGCTGCGTGGCTGGGTGGGACCACATTTCGCGGTTCATGGCGGGGACGACGATCAGCGGGCACGCCTCGCGCGGGCGGGCCAGGCACATCAGGCTGAGCAGTTCGTCGGCCCGGCCTTGTGCCAGCTTGGCGATGAAGTCCGCGCTGGCGGGCGCCACGACGATGGCGTCGGCCTCGCGCCCCAGGTTGATGTGGGGCATGTTGTTGGCTTCGCGCGCGTCCCACTGGCTGGTGTAAACCTTGCGGCCCGAGAGCGCCTGCATCGTGACCGGGGTGATGAAGGCCTCGGCGGCTTCGGTCATCACAACCTGCACGGTGGCACCGGCCTTGGTGAGCAGGCGAACCAGCTCGGCCGACTTGTAGCAGGCGATGCCGCCCGAGAGGCCGAGCACGATGTGCCGGCCCTGGAGATCTGCGCGTTCTGACATGGGCCGGACTCTAGCAGGGTCTGGCCTGCCCAGCGCCGCCATGCACGGATGGCACGCCGTGCTCGGCGCGCCGACTCAGACTCAAACTCAAGCTCAGTTGCAGACCTGGGCTCGGTAGAGGCTGGGCGACATGCCCATCCAGCGCTTGAAGGCGAAGGTGAAGGCGCGGCGGTCGGAGAAGCCGAGTTCCTCGCTGATCGACTCCATGCTGATCGCCCGGCGGCGCAGCATGATCTGGGCGCGATGGCATTTGGCCTTGGATTGGATGTCGACGTACTTCACACCCTCGGCCTGAAGACGGCGTTGCAGGGTGCGCGGGTGCAGGCCCAACGCGGCGGCGGTGGATTCCAGGCCTTCGCGCAGCAGTTCGGGGCGGCGCTCCAGGGCCCAACGAACCTCGTCGACGATGTTGCGCTCTGCGCCTTCCTGGCTCAGGCGGCGCTCGACGCGCAGGCGTGCCTCGTTCTGAGCATGCTGAAGCGGAGCATTGAGCGGCTGGTCGAGCCAACGGCGATCCATGACCAGGGCGTCGGCGTCCTCGTTGAAGGTGACAGGCACGCCGAAGTGATCGCTGTACTTCTGGGGCTCGGCGGGTGGCGGGCCGGCCATGCGCACCGACAGCAGCACGTGGGCGTTGCGGGTGGCGCGGCGCAGCACTTGGTAGATGGCGGCCATCACCACTTCACGCACATGGCGCAGCTCACTCGGGTCCTGGCCCGGCACGGTGACGACGACCCGCAGGTGGGCTTCGGCGCCGAATTCATCGAGCCGCAACGACATCCAGGGGGCGATGACTTCGCGCGCCCACCCGGCCAACTCGAGGATCTCGCGCAGCGTGGCGCAGGCATCGACGAAAGTGTCGAACTCGGTGAAGTGCTCGAAGACGAAGTTCTCGCCCAGGGCGAAGGGGAAATGATGGGTGCGCGCTCGCTCGACGCACATCGAAAAAGCTCGCAACAGGTTCGCGGGGGCCACGCGGACCGGCGTTTGCGCGTCGTGGGGGTTGATGCCCATTTCACGCAGAACCGGGTCGATGGTGAACCCACAGGCCGAGGCGGCCTGACGCCAGCTGCCCAAAGCGGGGACCGGCACGGAAGACGAAAACGACCGAGTTTGCATAGCAGACGACGAGCCAAATGCGATTAACGACAGACCGACAACCGGCCTGTGAGGAATCTAGGTGAGGCTCACCCCTGCCGCAAGAATGGTTTACCACCTCGCAGGATCAATTTGCGACAAGCCCACTCAAATGATGTGCTCGTTGCTACCGATGCTGTGCAGGAAACAGACGCTGCGGACGCTCAATTTTGCTGTTCACGCCAGGCGCTGGGTGTGGTGCCCTCCCAGCGCTTGAACGCGGCGGTGAAAGCTCGCCGATCGGAAAATCCGAGTCGGGCGCTGATGTCGTCGATGGAGATGTCGCCTTGCTTGAGCCACTGGCAAGCCAGCCTGTGACGCATGCGAGCCTGCACGTGGAGGTAGCTGTCGCCCTCGTCCTTCAGGCGGCGCTGCAACGTGCGCGGGTGCAGGTTGAGGCGGTCGGCCATGTCTTCCACGCCGAGTGCCAGCAGGGTCGGCTCGCGGGTGATGAGCTCTTCGATCTCGGCGGCGACGCCTTGACGGCGGGCTTCCTTGCCGAGGCGCTGCTCGGCAAGGAACTGGGCCTGTTCATGCAAAGCCGGAAACGCGCCTTCCAGCGGCACGTCGAGGATGCGGCGCTCGAAAACAAGGGCGTCAGCCCCCGCATTGAACGTGACCGGGTGCTCGAAGAAGGGCTCGAACTTGGCCGCGTACGACGGTGGTGGCCCCTTGATCCAGACGCCCATGAAGCCATCTTCCGAGCCTTGCAGGGTGCGGCCGAACTTGCGGATGCAAGCCAGGATGGCCTCGCTGACCAGGTTCAAGGGCAGGCCGTAGGCTTCGAGGTTGGGAACCGGCACGTCCAGTCCGACCTCGACGCGAGCAAGCTCCCCCTCTTCCTTGACCTGCAGTTTGAGCCAAGGCAGCACCATGCGGCGGGCCAGGTCGGCCACGCGCAGGGCTTCCCGCAGGGTGGGGCTGGTGGTCAACAGGGTTTCGAACTCGGGCAACGACTCGAAAGCAAAGGTGTCGCCCAGGACGAAGGGAAAGTGCTTTTCCGAAGACAGGGCGACGCACTGCTCCAGCAGCGAGACCAACTGCAGCGGAGACACGCGGGCGTCTTCCAGGCGGATCAGGTCGATCTTGATCCCGGCCTCTTTGAACAGGGGCTGGACATTGAAGCCGCACTTGGCGCCCGCCTTGATCCAGGCCGAGAGCATGAACAGCGGGATGGGTTTGAGGCCCAAGGCCTCGAGCACGGCCGCAGGGGGAAGAGGAATGCGCATAAAGGAAATCGGCACACCCGAAAACAGGTGTGCCGAAGTCTAACCAACTAAGGGGATGTCACGCAGGAAAACGCGCGGCGGCCCTCACCGGGCCACGGCCATGTCGGCGCGCATGAGCTCGCTGGCCTCCACCGGATCGTTGTGTTTGGCGAAACCGCGCAGCCACTCTTCGTAGCCAGGTTGCTCGGTTTCCTGCCAGGGGTGGTAGCCCGGCTTGTAGTACTGCACGTAGTGCTTGTGCAGGGGCGCCACGAAGCCACCCGGCTTGAGCAGCCACCAGATGCCCTTGGTGAAGAGCTTGGCGCGCTGCCACAGGCTGAAGCCGTCGGCCTTGAGCATGGCGTTGGTGAACTTCAGGATCACGTAAGGGAACATGAAGGTGGCGTGGATCAGGGCGCCGATGCGCTTGAAATAGCCCACCTTGGCGTAATCGATCATCACGTCGTAGGCAACACCCTTGTGCTCGACTTCTTCGATGGCGTGCCAGGCATACATGGCGCGAACCTTCGGGTGGGCCGAGCCCATGATGTCGCGCTCGTCGAACATGGCATGAGCGCCCAGCGCAGTGAAGTGTTCCAGCGCGCCGGTGATGGCCAGGGTGTATTCGCGGCTGTGGCGGCTGCGGTACTTGTCGAACAGCAGCCAGTCCAACCAGCCAATCAGCTTGTCAACGGGCATGCCCTGCTTGCGCAGCACGTCGTTGTACTGGTTGTGAACGAGGCTGTGCTGGGCTTCCTGGCGGTTGAAGTCCTTGATGTCTTGCAGCAGCTTGGGGTCGGAGACGCGGTCGCGGAAGTCGCGCACCGTGACCATGAAGAACTTTTCACCCGGCGGGAAGATCAGCGACATGGCGTCAAAGAAGCGCGTCTTGAACGCATCGCCACCGAACCAGTACTTGGGGATGCTGGGGTCGTCGAGGCCGAAGTCCAGCTTCTCGCGCGGCACGATGGGGTGCTGCTTGTCTGCTTGGTGAGTCATGTTGTGATCCTTCTTGGTTTGTCTCCAGGATGAATCCATCCTAGGGAATCGTTCCAGCCTGAAACAGGATGCTGCATGACACGCGGGAATCCGTGCCGACACGCTGCGGCCGTCCGCGACAGAAAGACCTAGCCGCAGTGAATTCGGTCACAGACGCCAGCGGTCAAGCCATGGGCACACACGCTTGTCGGATTTGCTGAACTTTCAGTATTTACTGAACATTCAGCAGTACATTGACGAGCGTCAAGCTCCCACCTCATGCGAGCTTTCAACCCGTTCTGGCGCGAATCCGCGCAGGAGTCATCCATGAGCACCCTCAGCCCGCTGGCAGCCAGCTTCGTCACCCACTTTGGCGAGATGGGCAGCCGCTGGGGCATCAACCGCACCGTGGGTCAGATTTACGCCCTGATCTACCTATCGCCCCGCGCCATCCATGCAGACGAAATGGCGGAGACCCTTGGCTTCTCGCGTTCGAACGTGAGCATGGGGCTCAAGGAGCTTCAGGCCTGGCGCCTGGTTCGACTGCGCCACCTGCCCGGCGACCGCCGCGAGTACTTCGAACCCTCTGGTGACGCCTGGGACACCTTCCGCCGCCTGGCCGAGGAGCGCCGCCGCCGTGAGATCGAGCCCACGCTGAGCATGCTGCGCGACGCCCTGCTGCAAGACCCGAGCGGCCCCGACGACGCCCACGCCCAGGCCCGCATGCGCGAGATGCACGACCTCATCGAGCAACTGATGAGCTGGTTCGACGAGGTCAGCCGCATGGACGTGCAGACGCTTTCCAAGCTCATGAAGATGGGAGCCCAGGTCGGCAAATTGCTGGAGTTCACGGGCCGGCACGGCAAGCGGCCGGCTGACGATGCCGCTGACAGGAACGGCCGCAGCGGCAATGGCAACGGCACGGAGGGCTGAGCCATGGACCCCGATCTCTCATCGCTGATGCTTTCGCGGGTGCAGTTCGCCGCCAACATCTCCTTTCACATCCTGTTCCCGACGATCACCATCGCGCTGGGTTGGTGGCTGCTGTTCTTTCGCTGGCGCTGGGTGCGCACGCGCGACGAGCGCTGGCTGCTCGCCTGGCGCTTCTGGACCAAGGTGTTCGCGCTGACCTTCGCGCTGGGCGTGGTCAGCGGCATCACCATGAGCTTTCAGTTCGGCACCAACTGGCCGGGCTACATGGAGCGGGTGGGCAATGTGGCCGGCCCGCTGCTGGGCTACGAAGTGCTCACGGCCTTCTTCCTGGAGGCCACCTTTTTGGGCGTGATGCTGTTCGGGCACGGTCGGATCTCGGAGCGCATGCACCTGATCGCGACCTTCCTGGTCGCCTTCGGGACGACGGTGAGCGCGTTCTGGATCTTGGCGTTGAACTCGTGGATGCAGACGCCAACGGGCCATGTGGTGATCGATGGCGTTTACCACGTGCGCAGTTGGGCGGAGGTGGTCTTCAACCCGTCCTTCCCCTACCGGCTGACGCACATGCTGCTGGCTTCGGGCTTGACGGCGACCTTCCTGATCGCGGGGCTGACGGCGCTGCGGCAGTTGCGCGGCACGGCCAGCCCGGCGGCGCCCCTGGTGTTGCGCTCGGCGCTGACGGTGGCCGCCGTGCTGGTGCCGCTGCAGATCCTGGCAGGCGACATGCACGGGCTCAACACCCTGCACCACCAGCCGCAGAAGATCGCCGCCATCGAAGGCCTGTGGCACACCGAGCGGGGCGCGCCGCTGACGCTCTTCGGCTGGCCCGACGAGGCCGCTCGCACGACCCACTTCGCGGTGGAAGCGCCTCGGCTGGCTTCGCTGATCCTCGTCCACGAATGGGATGGCGCGTTGCGCGGACTCAATGAATTCGAAGGCGTGCACCCGCCGGTGGCACCGCTGTTCTGGGGCTTTCGCGTGATGGTGGGCATGGGCCTGCTGATGCTGGCCGTGAGCTGGCTGGGGCTTTGGCGCCTGCGCCGCGCCGGCTGGGACCCGGCCCGCCTGCCACGCGGCTGGCTGCAGGTGCTGCGCTTCATGAGTTTCTCTGGGTGGGTGGCGACGCTGGCCGGCTGGTACGTCACCGAGATTGGCAGGCAGCCCTTCATCGTCTTCGGTGAATTGCGCACCGCCGAGGTCGTGACCAGCACACCGCCCTCCCACATCGCGCTGACGCTGGCCGCCTACCTGGTGATGTACGTGGCGCTGATCGCGGCCTACATCGCGGTGCTGCGCTACATGGGTGAAAAGCCGCTGCTGCCGCCCGGCCCGGGCAAGCAGCCCGCCCCGGGCGACCCAGCAGGCGGCGCCCGAACAGGCGCCGCCACCGATGCTTCCATCCCCCTGCCCCACACCTCGGGAGCCCGCTCATGACCGCCATCGAAACCTTGACCACGCCGGGCGACTGGCTGCCAGTGCTCTTCATGGCGATCATGGGCCTGGCGATGCTGGCCTACGTGCTGATGGACGGCTACGACCTGGGCGTTGGCATGTGGATGTCCCGCGCGGACGCCCGCGAGCGCGACGTGATGGTGGCCTCCATCGGCCCTTTTTGGGATGCCAACGAGACCTGGCTGGTGTTGGGCGTGGGCATTTTGCTGATCGCATTCCCGAAGGCGCACGGGGTGGTGCTGGGCGCGCTTTACCTGCCGGTGGCGTTGATGCTGTTCGGGCTGACGCTGCGCGGCGTGGCCTTCGACTTCCGCATCAAGGCGCGCGACGAGCATCAACTGCTTTGGAACCGCTTGTTCATCGCCGGCTCGCTGCTGGCCTCGCTGGCCCAGGGCTGGATGCTGGGGCGCTTCGTCACGGGCTTCGCCGAGGGCGCGTGGCCACAGGCGTTCGCGGGCTTGATCGCGCTGTCGCTGGTCGCGGCCTACCTGTTGCTGGGCGCGGGCTGGCTCATCATCAAGACGGAGGGCGAGCTGCAGCGGCGGGCGGTGGACTGGGCGAAGGCCGCCTGGCCGATGGTGGTGCTGGGCATCGGCCTGATCTCGGTGGTCACGCCGCTGGTCAGCCCGGAGGTGCGCGAGCGCTGGTTCAGCATGCCGGGCTTCATCGCCTTGCTGCCCATCCCCTTGATCACGTTAGGCGCGCTGATCGCGCTGCGCGCGGTGCTGAACTCGAAGCTGGTGACCGACCGCTTCTGCGCCCTGCCCTTCTGGGCCACGGTGGTGGTGTTCGCGATGTCGGGCATCGGCCTGGCCTACAGCCTTTTCCCCTACGTGGTGGTTGATCGGCTGACGGTGTGGCAGGCTGCGGCGGCGCACGACTCGCTGCTGGTCATCCTGTTCGGCACGCTGCTGACCTTGCCAGCCATCATCGGCTACACGGTGTTCGCCTACCGTGTGTTCAGGGGCAAGGCGAGCGAGTTGAATTACGGCTGATTCACGGCTGATCAAGTCGGAGGTTCGCTGCGCGGTTAGAGGCAGCCGGTCTGCACCGCACATCGGTGGCTCTGATCCAGTCCAGCAAAGCCGGAGCCAGCGCCGCAGCCGCGCCGCTCAAGGGCACACCTTGTGCGCGAGCCCAGGTGCGCGCTGCCTCGATGCGGTCGTCGTCGGTGGGGTGGGTGCTGAGCCATGTCGGTACGGCGGGGGCGCCTCGGGCACGGTCAGGGCTGGTCGAATCGGGCTCATCAGGGCTGCCGCCCGCTTTGCCCTGCACGACCGGCGATGCAGGGTCGCCACCGATGGGCGGGCAGCGTCTGCGCGCAGGCTCACCGCGTGTGTTGCCAGCATCTTGATCGGTCTGTTCCAGGCGCGCAGCAGAGATGCGATCAAAGAGAGCTGTCACACCGCCCACGTGTCCATACAGAGACGCTGCTGCGTGCATGGCGCTGGCATCGGCCTCTCGCTCATGGTCGCGTCCATAACCGCGCGCCAGCAAGCCGCCCGTCTGCTCCAGCAGCACGCTCGCAGCCTGACCACCGGCGTCTGCCGACACCACACTCAGCACCAGGCTGATGGCCAGGCCCCGCCCGATGCTGGCCGCGACGTGGCGGTGCTGCACATGGGCCATTTCGTGGGCCAGCAAAGCAGCCAGCTCGGACTCATCGCGCAGTCGGCGCAGCAACCCACGGTGGATGACGATGCGGCCGCCCACGGTGGCGTAGGCGTTGATCACGTCGCTGTCGTCCACCCGCACCTTCACGGTGATGTCATCGGGCATGCCGAGCGGGCCACGCAAGCGATCAGCCAGGTCCTGCAAGGCCGCGTTCGCAGCTCGTTCTTCGGGTGACAGATCGGGGCTTTTGCCCTCCATTCGCTCGGCCAGCGCGCGCTCCACCGAAAACGGCAGGCGGGGTGCGAGCCAGCGCGCCCCCACGTCGGCCAGCACCACCAGCGCGACCACGCAGGCGATGGCGCCGAAGATGAGCCAGATGGCCTCGCGACCAAGGTTTTCTGGCTGGGCATTGATGCCCTCGTCAGGCAACCGGTTCTCGAACCGCATGTGCATCAGCGACGATGCGTCAGCCGGCGGAGGCGGTAGCGGCTTGAGGCATGGCGCGATCATGCACGCTCGCGGGAGATGCCGCTGGCTTCAACGCCGTGCCATAGGCCAGCACCTCCATGCAGGGCGTGGCGCGACCAGCGATCTGCGTGGTCTCGAAACGCAGGCCGATCACCATGCGAGCGCCCTGGCGATGCGCCTCTTCCTTCAGGCGCAGCACAGCCTCGCGGCGAGCGCGTTCCATGAGCGTCTCATAGCTGCGCACGTGCCCGCCAAAGATGTTGCGCAAGCCGGCCACGAAGGTCTTGAAGTGATCGGACGAAATCACCACGCTGCCGGCCACCAGGGAAGTGCGCTGCGAAGCCGTCACCTCTGGCGGCCAGCGGGTGGAGAACACCAGCACGCCAGCGAGCCGGCGCTCACGCTCGCGGATGGAAGCGTAATGGCGCTTCTCCAGGAGGCGGCCGACGACCAGCCCCAGCAGCAGCAAGGCGAGCGGCAGGCCAAGTTGGAGGCCCAGTTGGAGCCAGACCATGGGACCTCCCGCCTCAGAGGGCTTCGACCTGGACGGCCGAGCCGTAGGCCAGGATCTCCGCGGCCCCCATGGTGATGGAGGTGGTGGTGAAGCGCACGTTGAGCACAGCGTTGGCGCCCATGGAACGGGCTTCATCGACCATGCGTTTGACGGCTTCGTCGCGGGCTTCCTTCATCAGCTCGGTGTAGGCCTTGAGCTCTCCACCGACGATGTTTTTGAGGCCCGCAAGGAAGTCCTTGCCCGCGTGCTTGGCCCGCACCGTGCTGCCCTGGGCCATGCCCAGGTGCTTCACGATGCGCTGGCCCGGCAGGACTTCAAGGTTGCTGACGATCATGTGGAACGCTCCCTGCTGAGGGCGGTCGCGGCCATCGAGGCCACCCAGCCCTGGTTGTGATGAGCCCCATCATAAGGGGCACACACCGGTCGCGCCATCAGGCCAAGATCGACAAGCCGATGCCGTCGGCAGGGCGTCACAACGGTGACGCCCACGCACCCGTCCGTTCGAATCAGGGCTCAGAGGCGCTCAGCCACCCAAGCCTGCACGCCAGCCAGCGCCTGCGGCAGCGCGGTGGCGTCGGTGCCACCGGCCATGGCCATGTCGGGCTTGCCGCCGCCCTTGCCGCCCACCTGGCTGGCGACGAAATTCACCAGTTCGCCAGCCTTGACCTTGGCGGTGGTGTCAGCCGTGACACCAGCGGCCAGCTGCACCTTGCCGCCGTCCACCGCCGCCAGCACGATGGCTGCGGTCTTGAGCTTGTTCTTGAGCTGGTCCATGGTGTTGCGCAGCGTGGCGGCATCGGCGCCGTCGAGCTTGGCGGCCAGCACCTTCACACCCTTGACGTCGACAGCCTGTGCCACGAGCTCGTCGCCCTGGGCCGAAGCCAGCTTGCCCTTGAGCGCGGCGATTTCCTTTTCCAGCGCGCGGATCTGGTCCTGCGCGGCGGCCACGCGGGCGGGCACGTCGTGCGGGGTCGCCTTGAGCAGCGCGGCCAGGCCGTTGACCGTGCCTTCGAGATTCTGGGTGTAGGCCAGGGCGTTGTCACCGGTGATGGCCTCGACGCGGCGCACGCCAGCGGCCACGCCGCCTTCGGCCACGATCTTGAACAGGCCGATGTCGCCGGTGCGCTTGACGTGGGTGCCGCCGCAGAGTTCCTTCGATGAGCCGATGCTCAGCACGCGCACGGTCTCGCCGTACTTCTCGCCGAACAGCATCATGGCGCCGCTCTTCTGGGCGTCGTCCAGGGCCATGACCTGGGCCTGCGCATCGGCGTTGGCCAGGATCTCGGCGTTGACGAGCTGCTCGATCTCGCGGATTTCTTCGTCGGTCAGGGGCTGGCCGTGCGAGAAATCGAAACGGGTGCGATCAGGCGTGACCTGCGAGCCCTTTTGCTGCACATGCTCGCCCAGCACCTCGCGCAGGGCCTTGTGCATCAGGTGGGTGGCGCTGTGGTTGCGGACCGTCTTGGCGCGCAGCTCGGCGTCGACCTTGGCGTTGACCGTGTCGCCCACCTGGATGGCGCCTTCGACCACGCGGCCGTGGTGGCCGAACACATCGGCCTGGATCTTCAGCGTGTCTTCGACGACGAAGCGGCTGGTGGCGTTGCGCAGGTCGCCGCTGTCGCCGCACTGGCCGCCGCTCTCGGCGTAGAACGGGGTCTTGTCGAGCACGATGACAGCGTCGTCGCCGGCCGAGGCCTGCTGCACGCTGGCGCCGTCGATGTAGATGGCGGTGACACGGGCGCCTTCTTGGGCCAGGTGCTCGTAGCCCTGGAAGTCGGTGGCGACGCCGTTGTATTCGAGGCCGGCGGCCATCTTGAACTTGCCGGCGGCGCGGGCCTGCTCGCGCTGGCGGGCCATGGCGGCGTCGAAGCCGGCTTGGTCCACCGTCACGTCGCGTTCGCGGCAGACGTCGGCGGTCAGATCGACGGGGAAGCCGTAGGTGTCATGCAGCTTGAAGGCGGTTTCGCCGGAAAGCCGTAGCCCGGAGAACTGCTGTTCGCGGACAAGAAATGCGTTTACTGACGACTCCATAAACTGTTGAGGAGTCTGCACCAACTTATGTCCAGGATAAAGCGCTTGTACCTGACTCATCCAGTCGCCACGGGTCGCACCATCGGGCACGATCGAATAAACCAAAGATGCCCCATCGGCTCTTGTGAAGAGATACCCACCGATGTCGCCAACGTAAACCAGGTTATATGAACCGTCGAGGTGCAACGGTTCGATTTCTCTACGCACCTGCTCGCTCTCCAACTCTTGAAAGAGAAGATGCATGCCATTGCCAAGAGTCTGGAAGAAGCGTTCTTCTTCGGTCTTGAGCACCTCGGTGATGCGCTTTTCATTGGTGCGCAGCTCGGGGTAGGCCTCGCCCATCTCGGCCACCAGCGCGGCGACGAGCTTGTGGAAGAACGGGGTGCGAGCGCCCAGCTTGTAGCCGTGGCGGATGGCACGGCGGGTGATGCGGCGCAGCACGTAGCCACGGCCTTCGTTGCTGGGGATGACGCCGTCTGCCACCGTGAACGAGCAGGCCCGGATGTGATCGGCGATGACCTTGAGCGAGGGGCTGTCGGCGTCGAAGCCTTCTCCGCCCGAAGCAGTGACCGCAGAACGCGCAGCAGCCAGCAGGTTCTGGAACAGGTCGATCTCGTAATTGCTGTGCTTGCCCTGCAGCACCGTGGCGATGCGCTCCAGGCCCATGCCGGTGTCCACACTCGGCTTGGGCAGCGGGTGCATCACGCCGTCTTCGGTGCGGTTGAACTGCATGAAGACGTTGTTCCAGATCTCGATGTAGCGGTCGCCGTCTTCGTCGGGGCTGCCCGGGGGGCCGCCGGGGATCTCGGGGCCATGGTCGTAGAAGATCTCGGTGCAGGGGCCGCAAGGGCCCGTGTCGCCCATCATCCAGAAGTTGTCGGACATGTAGCGGCCGCCCTTGTTGTCGCCGATGCGCACGATGCGCTCAGGCGGCACGCCCACCACCTTGTTCCAGATCTCGTAGGCCTCGTCGTCTTCCTGGTAGACGGTGACCCAGAGCTTTTCCTTCGGCAGCTTGAACTGTTCGGTCAGCAGGCCCCAGGCGAACTGGATGGCGTCGTGCTTGAAGTAGTCACCGAACGAGAAGTTGCCCAGCATCTCGAAGAAGGTGTGGTGGCGCGCGGTGTAGCCGACGTTGTCCAGGTCGTTGTGCTTGCCGCCGGCGCGGATGCACTTTTGAGAGGTGGTGGCGCGGCTGTAGGGGCGCTTGTCGAAGCCCAGGAACACGTCCTTGAACTGGTTCATGCCCGCGTTGGTGAACAGCAGCGTGGGGTCGTCGCCGGGCACGACAGGGCTGGACGCCACGATGGTGTGGCCCTTGGACTGGAAGTACTCCAGGAAGGTCTTGCGGATGTCTGCGGCTTTCATGGGGCGGCTTTCGGTCGACAGCGTCACCACCCGTCGGCAACGGGCGGGGCAAAGCCTTGAATTATAGGCAAGGGGGCATGCGCCGCCGCCACGTGCCTTCTTGGTGGACACCCGCGTTCGCCGCCAGCGGGGAGGCCGGGACTGGGGTCATCGCGTTCGGACGCCGGGCTCACTAAAATGGTCGTTTTGAGCTTGCGGTGGGCTTTCGCACACCCGGTCAACCCCATGGTCATCACGCAAACGTCCCCCCTGTCCCAGCTCCAGGACGCCACGCTGCTCAAGACCCAGGCCCTCGTCGATGGGCAATGGGTGGGCAACGGCCAGGTCTTCGACGTGAAAGACCCGGCCACTGGCGCCCTGCTCGCCCAGGTGCCCAACCTGGGCGCCGCCGAAACCGAGGCAGCCATCGCCGCCGCCGACCGCGCCTGGCCGGCCTGGGCGAAGTTGCCGGCCAAGGCGCGCTCGGCCATCCTGATGAAGTGGTTTCACCTGCTGAGCCAGCATGCCGACGACCTGGCCCGCATCATGACCGCCGAGCAGGGCAAGCCGCTGGCCGAGGCCAAGGGCGAGGTTGGCTATGGCTCCAGCTTCCTGGAGTGGTTCGCCGAGGAAGGCCGCCGTGTCTATGGCGAAACCGTGCCCTCCACCGATCCGAGCAAGCGCTTTTTGGTGCTCAAGCAGCCGGTGGGCGTGTGCGCGGCCATCACGCCGTGGAACTTCCCGATCGCGATGATCACGCGCAAGGTGGCCCCGGCCCTGGCGGCGGGCTGCCCTGTCGTCATCAAACCGGCTGAGGCCACGCCGCTGTCGGCGCTAGCAGTGGCCGAACTGGCCCAGCGCGCGGGCATGCCGCCGGGCGTACTCAACGTCATCACCGCCGACGGCTTGCGCTCGGTCGAGGTTGGCCAGGTGCTGTGCGCGAGCGACGTGGTGCGCCACCTGTCCTTCACGGGTTCGACCGAGGTGGGCCGCATCCTGATGAAGCAGTGCGCCCCGACGGTCAAGAAGCTGTCGCTGGAGCTGGGCGGCAACGCGCCCTTCATCGTCTTCGACGACGCCGATCTGGACGCGGCCGTGGAAGGCGCCGTCGTCAGCAAGTACCGCAACGCCGGGCAGACTTGCGTGTGCGCCAACCGCCTGTATGCGCAGGCCGGCATTTATGAGCACTTCGTCGAGAAGCTCACCGCCAAGGTCGCCGAGATGAAGGTGGGCAATGGCTTCGAGCCGGGCGTGGTGCAAGGCCCGCTGATTGACGGCCAAGCGCTTGCCAAGGTCGAGGAGCTGCTGGGCGACGCGCTGGCCAAGGGCGCGAAGGTGCGCACCGGGGGCAAGCGCGCGGCCGTTGCGCCCGAGCTCGCGAGCGGCGCCTTCTTCGAGCCCACCGTGCTGTCCGACGTGGACGCGGGCATGCGCGTGGCCCGCGAGGAGATCTTCGGCCCCGTGGCGCCCGTCTTCAAGTTCGACACGGAAGCCGACGCCATCCGCCTCGCCAACGACACCGAGTTCGGCCTGGCCAGCTATTTCTACAGCCGCGACGTGGGCCGCATCTGGCGCGTCAGCGAGGGGCTGGAGTACGGCATGGTGGGCGTCAACACCGGCCTGATCTCGACCTGCGAGGTGCCTTTCGGCGGCGTCAAGCAGTCGGGCCTGGGCCGCGAAGGCGCGCGCCAGGGCCTCGAGGATTACGTCGAGGCCAAGTACGTCTGCCTGGGCGGCCTGGATCGCTGAGAGCGCCCAAAGTCCAGCCCGCCTCGCAATCCATTTCTGAACCATTTTTCGAGACCGCTCATGAGTTTCGCCCAAGACATCTGGCCCCTGGCGCCGCGCCATTGGGTGCTGATCGCCTTCATCGCTGCAGCCTTGCACGCCCACTTCCGTGGCAAGGTGCGCTTCGGGCTGGTGCGTGCGCTGACCGACTTCACGGTGCTGATCGCGCCCTTCAATTCGCTGATGGTGCTGTTCTCCAAAGTGGGCAGCCAGCCTTACCTCGATGCCAAGCGGTTTCCTGAACTGAAGGTGCTGCAGGAAAACTGGCAGGTGATCCGCGACGAGGCGCTGGCGCTCGACGAGGGCGGCCGCATCAAGGCCGCCGACGGCTACAACGACATCGGCTTCAACTCCTTCTTCCGCACGGGCTGGAAGCGCTTCTACTTGAAGTGGTACGGGGTGGATCAGCCCTCGGCGGCCGAGCGCTGTCCCAAGACGGTGGCCCTGCTCAACCAGATTCCTGGCATCAAGGCGGCCATGTTTGCCTCGCTGCCGCCGGGCGCCACGCTGGTCAAGCACCGCGACCCGTACGCTGGCTCGCTGCGCTACCACCTCGGCCTAATCACGCCAAACGACCCAGGTTGCTACATCGAAGTCGACGGCCAGCGCTACCACTGGAAGGACGGCGAGGTCGTGATGTTCGACGAGACCTACATCCACCACGCTGCCAACACCACGCAGCAACCGCGCATCATCTTGTTCGCCGATGTGGAGCGCCCGGTCTACACCCCCGTGGTGCGCTGGATCAACAAGCTCTTCGCCGCCATCGTGATGAAGGCCTCGGCCACGCAGAACGAGCAAGGCGAGCAGGTTGGCGGCATCAACAAGTTCTTCGGCGTGGCCTACCAACTGCGCGAGAAGGCCAAGCAGTTCAAGGCCACCAACCGCACCGGCTACTACGTCGGCAAGTGGGTGCTGATCATCGGGTTGCTGCTGGCGCTGTTTTGGTGAAAACGGCGCGGCCGAGATGCTGGCTCAGCCCTGGTCGCGGTCGGTATGAATGTCCATGAGCGACCACGCTGATCGCGCCCTCACCGCGTCCTTGAACTCGCCTTCGGGGCAAGACCAGGCCATGGTCTCGTAAGGATGCGGCTGGTGGCGGAAGAACAGGCGTGAAAAGCGCGCCTCCAGCTCGGCGTCGTACAGCGTCACGCTGAGGTACTCGGCGCCGTCCCTGAAGCCCCGTGCCGCCACGCGCGCGAGCAAAGCCCGCAGCGCCAACTCTTCGTGATGCCTGTCGAGCACCACGTCCATGATTTGCAAGGCGTGCCGATCGGCATCAACCCGGGTCCGGCGCACCGCCATCAGCCCCACGAGTTCCCCGCCATGGCGCGCGAGCCACAACTGAGCCGGGCTGCGGGGGTTATGCAGCAGACGCTGGCTCAGCCTCTCGACCGAACGTTCCAACTCCACGCGGCGGCTGCGTTGAGCCTTGGCCAGCAGGTCGACCACCTCCGCCCCCAACTCCTGAGTTCGTGAGACGTGAATGGTGGCGGAAGCCAGCCACAAGGTCATCAACCGAAACAGCAACATGGCGGTGGAGGCCAGCCGGGAGGCCAACGCAGCCAGCCAGCCCTGCGAAAGCCGTTTGGCCATGAAGTGCCCGAAATTCAGCGGGTGGACGTAGCTGCGCCGATCCGGCAAGGGTTCGAACGTGCGGGCAATGACGCCACGCGAATTCGGGTTCGAGCCCACGGCCAGCACGCAGCCCAGGCGCGCGCAAATGGCCTGGTTGATCCAGACGCCAAGGCCGATGCCATCGAGCTCAGGGCGGACCATGATGTCCATGGTGACATGCGCATCACAAACCTGTTCGCCCGCACGCAGGCGGACGGGCTCGACCCCGACCATGCCGAGCAAGCGCTCGCCCAAGGTGCACACCCAGCAGGTGGCCAACGCTTCCCCCGCCGGGCCCGGCGGGGCGCCAAACTGGTAGCGCCAGCGCAAATAAGCCTCATCGTCCCAGCTCAGGCTGTCGCCGATGACTTGGCGGCGCAGATCGAGCACGGCATTCAGTTCATCAGCCCGGGCAGGCCGCAACCCCGCCGCCAGATCCTCAGGCGAGCAGCCCAAGGCGCGCGACACCAGGCGCGCCGTCTTCTCGATGGGCAGCGTGGCGCGAGCGTTCAAGCGTGGACCTTGGTGGGACGCGGTCGGGTGTCAGGGAGCCAGCGCACCGTGCTCGGCGAGGAAGTCCAGCACATGGCGCACCAGCTTCATCTCGCGCGAGACCTCGGCCTTGAGCTCCAAACCCAGGCGCTCGTCCAGCTCGGCGATCAGCATGAGCGCGCCCATCGAGTCCCAGCCGGGGATGCTGTCACGCGGCGTTTCGGGCGACAGGTTCTCGACGGGCTCGTTGAAGGCTTCCGCCATCATTTCCAGCGCTTGCCGGGTGGTGAGGGTGCGTTGGCTCATGGGGTGGTTTCCGAAAGATCAGCGGACGCGACGGGGCTGGACTCGGGGTGGGGCTCCGGCTCACAAACGCCATGCAGCAACACGGCGTCGGGCGGCAGCATGACGACAGCCGATGACCAAGACAAGCCCACGCCATAGCCCAGCAGCATCAGGCGCAGGGGCCGGTCACGTCCTTGATCGCGTTCGACGCCGGGTTCAGCCACGAGCCCGCCAAGCGAGCGAGTCAAGGTCAACGCCACCGACGGGCCGCCGCAATTGCCGGTGTCCTCCAGGATCAGGGGCACGCGGTCTTCGGGCAGGCCGCATTTCTTCATCAGGTGCTTCATGATGAAGCGATTCGACTGGTGGAAGATGTATGCGTCGATGTCGGACACCGCCAGGCCGGCGAAGGCCAGCGTGTCGCGGATCAGCGGCGGCACGCGCTTGATGGTGAAGTTGAAGACGCCCGCGCCGTCCATGCGCACGCAAAGGTCGCGCGGGTCGACCGGCGTGCGATCACGGAAGCCACCGCCCCGGATGATCAGGTCCTGCGCACCACTGCCATCGGTGAAGAGGCCGAAGCTGGCAGGCTCGTTGACGGCGTCGCCTTGAGGCGAGGCAGGCTGCGAAGCGGGCGCGGCCAGCGCGGCTGGCACCGCTTCAATCGCCGTGGCCGAGCCTGCGTCACCGAAAAGCAAGGTCGTGGCGTGGTCGTCGGGGTGGACGAAGAGGCTGGGCGTTTCACCGTGCAGCAACAAGATGCGCTGCTGACCGCCCGCCTTGAGCATCGTCGCCGCGATGTAGAGCCCGTAGGGGTAGCCGGAGCAGCCCAGGCCCATGTCGAAAGCCGCACACTCGATGGACAGGCCCAGCTTCGCGTGCGCCACACATGCCGATGACGGTAGGAAGTGGTCGGGCGACTGCGTGACCATGATCAGGCCGGTCACGCTCTCGGGCGCCCAGCCCAAGCGGTCGAGCAGGCGGCGGGCGGCCTCGGTGCACAGGTCGACGGCGGTGAGCCCACCGCTCACCACGTGTCGATGGCGCACACCGGCCATCGACACCACCTTGCGGACGTCTTCGGCGCCATAGCGTTCACCGAGGTCGAGGTTGTCGACCCGCTTGGGCGGCACGCAGGTGCTCACCCCGGCGATGCGGAACCCGTCGATGCGGCTGAAGCTCACTGCCTGCCCCCGCCGCTCAAGCCTGGACTTGCTGCTTGCGTTCCACGTAGGCCACCAGGCTGTCGATGGCGTCGAGGTTCTCGGGGACCATTTCGTCGTCCGTGACCTTGAGCTGGAAGGTTTCCTCGATGAAGAGGATCAGCTCCATGATGCCGGTCGAGTCGAGGGTGCCCGTCTCGAGGAAGGAATCGGCGTCCTTCAAGGCGGCATCGTCGTCGGTGAACAGGTGGTTTTCCAGGATATAGCGTCGCAGAACGGCACGAACGGACACGGTGGGGCTCCTCGGGTTTCAGTGCGCCAGCGGACGCATGGGGTGGTGGGATTCGATGAACAGCCGGTGCCAGGCTTGCAGCGTGACCATGCCGATCAGGGCCTGATTGTCGCGGGTCCCGAGCGCTTGCGGCTGGCGGCTGGCCTTGCGCAGCAGCAAACCCACGCGGGTGTGCTCGAAGCAGGCCGAGCGGGTCAGGCTTTCGGGCGAGAGCAGGTCGCTCACGAACGGCAAGGGCTGGCCGGTGGCAGGGTTGAACAGGGCGGCGGCGTCGGGGGCACGGTAGGGCTGCTTGTGGCGCGTGCGCGTGCGCTCGGGCAGGTAGCGGGCCATCGCCTGGCGCAGGCCAATCTTCTCGCGCAGGCCGCGCAGCTTCAGGCGCGGCGGCAGGCGGTTGGCCAGCTCGATGACGCGGTGGTCCAGGTAGGGAAAGCGCCCTTCCACCCCGTTGGCCATCAGCATGCGATCGCCCTGGGACGACAGCAGGTAGTTGCCCATGAGCAGGCGCGCTTCGAGGTATTGCGCGCGCGCCAGCGGGTGCCAGCGGCTCGCCTCGGGCGGCATGATGGCCCGGATGTCGTCCAGCGATTCGTGCTCCGGCCGCGGGTCGAGCAGGAACATGCGCGCCTTGCCGGTGGTGTCGAAACGCGGGCCGTGCGAGAACAGCAGCTCATCCGGGGCATCCAGGCCTGCGCCGTAGAAGCCGCGCATGAAGGCATCCGAGCGGCCCGATTGGCCGGCCAGCCAGGGGTAGAGGCGCTGCAACAGCTGCGGCCGGCTGGCCGATTGCGGCTCGCGCGCCCAGAACTGGCGCAACCGCGCTTCCTTGAAAAGGTCGTAGCCGCCGAAAACCTCGTCGGCGCCTTCGCCCGTCAGCACCACCTTGTAGCCCTGGCGGCGCACCAACCCCGAAAGCAGGCGCATGGGCACCGGCGCGGTGCGCAACACCGCGCACTCGGCGTGCCAGACCGTGTCCATCAGCCCCAGGCCGATGTCTTCCTGGCGGCATTCGATGCGGCTGTGGCGCGCATGCAGGAAATCGATCATCTCGCGCTGCTGGGCGCTTTCATCGAAGGCCGCGTCTTCGAAGCCGATCGAGAATGTGCGCAGCGGCGCGTTGCTCTCGTGGTGGATGACGCTGGTCAGGATCGACGAGTCGAGCCCGCCTGAGAGGTAGGCGCCCACCGGCACGTCGGCGCGCAAGCGGATGCGGGTGGCATCGACCAGCGTGGCGCGCAGTTCTTCCAGCAAGGCCTCGTCGGAACCCTGCAGGCAGTCGTCAGGCGACAACGGGAAGCGCCAGTCCCAGTAGCGGCGCACGGTGGCGTGGAGGTGCTTGTCGCGATCAGGCTCGGCCACGAGCATGGTGCCCGGCTCCAGCGACCAGATGCCCTCGAACAGGGTCTCGGCCCCCACTGGCGACCAGCAGGTGAAGAGCTGGTCAAGCGCGCGGCGGTTGACGCGCGGGCTGCGCACCAGCGCCGGGAGCAGCGCCTTGACCTCGGAACCGAAGATCAGCTGGTGCTCGTCATCGGTCTCGCCGATGCGGTAGAAAAGGGGCGCGATGCCGACACGGTCGCGCACCAGCAACAGGCGCTGGCGGCGCTCGTCCCACAGCACGATGGCGAACTGCCCGTTGAGGTGGTGCACGAAGTCGTCGCCAAGCTGCTCGTAGAGGTGGACGATGACTTCCGTGTCGGAGCGGGTGGCGAAGCGGTGGCCGAGGGACTCCAGCTCATCGCGCAGCTCGACGTGGTTGAAGATTTCGCCATTGAAGACAACGGCGATGCTGCCGTCCTCGTTGAAGATGGGCTGGTCGCCACCGGCGAGGTCCACGATGGCCAGGCGGGTGTGCGCCAAACCCAGTTCCGGACGCTTCAGGAAGCCGCGCCCGTCCGGCCCCCGGTGATGGAGGGTGTCGGCCATGCGCCTGAGCAAGCCGTCGTCAGGAGACCACACCGGATTGGCTTGAGCGCGCCAATCCAGCACCCCCGCAACACCGCACATCCACACCCCCCATGAAACAAGCACCTGCGGTCGATGATAAAGCGCCAAGCCGCCTGGAGTCCCCCTAGACTGTGTGAAATTGCCGCATCGCCACCGGACCACCCCCGCCATGCCCCAAGCCATCGACACCCTGATCGACACGCTGCTGACTTTAGACCGCGAGGCGGAAATCACCCGCATCGCCACCCGGATCCGCGAGCTGATGCGCCAGCACCTCAAGCGCCGTGGCCTGGTCGTGGCCATGTCCGGCGGCATCGACAGCTCGGTGTGCGCCGCCTTGGCCGTGCGCGCGCTGGGCGCCGACAAGGTCTTCGGCCTGCTGATGCCAGAGCGGGATTCGTCTTCCGACAGCGTCGTCAAGGCCCGCTTGCTGGCCGAGCAGTTGGGCGTTCGTTACGCGGTCGAGGACATCGCCCCCACGCTGGAGGCCATCGGCTGCTACCGCTGGCGCGACGAAGCCATCCGCGCCGTCTTCCCGGCCTACTGTGACGACTGGAAGTGCAAGATCGTCATCGCCGGTGGCTCACAAGGCCAGATCAACCACTTCAAGCTGGTGGTGCAGGAGCCGGGCGGTGGCCCTTTGCACGAACAGCGCCTGGGCCTGCGCGAGTACCTGCAGATCGTGGCCGCCACCAGCTTCAAGCAGCGCATCCGCAAGACCCTGGAGTTCTTCCACGCCGACCGGCTGAACTACGCCGTGGTGGGCACGCCCAACCGCGTCGAATTCGACCAGGGCTTCTTCGTGAAGAACGGCGACGGCTCGGCCGACCTGAAGCCCATCGCCCACCTCTACAAGACCCAGGTCTATGCGCTGGCCCGCCACATGGGGCTGCCCGAGGTGATCTGCAACGCCACACCTTCCACCGACACCTACAGCCTCAGCCAAGGCCAGGACGAGTTCTATTACGCCCTGCCCTACAAGGAAATGGACGTGGCCCTGTGGCACCTCAACCAAGGCCTGCCGGCCACCAAGCTGGCCGAGTGCCTGGGCTTGAGCGATGAACAAGCCGGCTTCATCTACCAGGACATCGAGGCCAAGCGGCGCACCACCGCGCCCTTGCATTGGTCGGCCCTGCTGGTCGAGCCGGTGAAGGGGCCGGTGCCTCGCCCGGCGGATTGAGCATGCTCAGCCTTCAGGGCTGGGGAGAGCAGCAATGAAAAAGGCCAGTCATGGACTGGCCTTGCTGCATTTGGAGCGGGTGATGGGAACATCATCGTGTCCCTAACTCGTTGATTGATAACGAGTTTTCCGCACTCGGCGAACCGAGATGGACATAATTATGGACTGAAAAACCACGCTTGGTCAACGCGCGCTCCGAGCAAGTCCAGTGCGAGCCATGGACAGCCAGCAGTAGCCAATGTACCCGAGCGCTCAACGTCACGAGGCCGGTTCATCTCCCTTTGGCAGGAACTCCTCGCGTGCGCGCTGCAGAAACCGCTTCATGGGCTCAGAGGGTTCGGCGCCGCGGCGCAGCAGGTAGGTGGACAGCATGGGCGGCGTGCCGGCCAGGGGACGGACGGCTATGTCGGGGCGGTTCAGGGTCTGCACCTGCGAGGCAATGGCGAAACCTAGGCCATAACCGGCACCGACCAGAGTCAGCATCACGCCTAGGCTCGTCACCTGATCTACCAGCTTGAGCGGCTTGGACGCACCTTGAAGCACCGCCTGGATCTGGTGGTGGCAGCCCGATCCCGCGTCCGGATGGCACAGTACCAACGGAAACTTCAAGGCTTCATCCAATGGCACTTCCGCGTGCGCCAACAAGGGGTGGCGCACGGGCACGATCACCGACAGAGGATCGGTCCACACGGGCTCGGCGACAAGGCCTTCGCTCACCGCGTCCGACAGCGCAAAGCCGATGTCCAGCAGATCGTTGTGCAGGCCCTTGAGCTGCTGCGCGAAAGGCAGCTCGAAGACGCGAATCTCCAGTTCGGGCTCTTCCTCGCGGCTGCGCGCCAGTAAGGTGGCAATGTGGGGCTGCGCCAAGCTGTCGCAGATGGCGATGCGCAGATAACCCTGATAGCCCTGCGCCGCCGCCTTTGCGGCACTCACCGCCTGCTCCACGGTGGCCAGCACACGCCGGCACTCACCGAGGAACACTTGACCGGCCCAGGTCAGTCGCGTCTGGTGCGCGCTGCGGTCGAACAACTGCACGCCGAGCGTGGCTTCGAGATTGCGCATTGCGCGCGACACAGGCGATTGTTCTACGCCAAGGCGCTCGGCCGCTCGCGCGAAATGCAGTTCTTCCGCGACCGCAACGAAATAGCGCAGTACTCTGAGTTCCAATGCGGCCTCCTGTTTGCCTCGTTCCTGGCCTGCGTCCACCTCATGCGGATTGCGCCTCGCTTTCTCCTTCGATGATTGGCAAGAGGTTCCGGCGTTGCATGCTTGCCTATTCGGATAGGCAGATCGCATCCGAAAATTACGGAGGTTGAGGCGGAACGCTACCTGGCCGAAGACCTGAGAACCTCAATCGCCGCGACGCTGCACTACCGCCTGATCCACAGGTTCAATTCAATCAATTCCCGGGTTGCAGCTCCACACGCACCTCGCGCGATTTGCCGGCCCGTTCCACTGACAAGACCACCACATCGCCGACCTTCCTGTCGTCTAGCCGCGCGAGCAGCTTAGCCACATCGTCCGTCGCCTTACCATCAACACCGATGATGCGGTCGCCCGGCACGATGCCTTGCGGCGTGACTTCGACACCCGCGAGGCCGGCCTTGTGCGCTGCCGAACCCGGGGTAACACGCAGCACGAACACGCCCTTGCTTCCAGTCAGCGCCAGCAGGCGCTGATTGAGCTGTTCGTCCACCTCGATGCCGAGCGCCGGACGGATGTACTTACCGGTCTTGATGAGTTGCGGCACCACGCGCATGACGGTGTCCACCGGCACGGCGAAACCGATCCCGGCCGAGGCGCCGGAAGGGCTGTAGATCGCCGTGTTGATGCCGATGAGCCGCCCCGCCGAATCGAGCAAGGGGCCACCGGAGTTGCCAGGGTTGATGGCGGCGTCGGTCTGGATCAGGTGATCGATGGCCGCTCCGCCCGCTTCTCCGGGTAACGAGCGGTCGAGCGCGGAGACGATACCAGTGGTGAGCGTCCAGTCCAGGCCGAAGGGGTTGCCGATAGCGAACACCTTCTGACCTACCTTGAGGTCGGCGCTGGTGCCGACCGGCACGGCCGGTGGGCGCTTGAAACCGACGCCGATCTTGAGCACGGCGATGTCATGCGCGGGGCTCGTCCCCACCAGCGCGGCCTGGTAGTCGCGGCCGTCGGCGAGTTTGACGGTGGCTTCGGACGCGCCCTGGATGACATGGAAGTTGGTGACAACGTGGCCGGCGTCGTCCCAGATGAAGCCCGAGCCTGTACCGCGCGGCACGGAGAACACGTTGCGCGTCCAGACATCGCGTACTAATTGCGCGGTGGTGATGTAGACCACCGAGGCGCGCGATTTTTCGAACAGTTCGATGGTGGCTTTCTCGTCCGCCGCCAGATCGCCACGCGCCGTCACGGTGCGTTCTGCCGCCTCGCGCGGACTGAACCAGGCCTCGATGGCGGGCAGGAACTGCCACAGCAGCATGAGCGCGGCAATACAGACGGTGATGAAGAGCCAGCGCCGAACGAAGTGGTCCGGCGCGGGGCGTTGGTACGGGTCGGGGTAGGCCATGAGAAGTCTCCTGTTGAGGGCAATCAGCGCCACAGCCCGCTCGGGCGCCAGCGCGGCGTCGCAGCGGATTCCGGCAAGAAATGGGTCTCGTGAAACGGCAACGCTGATGCTGGCCTGGGCGCCAACGTCAGCAGGCGTGAGATGCACTCTTGTGTTGCCGGATGCGTGCGCAACCAGGAGGGCTCGGGATTGCCCCATCCCGGCCACAGCCAGGCACGCCAGGAGCGGCTGACCCGCTCGATTTTCGCCAGCGCAGACGCAAGCCCGTGCGGGTCGCCCGTCAGTTCCGCCGCGAGGCGGTCAGCGTCGAACTCACGCACGCGAGACAAGCCGAGCTGTGCGAGCAGGGCCAGCTGGGGCGATGCGGCCAATAACAATAGACCAGGCCAATAGACCTCCGCCGCCCCAACCAGCAGCGCGGGCAGGCTGAGCAGGATCGCGATCTGTCCCATGAGGGCCAGCAGGCTCGTGAGGCGACTGACGGAATCCGCCAGCCCCATGACGCGCAAATCCTCATTGGCGATGTGCGCGACTTCATGCGCGAGCACACCCGCCAGCTCGCGTGGGCTCAGGCTGCGCAGCAGGCCATCGGTGAGGGCGATCGATGCCTCCTGCTTCGATCCGGTGGCGAAGGCGTTGACGACGGCACTGGGCACATAGTGCGGCACCGGCGTGGCGGGCAAACCGGCACGGGCGGACAGCTCGCGCAACAGGGCCCAAATCTCGGGGGCTTCGTGCGGGTGCAAAGCCCGTGCGCGGTACAGGCGCAAGGTCAAGGCGGATGCGGCTGCCGGTTCCAGCAGCAGCGTGCCTGCAACTGCAAACAGCGCGAGCCACAGGCCGCCTTCCCCAAACGGCAGTCTCCCTGCTGCGGCTGCGATCCCGACCAGGGTCAGAACCAACAGCCCGGTCTGCAGGCGGTTGAGCCAGCGGTGTTGCAACAGCGCCGCGCGCGGATCACTGGGATGATGACGGGTCATGCTCAGAGGTCTCGGCGGCGCGGTCGCCGCGCTCGCGCAGCAGCCAGTAGGTCGCACCCAGAGCCAGCGTGGCGCCTGCCAGCGCGGCAATCTTTGCGGGGCTCGCCTCGGGGTCAAGGATCACGAACTTGCGCGCCAGCGCGATCAGACCGATGAGGATCACGGTCTTGACCTGGATGATGCTGTCCCGACGCAGCGCCACGCGCACGATGGAATGCTTGAACTCCATCGCGATCAAGAGCGTCATGATCATGCCGAACACACTCTGGAATACCTTGTGATCCAGGGGATTGAAGGCATCGAGGACCAGCAGCGTGAAGACGATGGCGATGAGCTGGAACAGCGACACCACGATGATGACGGCAATTACCGCCGACAGCACGAGCGCGACGACCTGCTCGAAGCGCTCGTAAAAACTCATGATGGCCCATTGGTCACGGAAGACCTGAAATGGATTGCGGCCTGTTGACTTCATGCAGATGGACTCCCTGCGACATTGCCGCTGTCGAGACGGCGGCGCATCGCACTGATGTTTCGTTCGACGAGCTCGGCCGACATGCCAAGCGACGACATCACTTGTTCCGCCAGCCCAAGGCCTGCGGCAAAGGATTGCTGGTACACACGCACGTTGGGCATGGCGCGAAATGCATCGGCCGCGGTCGTACTTCTGCATGACACCCACAAGGTCAGCGCCGGACGGCGCTCGGCAATCGCCTGGGCGATGCGCAACGCTTGCTGGGCATGGGCGAACGTCAGCACCACCAAGTGCGCATGCGTCAAGCCGGCAGCCAGCAAGGTATCGGGCCGACTGGCATCGCCATGGAACACCGGCGCGCCGGCGGCACGCGCGGCCTCGACCTTCTGCGCGTCCGCCTCCAGCAGCAGATGCGCTACGCCGGCGTGGCGAAGAATCTCGCTGACTGTCAGGCCAAGCTCGCCCGCGCCGCAAACGATGACATGGTCTCGATATCGCGCCGTCTGCGCGGCGATCTCGACTTCTTCAGCCTGGGGTGGCTGAATGACGCCGCCGGTGCGGCTCAAGAACCGGGCAAGTACATCGTGATGGCGGATCAGTAGCGGTGCCAGGGCCATGCTGAGCACCAGCGCGACCAGCATGGGTTGGACGACGGTCGCGGGGATCAGATGCTGCTGCAAGACCGTGCCCAACAACAGCAGGGCGAACTCGCCGCCGTGCCCCAACGCTATGCCCGTGCGCCAGGCATCGAGGGCGGACAGGCGCGTCGCCCGCAAGGCCAGCGTATTGAGCAGGATCTTGACCGGTACCAGCACCACCAGCCACGCCAGCACCGCCAGCGGTGCCGAAAGAATCTGTGCTGCGTCCAATTGCAGGCCGATGGTCACGAAGAACACGCCCGACAACACATCGCGAAACGGCCTGAGGTGGCTTTCCATGTGGTGCCGGAAGTCGCTCTCGCCCAGCACCATCCCGGCGAGGAAGGCCCCCAGGGCGGCGGATACGCCGACCGCGTGCGCAGCGGCGGCGGCAGCCACCACCACGCACAAGGAGACGAGCACGAACGATTCCTCGTGGCCCCGCCGCGCCACCCAGCCCAGCAGGCCATGCAACAGACGGCGCGAGGCGAGGGCCGCTGCCGCGAACAGCAGCAGCACACCGAACACTTCGAGCAGCACATGCTCGATCTTCGGCGACTCGCCGCGCGCCCAGATCGCCAGCAAGGCCAGCAGGGGCACGCTGGCCAGGTCCTGAAAGACCAGCACGGCGATGGCACTGCGGCCGTGGCGGGTGGTGAGCTCGCCTTGGTCGGCCAGTTGTCGGCTGACCAGCGCCGTGGACGACATGGCCGCCGCAGTGCCGAGCAGCGCGGCGCTCTGGCCGGGCTGCCCCAGCCACATCAATAGCAGGATCAGCGGCGGGGCCACGGCGATCATCTGCAGAGCGCCCGCCATCAGCACCGTCCTGCGGGCGAGCCAGAAGTGTCCGAGGGAGAATTCCAGTCCGACCATGAACAACAGCAGCGCCACGCCCAGCTCGGACAGAAAGGTCAGCGTCTCCCCCGGCGCGATCACGCCGATGACTGAGGGGCCCAGTACAACGCCGACAGAGAGATACCCCAGCAAGGCGGGCACTCTGAACGCCGCCGTCGCCATCGCCGCCAGGCTGCAAGCCGCCAGCAGGATTAGCGTAGCGCCGAGCAAGCCCTGCATCGGTCAGCGCCCCACTTGCGTCGACGTCCAGCGCACGATGTCCTGCGCGCCCATCGCGCCGGCCTGACGGGCGATCTCCCGCCCACCTTGGAACAGGGCGAGCGTCGGGATGCTGCGGATACCGAACTGCGCGGCCAGGTGGGGCTCAGCCTCGGTATTCACCTTCGCCAGCCGGATCCTCGGTTCGAGCTGGTGCGCCGCTTGCTGGAACTGTGGCGCCATCATCTTGCACGGCCCGCACCATGGCGCCCAGAAATCGACCAGCAGCGGCAAATCGCTGCGCTCCACGTGGCGCGAGAATGTTGCCGTGGTCAACTCGATGGGCTCGCCCGTGAACAAAGGCTGCTGGCAGCGGCCGCAGTTGGGATGTTCCGATACCTTCGCAGTCGGTACGCGGTTGATGGACTGGCAATGCGGGCAGACGAGGTGAAGATCATTCTTCATGGTTCGCCTCCTTGGACCACAGTGAGGCTGCCGCGCTTCGGGTCACAGACAATGCCGACCAATCAACGCCTTGGAGCCAATCGTTCCCGTCTTTGCTTACTCCGGCCTCTTCCAAATGAGCAGCGATGAACGCTTCGGCCTGCATGAGCCACCTTTGGACAGTATCTTCCTGACTAGGAATCAGCAGGATTTCAGAGACGCTGCTGGCATCGAGCCCGTCCACACGGATAAGCAGAAAAATGCGCCGCCACAAACGCGGCATGTCCTTCAGCAGGTCGAATGCAAAAGCGAACTCGCTCGACCGATCAACTAGCTCCTCCTGTTCTGCGATCGTTGCGGCATCGGGATGCTGACTGTCAGCGATGATATCGGCCAGCCTGAGTGTGTCATCGGGCTGATAAAATTCGAAGACTTCCTCTTCCACCATGGCCTCGGCGACGTCCTGGGCATCCGCTTCGACCGGCGCGTCCAGAGAAACGAATTCGCCAAATTGCCGGCTGTTTGCCACTTCGTGATCCAGGACGGCGAACAGATGCTTCAGAAGACCGAAGTAAGCCGCTTTTTCTTCCGGCACGGATTGCCATTCCACCTCAGCTTGGACAATCGCTTCATCCACCACGTCGCGCAGCGTCGGATAATCGCGTGGTAAATCGCCGACGGCCCGCAGATAAGCCAGCTCACGCCTTGCGACAGCCTCAAGTTTCGACAGTAGAGGCATTCGGGTCACTTTGGCCTCATGGGCGGCTGACGCGGGGTTTGCGGCAATTCGCACCTTGAGCTCGCGCAAGCGCTCGCGTCGTGCTTTGCGCTTGATTTGATCCTGAGCATGCAGTCGGTCAAAATGCTTCTTGGCCTGACGGAACAACGACTGTGCGAGCATCTGCGCGAGGGGCGTCAGCTCGTCATGTGATGCAGTAACGCTGACAATCTTTTTGCCGGGCAGGTGCATATAGCCACTGGCCAGAAATTGCCGCTTGGTCTTGTCGCGATCAAGGACGATTTGAAGTCGCGCTGAATCTTTAGTGTGTTTGTCGAGCAATGGCTTGAGGTCGCGCTCGATCACATTTCCCAAAGCTCTCTGCCAAGGTTCATGAAACTCTTTGTCGATAGCTCGATAGCTATATTGCATCTGCATGTATGACTCCTTCGATGTCATTTCTATGGAGGCATGAATCGAGGATGCTCATATCCATAGATTTTGGTTTGGCACGCTCTTACCCCAGGCGCGATTTGCGAAGACTCCAACTCAAGAACAAAAGCGTGACGCCATAGACTGCCGCATGGAAACCCAACAACCAGCCTGCGGCCACGAATGACTCGACCGGACGGGTAAAAACTATCCACAAGACGATAGCGCCAAGGATAATCGAGAGCAGTCCACTGAGGGCAAGCCAGATTTCGCCCTTGATTTCCCGACGCAGCCGAACGGCGGCGGATATCTCCAGCACACCGGTGAAAATCGCCCAGAAGCCCACGCTAGCCCATAAAAAAGAAGCCAAGACTATCGTGGCGACCCAAGGAGCAACCAGGACGACGACGCCCGTAAGTATGCCGACAATGCCGCTGAACAGCAGCCAGCCCCAGCGCTCTTTTTTCTGGATATGGCGCACCGCTGCAAACAAGTTGAACGCGCCATTGACCAAGGAAAATGCGCCGAACACGATGGTCATGGCCAACAGAGCCGATTGTGGCATCCAGAACGCGAGGGCTGCAAAAATCAATGCCAAGACACCGCGCAGCGCAAAAAGCCACCAATTTTGGCTCAGCGAACACAGTGCTTTGGTGGGCTCATCCTCATTGGAATTGGCGATGGTGTCTGTGTTCATGCAATATCTCCTAAAGATCTAATGGGGTGAAAAATCAAACACTCCTGAGCCAAGAGAGGGGCGCGACGCGCCCCTCTTACGCCCTATGCAGCGGTTTCAGAACAACTTGGACAGTTTTGCCTTGATTTCATCGAGCCAGCCTTTTCCGCCGCCTCCCCCAGCCGTCTTTTCCTTGACTTTCTTGAGTTCAGCGAACAGGGGCTCAAAGTCCTTCTTTTTTCCATAGCCCAGCAGTTCTGCCATTTCCAACTGCTGCCGCGCTTCGTTCAATAATGTCTCCAGGCGCTCATTGGACGCTTCGCCCCGCTGACCATCTTCCACCAAGGTCTCGGCGCGCTTCAGGAGCAGCCTGGCACGCAGGGTGGGCAGCGGAAGCACGCTGCGCGTCTCGACCAGCGTGCTGAGCGCTGCCTGCAGCGCGGCTTTGGCTTCTTCAATCTTGCCCTGATCGATCAGCGGCACGACTGACTTCACGGCTGCGGGATAGGACGCCAGAGGGATGTTGGTGACCGCGATCACGATTTCACTGGCCAGCAAAGCCAGCACGAGACGTGCCTGTTGCACCTCGCCATGTTTGAGGGCATCCAGCGCCTCGTCAGTCATCGCCTCAATGGTTTCCGTGTTGGCGAACACGTCGTGCACGATGGTGCGCACATCAACGGGGGCCAGGGCGAGCGTTGGTTCGCGCGCAACGATCAGCTCCAGCTTTCCCGTCACTTCGGCCAGCGTTGCCAGTGCGCGTGCAGCGTCCTTGCCGTCAAGTGCGGCCAGCGCTGATTTGGTCAGCGCCAAGGCCGAGACGGCCTCATCGAGGACTTGTTTACGTTTGTCTGCCGCCTGCGAGTCCGTTTCCTTCTGAACCTCTGGCTGTACCTCCGTGACAACTTCAGGCTTGGCCTCTGGACTGACAGGAAGGCTGCTTACCGCGGCCTGTTCGTTAATTCCTTTGTTCGTCGCATTGGGATTCGGTGTTTGCTCATTCATGGTGACATGCCTCGTATGAGTTAGTGAAAATAGGCGAATCTATTGGGGCTGACTGCGAACATCGCGAGACTGACCGACCGAACAGTCGGCCCTTTCATCACCTCAAAACAGCTTTTGGATCCGCGTCTTCAACTCGTCGAACCATCCCTTGCCGCTTTTGCCTCCAGCCGACTTTTGCTCAATCGACTTCACCTGATCGAAGATGGGTTTGAAATCCGCCTTCTTGCCATAACCGAGGATCTGCGCCAGCTCGATCTCCGTGCGTACGGACGACAGCAAGGTGCTGAGCTCCTCGTTCTGCTTGGCATCGCGCTTGTCGGTCTCGGCCAGCTTTTCAGCTTTTGCCATCGCGGCTTCGGCCCGGAGCACGGGCAGAGGAAAGGCGACCGAGGTCACCACCAGCGTGTTCAGTGCTCGGGCGAGTTCCGCCTTGGCGTCGTCGATCTTGCCGCTGTCGATGAGCCGTGCGGCCGACTTGATCGCTGCCGGGTACGTTGCCATCGGCAGGTTGTCGGTTTCGATCACGATTTCGCTGGCCAGATTGGCAACGATGGGCCGGGCCTTTTGCACCTCGCCATCACCCAACAACTCCCGAGACAACTTGACCGCTTTCTTTACCGATTCCACGTTGGCGTGGATATCGTGGGTGATGACGCGTACATCGACCGGCGCCAAGGCAAGTTTGGCGTCGCGTGCCAATACCAGTTCCAGCTTTCCGCTGGCCAGTTCCAGCGCAGCGAGCGCCTCCTTGGTCTTCTTTGCATCAAGGAGGGTCAAAGCCTCCTGGGTCTTGGTGAGCGCCGTGATGGCGTCTTGAGTGAGCTCGGCACGCTTTTTATCGGCTTCCCGGGCGGCCTTGTCATCTACCTGTGGCTGTGCCGCCTTGGATGCGGCAGAGGGTGCTGCAGCACCTGGGCTAGAACCTGCCGCCGATTGGGCCAGAGCCGGTCCGCTCAGTCCGACGACGACCGCCAGGGCAAGTGCGGAGAAGGTGTATTGTGGCTGTTTGATATTCATGATCTTGGGCTCCTGATTGAAGTTAGTTGACTGAGATTTCAATCTGTTTCGGTTTGGCTTGCTCGGCCTTGACAAGCCGCACTTCCAGCACGCCGTCTTTCATCGAAGCCGTCACCTTGGTCGGATCAACGTTGTCAGGCAAGACAAAGCTGCGCACAAAGCGGCCATACGCACGTTCGATGCGGTGGAACTTCTTGCCCTGCTCCTCTTTTTCCAGTTTGCGCTCGCCGCTGATGGTGAGCACACCGTTTTCCGCGCTGACGCGCACGGCATCCTTGGGGACCTCCGGCAGATCCAGCTTGAGGAGGAATGCGTTCTCATCCTCGCTGATGTCCGCCATTGGTGCCCAGTCCGCCGTGGTCATGGCTTCGTTGCCGGTACGGGCGCCCTGTCGCTGGGGTATCCGTCCGAACATCGTCGCCAGGCGGTTTTGCAATTCATCCAGTTCCCGGAAGGGGTCCCACGGAGTCAATGCAGACATATCGGTTCTCCTTGAACAATGCCGGCGAATTGGATGACGCACTGAACAGAGCCGTCGGCTTACTCTGAATGGCACCTACTACTGTTTTCAGTTCCGAACAAGTCCTTGAGTCAATTGACGGATATCGCTTTCGTCGAGCGTTTCCCGCGCCAGCAGCTCGCGCGCACAGCGCTCCAGCACCGCGCGGTTGATGTCGAGAATCCGGTAGGCGCGCTCGAACACGCCCATCACGATGTCGCGGATAGCCTGATCGATGCGCGCCTGGGTCGATTCGGCCACCCGGCAACCGCCGTGGGCCAGTTCTGGTGTATCGAGAAAGCGGGGCCGCTGCGCCTCGAAGGCGATGTAGCCCAGGCCCTCGTCCATGCCAAAGCGGGTGATCATGTCGCGGGCGATGTCGGTGGCCCGCGCCAGATCGTCCGCCGCCCCGGTAGACAACTCGCCGAACACCAGCTTTTCGGCGGCACGCCCGCCCAGCAGTACGGCGATCTTGTGCTCGAGATCGGTACGCGTCATCAGGAAGCGGTCTTCGGTGGGGCGCTGCAAGGTGTAGCCCAGCGCGCCGATGCCGCGCGGGATGATCGAGATCTTGTGTACGGGGTCGGTGCCGGGCAGCGCCAGCGCCACCAGCGCATGGCCCATCTCGTGATGGGCCACGGTTTCCCGCTCCTTGGGATTGAGCACGCGGCTCTTCTTTTCCAGGCCCGCCACGATGCGCTCGATGGCCGCGGTGAAGTCCTGCAATTCCACGGCGGACGCACGGCGTCTCGTCGCCGCCAGCGCCGCCTCGTTGACCAGATTGGCGAGGTCCGCGCCGGAAAAGCCCGTGGTCAGTGCGGCTACCTGTTCGAGGTCTACATCCTGGGCCAGCGTCACCTTCTTGACATGAACCTTCAGGATGTCCAGCCGCCCCTTCTTGTCGGGCCGGTCCACCAGCACCTGGCGGTCGAAGCGGCCGGCACGCAGCAGCGCCTGGTCGAGGATTTCGGGGCGGTTGGTGGCGGCGAGGATGATCAGCCCCACCGAGCTGTCGAAGCCGTCCATCTCGGTGAGCAGCTGGTTGAGCGTTTGCTCACGCTCGTCGTGGCCGCCGATGGGGCCGCCGACGCCGCGCGCGCGGCCCAGGGCATCCAACTCGTCGATGAAGATTATCGACGGCGCCTGGGCACGGGCCTGCTCGAACAGGTCGCGCACCCGCGCCGCGCCCACGCCGACAAACATCTCGACGAACTCCGAGCCGGAGATAGAGAAGAACGGTACCCCGGCCTCGCCCGCCACGGCCTTGGCCAGCAGGGTCTTGCCCGTGCCGGGCGGGCCAACCAGCAACACACCTTTCGGGATGCGCGCGCCGAGGCGGCCGTAATCCTGCGGGTTCTTCAGGAAGTCGACGATCTCGACTAGCTCGGCCTTGGCCTCATCGACGCCCGCGACATCGGCAAACGTGACGCCCGTGTTCTTCTCCATGAACACCTTGGCGCGGCTCTTGCCGATGCTCAGAAAGCCGCCCATGCCCTGCTTCTCGGCAAAGCGGCGGAACAGGAAAAACCAGACGCCGAAGAAGGCCACCGCCGGCAGAATCCAGGAGAGCACATCACGCAGCCAGGTGCTTTCCACCACCCGCGCGTAGGGCACGTCGTATTTCGACAGCCGCTCGGCCAGGTCGGGTTCGACACGGGTGGCCACGATCGTGGTCTTGCCCCGGCTGTCCGGCGATTTCAGGCGTCCGGTGACCGTGCGGTCTGCCACCAGCACTTCGGCGACGCGCCCCTCGGCCAACGCTTTCTCGAATTCGCTGTAGGGTACGGGCTCGACGGTCTTCGCCGCCTGCCAGTAGTTCTGCAGCGTCAGCAGCAACAGACCGGCGACGATCCAGTAGCCAATGTTCCATTGATCTTTCTTTTCCATGGGCAATGTTCCTCGCAAGTCGTGCCGCTAGAGAATGGGGGTGAACAGACGGGCCACCCCGTCGCGCAAGCGGATGGCCAGCGGGCGGGCGCGCAACGCCATGACCGATATCTCGTTCGATGCATCACGGGCGGCATCAAAAAGGGATTCCAGCCGCGTAGACAGCGCGGTGTCGTACACCTCCACATTGAACTCGAAGTTGAGGCGCAGGCTGCGCGCATCCCAATTGGCCGAACCCAGGCAGCACCACTGGCCGTCTATCAGCATCAGCTTGCTGTGGTCGAACGGGCCAGGCCGTTCGAAGATGCGTACACCGTGCTCCAGCACCTGCCAGTAGTGGGCGCGCGCGGCCCATTGCA
>JAKARB010000009.1 GCA_021819435.1 Pseudomonadota bacterium | reverse complement strand
ACTCCTTCCCATCCCGAACAGGACAGTGAAACGACTCAGCGCCGATGATAGTGCGGATTCCCGTGTGAAAGTAGGACATCGTCAGGCTACTTATCCCCATCAAAGCCCCTGCTTAGCAGGGGCTTTGTCATTTCTGGCATCGATTTTCTATCCTTGCTTGCTTGACCCTTCGATCGATTGGCCGAATTCGCTGGGGTATCATTTCCTCATGTTTGATGTCCTCGCCTACCTCTATGAAACTTATTGGCGTCCGGACGCTTGTCCTGACGCTGGACAGTTGGTCAAGAAGTTGTCGGCTGTAGGTTTCGAGACTGAGGAGATCAACGATGCCTTGGCTTGGCTCGATGGGCTTCAATCGGTCACTCACAACCTTGCTGTCTATCCCTCAACACCGTCGATGCGCGTGTATGTGGCGCAGGAGTTGGAGTTGCTGGGGCCGGAGGCCTTGGGTTTCTTGCACTTTCTGGAGCGCGCAGGCGTCCTGACACCAGCGTTGCGGGAGGTGGTGCTTGACCGCGTATTGGCTGTACCGCGTGGGCCGGTGTCGCTCGACGATTTCAAAGTTTTGCTTTTGCTGGTTTTCTGGAGCCTCGGCGAAGAGCCGGATGCTCTGATCCTCGACGAGTTGTTCGTGGATGACGCAGAGCGATTGATTCACTGACTTACTCAGTGAAGCGAAACGGGCCTGAAGCTCGGGCCTCAAGTTCGGTTGCCACATGCCGAAAACTTGAGCGTGTCAACAGGCTCGGCATGTGCCCGAGTTCAGCCATGACCTCGCAGCCTTCAGGTTCAGTCCGCCTTCTCAATTCATTGTCTTCATCGGACGCTTCAGCGGGTTTTCATGCCTCGCATACTGGGTGTTTTCGGGCAGCTCGATTCTTCGCCATGTTGGGCTTGCTGGCATGGCTTGCCGGGTGCGATCAGTTGGGCTTAGACACTCCCGCGAAGGTGGCCGAGCGTAAACAGGCAGAAGCTCGGGCGATCGGCAGCGCCTGTCGGCATGCGATGCGGGCGATCGAGGATTGTTATGTGCTCAATCCCAAAGCAGACAAGTCCGCGATTTTTGCTGGCTGGCGAGAGATGGATGAGTACATGCGTGAGAACAAGTTGGAGGGAGTGGCCCCCGTTGTGCCTAGGCCAGCGCTGGCAGCTTCGAAGCCTGTTGAATCAAGTGAAGACGACGGTGCTGAGGATGATGGGGCTCATGGAGGCCAGGGGGCAAAGTCCAACAAAGAGGCTGCGCATTGAGGCGGTTTGCGCAGAGGGCCATGACACAAAGTTTCTCGCGCCCCGTCGCACCACCAGCTGGCTGACAATGCAGGCATGAGGCCTGATGTCCCCGTGTTGAGTTCGTTGCTCGATCCTCGCTTGCGTAGGCATCCTGCCTTTCGCACGGGGATGCGGGACATGGCCCGCGTTCTGCCGGGGATGATCGCTTGGGGGCTCGTCACCGGTGTGGCCATGACAACTTCGGGGTTGCCGCTGCCCATCGTGCTGCTGATGAGCGTGCTGGTGTTTGCGGCGAGCGCGCAGTTGTCGGCTGTGCCTTTGTTGTTGGTGGGGGCGCCGCTGTGGCTGATCTGGTTGACGGCCTTGTGTGTCAACCTGCGATTCGTCATCTTCAGTGCGCAGTTAAGACCCCACATGATGACGCTGCCTTTGCGCTGGCGCCTGTTCGCGGGCTACCTCAGTGCGGACGTGACGTATGTTTTGACGGTGCATCGGCATGGTGACGATGCGCCAGCAGACGGGGGGAACCCGGAGCCCTTGGCGTACTTCCTCGGCGTGGCGGTGGTCAATTGGGCAGGCTGGAACGTGGCGTCGCTGCTGGGCATCGCTTTCGCGTCGCAGATTCCGCGCTCATGGGGCCTGGGCTTTGCCGGCTCGTTGGCTTTACTCGCCCTTTTGGTCACGCTGATCAAGGACGGGCGGGGGCTGTTGTCGGTGGTCGTGGGGGCAGTCGTGGCGGTGGCGGCGTGGGGAATGCCCATGCGGCTGCACATCGTTGCGGCCATCGTGGTGGCGGTGGCTGCGGGATTGGCGCTCGATCGCTGGATGCCGGGAAAGTCACGGGGTGAGGCTCGTGTCTCTGCGAGGGCGTCGCGATGAGCGCCGGGCATGGTGCGGGGATGATGGATTGGTCGGTCCTGGGCGCACCGCTGTGGATGGTGGTGGCGGTGCTGGGCTTGCTGGCGCTGTCGGCGGTGACTAGGGCGTTCTTTTTCCTGACGCGAGAACCGATCCGATTGCCGGCTTGGGCCATGCAAGGGCTGAAGTACGCACCCCTGGCGGCGCTGACGGCGATCATCGCGCCGGAAATCGTCTTACCCTTGTCGGGCAGCGAAACGGGGTGGCTGGATCCGAAATGGGTGGCGGCGCCGGTGGCTGCCGCCTGGGCTTGGTGGCGCAAGGACATGCTCAGCACCATCGTGATCGGGATGGCGATTTATTTGGCGCTCAAGCTGGGGGTGGGTTGGTGAGTCCGGAGATTTTGGGGGCGGGCAGGGTTTTCTATAATCCACCGGTTTTGTCCCCAGCATTCACCGACACCGCAGATGCGGCCGACACCATGAACATCATCCGATTCGAAGACCTCGTCGCCCAAGGCCAAGCCGCGGGCAAGCGCGTGTTCATCCGCGCTGACCTGAACGTGCCGCTGGATGACGCCGGCAACATCACCGAGGACACCCGCGTGCGCGCTTCGGTGCCGGCCATCGAGCTGGCCTTGAAGGCCAACGCCGCGGTGATGGTGACCTCGCACCTGGGGCGCCCGACCGAAGGCGAGTTCAAGCCCGAGGACTCGCTGGCTCCGGTGGCCAAGCGCCTGGGCGAGTTGCTGGGTCGTGAGGTCAAGCTGGTGAGTAACTGGGTCGATGGCGTGGACGTGGCTCCCGGCCAGGTCGTGTTGCTGGAGAACTGCCGCCTGAACAAGGGCGAGAAGAAGAACAACGAGGAGCTGTCGAAGAAACTGGCCGCGCTGTGCGACATCTTCGTGCACGACGCCTTCGGCACCGCCCACCGCGCCGAAGCCACGACCTATGGCATCGCGCAGTTCGCCAGGGTGGCATCGGCTGGTCCGCTGCTGGCCGCCGAAATCGATGCCATCAACAAGGCACTGGAAGCGCCGAAGCGCCCGCTGATCGCGATCGTGGCGGGCTCGAAGGTGTCCACCAAGCTGACCATCCTGGAGTCGCTGTCGAAGAACGTGGACGGTCTGATCGTGGGTGGCGGCATCGCCAACACCTTCATGCTGGCCGCCGGCCTGAAAATCGGCAAGTCGCTGGCCGAGCCGGACCTGGTGGGTGCGGCCAAGGCGGTGATCGACGCGATGAAGGCGCGTGGCGCCGAGGTGCCCATCCCCGAGGACGTGGTGGTGGCCAAGACCTTCGCCGCCGATGCGCCGGCCACCGTCAAGGCCGCCACCGAGGTGGCTGACGATGACATGATCCTGGACATCGGGCCGAAGACGGCCGCCAAGCTGGCCGCGCAGCTCAAGGCCGCAGGCACGGTGGTGTGGAACGGCCCGGTGGGCGTGTTCGAATTTGCTGCGTTCGAGCAAGGCACCAAGGCCATCGCGCAGGCGATCGCCGAGTCGAGTGCTTTCAGCATTGCGGGTGGCGGCGACACGCTGGCGGCCATCGCGAAGTACGGCATCGAGAAGGATGTGGGTTACATCTCGACCGGTGGTGGCGCGTTCTTGGAAGTGCTGGAAGGCAAGACGTTGCCGGCGTTCGAAATCCTGACCAAGCGCGCCGCAGCCTGATCGCTGCGCTGGCGCCTCGCATGTGGGGTGTCCGGCGGCAGAGGGCTCTTCAGTGAAACGCGGAGCATGACCTGCAAAAGGCCTCCCCATCCATCGGATCGGGAGGCCTTGTTTTGGGTGTGAACGGATCGATGGGCGCGTGCGCGAAGGTGGTCTCAGGCGCCGGCGGCGTGCAGCGCCTCGCCGGCCCGGATCGGATCGCCCGTGCGGTTGAAGGTGTCTAGCCAGAGTTGGTAGGCGTGCATCTGGCCGGCCTGCCAGGGGTGGAAGCCAGGCTTGTAGTACTGCAGATAGTGGCCGAGGATGGACATGTACAGGCCGCCCGGTTTGAAGATCCACCACATGCCTTGGGCCATCAGCTTGAAGCGTTGCCAGCCTCGGAAGCCGTCGACCTTGAGCATGTAGCGAGTGGTGAGCAGCGAGTGGATGTTGAAGCCGATGGTGACCACGGCCATGGCCCAGACGCGGCGCAGGTAGCCCACCTTGGCAACCTTTTGCATGACATCGAAGGCGACGGCCTTGTGCTCGATTTCTTCCATGGCGTGCCAGGCGTACATGGCGCGCATGCGCGGGTCCGCTTGCGCGAGCACTTCCTTCTTTTCGAAGAAGCTGTGAGCCATGATGGCCGTCATGTGTTCGGCCGCCGCCGTTTCGGCCAGCGTCTGCTTTTTCGGCAGGTACTTGCGCGCGACCTTGAACAGCATGTTGTGCGTGAATCGCTCGAGCGCGTCGACGTTGATGCCCTGGGCTTTCAGGCGCGCGTTGTACTGGCTGTGCACGATGCCGTGCTGGCCTTCCTGGCGCATGAAGTCCTTGATGTCAGCGAGCAGCTTCGGGTCGCTCACTTGATCGCGGAAATCGCGCACGCAGGAGATGAAGTAGCGTTCCCCTTCGGGGAAGATGGTTGACATCGCATCGAAGAAGCGGGTCTTGAAGGCATCGCCGCCGAACCAGTACTTCGGGATGTCGCCGTCGAGGCCGAAGTCGAGCTTCTCGCGCGGGACGATGTGGTGGTCATTTGCCATGGCGATCTCCTGGGAGGGCGAGCGCTGCTCAGCCGTGCTGGCGGGACAGCGCCAGGCGGTTGCCGGCTTCGACGGGGTTGCCGGTTTCCTTCAGCATCTGCAGCCAGGGTTCATAGCTGGGCACCACGGGCTCCTGCCAGGGGTGGAAGCTGGGTTTGAGGTAGCTGAAGTACTTGCCCATCATGGGCATGAAGATGCCGCCGGGCTTGTAGAGCCACCACAGGCCCTTGGCCCAGATCTTGGTGCGCTGCCAGCGGCTGAAGCCATCGACCTCGAGCATGTGCTTCATGATGCGCAGCACGTGGTAAGGAAAGAGGATGGTGACCAGCAGCATGGAGCTGACGCGTGTCCAGTAGCTTGCCTTGGCGTGTTCTTGCAGCACGTCGAAGGCGACACCCTTGTGCTCCATTTCTTCCATGGCGTGCCAGACGTAGAGGGCGCGGATGCGCTCGTCGGCGTTGGCGAAGATGTGGGGGCGCTCGACGAAACAGTCGGCCATGATGGCGGTGATGTGCTCGGACGCGGTGGTGATGCCCAGCGTGAACTCGCGCGAGAAGACCTTGCGGATGATGCCGAAGAGGCGGTGCTCTTGTCCGCGCAGGATGGCATCCACATCGATGCCCTGTGCCTTGAGGCGGTTGTTGTACTGCGTGTGCAGCATGCTGTGCTGTGCTTCCTGGCGGGTGAAGTCCTTGATTTCTTGCTGCAACTTGGGGTCGGTGATGCGGTCCTTGAAGTCACGAACGCAGGTGATGAAGAACTTCTCGCCGACCGGGAACAGCGTGGAGAGGGCGTCGAAGAAGCGTGTTTTGAAAGGATCGTTGTCGAGCCAGTACTTGGGGATGTCGCCATCGAGGCCGAAATCCAGCTTTTCGCGCGGGATGATCGGCGGGGGCGTTTGTTGTGCGTGTTGCATGGGCTGTCTCCTCGGACTCGTTGCGCCTGACTGCTTTGGCAATCGGTCTGATGAGTCCGAACTGTAGGCAGCGCCCCCGGGGAAGGCCATGCAAGGCAGCGACAGGATGGAAAATTCCGCGACAGCGCCCTACTAGGGAAAACGCGCGATGTCAGATGCGCGGAGGTGATCGGCCGGCGCCCCGCTGGACAGGGCGTTCAGCGCAGCGCGCGGCGGAACTGGCTGGGCGTCTGCCCTGACCAGCGCGTGAAGGCCAGGGTAAAGCTGCGCCGGTCGGTGAAGCCCAGGCGCTCGCTGATGTCCTCGATGCTGAGTTCGGGCTGGCGCAGCCAGACCTGGGCGAGGCGATGGCGCACGCGTGCCTGGATGGCCGAGTGGCTTTCCCCGGCCTCTTTCAGGCGCCTTTGCAGGGTGCGCGGGTGCAGGCTAAGTTCTTCGGCCAGCGCCTCGACGCCTTGGCCCAGCAGGCGGGGCTTGTCGGTGAAGGCCTGCTCGACCTGCGCGCTGAATTGCTGGCCGGGGGATGCGTCCTCGCCGGCATCGGGCTGGGTGCGTTGCGCCACCTGCCGCACCACCCGCTGGCCAGCTTGCTCGTGCAGGCTAGGGAAGGCGCCGCGCAAGGGCTGGTCGAGCAGGCTGCGTTCGAACCACAGGGCGTCGATCTCGGCGCCCCAGGTGATTGGCACTTCGAAGTGGGCGTTGACCTTGTCGGCGTTCTGGTGGGGCGGATGCCTCAGGGTGATGCGCCCGATCAGCGGTTGCCCGCCGAGCAGCGTCTTGCAGAACTTGACGATGCTGGTAAAGACGCCTTCGGCGAAGGGCCAGCCCACGTCAGCGCTGTTGTCTGGCACGTCGAAACTCAGGGCCAGGCGCGCTTCGTGACCATGCTCGGACAGGCGAAAACGCATGTAGGGGTTCACCAGTTGCGGGATCCACTCCAGGGCCTGCGTGGCGTCGCGCAGCGTGGCGCTGGTGGTGATGAAGGTTTCGACATCGGAGAGGTATTCGAAGGCGAAGGTTTCGCCCAGCGCGAGCGGGAAGTGCTGCGGGCTGCCGATGCGGCGGGTCTCGTCGACGCATTGGTGCATGACGCGCTGCATGGTGAAGCGGTCGATCGTCGAGGTCTCTGGATGCAGGTGCCGCGTGTCGATGCCTTCGCGCTGGAAGATGGCTTCGATGTCGATGCCGCACAGGCGGGCCGCGCGCACCCAATTCGTCACCGTGACGAAAGGGATGCGCTGCGGCGGCGATGGGGCTGGCGCGGGGGGCGAAGGCGGGCGGGTGTCGGGCACGGCGTCGTCGGTGAGGGCTCTCGGCGGACCTGGAGGTGGGCGTTGACGGGGGGCTTTGTCGGGGGCTTTGCTGAGTTGGTTGCAAGGCTGGTCGCCAAGCGTCTCAACGGAGTTGCCCTGCCCCGGACTGTGCCTCGAAACGGCGCAGCCAGGCCAGCACCTCAGAGACGGTTTCGCGCGGGCGCTCGAAGGGGTAGAGGTGCGAGCCGTCGATCCAAGACAGGCGCTCACCGACGATCTGCTTCGTGCCAGACAGGCCGACAAGCCGCGATTCGCGCGAGCGCGTGCCGCCGATGAAGGCGACGGGGCATTGGAAGGGATGGCGCTTGAACTCCTGCAGCAGGCCGTGCGGCATGGTGTTGTAAATGGCGGTTTCGATTTCGCGGCGAAAGCTCAGCAGGCGGGCGCGGCCATCGGCGTGGCCCTCGGTGCCGCGGGCGAGGTAGTCGGCCAGCACAGCCGGGTCGAAGGCCGAGAACTTGCGCTTGGCCGAGAAGTGCTCGTGCACGGCGCGTTGGTCGGGCCATTCGTGGGTGCGCTGCGCTGATATGCGCGAGGGCATCACTTGGCCCATGGTGTGCGTGCGCTTGGCCAGGGCGATGCCGGCGGCCTTCCAGCCATGCAGCAGGGGCGAGTCGAGCACGACCACGCCGCGAGCGAGATGGGGGTGCCGGTTGGCCACCATCATGCTGAGGTAGCCGCCCAGGGAGTGGCCGACCAGGTAGGCGGGCTCGTTCACCTCGTGCTCGATGAACTGGCGGAGTTGCTCGACCATGTGCGGCCAGTCGGTGGTCACCGGGTGTCGCGGGTCGTGGCCGAGTTTGTCGATGGCGTGCACCGCGTAGCCGGCATCGCGCCAGCCTTCGAACAGCACGCGGTAGGTGCTGGCCGGAAAGCTGTTGGCGTGCGAGAAGACGATGGTGCGAGTGGGGGTGGTCATGCCCGATGGTTCGGCTGGGTATGCGGGAGATGGCCTGGTTCAGCTGACAAAAAGTGTAAGGGCGTTGATGTTGGGGCGCAGGCGCCGATGTTGCGCCTGGCATGAGAGCGTGACACAGGTCCACATCGGCTCCGATGCATGGCTGCGGGCGTGACGCTTCGCCACAGTCGGTGTTCGTGCGGTATTTCCGCGATTCATCTCGTGGGATTTGGTGTGACACTGGCAATCAACCTGACTCCAGACGCCACCCGCCATGCCACGTGCCACCAAGATCGTTGCCACCCTGGGCCCAGCTTCTTCCACCCCCGAGGTGCTGGACGCGATGCTGAACGCCGGGGTCGACGTGGTGCGCCTGAACTTCTCGCACGGCAAGGCGCAGGACCACATCGACCGCGCCCAGCTGGTGCGCGAGGCCGCAGCCCGCGTCGGCAAGGTGGTGGCCATCATGGCCGACCTGCAAGGGCCGAAGATCCGCGTCGGCAAGTTCGCCGAGGGCAAGGTCATGCTCGTGCCTGGCCAGCCTTTCGTGCTGGACGCCAGCCGCAAGGAACTGGGCGACATCGGCGGCGTGGGGCTGGATTACAAGGAACTGCCGCGCGATGTGAAGCCCGGCGACACCCTGCTGCTCAACGATGGCCTGATCGTGCTGACGGTCGAGTCGGTCAAGGGTGACGAGGTGCACACCAAGGTCAAGCTGGGTGGTGAGCTGTCGAACAACAAGGGCATCAACAAGCAGGGTGGTGGGCTGACCGCGCCCGCGCTGACGGCCAAGGACATGGAGGACATCCGCACGGCGGCGAGCTTCCAGTGCGATTACATCGCCGTGTCCTTCCCGAAGAACGCCACCGACATGGAGATGGCCCGACAGCTCTGCAACGTGGCCGGCGAGCCCTGGAAGCACCGCCCCGCGTTGATCGCCAAGATCGAGCGCACCGAGGCCATCCCCAACCTCGAGGCCATCCTCAAGGCCTCCGACGGGATCATGGTGGCGCGCGGCGACTTGGCCGTGGAAGTGGGCAACGCCGCCGTGCCTGCGCTGCAAAAGCGCATGATCCGCATGGCGCGCGAGATGGACAAGGTCGTCATCACCGCCACGCAGATGATGGAGTCGATGATCGTCAACCCGGTGCCCACGCGCGCCGAGGTCTCGGACGTGGCCAACGCCGTGCTGGACGGCACCGACGCCGTGATGCTCAGCGCCGAGACCGCCGCCGGCAAGTACCCGATCGAGACCGTCGAGCAGATGGCCGCCATCGCCATCGAGGCCGAGCTGGCTGAAGAGGTGTCGCTCGACACCGATTTCAACAACAAGACTTTCGCGCGCATCGACCAGTCCATCGCCATGGGCGCGCTGTTCACCGCGCACCACCTGGGCTGCAAGGCCATCGTGGCGCTGACCGAATCGGGCTCGACCGCGCTGTGGATGAGCCGGCACAAGATCCACGTGCCCATCTTTGCGCTGACGGCCCAGCCGATCTCGCTGCGCAAGATGGCGCTTTACCGCAACGTGCGCCCGCTGCTGGTGCCCAGCTTCACCGACCGCGACGAGGCGCTGAGCAAGGCCGAGGCCATCCTGGTCGAGCAGGGCGTGCTGCGCCCGGGCGACACCTACGCCATCACCTGCGGCGAGCCCATGGGCCACCCGGGTGGCACCAACATGCTCAAGGTGTGCGAGGTGCAGGCGTCGGCCACCTGGCGCTCCTGAAACCGGGGATGGGCCGCACGCGCCAGCCTCGTTAGAATCTCGGACAGTTTTCTGCCGTGCCGAAACCGGCGGCGCCACGAGCGTTGGCTGGGTCGGCGCGGCTTGTCCGTCATTTCATTGTCCGATTGGGGATCTCCATGCCACTCGTTTCCATGCGCCAGCTGCTGGACCATGCCGCCGAACACAACTACGGCATCCCGGCGTTCAACGTCAACAACCTGGAGCAGGTCCAGGCGGTGATGGCAGCGGCCGATGAAGTCGGTGCCCCCGTGATCCTGCAGGCCTCCGCAGGCGCGCGCAAGTACGCGGGTGAATCCTTCATCAAGCACCTGATCCAGGCCGCTGTCGAGGCCTACCCGCACATCCCCCTGGTCATGCACCAGGACCACGGCACCAGCCCGAAGGTCTGCGCTGGCGCCATCGACCTGGGCTTCGGCTCGGTGATGATGGACGGCTCGCTGCAGGAAGACGGCAAGACGCCCGCTTCGTTCGACTACAACGTTGAGGTCACCCGCAAGGTCGTGGAGATGGCCCACAAGGTCGGCGTGACCGTGGAAGGCGAACTGGGCTGCCTGGGCAACCTGGAAACCGGTGAAGCCGGCGAGGAAGACGGCATCGGCGCCGAAGGCAAACTGGACCACAGCCAGATGCTGACTGACCCCGAAGAAGCTGCCGTGTTCGTCAAGGCCACGCAACTGGACGCCCTGGCGATCGCCATCGGCACCAGCCACGGCGCCTACAAGTTCTCGCGCAAGCCCACGGGCGACATCCTGGCCATCAGCCGCGTCAAGGAAATCCACAAGCGCATCCCCAACACCCACCTGGTGATGCACGGCTCGTCTTCCGTGCCCGCCGAGCTGCTGGCCATCATCAACCAGTACGGCGGCAAGATGAAGGAAACCTACGGCGTGCCCGTCGAGGAGATCCAGGAAGCCATCAAGCACGGCGTGCGCAAGATCAACATCGACACCGACATCCGCCTGGCGATGACCGGTGCGGTGCGCAAGTTCATGGCCGAGAACCCCGACAAGTTCGACGCCCGCGAGTGGCTCAAGCCCGCCCGCGAAGCCGCCAAGGCCGTGTGCAAGCAGCGCTACATCGAGTTCGGCTGCGAAGGCCAGGCCGCGAAGATCAAGGCCATCGGCCTGAGCGAGATCGCCGCGCTGTACGCCAGCGGCAAGCTGGCCCAGGTGGTGGCCTGAAGCCCGACTTGGCCCTTGAGTGAATGGGGGGATCGGTGGGCTCATGCGCCTCCGATGCCCTGGTGTCTTGAGTGGCCGAGGTCGTTGAAGTGGCCGGCCGGGTGCGCCCGAGCCGGCTTTTGTTTGGGTGCATGCGCACCTCGCATGAATCGAGGACCGGGTGACGTTTCGGAAGTGGGTCGGGCGCGCCGCCCTGATTGGCGTGCTGGCAGGCGGGGGGTGGTTGGCCAGTCTTGCTTTTGCGGCGGACGACAAGCCGCAGGAGATCCCGGTGATCGCGGCGGGCGTGGAGCCCGGTTCGACCGCGACGCGCTACCCCATCGTGCTGGTGCACGGCATGATGGGTTTCAACGAGCTCGACTTGGGCTGGTTCGGCAAACAACCTTACTGGCGTGGCATCGTCGAGGCGCTCCAGGCCGGTGGCGCCACGGTGCGTGTGGTGCAGGTCTCGGCTTTCAACTCATCTGAGGTGCGTGGCGAGCAGCTGTTGCCGCAGGTCGAACGCATCCTGAAAGAAACCGGTGCGCAGAAGGTGCACCTGATCGGCCACAGCCACGGCAGTCAGACCAGCCGCTACTTGGCGGCACGCAAGCCCGAGTGGGTGGCCTCCGTGACCGCCGTGGCCGGCCCCACCTTCGGCTCCGAGTTTGGCGACTGGGTGGAGCAAGAGGTGCGTGACGGAACATGGTCGGCGGCTTTGATCATGGGCTTGGGGCGGCAGTTGGGGCGTTTCGTCAATTGGGCGAGTGGCGCAGAACTACCGCAGGACGTGGGCGGCGCGCTGGCGTCTCTCAACAGCGCGGGCGCGGCCGATTTCAACCGCCGCTTTCCCGGCGGCGTGCCCTCCGAGCCCTGCGGCCAGGGTGCCGCCGAGGTCAACGGTGTGCGCTACTACTCCTGGAGCGGCGTGGGTACCTTCCACAACTGGCTCAACCCGGCCGACTACACGATGGCGCTCACTGGCCTGGCCTTCCGCAAGGAGGCGGGTGACGGCCTGGTGGGGCGTTGCGCCAGCCACCTGGGGCAGGTCATCCGAGACGATTTGCCGCTCAATCATTTCCATGCCGTCAACCAGTTCGCCGGGCTGGTGGGCGAAGGCGCCGACCCGATCGGGCCCTATGTGGAGCACGCCCGGCGCTTGAAGGCGCTGGGGTTGTGAGCCCGCTCGCGGGATAATGCCGCGCTGACCTGAACGAAGACCCCTGCCATGACCCAAGCCCTGCACACCTCCCAATTGACGTCCCTGCCGCTGCTGGCCCGCGGCAAGGTGCGCGACAACTACGCCGTCGGCGACAACCGCATCCTGATGGTGGCCTCCGACCGCATCAGCGCCTTCGATGTCATCATGGGCGAGCCGATCCCCGGCAAGGGCGCGCTGCTGACGCAGATGGCGCTGTTCTGGTTCGAGCTGCTGAAAGACGTGGCACCCAATCACCTCACTGGTGATGACCCGGTCAGCGTGGTGACGCCGGCCGAGCGCGCCCAGGTCGAAGGCCGCTCCATGCTGGTCAAGAAGCTCAAGCCCCTGCCCGTCGAGGCGGTGGTGCGAGGCTACCTGGCCGGCTCCGGCTGGAAGGAGTACCAGGACAACGGCATGGTCTGCGGCGTGAAGCTGCCCGCCGGGCTGAAGAACGCCAGCAAGCTGCCCGAGCCCATCTTCACGCCGGCCACCAAGGCCGAGGTGGGTGACCACGACGAGAACATCTCGTTCGAGAAGATGAGCGAGATCATCGGCGCCGAGATGGCCGCCAAGGTGCGCGATTTGGCGATCGCCCTTTACAAGAAGGCCGCCGACTTCGCGCTGACCAAGGGCATCATCATCGCCGACACGAAGTTCGAGTTTGGCCTTGATGAGCACGGCACGCTCACCGTGATGGACGAGGTGCTCACGCCCGATTCGTCGCGCTTTTGGCCCATCGAGGGCTACGAGGCCGCGTTCGCCGCCGGCCAGAACCCGCCGAGCTACGACAAGCAGTTCGTGCGCGACTGGCTGGAGCAGGCCACCGTCAACGGCAAGCCGTGGAACAAGACCGCGCCTTCGCCGGCCTTGCCCCAGGACGTGATCGAGAAGACGGCGGCCAAGTACCGCGAGGCGCTGGTGCGCCTGACCGGTCAGGCCTGATCGGGTTGATCGGGGGGCTCGGCCGCTGCTGCTGCGGCGGCTGCTTCAGCCAGGGCGGCGGCCTCTGCGGCCATGGCCTGGGCCGCTTCGGGGCTCAGGGCCCAACTGTGTAGCAGCTCGGCTGCGTCGCCCACGCCCTCCTTGTTGAGTGAGGAGAACAGCGCCACGCCGATGTCGGCCTCGTCTGTGGCCAGCTCAGCCAGTGCGGCCTGGGCCTGGCGCAGGGACTCTGCCTGTTCCTTGCGGTTGAGCTTGTCGGCCTTGGTCAGCAAGACCAGCAGCTTGACCTCGCCCGTGCGCACGCGCGGCGCGACGAAACCGAGCAGTTGCGTGTCGAGCTCGGTGAAGCCGTGGCGGCTGTCGACCATCTGCACGACGGCGCACAGGTTGCGCCGGCTGGCCAGGTAGTCGGCCATCACCTCTTGCCAGCGCAGTTTGGCCGTGCGGTCGACGGCGGCGTAGCCGTAGCCGGGCAGGTCGGCCCAGATCTGGTCGGGCGCGGCCTTGGGGCCGAGGTGGAAGAGGTTGATGTGCTGGGTGCGCCCGGGTGTCTTGGAGGCGTAGGCCAGCTGGCGCTGCTGGGCCAGGGTGTTGATGGCGGTGGACTTGCCGGCGTTGGAGCGGCCCACGAAAGCCACCTCGGGCAGTTCGTGCACCGGCAACTGGTGCAACTGGGCGGCGGTGGTGAAAAAGCGCGCCGAATGGGCCCATGCCAAGGCCAGCTTGGCGGGGTGCTGGGCGAGGTCTTTGGTGGGGGGCGCGCCAGCGGCCTGGGCGCTCTGGCCGGCTTGGCTCGCGGAGGGCGCGGGGCGCGGGCGGCGCCTGGGCCCCGGGTTTGTGCTCGCCTTGGGGCGAGAGGGTGTCGAACGGGTCATGGGGCATTGTAAAATCCATCGGTTTGTTTGCCCAAACCACGCCCGCTCAGGCAGGCGCGGCGCCCGGGCAGCTCTACCTCGCTCGATGAGGCCAACCCGCGAGCGGCCCCACAACAAGCCCCGACTCCCAACGTCATGAAGCGCTTTTCTCACCTGATCGCCCTGGCCACGGTGGCCCTGTCCATGTCTGGCCTGGCTCATGCCTCCGCTGCTGGCAAGGCTGCCAAGCCCGATCCCGCCGCAGGTGAAGCCAAGGCCGCGGCCTGCATGGCCTGTCACGTCGCTGACGGCTCGCGCGGTGCGCCCACTTACCCGATCCTGCAAGGCCAGCACCCCGAGTACCTGGTCAAGCAGCTCACCGAGTTCAAGGAAGGCAAGCGCAAGAACAGCATCATGAACGGCATGGCCGCACCGCTGAGCCCGGAAGACATGCGCAACATCGCCGCCTTCTACGCTTCCAAGAAGGCCAAGGATGGCACCGCCAAGAACGCCGCCCTGGTGGCCCTGGGCGAGAAGATCTACCGTGGCGGCATCGCCAAGAAGGGCGTGCCCGCTTGCGCCGGCTGCCACAGCCCCAACGGTGCCGGCATCCCTGCTCAGTACCCCCGCCTGTCTGGCCAGCACGCCGATTACACCAAGACGCAGTTGACCGCCTTCCGCCAGGGTGATCGCGCTAACAGCGCGCAGATGGCCTCCATCGCCGCGAACCTGAGCGACAAGGAAATCGAGGCCCTGGCCGACTACGTCGCCGGCCTGCGCTGATCGGTGCTGCCACGCGTCTTGCGGGTGTCCAGGCCTTGGCCTGGTCCGGGTAACCGGCGTTGCCTCGGTTGCCTCAGCGGCCTGTTGACGAAGGGCCGGACGCGCGCGGCAGCGATGCTGCCCACGACACACAGGCGGGGACCTCACTGGGGTTGCCCGCTTTTGTTTTGGGCGCTGGCGGCCCACATCGCCCGTCAGCCCTGACCTGCTTCGCTGCTTGCACATCCTGACGCTCCCTGACCGCCCACCCGCTCCATGACCGCCACGGCCCTGCCTTCCCACCGCCCCTCCGGTTCCGACTGGCGCCGCCAAGTGCTGGAACTGCTGTCGTCGATGCGATTCGCCATCGCGCTGTTGACGGTGATCTGCATCGCCTCGGCCATCGGCACGGTGATCAAGCAGGGCGAGCCGCTGGTCAACTACGTCGACCAGTTCGGTCCGTTCTGGGCCGAGGTGTTCGGCACGCTGGGGCTCTACCGCATCTACAGCACGGGCTGGTTCCTGGTGATCCTGGCCTTCCTGGTGGTGTCGACGAGCCTGTGCATCGCGCGCAATGCGCCGAAGATCCTGGCCGACCTGCGCACGCACAAGGAGCACATCCGCGAGCAGGCCTTGCAGGCATTCCACCACCGCGCGGCGGGTGAGCGTGCGCAGCCGCTGGCGCAGACGCAGGCCGAGGTGCTGCAGGCGCTGGCTCAGCAAGGCTGGTCGGTGAAGGCGCAGCAGCGCGAGGCGTCGGCGCGTGGCGAGGCCGGCGTGATGATCGGCGCACGCCTGGGTGCAGTCAACAAGCTTGGCTACATCGCGGCGCACGGCGCCATCGTGCTGATCTGCCTGGGCGGCCTGTTCGACGGCGACCTCGTCATCAAGGCGCAGATGTGGGCGCAAGGCCTGCAGCCCTTCAAGGGCGGCACCGAGACCGAGCGCGGTCGCCTTTCACCCGACAACCCGGCCTACCGGGCCCAGCTCTTCGTGCCCGAAGGTGCCCGCACCAACGCTGCGGTCGTCAACCTCGAAGACGGCATGCTGCTGCAGCCGCTGCCCTTCGACATCGAACTCAAGAAGTTCAAGGTGGATTACTACGCCACCGGCATGCCCAAACGCTTCGCGAGCGACATCGTCATCCACGACCCGCGCGTGGCCGAGCCGAAGGCTTTCACGGTGGAGGTGAACCACCCGGTGGTCTACGACGGCGTGACGATCTTCCAGTCGAGCTTCGAGGACGGTGGCTCGTCGGTGCGCCTCAAGCCGCTGCGCCTGGACGCCACGCCGGCGCAGGCTGCGGCCGAGTCCGTGGAAGCGACCGTGGGGCAGGGGCCGATGGCGCTGTCTCCGGATTGGTTCGCGCGTTCGCCACAAGGCCCGATGCAGCTGGAGGTCAGCAACCTGCGCGTCATCAACGTCGAGAACCTGGCCGAGGCGCGCAGTGCCCAAGCCTCGGGCGATGCGGGCGATTCAGGTGGCGCCGCTTCTGCCGCGACCGACACACGCGGCGTCAACGTGAGCGAGCTCACCAAACACCTGGGCTCGGGGGCCAAGTCGCCGGGCAACAAGGAGCTCGTCAACATCGGTCCGTCGATCACCTACAAGCTGCGCGATGGCGCTGGTCAGGCGCGCGAGTACCAGAACTTCATGGCGCCGGTGAAGCTCGATGGCCGCATGGTCTTCCTCTTCGGGGTGCGCGACACGCCGGCCGAAGGCTTCCGCTACCTGCGCGTGCCCGCCGATCTCAACACCTCGGTGGACACCTGGTTGCGCCTTCGTCAGGCCCTCAATGACGAAGGGATGCGCGCCGAGGCCGCCCGCCGGTTCGGGCACATGGCGGCGCCGGCCGATCGCCCCGAGCTGCAAAGCCAGCTCGCCGATTCGGCGCAGAAGGCGCTGGGCCTGTTCGCTGGCGCGGTGGTGGCTCGCAAAGGTGCGCAGCCCATGGGCGGCCTGCAAGGCCTGTCGGATTTCATCGAGGCGGCGGTGCCCGAGGCGCAGCGTGAGCAGGCCTCGGCGACGCTGGTGCGCATCCTCAATGGCGCGCTGTTCGAGCTGCTCAACGTCAGCCTGGAACGCGCTGGGCAACAGCCCTGGTCGGCCGAGGGACAGGCGGGCGAGCCCGTGCGCGAGTTCATGGCGCAGGCGGTGCTGGCCCTGTCTGACGCGTATTTCTACCCATCGCCGGTGCTGCTGACGCTGGAGGGCTTCGCGCCGCGTCAGGCCAGCGTTTTCCAGGTCACGCGGACCCCCGGCCGCAACGTGGTCTACCTGGGCTGCGTGCTGCTGATCGTCGGTGTGTTTGCCATGCTTTACATCCGCGAGCGACGCCTGTGGATCTGGCTGCAGGATGATGGTGCGGGGAGCACCCGCATCAAGCTGGCCTTGTCCTCCACCCGGCAGACGCTGGACACCGACCGCGAGTTCGAGCGGCTGCGCGACACCTTGCTGGGCACCACCCCAGCCGACAACGCCGCGCTGCCAGCCGCCACCGTGATCTGACAGCCACCAAGCCCTGGCCCGCCCCACACAGACCGAGGAAGCCCCTGACATGAGCACGTCGACTTCACCCACCGCCAACGCTTCGATCGCGTTGCCCTCCCGGCGTCGCCCGCTGACCGACTGGCTCTTCGCCATGCTGGTGGTGGCCGTGGCGGGCTGGGGCTGGCACACCTGGGGCGCGTTCATGGATGTCTACGAGAAGGCCATCCTGGTGGGCATGGTGCCCGCGCTGATCGCGCTGGGCTGGTTCTGGCGGCCAGTGCAGGCCCTGACAGTGGCTTCCGGCGCGGCCACGCTGCTCGCGGCCACCCTTTACCTGCGCGTGACCGACGACCATGGCGCCGACCTGGCGGCAGGTGAAAACGTCTTCCTGCTGAAGTACTTCCTCTCCAGCCAGAGCGCCATCTTGTGGATGAGCGTGCTGTTCTTCATGAGCACGGTGTTCTACTGGATCGGGCTGGTGAGCAAGGGAGCCACGGCCACGCGGCTGGGCTCGCGCATCGCCTGGGCCGGGGTCTTCATGGCGGTGACCGGCACGCTGGTGCGCTGGTTCGAGAGCCACCAGATCGCGCCGGACATCGGCCACATCCCGGTGAGCAACCTGTACGAAGTCTTCGTGCTGTTCTCGTGGCTGACCACGGCCTACTGGCTTTATTACGAAGACCGCTTCGCGAAGATGGGCCAGGCTCTGGGGTCGCTCGGCGCCTTCGTGATGCTGGTGGTGAGCGCCGCGGTGGGCTTCCTGCTCTGGTACGCGCTGGTGCGTGGCGCATCCGAGATCCAGCCGCTGGTGCCGGCGTTGCAGAGCTGGTGGATGAAGCTGCACGTGCCGGCCAACTTCATCGGCTACGGCACCTTCTCGCTGGCGGCCATGGTGGCGTTCGCCTACCTGGTGAAGATGCACGCTGGTGAGACGCGCTGGTGGAAGCTGGCGCCGCTGTGGCTGATTGGCGTGGCGCTGTGCTTCGAGCCGGTGGTGTTCCGCAGCAAACCGGGTGGGGCGCAGGGCTTTTTGAGCGCGTACTGGGCGGTGTACTTCGGCATCGCCGCCTTGATCGTGGCGGGCATCGTCGCCGCGCGTCAGCGCATCGCCGCGCAGATGCCCTCGTTCGAGGTGCTCGACGATGTCATGTACAAGTCGATCGCCGTGGGCTTCGCCTTCTTCACCATCGCCACCATCCTGGGCGCATTCTGGGCCGCTGAGGCCTGGGGCGGCTACTGGAGCTGGGACCCGAAGGAGACCTGGGCCCTGATCGTGTGGCTGAACTACGCGGCCTGGCTGCACATGCGGCTCATGAAGGGCCTGCGCGGCGCGTTTTCGGCGTGGTGGGCGCTGGTGGGGCTGCTGGTCACCTCCTTCGCCTTCTTGGGGGTGAACATGTTCCTTTCCGGGCTGCACTCCTACGGCGAGCTCTGAACCTCGGCGCTCAAGTTGCCTGAACGGGGGGCCGATAACCGGCATAGGAAAGCCGCTTCAGCTTCAGGATGCCCCTTCATGTACCACGTGGTTCGCGACCCCGACGGGTCTGTCATCAGCCTGCACCGTGAACCGGTCGACGGCGCCGAATTGCTGCCGCCGAATCATCCGGATGTGCAGGCCTTCCTTGGACAGCAAGGTGGGCGCTCCTTTGCGGACATGGACGCGAGCCTCGTGCGTGTGCTTGAGGACCTCATCGACGTGCTGCTCAAGCGCAACATCCTGCGCATCACCGACCTGCCCATCGAGGCTCAGGCCAAGTTGTTCGAGCGCAAACACTTCCGCGAGAACATGCAGGGCAGCGCGCTCAAGCTGTTCGCCGACCAGTCGCCCGAACTGGGCGGCGATGGGTTCAGCGATTCGGGACTGATCCCGCCTGACTGGTCGATGCCTGAGGTGCCACCACGTTGAACGGCACAAGGCCCCGATGCGGTCGGGCGCCAGGGCAGATGCAGATGTAGATTCGACCTCAGAGCACGCGGTGCGTCAGCGCGGGCAATTGCGTGCGCACCTGCTTTTGCCGCTCGAGGCTGAGGTCGGCGAGCACCACGCCAGCCCCTTCCGACAGCACCGCGATGACTTCGCCCCAGGGGCTCACCGCCATGGCGTGGCCGAAGGTGCGGCGGCCGTTTTCATGCAGGCCGCCTTGGGCCGGGGCGATGACGTGGCAGAGGTTCTCGACCGCGCGGGCGCGCAGCAGCAGTTCCCAGTGGGCGCGGCCGGTGGTGTCGGTGAAGGCTGCGGGCAGCACGATGAGGTCGAGCGGCCGGTCTTCACCGAGGCGGCGGAAGAGCTCGGGGAAGCGCAGGTCGTAGCACACGCCCAGGCCGATGCGCCAGACCTCGCCGTCGCGCGAGCGCAGGTCGAAGGCGACGGCTTCGGTGCCCGGTTGCAAGGTGGCGCCTTCGTTGTAGCGGCGCTGGCCATCGTCGAAACAGAACAGGTGGATCTTGTCGTAGCGGGCGATGCGCACGCCATTGGGGTCAAAGACCAGCACCGAGTTGAAGACCTTGTCGGGCACGTCGTCCGAGCGGATGGGCACGGTGCCGGCGATCAGCCAGACGCCGAACTCTCGGGCGGTTTCAGCCAGCACATGCTGCATGGGCGTGCTGGGCGTGCCCGGGGTTTGCGCATCGGCCAGGGGCTCGGCGATGTCGAGCTTGTCGGCGTCGCGCTCGCCCATCAGGCAGAAGTACTCGGGCAGGGCGACGAGTTCTGCCCCCGCTGCTGCGGCCTGGGCGATCAGGCTGCGGGCGACCGCGAAGTTCTCATCCACGCGCGGCGTGGAAACCATCTGGATGGCGGCGACTTTCATGCGAGGGGCCTTGCTGAAGGAGGCATCAATGCAGCGGGTTGGGCGTGATTTCGATGTCCATGTACGTGGCCACATCCACCCCGTGATGTCGGCCAGGCAGGAACGCCGTGGCCTTGAAAGCATTGTGCAAGGATTCAAGCAGGCCGTCATCTGCCGCAGGTTCGGCGATGGGCGTCACCTCGTCCACCAGGCCCGAGGCGCCGATGAAAATGCGCAACACCACTTTCTGATTGACGCTGGGGAGGTCCATCCCGGACAGGTCGGGGGCCGACTTGGGCAGTGGCCTGACGTCCACCTTGTTGGCTGGCAGGTACACGGTGCCCGCCACCTTGGCGACATCCTGGTCGTCATCGATGGTGCTGGGGCGTGCGTCGTCTTGGGCGTTTGGCGGTGCTTTGGGGGCATCCGCTTCATCGGGCCGTGGCTGCGTGCGCTGAGCAGGTTGATCAGGTTCAGCGTGCGCGTTGTCCACCACGCCGGGCTCCGGTGGCTGCTGGGCCACGTCGGGTTGCGCGGTGGACAGGGTGACGCGCATGCGGTTGGCCGCTGCCGCGAAGGCCTGGTGAGACGTGGGCGGCACGGGCTGGGCCGTGCTCTCCAGCCAAGCCATCAGGATGGCGCCGTGGATGGCGATGGATGACGCGGCTGCGTAGCTCAGCATCAGGCTGCGGCTCACCGGTGGGCGCAGCCGGGGCGAGTCAGGCCCAGGCCCGCCACCCGGCGCGAGGATCATTCCTGCCCCACTTCTCGCCAGTTCAGCCGGGTGAGGGACAGACCGGATCCGAGGTCGCCCGGCACGTTGGCGGCGATGCCCTTGCGGTCGCCCACGTTGAGTCGGATGCGGCCATTCACGCGCTGGATGGCGATGTCGGTGATGACGCCGGTTGTGTTGTTTGCATAAGGGATCAGGGCGCCGGATGCATCGGTCAGCACGGTTTTGCCAGTGGCAATGCGCATCGCGAAGATACGGGCCGTGCCATTCGGTTGGCAGGCACTGCCGTTGGGCAGGTTGGCGGCGAAGGCGACGATGCCGAAGTTGGCGTCGGGGTTCACGTCAACGCGTTCCGCGATGGTGTATTGGTCCGCCTCTGTGGTGGTGGTCGACCCCGAAGTGGTTGCCGGGGTCGAGGTGGTCGTGGTGGCGCTGAGGTCTAGGTACCAGCCGAGTGCTGACGCGGGCGCGCTGCTGATGCCCGCGAGCGTCGAGGCGTTGGCGTTGAGGTCGGTGCGCTTGATTGGGAATGAGCCTTTGGGGGGGGCGGAGGTCCAAAAGGTGCCAGGATTGGCCGTGCCGTCCGCGATGGCGTAAAAGCTTTGCAGCGACGCGGTTTTGATGTCGGTGTCTGCCAGCAGCCGGCCCGTGCCGACGAGGACGTAGCGGCGCTTCGTGCTGGGGTCGACTTCGATCAAAGGGCGGGTCATGACGGGTTGCGCGTCGCCTGCCGCATTGCGCAGTTCGGCGATCTTCACTGGCGTAGGGTAGGGGTCAGAGGCAGAGGTCAGATCCAGGCGCCAAAGGTTGCCTTGCAGATCGCCAGCGTAGACGGAGTCCGCCGTGTAGTCGCTGTAGTCGGGCACGTAGGCGCGTTGCTGTGCCATGTTCAGCGGGGCAGAGGTGCTGCCGGCGTCTGAGGGGGTGGAAACGGTTTCCAGCAGCGCGCCTGTCTTGGGGTTGACGAAGAAGAAGTAGCCGTTTCCATCGTCGTTGTTGTAGCCCGAAGAGAAAATCACCACCCAACCGTACTTCTTGGTCTTGACGACGGTGGGCTCGCCATACGAGTAACCCATCTTGGCGCGGGTTTTGGCGTCGGTGCTGGCGGGGAACTCCCACAGCACTTTGCTCGCCACGGCCGCTTCACTGCTCCATTCGCTGGGTTTTGTCACGTCCAGGGCGTAGTAACCGCGACCGCCCTTGCCCAGCCCGCCGATGAGGATGGTGCGCCAGTCCGAGGTGGTGGCCGTGGGCGTGCCGGCGCGGTTGAAGTCGATGTCGAAGTTGAGGACGGGGCCGTTGACCAACTGGTGATGCGTGAACGCCGTCTTGCCCAGCGAGGCCAGGCCTGAGTCCGGCCCGCTGCTGCTGGTGCCATAGACGAAGCTGGGCACGAAGGCGAAGAGTTCCTGGCCGCCGCTGGTGTAGGTGGTGCCAACGTTGAGCCCGCCATCGAAGGCATGCAGCATGCCGTCGTTGGCACCGACATAGACGACGGTTTTGCGTGCCGCGTGATCGGTCTTGAATTTGTTGTAGCCTGGGTTGGTTTCGTCTGAGTAGGGACTCGCTGGCCCGGCCACCGGGAGCACCTTGGAGCCCAAGATGTCACCCAGCAGTGATTCGCGGCTCCGATATTTGCCGTCTGTGGCAGTGGTCTCTTTGCTGCTGTCACCACGCAGGTAGTTGAGGAAATCCAACTGGCTTTGTGCGACGACACCCGTGACGTTGCCGAACGTGTCGTAGTTGAGCCGGCGCACGCTGGCGTTATCTTTGCTGGCCGTGGTGCAGGTGCCCAGAGCGGTGCTCGTGAAAGCGATGCCCGCAGGGGGGCTGCTGGCATCACAGTAGGTCACGACCTTGCGGGTGTTGCTGAACCAACCAACAGTGGCTGACTGGGCTTTGAGCACGCTGGCCGCGCTCCAGTTGGGTGCGGCGGCGAGGGTCAGTTTGCCATCGGCGCCGTATTCGGTGGCCTTCGCTGTGACGTCACCGGTCCAGTTCTTGGGGGAGTAGGTCGAGCCATAGCTGGCTTGACCCGTGGTGACGTTGGGCGATGCGGTGGCGTAGCTGGTGGTGCTCTCGCCGTCGGACTCCAGGACGATCTTGGCGAAAGCGTCTTCCAGTCCCTTTTTCATGGCGGTGGGGTCGTTGGCCGTGAAGTAGTTCGTTGGCCGATAGTCGTTGCTGCCGGTCACCTTCTCGTCTTTCTGATTCCAGTCCGTGCGCTGGAGTTTGTCGGGGCTGTTCTTTGGGTCATAGGGTGCAAAGTTTTCTGGCACGGTGAACCCGCCGTACTTGGCTGCGAGCCAGTACTTGTTCTTGCTTTCGTAGGGTGCTTCGAGCACGTCCATCCAATAGGTGTTGATGGTCTGGGTGCCCTCGAGGTCCGCACGGATGTCGTTGGTGTGCGTGTGGTAGGCCAGGCCCGCGATGAACTGGCTGTCGTTGCGTCCGCCCAGCCGAGCCCCCAGCGTCGGGGTGCCCGTGAAGCCTTCCAGCTGACCGACCATGTCCGTGAACTTCTTGACATCGATTCCCTCGTCGTTTTTGACTGCGTCGGGCATGGTCGGCTCGTCAGATGTGCGAATGGTGCTGCCGGGAAGGTTGGTGTCGCGGTGGGTGTAGATGTCGCCGATGCCCAAGATGAAGTTTTTCTGGCACGAGTAGAGCATCGGGTCGCGCCATTGGGTGATGACCGGGAAGCCGTCTACCCAGGTTTCCATGGTGGTGGATGAGCCTGCACCGCTCAGGCTGCTGTACTCGGGCACGTCGCCCTTGTTGCGGAAATAGCGGGTCACGGCGTAGTACAGCTCGCTGACCGGGTCGTAGGTTTTGTACGGCGAGTTCGGATTCTTTGCGCCGGCGGCGTCGCCGAACTTGTTGAGGTAATTCATCACCCCGCTGTTAGTCACCGTGACTTTGTACCCTGCCGCCTCAGTGGCGGTCGTTGTTTTCCCGGCATCAACGCTGGCCGGGTTGTCGAGCATCTTGCCGTTCGAGCCATCCCACTCCGGGGCTGGGTTGGTTTTGGGCGGCGCGCCCGGCACAGGCTGAGTGGGGCCGATGAAGGTCATGGCTGCGCGCAGCACGCCGCCATCTCGGTACATGTTGCTGTCGTTCAGGTAGCCGAATGCGGCGTAGCGCAGCTTGTCGGAGTAAAGCTGCATGAGCCCTTCTGGGCGGTAGATGCTCCCGTACTGTTTGCAGTTGTGGTAGTTGTTGCTGTCTGGTGCCGAGTCGCAGACGCGGACATTGATGTAGACGCGGTAGACGGGGTCTGCCCCGCCACAGGCCCTGTTGGGGGGGCTGGGGGTGCTGGGGGTTGTGTTTTGGGTGTAGTTCTCAATGTTGTTGGGCGAAGCCTGGATGGCGCACCTGGAGAACAACATGGCCCTGCCACGGTTGGCGATGCTGGTGTAGAGTGTGCTCCAGCCCACCGGTGCAGCGCCTTGGATGGTGGTGGTGCCATTGATCAATTTATCCGGGGCGTATCCGGTTCCCTGGTTGCCAAAAAAAGTCTTTTGCAAGTGCGTGAAGGTCTCGTCTTGCAACACGCGTCTGCCACCGGTGAGCACCCAGCGGAAATTGTCCAGTGACTGCATCGACGCCCAGTTCAGGTAGTTGCCGCTCCATTGCTTGCCGCTACTGCACGTCCTGCTGGATGCGGCGCCATCGGCTTTGAAGTAGCTGTAGGTCTCCGCTTTGTCGGGGTCGCCTTTGTCCTCGTAGATGTAGATGTAGCACTTGCCGGGGTCAAAATAGCCCAGGTAGGTTGTTGTGTTTAAGTAGCTGCCCTTGTAGCTCGGCGTCGATGCCGTTGGGTACTCGACCGACAGGGCCAGTGCGAGGTTGCCCGGCACGGACGCGCGAGAAAAAATGGGTTTGTCTGCCAGTGGCACTTGCGTGGCCGTCGTAGTCTGCGCATTCAGGCTGACCGACAGGCCACCAGACAGCAGCACGGCGATGACCATTGCCCGCGCAAGGCGGTGGGGCGTTGTGAGGGCGGGGTGACGGGCAAACGACATGGGTGGCCTCTTGCTGTTCAGATGGTGACCAGGCTCTGGAGGTAGACGGTGGTGTTGTACGGGCCTTTGACGCGCACGGTGATCCGGTAGATGGGGCCGTATTCCTCCCCGACCAGTTCACGGCGTTCACCCCCGCTGGTGGCCTTGGGCTTGGCGAAAACCGAGCAGGTGGTTTCCGAGAACGGGCCAATGTTGGTGCATTGGCGTTCGATGATGTAGCGGATGGTGACGTGGTCCGTGGCGCTGCCAGTGATGTCTGGCGCTGTCCCCTTGAAGTCGCTGTCCTTGATCAGGTCCTTGGGGATGCCTTTGTCGTTGTCGTTGTTCGCGCGCAGGCTGGCGTAGTAGTTGGCCGCCAGGCTATCTGACTCTCGCAGGGACTCCGTGTTGATCAATTTGCCACTGGTCAGTGCCGCCCTGGCGGCTGCCATGCCGATCTCGCCGCGGTTCATGATGTCGCGCTTGAACGCCATCTGCCCGACCAGCGCTGAAGAGGTGCCGAAGGAGCGCACCAGCGCAACGGCGCCGGCCAGCATGATGACCAGGGCTATCAATGCGATCACCAGGGTGACGCCGTTTTGGCGGCGCGCACTGGGGCGCCTGGCGCCGTGGTTGGCGTGAGGGGTCATGGCGTGCGTCGGCATGGTCTTTCCATCACAGGTTGTTGCGCACGGGGATGGTCATCTCGACCGTTCGATAGCGGTAGACCTTCTCGGCGTCCTTCAGCGTTCGGGTGTAGGTCAAATCGTTTCCTGCGGCGTCGGTGGTGCCCGAGAACAAGGTCAGGTTCCCTGTTGTGACGGCGGTGGTTTGGGTTTGGCCCGGATCGCGCTCTGGCCTGTCAGGCAGCGATGTGCGCAAGATCAGGCCGACGCGGATCGCTGCGATGCGGCCCATCAAGCTCGGGTCGGCGTTCATGGCGGCCAGGTCGTAGTTCTTGTCGTTGGGTGACGCCCACTCCGTCTTATCGAACTTGCCGTCGCCATTGGTGTCGGTGCCGATGGCGTAGAGCGCTTTGAGTTCGAAGATGCCGTCGGCGATCTCGTAGGTGGCGTCGGGATCGGCGCCTGACAGCCGCAGCAGGTCGTAGCCGAAAAGGGTGTTGTTGTCGCCCACGCCCAGCAGCGTGAACTGTGGTTGCGTCCCCAGATTGACCACCCAGCTCGACTGGGGGTAGGAGCTCAAGGCCACGGAGTCGATGTTGGCGCTGGAGTAGGTGGCCCCGCTCAGGTCGATGGGCACGGCACCTGCCGTGTAAGCAGCTGCGGCTTGCTGCACGAGGCAGGGCTGACCGGCTATTTTTTTGTTGACGACCAGCAGCATGTCACCAGGGCGCACGCCGAAGGCGTTGAGCACGGGCAGGCTGGTGTCCGTGGCCACGGCGGTTGTCGGGAGGGGGGCGTCTCCGCGCACCCCGGAGCCTGTCATCACCAGCAGCACGTCGGAGGTTTGCCCGCTGATGGTCGCGGTGCTTTGGTTCGGCAAGATGAGCACGGGTGCCAGGCGGAACTGACCTGTTGTGCCTTTGGGGCCTGGGTTGACGCTGCCAAATGGCGTGGGCAATGCGCTGGTTGCCGGCAGCACTTGTGCACCTGAGCGTGCGGCCTTCAAGCTGCAACCGTGCGCATCCCCCCGGATCGCATTGAAGCCGCCGCCCGCGCTGCGCACCGCCCGGTCGATCACCGACATGGCGTACAGGCCCGACAGCGACGCATCGTTCGTGCTGTTGGTGGTCCGCTTGCGTCCTTCTGATTGGGCCAGCACGGCCAGCATGGCGATGGTCAGGATCATGCCTACCACGAGGCTGACCATGAGTTCGATCAGGGTCAGGCCCGCCTGAGCAGGCCGGCGACGAAGGCGATGCAGGCTTTTCATTGGATGACCACTGACGTGGTGTATTGGCTCACGTCGTCCGAGCTGGTCTTGTGTGGGGCCTTCCAGCGGATGGTGATGACGGTTGCGCCCGTTGAGGGGTCCGGGCTGATGGAGGGGTCCGCGTCCGCAGGGACGTTCAATCCGCCGGCGGCGGGCGACTTCACCTTTTCTTTCCAGGCGTCGATGGTTGTTTTGGGCAAAGCGGCCGAGCCGTTGAGCCACATCGTCGAGATGAGCTCGTTGGCCAGCACGGCCGCGCGGTTGCGGTCTTCCGCGTCGATGGAAAACGCCGTGGCGCGGGCCTGCAAGGCCACCAGGCCGAGGATGCTCAAGGAGAACAGCAGCAGCGAGACCAGGACCTCGATCAAGGTCACGCCGCGCGAGGTGGGTTGCTTGGGTTTCATGGTCATCAGCAGCCGTCCGGGTTGTCGCTCGAGAGCGTTTTGCCTAAGTCGCACATGCGCACGCGCCCGCCGACGGTGACGGTCACCCTGTAGGCCTTGTGGTCGGCGTCAATCGTGTCACCGCGCTTGATGTCATAGGTGGCTGGCGATGCGCCACAGGAGGCCGATCCAACGTTGGGCACGGCCACGGCGGTGCTCGTGATGAGCCGGCCACCCGAGTTGAAACACAGCAGCGCTGGGCCGCTGATGGACACGTTGGTCTGGCTGCCGTAGGTGCTGCCTTCGATGAGCGGGTGTGTCTTGTCTGTCGCCGTTGCCGTTGCCTCGGCGCTGTTGGCCACGGGCTGAGCTCGGACAGACCAGTTGGAGGCGTTTGCCGTGGGGGCCGCATTCCAGGCGGGCGCGCTGGTGCTCAGCACGAAGACCGTCTGAGTGCCGCGCGTGATCGCTTCTGCCTGGGCTCTGCGCAATCCGTTTTGCAGGGATTCCGCTGTGCTGCGGATTTGGACGTTCTGGATCCACAGGCCGAAAGCGGGCACGGCCGCGACCAGCAGCAAGGCGGCGACGGCCAGCGTGACCATGAGCTCCACCAGCGTGAAGCCTCGATGGTGGCGCCATGGCTTCAGCATGTGGTCTGCCCCTTCTTCATCAGGAAGGAGGTGCCGGTGCATTCTTGTTTGCCCCAATTCGCTGAAACCTTGCTGGTGGTGGCACCCGTTTGATCAAGGGTGTAGCTGAAGCCGTCGGTGTTGTCGGTGGGGGAGCCCGTGGCCGTGATCGTGTAGGCCGTTGCGGTGGCGGTGGTGCACACCACCGTGAAGCCCCTTACCGTCTTGCTGTTGGTGCAAGGGCCTTTTTCGTAAGTCCGGTTGTCCTGGAAGAACTGCTCCATGCGCGCGCGCAACGCGAACATCTCGTTGCTGACGTCGGCGAGTTTGCCGCGCAGGATGTAGTCGGAGTACGCCGGCAGGGCCACCGAAGCCAGGATGGCCACGATGGCGACGACGATCATCAACTCGATGAGCGTGAAGCCGGTGGCGAGGATGCTGCGGCGGCGTGCGGTGCGTGTGTGATTCGGTGCGGACATGCCAGAAACCCTTTGCTGTGGTTTCATGATGCCCACGCGGCAAAAAATCTGGTCAGCCGTGTCGCGTGGGGAGCACCCGATCGGCGTGACAAAGCTGACGTTGTTCCCCCAAGTGAGGGGGTGTGGCCCTCAGGACCAGTCCCAACTCGTCAGCCGTCTCACCGTTCATCCGGCCGATCCGACCGCTCGGGGCCGGGCCGGGTCGGTGCACCATTCGCTCCAGGAGCCGGCGTACAGCCGCCCCATGGGCAGACCGGCGTGGGCAAGGGCCAGCAGGTTGTGGCAGGCGGTCACGCCCGAGCCACACTGGTGCACGAGCTGGCTCAGGTCCTGGCCGGGCAGTGCGGCGCTGAACTCGGCAAGCAGTTGCGCGCCTGGCTTGAAGCGCCCGTCTTGCAGGTTGAGCTGGAAGAAGCGGTTGGCCGCGCCGGGGATGTGGCCGCCAGCGGGGTCGAGGGTTTCGTTCTCGCCACGGAAGCGGTCGGGGGCGCGGGCGTCGAGCAGTTGCAGCGTGGGCGCGCGGCCCTGCACGCTGGCGAGCACCTCGTCGGCCTGGAGCACCCAGCCGGGTTGGGTTGACACGTTGACCTCGGTGGGGGCACGTTCGGTCACCGAGGTGTCGACCGCGCCGCCCGCCGCTTGCCAGGCGGCCCAGCCGCCGTCGAGCACCTGCACCTGTTCGTGACCCGCCCAGCGCAGCAGCCACCAGGCCCGCGCTGCGAACATGCCGCCCGCGTCGTCGTAGGTCACCACGCGGGTGGCGGGCGTCAGGCCCCAGCGGCCCAGCGTCGCGGCCAAGGCCTCGGGCGAGGGCAAGGGGTGGCGGCCGTTGGCGCCGGTCTTGGGGCCCGAGAGGTCGCGGTCGAGGTGGGCGTGCGCCGCGCCGGGGATGTGACCCGAGCGCCAGGCGGCTTCACCCGCCTCGGGCTGCATCAGGTTGAAGCGGGTGTCGAGCACCAGCACGTCCTCGCCGGCCGGGTGGGCGAGCAGGGCCAGCAGGCTGGCGGCGTCGATCAGGGGAGGCAATGCGGCGGGCATGTCAGAACAGCGCCATGCTCAGCTTGCGGCGGTAGGCGTCGATGACCGGGTCGCCCTGGGGCACTTCCACCTTGCCGGCGATCTCCAGCTTGGGCTTGCCGTCGGCGCTGGCGCCGGGCGCACCGGGGGCGCGGCCAGTGGCGGGTTTCGGGGCCGGCTTGCTCATCGTCTCCAGGATGGCGATGTAGAGCTTGCGCGGCGCCTCTTCTTGCCAGGCCTTGTCGCGCATGATGATTTCAAGCAGCTCGTCCATGGCCTCGGTGTGGCGGCCCATGGCAAGGTGCAGGCTGGCCAGCTCGAAGCGAGCGGCGAAGTCGCGCTTGTTGGCTGCGATGGCCTCTTGCAAGGTGCTCAGCGGGAGGCCTTGCGCGCGCACCGCGATCACCGCGTCGAGCACCCGCACGAAGGCCGCGGGCCGGGCCTCGACGATGGGGCCGGTGGTGCGTGGGCGCAGCGGCTCGGCCACCAGGCTGGCGTGCTGCAAGGCGGTTTCCGAGCCCTCGGCCAGCATCAGCGTGATCAGGTCGTAGCGGGCCTCGTCGTTGTTCGGGTCTTTTTCGAGCACGTCGAGCAGCATGTCCACCGCGCCGCCGGTCTGGCCTTCGGCGGCGAGTTCTTCGGCCTGCGCCACCTCTGCTTCGGCCGCCAGTTCGCCTTCCGAAGGCACGTGCTTGGCCAGGAAGCCCCGGATTTGCTCGGCGGGCAGGGCGCCCACGAAGCCGTCGACCGGCTGGCCGCCCACGAACATCACGCAAAACGGGATGGAGCGCACGCCGAACATCTGCGAGAGCTGGCCGGCGATCTCGGGCTGCTCGTCGGCGTTGAGCTTGGCCAGGGTGAAGCGGCCCTGGTACTCGACCTCCAGGCTCTCCAGGACGGGACCGAGCTGCTTGCATGGGCCGCACCAGGGCGCCCAGATGTCCAGCAGGATGGGGCGCTGCTGCGAGGCGGCGATCAGGTCGGCTTCGAAGTTCTCGAGGGTGATGTCGATCATGGTGCGATCACAGTGTGAAATGAGGTGAGCCGGGTGGGAAAGCCGGCCTGGGCCCTGGCCTAAAATCGGTTCTTTGACGATGTCTTTTGACAAACAGGAGCCCGTGGTGAGCACATCCCCCCAGACCCAGAACCCATCGAATCCAGGCCCCATTCAAGTGGGCGTGGTGATGGGCTCCAGCAGCGACTGGGATGTGATGCGCCATGCCGCCGACATTCTCACCGAGTTCGGCATCGCCTTCGAGGCCCGGGTGGTTTCGGCGCACCGCATGCCCGATGACATGTTCCGCTACGCCGAGGCCGCAGCGGAGAGGGGCCTGGTGGCCATCATCGCCGGGGCGGGCGGTGCCGCCCACCTGCCGGGCATGCTGGCGGCCAAGACCACGGTGCCCGTGCTGGGCGTGCCCGTGCCTTCGCGCCACTTGCAGGGCGTCGATTCGCTGCATTCCATCGTGCAGATGCCCAAGGGCATCCCCGTGGCGACGTTCGCCATCGGCACGGCGGGTGCGGGCAACGCGGCGCTGTTCGCGGTGGCGATGCTGGCCAGTGGTCCGCATGGCAACCCGGCCTTGCGTGCCAAGCTCGACGCCTTCCGCGCCCGCCAGACCGAGGTTGCTCGTGCGATGACGGATGACCTGACCATGCAACCCTCGTCGGGTGGCAAGGCCTGAGGCCGGAGCATCAACGTGAGTCAACCCAACGATTCCTCCCATGTGATCCTGCCCGGCGCCACCCTTGGCGTGATGGGTGGCGGCCAGCTCGGCCGCATGTTCGTGCACGCCGCGCAGAGCATGGGCTACCGCACCGCCGTGCTCGACGCCGACGCCGCCAGCCCGGCCGGCCTGGTCTCGCACGAGCACATCCGCACTTCCTACCTCGACGAGGCCGGCCTGACCGACCTGGCGTGCGTGTCCGCCGCCATCACCACCGAGTTTGAGAACGTGCCCGCCGCCGCGCTCGACAAGCTGGCCGAAGCCCGCCCCGTGGCGCCCGCCGGCAGCGCTGTCGCCGTCTGCCAGGACCGCGCCCGCGAGAAGGCCCACTTCGTCGGCTGCGGCGTGGCCTGCGCCCCGCACGCCCTCATCGAAACGCCCGCCCAGCTCGCCGCCGTCACCGACGAACTGCTGCCAGGCATCCTCAAGACCGCTCGCATGGGCTACGACGGCAAGGGCCAGGTGCGCGTCAAGACCCGCGAAGAGCTTGCCGCCGCTTGGGGCCAGTTGCAACAGGTGCCCTGCGTGCTGGAGAAGATGCTGCCGCTGGCCTACGAGGTCAGTGTCATCGTGGCGCGTGGCCGCGACGGCCAGGTCGTGCACTTCCCATTGCAGCAGAACCTGCACCGCGACGGCATCCTCGCCGTGACGCAGGTGCCCGCGCCCAATGTGACCGAGGCCGTCTCGCAGCAGGCTTACGAGTCCGCGCACCAGATCGCTACCTCGCTGGACTACGTCGGCGTGCTGTGCGTCGAATTCTTCGTGCTGCAAGACGGCCGCATCGTCGCCAACGAAATGGCCCCGCGTCCGCACAACAGCGGCCACCACACCATCGACGCCTGCGATGTGTCGCAGTTCGAGCTTCAGGTGCGCGCGATGACCGGCCTGCCGCTGGTCGAGCCGGTGCTGCACAGCCCCTGCGTGATGCTCAACCTGCTGGGCGACTTGTGGTTCCCGCTGGTGGCGGGCGAACCCTCCCTGGTGCAGCGCGAGCCCGACTGGGCGGCGGTGCTGGCGCTTTCCGGCACCCACCTGCACCTCTATGGCAAGACCGAAGCCCGCGTGGGCCGCAAGATGGGCCACCTCACCGTGACCGGCGCCACGGCGGATGCCGCGCATGCCACGGCGATCAAGGCCGCCGCCATCCTCGGCATCGAGGCTTTCTGACTGCTCTCCAGACCACCATGCGCCTGCTCGATCCCGAATCCCAGCCCGATGCCATCGAGCAGGCCGCGCAACGCCTGGCCGAGGGCGGCCTCGTGGCCCTGCCCACCGAAACCGTCTATGGCCTGGGTGCCCGCGCCGACCGCGATGACGCCGTGGCGCGCATCTTCGCGGCCAAGGGCCGGCCGGCCGATCACCCCTTGATCGTGCACGTGCCCAACCAGGCCGCCGCGCTGTACTTCGTCACCACCTTTCCGCCCGTGGCCCAACGCCTGGTCGAGGCCTTCTGGCCGGGGCCGCTGACGGTCATCGTGCCGCGTCACCCGGACATGGCCCGCGCCGCCGCCGGTGGACAGGACACCATCGGCCTGCGCTGCCCCGATCACCCGGTGGCCCGTCGCCTGCTCGAAGCCTGCGCGCAAAAAGACATCCTCGGCATCGCCGCGCCAAGCGCCAACCGCTTCGGCCGCATCAGCCCCACGCGCGCCAGCCATGTCATCGAAGAGTTCCGCGACCAGGGCGAAGGCCTCGATGAAGTCTGGGTGCTCGATGGCGGCGCCTGCGAGGTCGGCATCGAATCCACCATCGTCGACTGCTCGCGTGACCAGCCCGTGCTGCTGCGCCCCGGCCGCCTGACGCTGGCGGAGCTCGAAGCCGCAGCGGGCGAGCCGCTGCTGTGGTCCAGGCCCGAGGCGCCCGACCCCGACGCGCCGCGCGCATCGGGCACGCTTCTGTCTCACTACGCGCCGCGCGCCAAGGTCGTGCTGATGAGCGACGACCAGATCGACCGCAGCCTCGATGTCATCGAGCCCGAGATCACTGCCGCCCTGCTGCGCGAGCGCCACCCGAGCGCACACACGCCGCCGCGAGTGGCCGTGTACTCGCGCAGCCTGTGGGCGCGCCGCGCGCCGCACAAGGGCGTGCTGCACCGATCCATGCCCGGCGATGCGGCCACTGCGGCCCACGACCTGTTCGCCGACCTGCGCGAGATCGATGCCGCAGGCGTCGACCAGATCTGGGTCGAGGCCCCGCCCGATGATGCCGCCTGGGACGGCGTGCGCGACCGCCTCACCCGCGCGTCGGCGGCCTGACCGCTACGCCCGAAGTGCCTTGAGCATCGCCTTCACAAGCCTTCACACGAACGTGGCAGACTGCCGCGCTGACAAACCGAATTCCGCGACGCATTTCGCGAATCCCTGGAGAGAGTTCATGTCCCGAGCCGAGACCCGCCGCCTGTCCCCGAACCCGAGCTCGCGCCGCGCGCGCCGCATGGGGGCCGTGGCCCTGGCCTGCGCCAGCGTCGTGCTGGCTTCCTGCGGTGGCGGTGACCGCAAGAGCTACTTCACGCCGGACAACATCGTGTCCTTCGGTGACGAGAACAGCGCGATGGGCGTGGACACCAGCTCGAACCTGCTCGACACCACCTTCCCCGGCGTGGCCACGGACCTTTCAGGCCTGACCTACACCGCCAAGCCTGTCGTGACGACTGCTGCGTCCGTGTGCGCCTACGATGGCAGCCAGGCCAAGGCATGCAGCAGCAACAACACCAGCGTGACCTTCACTTCCGTCGGCACCACCTATCGTGTGCCCGCTGGTCTGAACTGGGTGATCAAATTCGAAGTTGACTCCCTCACCACGCCCACCAACCAGCGCACAACCACCGTCGATTACGCTTGCGACGTGGCGAATAACTGGGTGCAGATCGTCGCTCGCGCCTATGGCAAGGGCTACACCAGCCAATGTGCCCAAGACACGCGAGGTGGCGCCATCAGCTACGCCGCCCTTGGCGCCAAGACCGCCGACGTGATCAACCAGATCAATGCCCACCGTGGCGAAATCGGCAGCAAGACCGTCGTGACCATCATGGTTGGCCAGAACGACGTCCTGGAGCAGTACCAGGCCATCCAGGCCACCACGCAGACCGAAGCCGGCGCCATCGCCGAGCTGCAATCGCGCGCTGCCAGCATGGCCTCGGCCATCCGCAGCCTCATCGACCAGGGGGCCAAGGTGGTGCTCGCCCTCACGCCCGACCTCGGCCAGACGCCGCTGGCCGCCGCCGCCGGCACCGGCACCCAGTTGACCAACCTGGTGCGGGCCTACAACGACCGCCTCTACATCACGGGCCTGGGCAACATGTCGGGCCGCAGCCTGGCCGGCATCAACCCCGAGTCGCTCACGAAACCCGGCACGCGCAACAACAACTACCAATACGTGACGCCGCTGTGCGACGCCAATGCGGTGCTTCGCCCGGACGGCCAGCCGATCGACCCGGTTGCCTTGCCAGGCCGGACCGCTGACGACGTGGCGAACGAAAAACTGCTGTTCTGCACCAGCCAGTACTACACCTCGGGCACCAGCTCCAGCACGGCCATCTGGGCCGACGCCAAGCGCGCCGCCCCCCTGCTGCACAACCTCATCGGCGTGACGGTGTTCAACCGGGCCCACGAACAGTTCTGACCTGATCGCAGGGCCTGACTGACCCCCTGAGGTCAGCGCCGCCCATACCTGATCTTCATGATCAAGATCACCGTGGCGAAGGTCAGCGTGATCACGTTGGCCACCGTCACCGGCACCGAGCCGATCGACAGGCCATACACCAGCCACAGCGCCACCCCGATGGTGAAGCAGCTGTACATGCCCAGCGAGATGCCGCTGACATCGCGCGTGCGGAAGGTCAGCCACACCTGCGGCATGAAGGACGCCGTGGTCAGCGCGGCGGCGATGGCGCCGATCCATTCGATGGTCGCGGGAGCCAGGGGCAACCAAGTGGGCAGGTGATTCACGGAGGGCATGCGGGCGGCTTGTTGAGCGGGACGGCGCGGCGAAAGCGCATGTCGGCGCCTGTTGCGGGCGTTGGCGGGCGTTGTCAGCGCTCTTGGCGAGCCCAGTCGACCAGGGCTTGCAGCAGCGGACGGGCCGCGTCGGCGCGCGGGTGGTTGACCAGGCCCACGACGACGACGCGCTGCCCCGATTCTCCCAGCACATAGCCGGCCACCGATGACACGCCGTCGAGCGAGCCGGTCTTGATGTGGGCCAGGCCTGCGGCGGCCTGCCACCGCCGCGTGGTGCCATCCACGCCATTGAGCGGCAGCGAAGCGATGAACTCCGGCATCACGGGGCTGCGCCACATCGCTTGCAGCCATTGCGCCAGGCACCGCGCCGAGGCGTGCTCCTGGCGCGACAGGCCCGAGCCGTTGTCCAGCGCCAGCGCGTCCTCGCGGCAGGCTGACGCGGCGCCGCCCGTGGCCTCGACCACCTGGCGTCCCACCACGGCACGGGCCTGCGCCAAGGTGGCCGGGCCGTTGATGCCATGCACCCCATTCACACCGTTGACAGCGCTCATGCCACCCGTCTCCACGGCGCCATTCGACCCATTTGGCGCCAGCGCCAGACTCAGGAACAACTGGCGCGCCATCACGTTGTTGCTGAACTTGTTGATGTCGCGCACCACGCTGGCCAGCGGGGGCGACACCCAGGTCTGCCAAACGGGCAGGCCGCTTGGCCAGGCGCCATCGCGCACTGGTGCGCCAAGTTGGCCGCCGCTGCCTTGCCAGGCTGCTTCCAGCAGACGCGCGGCGTGGTCGCCCGGCCCGTCACCCGTCCACAGCAAGGGCCACTCCTTCTCGCCGCAGGCTGCGGGGTAGGGGCCTGTCAGACGCACGCTCCAGCGGTTGCGGCCGTCTGGCTGCAAACCTGGTTGCGGCACGATGTCGAGCTTCAGCGCGCCGCGCCAGTCGCCACAGGCCACCCCGGGCGCCAAGGGCAGCCTGTGCTCGATTTGCACGCCACGCAGGGGCGGTTCGATGAAAGCCAGCGCCTGCCCAGGGCGGGCCGCGTCCGGCATCAGCCGCAGCGTCACCGATTGATGGTTGAGCAGCAGCGCGTCCGGGCCGGCGTTGTAGGGCCGCAGCGGCTGGCCATCGAAAGCGCTGGGGTCGTGGGCAGGCAGCTCGAACAGCCCCCGGTCGATGACGATGCCGCCCCGGATGTCGCGCAGCCCCGCGTCTCGCCAGCGAGCCATCATGCGCTGCACATGTTCGATCAGCAGCGAGGGGTCGCCGCCGCCTCGCAAGTAGAGCGGCCCGTTCAGCGTGCCCTGGGTTCGCAAGGCTCCGCCCAGCCCCACCTCTGTTCTCCACACGTGGGCCGGGCCCAGCTGGCGCAACGCCGCGCCAGTGGTGAACAGCTTCATCACGGAGGCCGCCTGCCGGGGTGTGTCGGCGAGGTGCTGCCAGCGCGGCTGGGGTGAATCAACCGGCCAGACCAGCAGCGAAACCGCATCGGCCGGCAAGCCGCTTTGTTTGAGTGCCTGTTGCAAGGGGGCGGGCCACGTGCTGACCGCGCTACCCGGCGCAGCCACCGAACCGGTCAGCGGAGTGAAGGCCGGTGAGGCCGCTCCGAGCGGCTGTGCCCCCGGGGACGACTGTCCCTGCGCGGCGCAAGCCAGCAGGCCGAGGCTGAGCAGCAGGCCTGCGCCGGGCCAGGCACGGCCTGTGTGCCGGCGGGGAGCGACCTCGATGGTCGGGGCGAAGGCAGAGACACGAGCGAGCGGAGCGACGGGCATGGCCTGGGATCATAGGCGCGCCCAGCGCGGCAGAGATGGCAGGCGCCCATCCCGGGCCATCGCGCCCTCCCGGCTAAACTCCCCGCATGCCCGCCGCCCCCTTGCCTCGCCCCGCCTCAGCCCCCGTCCTGCTGGCGCTGGACACCGCCACGGAAAGCCTGCACGTTGCCCTGTCTACCGGTGGCGCGGCCCGCGAACTGCCCGGTGGCGCGCAGGCCTCGGCCAGCCTGTTGCCCGCCTTGCAAGGCTTGCTGCGCGATGCCGGCCTGGCCTGGCCCGACGTGCGCGCCATCGCTTTCGGCGCCGGCCCGGGCGCCTTCACCGGCTTGCGCACCGCCTGCTCCGTCACCCAGGGCCTGGCGCTGGGCCTGGGCGTGCCGGTCATCGTGCTGGACACCCTCATGGCCGTGGCCGAAGACGCCCGCCAGCGCGCCGCCGCACCACTTGCGGCAGGCGAGTTGGTCTGGGTGCTGCAAGATGCCCGCATGGGTGAGCTCTACGTTGGCGCCTTCACCTGGGCGGACGGGCGCTGGACCGTGCACACGCCGCCCGCCTTGTGGCCACTCGCCGAACCGCGCGCCCGCTGGGCCTCGCGGGGCGAAGGCGTGCGCGTGTGCGGCAACGCCCTGACGGCCTGCCCCGCCGCGTGGGAGGGTTTCTCACCGGATGACGCCCACGTGCTGGCGGCCGACGCCATGCCGCGCGGCGCGGCGCTGGCCGAACTGGCCCGCCAGGCCTGGGCCCGTGGCGAGCAGGTCGACCCCGCCCTGGCCCTGCCTCGCTACGTGCGCGACAAAGTCGCCCAGACCACCGCCGAACGCGCGGCGGCTCAGGCATGATGCCGGCCTGATCCGATCTCTCCCAGCCTCTCTCGCAACCTCCAGATGAACCGCCCGGTCCCGAGCGACAGCGCCCCATCGATGCCGGTTTCGACGCCCGTTGCGGCGATCGAAGGCCTGAGCGTGCGCCCCCTCACCGACGCGGACATCGATGCCTGGGTCACCGAAGAACGCATGGCCTGCCCGCACGCCCTGCACGCCTGGACGCCCGAGAACTACCGCTCCTCGCTGCGTGCCGGTTACTGGACCCGCGCCCTGTGCCAGGCCGACGATGTGGCAGGTGGCGCGGCAGGTGGTGCGTCGGGCGAGCGCGTGGTCGCCGCTTGCGTGGCCATGGATGGCGTCGACGAGATCCACCTGCTCAACATCGCCGTCGCCCGGGGCTGGCAGGGCCGTGGCCTGGCACGCGAACTCCTGCAGATGCTTTACGAGCGTTGCCACCAGCGCCACGCCGAGGCGCTTTGGCTCGAGGTCCGCCCCAGCAACGCCCGGGCGCGGACGCTCTACCAGCGCGAAGGCTTCGTCGACATTGGCGTGCGCCGGGACTACTACCCCGCACAGGAGGGCCGCGAAGACGCCCTCGTCATGCGCCGCGAGATCAAGCTGGAGGCCGCCCATGCGCTGGACTGAGCGCCAGCTCGGCATGCTCAAGGAAATGGGCGTGGCCGCCTTCTGGCCAATGCAGCCGATGCAGCCGATGCAGCCAATGCAGCCAATGCAGCCAATGCAGCCGATGCAGCCTGTGCCGCCCGCCAACGCCGCGCGGGAAGCCGCGCCCTACGCGAGCACCGAACCCGGCGCGGGCCGGGCCGACGCGTCGGCCGCGCGGGCGCTGGCCGCCGAGGCCATCGCACAAGCAGGCCGGGGTGGCGACGGCGGCCATGGATGGCCTGACGATGCGCACCGCGCCCCGGCCGCATCCCCATCGGAAGCCCGCCCGCAGTCCCCACGCCCGCCGGCCCGCGTGGCATCAGCCGTGCCAGCGACCGCACCGCCGGCCGCGCCAGAAGTGGTGCTTGGCTCGCGCCCCGTCGGCATCGACACCATGGACTGGCCCGCGCTGCGCGAGGCCGTGTCAGGCTGCCAGGCCTGCGGCCTGTGCCAGAGCCGCCGCAACACGGTGTTCGGCGTCGGCCACGAGCAGGCGCGCTGGATGATCGTCGGCGAAGCCCCTGGCGAGCAGGAAGACCGCCAGGGCGAGCCCTTCGTCGGCCGCGCCGGCCAGTTGCTCGACCGCATGCTCGCGGCCATCGACCTCACGCGCGGCGAAGCCGGCCCCGATCGCCAGGTCTTCATCGCCAACGTGCTGAAGTGCCGCCCGCCGGCTAACCGCAACCCGCTGCCGCAGGAGGTGGCGCAATGCGAGCCCTTCCTGCTCAGGCAGATGGCGCTGGTGCGGCCCGACCTCATCGTCGCGATGGGCCGTTTCGCGGTGCAATCCCTGCTCAAGACGACCGACCCCATCGGCCGCCTGCGCGGTCGCGTTCACGAGGTGGCCGGCATCCCGGTGGTGGTCACCTACCACCCGGCCTACCTGCTGCGCAACCCGGCCGACAAGGCCCTTGTTTGGGACGACCTCTGCCTTGCCCGCGAGGTGCAGGCCCGGCGCCGGCAAGGCGCTTGAGCTTGAGCGCAACGCGCGCTCAGCCGCCTGAGTCGCTCGCGTCCAGGTAGCGCCGCCGGCGGAACCACCACACCAGGCCCACAGCCACCAGCAGCATCAAGCCCATTGCGGCCCAGAAGCCGAGGTGGCTGTGGATCAAGGGCAGGGCATCGAAGTTCATGCCGAAGATGCCGGTGATGAGGTTGAGCGGCAGGAAGATGGCCGTGAGCACGGTGAGCGTGCGCATGATGTCGTTGGTGCGGCTGCCCTGCGCCGAGAAGTGGATCTGCACGGCGCTTTCTGCCGAGCTCTCCAGCCGGCGCACGTGGGCCAGCACGCGGGCGATGTGCTCGTGCACGTCGCGCGAACGCACGCGCAGCACCTCGCGCTCGCGCACGGCCTGCGTGTCGGTGGGCAGCGGCCAGTCCTCCAGCGCGTCGATCCATTCCTGCACCGCGCTGCTCTGGTCTTCGCAGGTGTCTTCGAGCATGTGCAGGGTGTTGCGCGCCTCCAGCAGCGCCTGCCAGTGCTTGAACTGCTGCCGGTTGCTGAGCAGCTCTTGCTGCAAGTAGCCGAACTGGCGCGTGAGCAGGCGGCGCAGATCCAGGTAGCTGTCGACCATGTGGTTGACGATGCGCAGCATCAGGTCCGGCGGGCTGGGCGGCAGGCGCGAGGTGCTGCCGCGCATCTCGTGGAAGCGGGGCGCCAAGGGCTCATTGCCGTGGGCATGCGGCTCGGCCACGCCTTGCGTGGGTGGGTCGAGCGGCAGGTCCGCCGGCACGTCCACCTGGGCGTCGGCCGTTGGCGAAGGCTCGCCCTGGTCGGCGCCCATGTCAGGCGCATGGGCTGCTTCATGTGCGTCGTGCACGCGCCCGGCCAGAGGGATCATCTGGCTCAGCCGCGCCTCGAAGAAATCGCGCACGGAACAATCGGCCGGGTGCACCGTCAGCAGCACGCGGTCGAACACCGCGAAGCCCACCGGGCTGGTGTCGATGGCGGCCATCGCCTGGCGCGCCGAGGTGGCGGTGCCATGCGCCTCGTCGAGGAAGAGCCGCTGCGTGCCCGGGCCAGCGGCCAGGCGGCGGAACACCAGCAGGTCGTACCACGACGTGTAGTCGTACTGCGAGGGCAGTTGCGCGTTGAGCAAGTCGGTGACGTGCAGGTCCATCAGCCCGCCGCCGGCGAGCTTGTGCAGTTGCTGCTGGATCTCGGGCAGGCGCACCTCGAAGACGCGCCGGCTGGTCGTCACCCACAGGAAGCCCTGCGCCGGCAGCGTGGCCGGCCAGTCCTTGAGCTCGGTGAACTGATCGTGGATGTGGAAGAGGCGCACGCGCGGCGGGCTCCGTCAAAAGCTTGAAAAAAGCGGCCGGCTGGGGCGGGATCAGCCGCGCAGGCGCTCGGCAGCGTCGAGGGCGAAGTACGTCAGCACGCCATCGGCACCGGCGCGCTTGAAGGCCAGCAGCGATTCCATCATGGTGGCGTCGTGGTCGAGCCAGCCATTTTGCGCGGCGGCCTTGATCATGGCGTATTCGCCGCTGACCTGATAGGCGAAGGTCGGCACCTTGAACTCGTCCTTCACGCGGCGCACGATGTCCAGGTAAGGCAGGCCGGGCTTGACCATGACCATGTCGGCACCCTCGGCGATGTCCATGGCCACTTCGCGCAGGGCTTCGTCGGTGTTGGCGGGGTCCATCTGGTAGACCTTCTTGTTGGCCTTGCCGAGGTTGCCCGCCGAGCCGACCGCATCGCGAAACGGCCCGTAGAAGGCGCTGGCGTACTTGGCGCTGTACGCCATGATGCGCGTGTGGATCAGGCCTTGCGACTCCAGCGCATTGCGGATCGCGCCGATGCGGCCATCCATCATGTCGGAGGGGGCGACGATGTCCACGCCGGCCTCGGCCTGCACCAGGGCCTGCTGCGTGAGCACCGCCACGGTCGGGTCGTTGACGATGTAGCCGGTGTCGTCCAGCAGTCCGTCCTGACCATGGCTGGTGAAGGGGTCGAGCGCGACGTCGGTCATCACCCCCAGCTCGGGGAAGCGGCGCTTGAGTTCGCGCACCGTGCGCGGCACCAGGCCCTCGGGGTTGAGCGCCTCGCGGCCATCCGGTGTCTTGAGCGCGGCGTCGATGACGGGGAAAAGTGCCAGCACCGGCACACCCAGTTCCAGGCAACGCTCGGCGGTGGCGTACAGGGCGCTGCGGCCCAGGCGGCTGACGCCGGGCATCGAGGCCACGGCCTGCTCGCCTTCGTCCTGATCCACCACGAAAATCGGGTAAATCAAGTCTGCGGAGGTCAGGACATGTTCCCTCACAAGGCGGCGGGAAAACTCATCTCGGCGCAGGCGGCGCAGGCGGTGCTGAGGGAAGTGCAGGGAGGTCATTCGCTGGGCCGGCGTCGCATTCGGATTCCGTGGCGGAATTGTGAAGGACGGCAAAGTTGATAAAAAAAACACCCCTCGCAGGGTTATTTCGGACAAGGGGTGCTGCCAAGCGTGGGCAACCTCCCTATAATGGGAAGTGAATGATACGCCGCAAGGCCTCATTCCCTGCTTTTCCTCCCTGAGCAGGTGCCTTACGTGATGACAGCGTCAAGGCTTCACAGCCCCGGCTCGCGCCGGGGCTCTTTTTTGCCCGCTTGTTTTTGCTGCGGCGCGGCATGCTCATAATCTCCCCATGAGCTCCGCCTACCTCTGGGTCAAAGCCCTGCACATCATCTTCGTGGCCAGCTGGTTCGCGGGCCTTTTCTACCTGCCTCGGCTGTACGTCAACCTGGCCACCGTGCCACCTGACAGCCACGCCGAGCGCGAGCGCCTGCTCATGATGGCGCGCAAGCTCTACCGTTTCAGCACGCTGCTGATGATTCCGGCGCTGGTGTTCGGCCTGCTGCTGTGGCTGTATTTCGGCATCGGCAAGGGGCCCGGTCAGATCTGGCTGCACACCAAGCTGCTGCTGGTGCTGGGCGTCATCGGCTACCACCACGTCTGCCGGCGCCTGTTGCGCGACTTCGAGGCGCTGCAAAACCGCCGCGGCCACAAGTGGTTTCGTGTCTTCAACGAGGTGTCGGTGCTGCTGTTCGCGACCATCGTGTGCCTGGTCGTCCTCAAGCCTGCCATCGGCTGAGCCCACATGGCCGTGCACCGCAGTCTCGCCTGGCCCCTGTCGTGGGTGGCGGGCGGGCTGATCGTCTACGCGACCCTTCACCCCTGGGCCGGCTGGCACTGGCCGGGCTTGGGCGGCATCCATTGGCTGCTGCCCAAGCAGTCGTACGAGGTCATGTCCGACGTGACGGCCAACCTGCTCGGCTACCTGCCATTCGGGCTGGTGCTGTGCCTGGCTTGGTTGCGTTCGGGCAGGGGGCCGCTGGCGGCGGCATGGCGGACCGTGCTCACTGCTTCGGCCATGTCTTACTGCCTGGAGTTGCTGCAGCACCTGTTGCCTGGCCGGGTGCCCTCGGTCACCGACTGGATCCTCAACACCGTGGGCGCGGCCTGGGGCGTGCTGGCCGCGCTCACCTTGCACGCCCTGGGCCTGGTCGAGGTCTGGCACCGCCTGCGAGAGCGCTGGTTCATCCCCCAAGCGGGCCACGGGCTGGCGCTGTTGTGCCTGTGGCCTCTGGGCTTGCTGTTTCCGCCGCCGCTGCCACTGGGTCAGGGGCAAATCTGGCCACAACTGCACTTGCTGTTGGTTGAACTCACCGAGGACACACCATGGCAGGACTGGGTGCTGCCTGACGATCCGTTGTCCCTTTGGGCGGTGCTGCCCGATGCCTGGCATGGCAGCATCTGGGCGCCCGAGCTGGAGGCTGTGACGGTGGCGCTTGGCCTGCTGGCTCCCTTGTGCGTGGCTGGCGCGCTGGCCAGCCAACGCACGCTGCGCATCGTGTTGATGGCGGCGCTGGTGCTGGCCGGCATCGTGTTCACAGCCCTGTCCTCGGCATTGAACTTCGGGCCGGTGCATGCCTTCAGCTGGGTCACCTTGCCTGCGGCCACCGGCATGCTGCTGGGCGCCTCGTGCGCGGCCTTGCTGGTCGGTTGCGGGCGCGGCACTTGTGCGTTGCTGGGCATCGTGGTCCTCATCGGACTGTTGGTGATGGTGCACCAAGTGCCGAGCGATCCCTATTACGCCGAGACCTTGCAGGCCTGGGAGAGCGGGCGCTTCATCCGCTTCCATGGTTTGGCGCGCTGGTTTGGCTTGCTGTGGCCTTTCGTGGCCTTGCTATGGCTGGTGGCGCGCCTGCTGGGGCGCGATGCCCCCGCGCCAGCCCGGGCTGGGGCCAACCACTAGAATCCTCTGCATGGCCTATTACGAGCGTCACATCTTTTTTTGCCTGAACCAGCGCGTCAATGGCGAAGCCAGTTGCGCTGATCACGCCGCCAAGGCGGGCTTTGATCACTGCAAGGCCCGCGTGGCTGCGGCCGGTCGCAACGGCAAGGGTGGCGTGCGAGTCAACAAGGCTGGCTGCCTTGACCGCTGCGCGGGTGGGCCCGTGGCGGTGGTCTACCCGGAAGGCACCTGGTACACCTTCGTCGATCAGAGCGACATCGACGAGATCGTTGATCGTCACCTGCTGGGCGGCGAGGTCGTCGAGCGCCTGGAGCTGCCTGATGACGTGGGCCGCTGAGGCCTGAGGCGACATCGCGGCGAATCAACATGATCGGACGCCCCGCTTCATTGCTCATCGACGGACCAGCCGGCCAGATCGAGGTCGTGGTCGAAGAGCCGGCAGGCCACGGCACCACGCCGCGCGGCCTGGCTGTCATCGCCCACCCACACCCGCTCATGGGCGGCACGATGGACAACAAGGTGGTTCACACGCTGGTGCGCGCCTTCGTGTTGGCCGGCTGGCGCGCGGTGCGTTTCAATTTCCGTGGGGTGGGCCAGTCGGAAGGCCAGTACGACGAGGGCCGGGGCGAAACCTCCGACCTGCTCGCGGTGGTGGCCCATCACCTGAGCGACCCAGCGCTCGCCGGCCGGCCCCTGGCGCTGGCGGGCTTTTCGTTTGGCGGCTACGTGGCGGCTCAGGCGGCCAGCCGCTTGTTGCAGGCGGCGGCCGATCAGCCGGCGGTGCGCGCGCCGTCCACCGTGGTGCTGGTCAGCCCCGCTGCTTCGCGCTTCGAGGTGCCCACCGTGCCGGCTCACACCCTGGTTGTGCAGGGCGAGTCCGACGACGTGGTGCCGCTGGGGGCGATCCTCGACTGGGCACGGCCTCAGCAGTTGCCTGTCACGGTGGTGCCAGGCGCGGGGCACTTCTTCCATGGGCAGCTCGGTGGCCTGCGCGACATTGTGCTGCGCCACCTGCGGGCCGAGGCCGCCCGCGAGGCCGCAGGCTGAGCACCTGGCCCCACCGCTCGCAGCGGGTGCGCGGCACGCGTGCTTGCAAAACTTTGCATCCTCTTCCTTGTGTTCACCCCTTCTTCCCTCCATATTGCCGGCATGACTGCTTCCCCTTCCCGCCGCCACCTGCTGGGCGCGACCACTTCGGCCTTGGTGGCCGTGGCGCTGTCCCTTTCTTCTTTGAGCGCTGTCGCGCAAAACCAGTCCGCGCCAGCCGCCTCAGTGCAAGCCGCGCTCTTCGCCGAACCCACCCAGGCCATGCCACAGCCGCCCGAGGTGGCGGCGCGCGCCTTCATCCTGCAAGACCTTTCCTCGCGCCAGACGCTGGCCGCGCGCAACGCCGACCAGCCCGTCGAGCCCGCATCGCTGACCAAGCTGATGACGGCCTACCTGGTCTTCCAGGCCTTGAAGGACGGCAAGCTCTCGCTGACGCAAGACCTGCCCGTCTCGGAGCGCGCCTGGCGCACGGGCATGACCGGCGCCTCGCGCTCGTTCATCAACGTCAACAGTCGCGTCAAGGTCGATGACCTCATCAAGGGCATGATCGTGCAGAGCGGCAACGACGCCACCGTGGCCCTGGCCGAAGGTGTGGGCGGCACGGTCGAGGTGTTTGTCGAGATGATGAACCGCCAGGCCCAGGCCTTCGGCCTCAAGCAGACCAAGTTCGCCAACCCCGAGGGCCTGACCGCGCCCGGCCACCTGAGCACGGCACGCGAGCTGTCGATCATCGCCACGCGCCTGATCACCGACTTCCCGAATTCGCTGCCGTACTACTCGATGAAGGAGTTCACCTTCAACGGCATCAAACAGGGCAACCGCAACCTGCTGCTGTTCCGCGACCCGACGGTCGACGGCCTGAAGACGGGGTACACCGACAACGCCGGCTACTGCCTGATCTCCACCTCCAAGCGCCCCACGGCCGGTGGCGAGCGCCGCCTGCTGAGCGTGGTGCTGGGCGCCGCCTCGCCCGAGGCCCGCGCCAACGAGAGCCAGAAGCTGCTCAACTGGGGGCACAGCGCCTTCGACGTGGTCAAGCTGTTCGACGCCAACCAGCCGGTCAGCACCGCCCAGGTCTGGAAGGGCGCGGTCAATTCGGCGCGCCTGGGCCGCACGCAGCCCATCGTGGTGGTGGTGCCGCGCGGGCAGGCCGCCGCCGTCAAGACGGTGGTGACGCGCAATGACCCGCTGCTCGCTCCCTTGAGCAAGGGCCAGTCGGTTGGCCGCCTGCAGGTCACGCTCAATGGCCAGCCCTGGCAGACCCTGCCGCTGCAGTCGCTCGACGACGTGCCGGCGGCCGGCTGGCTGGGCCGCGCCTGGGACGCCTTGCGCCTGAGCATCCAGTGAGGACCGGCATGAGCACGCACCAACCCGTCAACCCGCCGATCCCCCCAGAAGAGTCGCTCATCGAGTACCCGAGCCGCTTTCCGATCAAGGTCATGGGGCCTCATCACGAGGAATTCGTGGCCTCGGTCGTCGCCGTGGCCGTGCAGCACGACCCGGCCTTCGACGCCGCCACGCTGGAGCGCCGCCCGAGCAGCAGCGGCAACTACGTCGGCCTGACGGTGATCGTCACCGCGACCAGCCGCGAGCAGCTCGACAACATCTACCGCGCCCTGACCAGCCTGCCGCAGGTCAAGTACGTGCTTTGACATGCGTTGAGGCGCGACGGCCCCCTGGCGAAGGCCGTGGAGCGCGTGTGAATGCGCCTTCACATCCGCCGCATACAATCTGAGCCACTTTCGGCCGGCGTGCCGGGCTTTCGCGCATGTCGCGCGGGGGCTCCGGCGCCTCGGCCCTTTGTTCGAGAAGGACCTTAAGCCGTGTTGATTTCCGACGCCTACGCCCAAGCCGCCGCCCCCGCCGCCAGCGCCTCCGGTGGCCTGATGAGCATGCTGCCCCTGCTGCTGATGTTCGTCGTGCTGTACTTCGTGATGATCCGCCCCCAGATGAAGCGGCAAAAGGAAGTCAAGGCCATGCTCGAGGCGCTCTCCAAGGGCGACGAGGTGGTCACGCAAGGCGGCGTGATCGGCAAGATCAGCAAGCTGGGCGACACCTACGCCCACATCGAAGTCGCCAACGGCGTGGAGCTGCAGGTTCAGCGCGTGGCCATCGTCCAGGTGCTGCCCAAGGGCACCGTCAGCAAGTGATTGAATTGATCGCGCCCTGAAAACAAAGCGCAGCCGAGGACCGCATGAACCGCTACCCCTGGTGGAAGTACCTGATCATCGCCGTGGCCCTGCTGGTCGGCCTGATCTACACCCTGCCCAATTTCTTTGGCGAGGCACCGGCGGTGCAGCTCTCCAGCGGCAAGGCCACGATCAAGCTGGCTCAGGCCGATGTGGCACGCGTCGAGACCGTGCTCAAGGACGCTGGCGTCACGCCTGACTTCATCGAGCTCGACGGCACCTCGGTGCGCGCCCGCTTCAAGGACACGGACACCCAGATCAAGGCCCGTGACGCGATCAACCGCGCCTACAACCCCGATGCCTCCGACCCGCGCTACATCGTCGCGCTGAACCTGGTCTCGCGCTCGCCGCACTGGCTGCGCAGCCTGGGCGCTCACCCGATGTTCCTGGGCCTGGACCTGCGCGGCGGCGTGCACTTCCTGATGCAGGTCGACATGAAGGCCGCGCTCACGCAGAAGGCCGAGAGCATTTCGGGCGACGTCCGCACCGTGCTGCGCGACAAGGACATCCGCCACAGCGGCATCCGTCGCGATGGCAACAACGTGGTCGTGCGCTTCCGCGATGCCGCCACCCGCGACACCGCCCGTGGCGTGGTCAGCGACACCGCGCGTGACATGGCCTGGACCGATGGCACCGACGAGTCGGGCGATGTCACCCTGGTCGGCACGCTCAAGCCCGCTTCCGAGCGCGCCATCCAGGACCAGGCCCTCAAGCAGAACATCACCACCCTGCACAACCGGATCAACGAACTCGGCGTGGCCGAGCCGGTGATCCAGCAGCAGGGCGCCGACCGCATCGTCGTGCAACTGCCTGGCGTGCAGGACACCGCCAAGGCCAAGGACATCATCGGCCGCACCGCCACGCTGGAGGTGCGCATGGTCGACGAGAGCACCGAGGCCCAGGCCGCGCTGTCTGGCGGCATGGTGCCGTTTGGCTCCGAGCGCTACCTTGAGCGCAGCGGCGTGCCCGTCATCGTCAAGCGCCAGGTGGTGCTCACCGGTGACAACCTGAACGACGCGCAATCGGGCTTCGACGAGAACCACGAGCCCGCCGTGCACCTCACGCTCGATTCGCGCGGCGCGCGCATCTTCCGCGACGTCACCCGCGAGAACGTGGGCAAGCGCATGGCCATCATCCTGTTCGAGAAGGGCAAGGGCGAGGTCGTCACCGCCCCGGTCATCCGTGGCGAGATCTCGGGTGGCCGCGTGCAGATCTCCGGTCGCATGTCGCCGGAAGAGTCGGCCGACACCGCGCTGCTGCTGCGCGCAGGCTCGCTGGCCGCGCCGATGGAGATCATCGAAGAGCGCACCGTCGGCCCCAGCCTGGGCGCCGAGAACATCGCGCAGGGCTTCAGCTCGCTGGTCTACGGCTTCACGGCCATCGCCATCTTCATGGTGATCTATTACATGCTGTTCGGCGTGTTCTCGACCATCGCGCTGTCGGTGAACCTGCTGCTGCTGGTGGCGGTGCTGTCGATGCTGCAAGCCACGCTGACGCTGCCGGGCATCGCGGCCATCGCGCTGACGCTGGGCATGGCCATCGACTCGAATGTGCTGATCAACGAGCGGATTCGCGAAGAGCTGCGCAGCGGCTCGGCGCCGCAGACGGCCATCCACGCTGGTTATGAACATGCCTGGGCGACCATCCTGGACTCCAACGTCACCACCCTGATCGCGGGCCTGGCGTTGCTGGCCTTTGGCTCGGGCCCGGTGCGCGGCTTCGCCGTGGTGCACTGCCTGGGCATCCTGACCTCGATGTTCTCGGCGGTGTTCTTCTCGCGCGGGCTGGTCAACCTCTGGTATGGCCGTCAGAAGAAGCTCAAGGGCGTGTCCATCGGACAGGTCTGGAAGCCCCAGGCATAAACCGCAGCGGAGCACGACACCATGGAATTTTTCCGCATCAAGCGCGACATCCCGTTCATGCGGCATGCGCTGGTCTTCAACGTCATCTCGTTCTTGACCTTCGCCGCCGCCGTCTTCTTCCTGGTCACGCGGGGCCTGCACTTTTCCATCGAGTTCACCGGTGGGTCGCTCATCGAGGTGCAGTACGCCCAGACCGCCAACCTGGCCAAGACCCGCGAGGCGGTCGAGTCCCTGCACCTCGGTGAAGTCCAGGTGCAGAACTTCGGCACTTCGCGCGACGTGCTCATCCGCATCCCGCTGCGTGGCGAGATGAAGCAGGCCGAACTGGTGGGCAAGGTGTTCGGCGCGCTTTGCTCGGCCGAGGGCGGCCAGATCGGCACGCAGGCCACGGAGAAGGGTGACCGCCAGGTCTGCCTGACCGCTGCCAATGGCGCCAGCACCGAGCCGGTGACCTTGCAGCGCTCGGAATTCGTCGGCCCACAGGTGGGCGACGAGCTCGCCCGCGATGGGCTGCTCGCCCTGGGCGTGACCGTGCTGGGCATCATGGCTTATTTGGCGATTCGCTTCGAGTGGAAGTTCGCTGTGGCCGGCATCATCGCCAACCTGCACGACGTGGTCATCATCCTGGGCTTCTTCGCCTTCTTCCAGTGGGAGTTCTCGCTGTCGGTGCTGGCGGCCATCCTGGCGGTGCTGGGCTACTCGGTCAACGAGTCGGTGGTGATCTTCGACCGGATCCGCGAGGCCTTCCGCAAGTTCCGCAAGATGTCGACGCCCGAGGTCATCGACCACGCCATCACCTCGACGATGAGCCGGACCATCATCACCCACGGCTCAACCGAAGCCATGGTGCTGGCCATGCTGATCTTCGGCGGCCCGACGCTGCATTACTTCGCGCTGGCCCTGACCATCGGCATCGTCTTCGGCATCTACTCCTCGGTGTTCGTGGCGGCGGCCCTGGCGATGTGGTTGGGTGTCAAGCGCGAAGACCTCGTCAAGCCGACCCGCAAGGATGTGGATCCGAACGACCCGCACGCCGGGGCGGTGGTGTAGAGTCGGGCGATAACCGGAAAACTCATCCAGGCCGGTTGGTGCCTTTGCAGAGAGGCACCGGCCGGCTTTTTTCATGACATTGGCCTCTCACCGAGCCCTTGCCCAGGGTGCCCGCGTCACGCACCTCGAGGCGCTGATCCACGGCGCCCGGGGGTTGGTGCAGGCGTGCCTGGACGGCGCGCGCAACCTGGCCACGCAATCGGCGGAGCCGGCGCTGCATGCCCGCCGCCGAGACTTGGTGCTCGACCTGCCGCGTGCCGTGCGGGGCTGGCATCAGATCCTCACCACTCAGCTCGGTCAGGCGCTCTCCGATGTGCGCCTGGGCCGGGCTTTGAGCGTGCGGGGCGGTGGCATCTCCGAGGGAGCCGGTTCTTCGGGCGCATCGGCCGGTGTGCCTGTTGACATCCCCCTCAGCCTGGTCGACGACAGAGAGGTCGAGCAGGGCCTGACCGCTTCCAGGTTGGCTCAGGCCATCGCCGACCTGGCCGGGCAGGAATACACCGACCTCAATGCGCGGCTGCAATCCGTCAACGGGGCGGTCGACACGAGTCTTGGGCAGCAGGATGTGCTGGGGGCGGCCTGGATTGCCCGGCAGGTGCTGGACGCCTGGTTGGCGGCCGAGTTGTCGATGCAGCATTGGCAGACCTTGCAAAACGTGTTGCACCAGGAGGTGTCGAACTGGGCGCAGGAGGCGTATCACGCCGCCAACGAGGCCCTGCTGCATCAGGGTGTGCGGCCTGAGATCGATCTGCGGCCTTTCATCCGCAGGGCGGCGCCCGGCGTGATGCCCAGTCGCCCGATGGACCTGGACACGGTGTCCAGCCTGCGTGGTGGCGGCGGCGGCGGTGGTGGTGGCGGTAGCGGTAGCGGGGGCTGGAGCCCTTCTGGCTCTGGCTTGGTGGCACCCAGCAGCGGTTCGGGCATGCCCTCCGTCGGCAACAGCGGCTTGCAGCCTTTGGGCCATGCCTACGACGAGACCCGCATGCTCACCCAAGTGCCCGGGTTGGGGCGCATGGCGGTTCAGTCGCAGGCTTTGCTTGGGCAGTTCAACCAGTTCGTGGCCCGTCACGTGCCGGGCTTCGTGCCCACCCGTCCGGACGCCGTCTTGCGATCGCCTGCGCCGGTTTCGACCCCGCTGGGGCTGGCCATCCGCCATGTGGGCGAGACGGTTCGGCGTCGTGCCGAGCCTGCCGATGGCAGCGCCCCCACGACCCCTGAGGCGGCCCTGCGCGACCTCGACCATCACCGTGCCATCCTCAAGAAGGCGGCCGGCAACCCGACCGAGCGCGCCACGATCGAGGTGGTGGCCTTGCTGTTCCAGGCCATCCTGATGGAAGAGCGGCTGCCGGCCGGTATCCGAATCTGGTTTGCCCGACTGCAGATGCCGGTGCTGCGCGTGGCCGTCAGCGAACCTGACTTTTTCGCTTCCATCAGCCACCCGGCGCGCCGCCTGATCGACCGCATGGGCTCGTGCGTGATGGGCTTTGTGGCCGGCGCCCAGGAAGGCGAGGACGCCTTGCACCGCGAGATCCGGCGCGTGGTGCAGGTGGTCGAGGCCTACCCCGACACCGGGCGCAAGGTTTTCCAGACCGTGCTGACCGAGTTCGAGCGTTTCCTGGAAACCTATTTCCGCGATGAGCATGCCGCTGGCCGCAAGGGCATCTCGCTGGCCCAGCAGGTCGAGCAGCGCGAGACCTGGGCCATCCAGTACACGATCGAGCTGCGCAAGATGCTGGAGTCGGTGCCGGTGCACGAGGGCGTGCGCGACTTCCTGTTCCGCGTCTGGGCCGATGTGCTGGCGCACAGCGCCGTGCAGCATGGGCAGGCCAGCGACGCCACCCGCGCGCTCAAGCACGCCGCCGCCGACCTGATCTGGTCGGCCAGCGCGAAGACCTCGCGCGAAGAGCGCGCCGAGGTGCTGCGCCGCCTGCCGCCGCTGCTCAAGACTGTGCGCGAGGGCATGATGCGCGCCGGCCTGCCCGTCGAAGCCCAGGACCGCCACATCCAGGTTCTCAACACGGCCCTGGCGTCGGCCTTCTCGGCGCGGTCGGCGCCGTTGTCGTCGACCATGCTGCGAGAGCTCACCCAGCGCCTGGAAGCACTCGACGAGCTGTTGCCCGATCTCACCGGCGTCGAGCTGGACGCCGACACCCTGCGCGATCTCTCCGGCCACGAGACGGAAGACCTCGAAATCGTGGCCGAGGGTGGCTCGATGCCGACACCCGCCATGCAGGCTTGGGCGCGCGAGTTGCAGATCGGCGCCTGGTTCAACCTCGACTACCGGGGGCGTCATGAGCATGTGCAGTTGGCCTGGCAAGGCCTGCACAAACAATTGAGCTTGTTCGTGACACCGGGCGGGCGCGGGGTGTTGTTCCAGTTGCATCGGCTGGGCGCCTTCTTGCAGGCCGGCCTGATGGTGCCGCTGGAAGAGGAGTCTTTGACCACGCGCGCCACCCGCGAGGCCCTGGCCAAGCTCGACGCCGACCCCGCGCGCCTGTTGCAATGAGGCGCGGCGCCACGGCGCTTGTGATCGCTGGCGACATCCCTGCCGCCCACGAGAAATAACGCACGAAGGCGCGTTTATTCCTTCCACTTCGTAAAAAGGGCTCTGGCAGCATCTCCGACAAGCTTCTCGGAGTCCCGCATGCCCTTTCGCCGACCGTCCAACGCAACCTCGCCCTGGGTGGGCATCGCCCAGGATGGCGCGGTGCTGCTCGCCGTCGAGGTGGTGCATGGCGGTGACCGGCCGGTGGTGGAGTGGGTGGGCCGGGTGGACGCATCGAGCCTGAGCAACGGGTTGCAGACGCTGAACCGCGAGCGTCGATGGAACACGTCCAAGCTGGTCGGGCTTTTGCGCAACGACGCCGCCCGCCTGGTGGCGATCCCAGCGCCCGATGTGCCCCGTTCAGAGTGGGCCGATGCTTTGCGCTGGTCGCTGCGCGACCACGTGGATTTTGAGGTCGATGACGCGCTCATCGACGTGCTGGAGGTGCCCGAGGCCACGCAGTTGCGCCAGAGCCGTCCGACGCTGACCGTGGTGCTGCCGCGCGAGAAGTTCGTGCAGATGCAGACCGATGTCGACGACGCCGGCTTGCATTGGACGGCGCTGGATGTGTCGGAAACGGCCCTGCGCAACGTCAGCGCCTTGGGCGAGGAAGAGGGCAAGGCCCACGCGCTGCTGGCCTTCGGCGAATCGAGTTCGCTGCTGGTCGTCACCTACCAGGGCGAGCTGGTCATGGCCCGCCACATCGAGGTGCAGGGCACGGCGATGACGAGTTCGAGCGAATCCCGCGAGGGCGCTCTCAGCCGGGCATCGCTGGAGGTGCTGCGCACCATCGACACCTTCGAGCGCATGCACAGCGAGGTGTCACTGCAAGGCTTGTCTGTGGTGCTGCCGCCGGGCAGTGGCGAAGACGTCCTGCCCTTGCTGGCGGACCTGATCTACGTGCCGGTGCGAGCTTTTCGCTTGGGTGAGTGGATCGACCTGTCGGCCTTGGGCGAGGACCACCCCTGGCTGACGAGCGGTGTCAACCTGGCCGATTTGTGCGCGCTGGGCGCGGCCTTGCGGCCGATGACCGAAGCCACTGGCCGCCAGCAATTGCGCTTCGTCGACGAGAGCGAGGCGGCAGGTGCCGGGGGCGCCTGGAGCGCCCGTGTGGGATTGCGTTGGGCAGGGGTCGCTGCGGCGATCGGGGTCTCGGTGGGGGTGGGTTTGAGCCTGTGGGCGAGCCATGCAGGCACGCGTGCGCAGCAGGTGGAGGCTGAGCTGGCCCAATTGCAGCGCTCGGTCGCCGAACCCCAGGCCAGCAACGTCACGCGGGAGCTCGAAGACCTCCAGCGCAAGGAGGCGGTGCAGACGCAGTTGCGCCAAATCCTGCAGGGCAACATGAGCGCCACGTCGATGGGGTATTCCGATCTGTTGATCGCGCTGGGTCGCCAGACCCAGCCTGGTGTGTGGATCACCGGGTTGAAGGTGCGCGGTGATGGCCGTGACCTGGAACTCAGCGGCAGCATGACCAGCCCGAGTTTGCTGCCGGCCTACCTTCGTCGGCTTGAGCGGGAAGACCGCTTCCGCAGCCGGCGCTTCGCCCAGATCGAGATGCGCGACAAGGCGACGCAAGAGGGCGCGGCACCTTCGGGCGTCACCGAGTTCACTTTGCGTGGGCGCGATGCCGCCGAGCGCGTGGCAACGCAGAAGGAGACCCCATGAAGGGCCTCAAGCTGCCCGCGCTGAAGATCCCAGGGCTGGACAGGTGGGCACCGCAAGCGCTGCTGCGCTGGCGTCATGTGCGCCGCCAGTTCGATGCGCGCCAGCTCAATGAGCGGCGCCTGATCATCGTCGCCTTGATCGCCTTGATCGTGTACTTTTGCGATCTCTTGCTCATCACGCCAGCCTCGGAGGCCCTGAAGGCGGCCAATCAGCGCGAGCGCAATGCCACCGTGGCGCGCGATGCCATGCAGGCTGAACTCAACCGCAAGCGCGTGGAGCTGGCCCGCCGCCTCCTGGATGCCCAGAAAGAGCAGGCCGAGTTGCGCAAGCGCCTCTCCGATGGCGAGCAGGAGCTGTCTCGTCAACAGGCGATGATGGCCCCCGCCCGCGACATGCAGAACCTGCTGGAAGGGCTGCTGGCCGAGCATGGCCAGTTGCACCTCAAGGCGATGCGGACCTTGCCGCCCGTGGAGGTCCAGTTCAATGGGTCCAATGGTGCCAAGGGCGCTTCGGCCTCGCTAGGCGCAGCACCGGTCCTGTTCAGCCATGGGCTGGAGATCACGGTGTCAGGGCCCTTCTTGGATCTCGTGGCGTGGTTGCGCAGCATCGAGCAGCTGCCCCGTCGCCTGCTTTGGAACGGCATGACGCTGAACGTGGCCGATGGCGGGCTGCCCACCCTGACGCTGCAGGTTCAGACCTACAGCCCCGATCGCGACCCGCTGGAGATCGCCCCATGAGCCGGTTGCCTTTGCTCCGCCTGGCCTCGGCCGGTCTGTTGGCCCTTTGCGTTGTGTTCGCCTGGTGCGGCTCGACCCTGGCGCAGACCAACCCCCTGCTGGGCCTGGGCGACCCGACGCGTCCGCCGCCTGGCCTGGGCAAGACCGATCGCCTGGGGGCCATGGCTGCGGGTGCCGCCGCGTCCGATGCGGCGAGCGCACCGCCACCCCGGCGTGAGCCCGAGCTCGTGCTGCAACTCGTGCGCATCGACCCGGTTGGCGGCAAAGGCATGGCCCTCATCAACGACCAGTTGATCGAACCTGGTGGGCGCATCGAGGGCTGGACCCTGGTTGCGTTGACCTCGAATGACGCTGTTTTGCAAGGCCCGCGTGGCCGCTTGCGCCTGAGCCTCACTGGCGCTCAGGTGATCGAACGGAACCCGAAGTCGGCGCAGTCCCGGCGGGGACGAAAGGAATGAACATGATCCGTACCTGCATCCTCGTGATGGTCAGTGGCGCCCTGATCTGCCCGACGGTGGATGCGGGCACCGCCAGGTTCTCCTGGCAACGCGGCAAGCCCTCGCTGAATGACGCGCCATCGATGCGCGTGGCCAGCGAAGACCTGGCCGACAGCGATTTGGATCACCTGCCCCCCACCTCGGCAGGGACCGCTCCCGCCGAGGCAGGTTCGCGCATGACGCTCACACTCGCTTCGCTGGGGTCATCGCCGGCCGAGACGCCGCGCATGGCACAGGCATCGGCTCCGGTGGCTGTGGCCGCGCCAGTCGTGGCGGCCCCCGTGGTTCGGCCCGCGCCTGTGACGCTGGCTGCGGCCCCGGCGGCCGCTCCCAATGTGGCACCGATGAGTGCCCCCGTGGTCACGCCGGCCTCGCGCGGCTTCGAGCCTCGTTTCGACCTGGCGGTTCACAACGCTCCGGCTGCACAGGTGTTCCTGCAACTGGGGGTGAACACGCCGTACAACATCCTGGTTTCGCCGGAGATCGCCGGCAACATCACGCTGTCGCTCAAGCAGACCACGGTGCCCGAGGCGCTGGAGACCTTGCGTGAGCTGTTCGGCTACGACTTCCGCATGGCTTCGGGCAACCGCGTGTTCGTCTACCCGAACACGGTGCAGACCAGGCTCTACAAGATCAATTACCTGCCGGGCCGTCGCCAGGGGGCTTCCGACTTGCGTGTGAGCTCGAGCTCGATCGGCCAGTCCAGCGGCGGCGCCACGGGCTCCACGGGCACCCCCGGCTCCACCTCCGGCACCTCGGTCACCCGTGGGCAGGACACCTCTTCCGTGCGCACGACCTCGGACACCGACTTCTGGCGCGAGGTGCAAGAGGCTCTCAACAACCTCATCGGCAAGGAGGCTGGCCGCAGCGTCACGCTCAACCCGGGCGCTGGCGTGATCGTCGTGCGCGCCACGCCGGCCGAGCTGCGCCAGGTGGCCGATTACCTGCGGGCGATCCAGCTCACCATCGAGCGTCAGGTGATGCTTGAAGCGAAGATCGTCGAGATCAAGCTGAGCAAGGGCTCCGAGACCGGTGTGAACTGGACGGCCTTCCGTGGGATCCACAGCGGTTCGACCAAGGCCGGTGGCATCGGCATGGCACCAGGCGTGACGTTGACCAACAGCGGTTCGCTCAAGGATGCCAACGTCACCGTCAACCCGGGCGTTTCGGCCGCCACCGAGGCCCTGGGCAAGGGCTTCTATGGCCTGGCCTTCCAGTCGGCCAACTTCGCCGCGCTGCTGTCTTTCCTGGAAACCCAGGGTGATGTGAAGGTGCTCTCCAGCCCCCGCATCGCCACGCTGAACAACCAGAAGGCCGTGCTCAAGGTGGGCAGCGATGAGCTCTTCGTCACCGGTGTGTCGACCACGCAGACCAGCACCGGCAGCACCACCACCAGCTCGCCCACGCTGTCGCTGCAGCCCTTCTTCAGCGGCATCTCCCTTGACGTGACGCCGCAGATCGACGAGACCGGAACGGTGATGCTGCACGTGCACCCGGCCATCAGCTCGGTGGCCGAGAAGGAGAAGGTCATCGACCTGGGTGAGCAGGGCTCCTACCGCCTGCCCCTGGCCACCAGCTCGATCAACGAGACCGACAGCATCGTGCGGGTGCGCGATGGCCAGATCGTCGCCATCGGTGGCCTGATGCAGCAGAACTCGATCAACGACCGCAGCGGCGTGCCCGGCCTGAGCAACATCCCCGGCGTGGGCGGCCTGTTCCGCTACCAGTCCAACAGCGAGACCAAGCATGAGCTGGTCATCCTGATCAAGCCCACCGTGATCGGCGAGGACGGCCAGGGTTGGCCTTCGGCGGACCAGGCGCTGGCCCGCTTCAACGAAGCCCCTTCGAACTGACCGGCCGACGAAAGAGAGAGCACCATGTCCCGCCCTCAGCGCTTTCGCCTAGGTGACCTGCTCGTCCAGGACGACCTGATCTCCACCGAGCAACTGGAGCAGGCGCTCACCGAGCAACGCAGCAGCGGCCGCAAGCTGGGCCAGGTGCTGATCGACCATGGCTGGATCACCGAGGCGCAGATCGCCAAGGCGGTGGCTCGCCAACTGCGCGCGCCTTACATCGACCTGGTGCACTTCCCCGTTCGGCCCGAGCTGGCGCAGACCTTGCCTGAAGCGCACGCGCGCCGCCTGCACGCCATCGTGCTGGAGGACACGCCCTCGGGCCTGATGGTGGGCATGGCCGACCCGACCGACATCTACGCTTACGACGAGCTCGGCCGCCTGCTCAAGCGCAACATCGACATGGCCGTGGTGACCGAGAGCCACCTGCAAGCCGCGCTCGACCGCATCTACCATTCCAAGCAGGAGATCGAGGGCCTGGCCCGCGAGCTGACCTCCGAACTCGCCAGCCTGGAAACCGATCTCGGCGACTTGCTGGGCATGGACACCACCAGCAACGAAGACGCCCCCGTGGTGCGCCTGCTGTACTCGGTGTTCGAACAGGCCCTGCGCCTGCGCGCCTCCGACATCCACATCGAGCCGCAGGAAAAGCAATTGCGCATCCGCTTCCGCATCGACGGCGTGCTGCACGTGCAGACCGAGGCAGACGCCAAGATCGCCTCGGCCGTGGCCCTGCGCCTCAAGCTCATGTCGGGGCTCGACATCTCCGAGAAACGCCTGCCGCAGGACGGCCGCTTCGCCGTGCGCCTCAAGGACGGCAACGTCGACGTGCGGATCTCGACCCTGCCCTCGCAGCACGGCGAATCGGTGGTGATGCGCCTGCTCAGCCAGAGCGCTGGCATGCTCGACCTCGACCGCCTGAAGCTGCCGCCGGCCATGCGCGATGCCTTCTACCGCGCCATCGACAAGCCCAGCGGCCTGATCCTCGTCACCGGGCCCACTGGCTCGGGCAAGACGACCACGCTGTACGGCGCGCTCAACGCGCTCAACAGCACCGAGCGCAAGATCATCACCGTCGAAGACCCGGTCGAATACCGCCTGCCCGGCCTCAACCAGGTGCAGGTGATGGACAAGATCGACCTGACCTTCGAGAAGGTGCTGCGCTCGGCTCTGCGCCAGGACCCGGACGTGATCCTCGTTGGCGAAATGCGCGACCGCGAGACCGCCGAGATCGGCATGCGCGCCGCCATGACCGGTCACCTCGTGCTCTCGACCCTGCACACCAACGACTCGATCTCCACGCCCGCGCGCCTGATGGACATGGGCGTGCCCTCGTGGATGGTGGCCATGTCGCTGCAACTGGTGGTGGCTCAGCGCCTGGTGCGCACCATCTGCCAGAACTGCTCGGCCCCGCACGAGCCCAACGCCCACGAAATCGCCATGCTGCACCGCCTGGCTGGCCCCGACGCCGACCTCAGCCGCCTGCGCAAGGGCCAGGGCTGCCCCGACTGCAGCCAGACCGGTTTCCGCGGCCGCATCGGCGTGTATGAGTTCATGGAGATGACGCTGCCGCTGATCGACGCCATCACCCACCCTGAGCCCGGCCTGTTCACGCGGATGGCGCGCGAGCAGATGGCCGGCCAGACCCTGCGCCGCGACGCCGTGCGCCTGGTGATGGACGGCCTGACCACGGTGGACGAAGCCATGCGCGTGAGCGCGGAAATCGACGTCTGAGGACCGCATGAGCCGCTTCTACTACACCGCCCGAGGACCACACGGCCCCGTGCAAGGCACGCAGGAAGCCGCATCGGCGTCTGCCGTGGCCGACGAGCTGCGCATGAAGGGCTGGGTTCCACTGACCATCAAGGCCGATGCGCCTGCGGCCAGCAAAGGGTTGGGCGCACCCGTGGCCACACCGAGCTGGATGGCGCCCAAGGTGCAGTCGCAAGACGTGATGCTGTTCAGCAAGCAGCTCTTCACCTTGATCAAGGCAGGCGTGCCGTTGCTGCGCGCGCTCAACGGCCTGCAGGAAACGGCCATCAACCCCACCTTCAAGGTTGTGGTGGGCGATTTGCGTCACAGCCTGGAGGCCGGCGTGGACCTGTCGGCCGCGATGGCCCAGCACCCCAAGGTGTTCGACAACTTCTATGTGTCGATGGTGCGCGTGGGTGAGGCCTCTGGCCGCCTGGAAGAAGTCTTCAAGCGCCTGGCCGATCACCTCCAGTTCGAAGCCGCCATGCGCCAGCAGGTGAAGTCGGCCATGCGTTACCCGAGCTTCGTGGTCATGGCCATGGCCGTGGCCATCGGTGTCATCAACGTGATGGTGATCCCTTCCTTCGCCGGCGTGTTCAAGAGCATGGGTGCCGAGCTGCCGATGCTCACCAAGTTGCTGGTGGGCACGTCGGACTTCACGGTCAACAACGGCGGCACTTTGCTGGGCGTGGCTTCGGGCCTGTTCATGCTCTGGCGCCACTGGAAGAAAACCCCGCAGGGCCGTCCCATCTGGGACCGCATGGTGCTGAACTTCCCGCTGGTCGGGCCCATCGTGACCAAGGCGGCGCTGTCTCGTTTCGCGCGTTCCTTTTCGCTGTCCTTGCGCAGTGGCGTGCCGATGGAGCGCGCGCTGATCGGGGTGGCGCAAACAGCGGACAACGCCCACTTGGCGGCCGCCATCGAATCCATGAAAGACCGCGTGATGCGTGGCGAGTCACTGGCCTCATCGGCGGCCGGCACGGGTGTGTTCACGCCCATGGCGGTACAGATGATCGCCATCGGCGAGGAGACCGGCATGCTCGACGACCTGCTCGACGAGGTCGGCGACATGTACAACAACGATGTGCAGTACGCGCTGAAGACGCTGTCTCAGCAGATCGAACCGATCTTGATCGTGTTCATGGGGGGGCTGGTGCTGGTGCTGGCCCTGGGTGTGTTTCTTCCGATGTGGAATTTGGGGCAGGTCACCCTCAAGCATTGAGGATTCCTGCCGATGAAGCACCAGATCGTGCAACTTTAGCCGCCGGTCAGCAGGGCATCCGGCGCACTTCGCAGAAAAGAGGTCATCATGAAATCGTCCAACCGTTCCATTACTCTCCGTGCGCAGGCCGGCTTCACGATGATCGAACTCATCGTTGTGATCGTGATCCTGGGCATCCTGGCTGCCACGGCCTTGCCGAAGTTCATTGATTTGCGCTCTGATGCCACGCAGTCCGCTTTGGATGGCGTGGCAGGCAACCTGGGGAGTGCGATGTCGGTGAACTATGCGGGCTGTGCTGCGGCCCAAAACGATTCCACGAAACCCAACTGTGTGAAGGTTCAGGACTGCACGGACGGAGCCAAGCTGCTGCAAGGCGTGACAGGCAGCCCCTTCGTCCTGGGCAACACCACTTACACCATCACTGCGGGCACAGCTCTGACCGCCTCTGGCAACGGCACCACGGCGCAGTGCGACGTGACCACGACCGTGGGCTCGACGCCGAAGACGTCCCACTTCACAGGGATCGGCGCGGGTCAATGATGAGCCTTCTGCATTGATTCGCAGCCCGTTCAGGTGATGCGTTGCGATCCGGGGTGCGATATGCAGAGAGCAGCGAAGGGTTTCACCATGATCGAATTGATCGTGGTGATCGTGATACTGGGCATCCTGGCGGCCACCGCCTTGCCCAAGTTCATCGACCTGCGCTCGGATGCCCTGCGCAGCGCTGCCCACGGCATTGCCGGCAACCTCACCGGCGCGATGTCGGTGAATTACGCCGGTTGTTCAGCCACGGCGCACAACACAGCCGGCGCTAATGCCAGCAAATGCAAGCAGGTGGCAGACTGCTCCGATGGGGCATCCCTCCTGCTGGGCGTTTCATCCAGCCCCTTCACGCAGGCGGGCACCACCTACACCATCACCGCCATGGCCATTGGCGCCAATGGCTCGACCGCATCTTGTGAACTGACGGCCACCCGGACGGGAATCACTGCGGTCACAGCACACTTCACCGGCATCGCCGCTGGCAACTGAAGAACGCGCCCACTCGCCCCTTTGTCTTGGGGCGAACCCTGCTCCACGGTCAGGCCGTCGCCGCAGGCTGGCGTGAATTTCCGCACCCGCTTCCTGCGGACACGGGGTTTTGCGCTCAAGTCCGAATTCACCTGGGCCGAAAATGTGACAAACGCATCCGCCGTGTTGCCGCAGGAGTCACGCCGATGTTCCTACTCACCCGGGTCAATCGCTGCCGAGTCTGGCTTGCTGCCTGCTTGCTCTGCAGCGCATTGCCCGCCTTGGCCGGCTTGTCGGTCTACACCAGCTGGAGCACGTTGCCGCCGGTGAGCGCGGCCAACCAGCGCACCGTCGATTTCAGCTCCAGCACGCTCGCCAGCGAAGGCGCCTCGCGCCTGAGCTATTCGTCTTCGGCCGACACCTGCACGAAGCTGTTCGGGGCCTGTCTGCTGGGCACCTCGTCCGGGAGTGTCAGCCTGACATCGTCGGTCAGCGGGATGCAGGGCTTCTCGGGCAACACGATGGGGCTCTACTCCGGCCTCAAGACCCTGGGCAGCTCTTCGGCACAGGCCACCATCACTTTCGCCAACCCCACGCCTTATGTCGGGTTCATGTGGGACCCGCAGTTCGTCTCCGAGAACACCCAGCGCATCAACCTCACGCTGGAAGACAACAGCGTGGTCACGCTCCAGAACTGCCGCTCGAGCTCGAACCTCCAGTGCGTTGGGGCCTATGTGTCGCAGAACTGGCTGGCCGATGTCTACAACGTGCTGCTGGGCTGGGTGCTGGGTGACATCGTCACCACGTACCCCGTGTACGTGATGTACCAGCCCAGCGATGGCAAGAAGATCAAGTCGGTTCAGTTCGTCAGCGAGCAGTGCCATTTCTGCGGCTTCCTTTCGTCCGACACCGCCCAGACCACGCACATCGACCAACTCACCTATGTGGATGCCGCCGTGGTGCCGAACCACCTGCGCGTGAGCGCGAACTCCAACGCCAAGGTGTCCAACGAGGACGTGGTCTACACCGTGACCGCCTGTGGCAATGCCGATTGCAGCTTGCCGTACACCACGGGCGTCACTGGCACGCTGACTTTCACTGGCGCGTCACCATCTGCCGCGAGCACGGGCTTCTCGATTCCCGCAGGGCCGAACAACAGCACCACGGTGACCATGCAGTACCAGGGTTCAGGCACGGGCACGGTGGCCATGTCGGCCTACAACCCAACGCCGAGCAACACGCCGAAGGTGTTATGCGGCATGGGCTCGACACCGACCAGCGGCGGCAGTTGCAGCATCACGGTCACGCCTCCGCTCGATCACTTCGAGGTGACGACGCCATCGGCAAGCGGCCTGACCTGCGAAAGCGTCACCTACACAATCAAGGCGTGCGCCAACTCGTCCTGCTCGTCGGTGCCCGCCTCTGCCACCAGTGGCACGTTGGTGCTGAATGGGGCCACGCCCGTCAACAACGTGGCGTTCAGCACGAATGCGGCAGGCATCGCCACCGTCACGGTGCGCACCACCACCCCGGGGAGCGTGACGGCCAGCCTTTCTGGCACTTCGCCTACGGCGCAGAACGCCTTGCGCTGCGGCATGGGGGTGAGCGCTGCGGTGGGCAACAGCTGTGTCTTCACCGCAGACGACACCAAGTTCAAATTCGATGTGCCTCACCACGTCGGCGGTGTGGCGCAGTCGGTGGTGATCAACGCGCTCAGGTCGGTCGAAAACGGCAGCCGTTGCGCGGCGGCCTTTGCCTCGACGGAGAAGAACGTGGTGTTCACTTGCACCTCGCTGAGCCACGCCAGCCTGACGGGGTCTGTCGCCTTGCAGGGCAATGGCACCGGCGCCGCCATGGGCAGTTGCAATGCGGCAGCGCAGTCGCACAAGCTCAAGTTCGACAACAATGGCCAGGCCTCGGTGAGCTTGAGCTACGCCGAGGCGGGCGAAACGCTCATCGCGGCCAGCTACAGCGGCACGGGCGTCGAAGCGGGGCTGAACATGAGCGGCAGCGACAGCTTCATCACCGTGCCCAAGACCTTGTCGATGGTTGCGAGCGGGCCCTACGTGGCAGGCACCACGGCCGTCACCTCGCCTGCGACGCTCACCGTCACCGCGCTGAACAACAACGACCAGATCATGACCGCCTTCGGCAACGAGGCGAGCAACCCGGCACGCATCACCGTGAGCAAGACAGGGCAGTCGCCCACCGGCGCGGACGCCAACATCGTGGCGCCTGGCATCGCCATGAACAACATGGCTTCCGGCGTGGCTTCGGGCACGCTGCGCTGGTCCGAAGTGGGCACCCTGAACCTGGCTTCGACCTTGAACGCCGGGTCGGTCTACAACAACGCGGGCATCGCGTTCAGCGGCAGCATCTCGGCGGTCGGCCCCTTTGTGCCGCACCGCTTCGATGTCGATGTCGTCCAGGGTTGTGCCGCCTCGGGCAAGTCGGCCTTCACCTACAGCGGTCAGCCGTTCACGGTCAAGGTCACAGCCCTCAATGCCGATGGCGCAACGACCCTCAATCACGATGGTCGCAGCAACATGACGGTCTACTTCGCCAAGGCCGCGACGCTGTCAGGCTCTTCGTCGACCGGTGCGGCAGGTGCACTCACCGGCGTGGCGATCGCAGCAAGTGATTTCAGCCGAGGGGTGGCCTCCGTCCAGCCCACTTACGCCTTCACGGCCAAGTCCACCGCTCCTGCCAGCATCACCTTGGGGGCAGCTGAAAACACGCCTGGCACGGTCAACTCGTCGGCTGGTAAACAGGGCGCGGTGCAGGTTCGCAGCGGCCGGCTCTTCGTGTCCAACGCGTTTGGATCGGGTCGAACGCCACTCAGTGTGCCGGTCCAACTTCAGTACTGGAGTGGCAAGGCCTGGGTGCTCAACGACGATGACAGTTGCACCAAGGTCCCCGACGACGCCGTCATCCTGGCGCGTTACATGGATAGCAAGGGAACGATTTCGGGGGCGCCTTGGGGCCAAGTGGTCGCCACCGGGTTCACCGCGAAGTCCGGACAGGGCAGCATCGTGCTCTCGGCGCCCAAGGGCGGCGCCACGGGCAGCATCGACCTGGCGGTCAACCTGGGTGACACCGGCACCGATGCCTCGTGCCTGTCTTCGCACCCCGCTGGCGGCAGTGCGCGCAGCGCCTGGTTGCGCGCCCCCCATGGCACCTGCCCAGGGGGCGGCTCATTCGACCCGTCGGCGCGCGCCTCCATCGGTGTTTTCGCGCCCGAAAGCACGAGGGTGATGCATTCACAGGACATGTACTGAAGCGCTCCGCATGATCTGGCGGGCCTTCCGCGTGAAATCTGGCCGGCAAAGCACCTGTTCCATGTGCGATATGCCCGGGTGGCAATCGGCAGAATGAGTGCCAGAAGGGGGCTGCTCCCCTGGTCATCCCTGCTCGCCGCCGGCCTTCCGTCCCAACCGGTTACCTGCCTTCATGCCTCGCCTGCTTGCATCCCCTCGCGCCCCCGGCGTCAGCCAGCGGGGCTTCACGATGAACGAGCTCGTCATGGTGCTCGTCATCGGCGGGATCCTGGCGGCCTATGTCGTGCCCAGGCTGGGTACTTTCATGGGCGTGCGCGACGGGGCCTGGCGTGACTCACTGGCCAGTTCCATGCGCATGGCCCAGAAGTTTGCCGTCGGCCACCGGCGACTGGTCTGCGCCAACATCACCAACACCACGGTGAGCCTGCGCATCGCCACCGCCAACCCGGCCACCACCTGCGACACCGATTTGCCTGGCCCCGATGGCAGCAGCGTTTTCGCCCGCGCTGGCAACAACAACGCCACCACGGTGGTGAGTGCGGGTGGGGCCCCGGCGTCCGGGCTGTTCTTCCAGCCCGATGGCCGCGTCACCACCGATGGCGCCGGCACGAACGCCGTCGACTGGACGATCACGTCCACTGCAGCGGCGCCCATCGCCATCTTCGGGGAGACCGGCCATGTCGATTGACCGCAGGGTGCGTCGTGGCTCACGTGGTTTCACCTTGCTCGAAACCATCATGGCCATCGTCATCATCGGTGTCGGGGTGGCGGGCGTGCTTTCGGTGTTCAACGTCAACGTGCAACACAGCGCCGAACCGGTGGTGCGCAAGCAGCTCCTGGCGATTGGCGAAGAGATGCTCGAAGAGATCGCCCTGAGGCCGTTCTCGGGCGCCACCAAAGAGACGTCGGTGGCCTGCGAGCGGGCCAATTTCGACGACTTGGGCGACTACGACGGCTACCCCACCAACCACCAGGTGTGCGATGTCGAGGGGGTGCCCATCGCGGCGCTGTCGGCTTACTGGCTGGGCGTGAAGGTCGCCGACGTGACGCTGGACGGCGTGCCTGCCCGGCGCATCGAGGTCGAGGTGCGCCAGGGGGCAGACAAGATTGTGCTGGTGACTTGGCGCACGGACTTCGCGGGGACGACGCCATGACGCGGACGCGCTCACGTTCTGCGGGCTTCACGCTGGTCGAGCTGATCATCGTGCTGGTGCTGACGACCATCATCGGCGCGACGGTGGCGGTGTTCGTGCGGCCCGCGATCAAGGGCTACGCCGACACCCGCGACCGCGCCGCCCTGGCCGACATGGGCGACACGGCGCTGCGCCGCATGGTGCGCGACATCCGCATGGCCGTGCCCAATTCGCTGCGCACGCCCAACGAGGCTTGTTTCGAGCTGGTGCCAACGGTGGCGGGCGGTCGATACCGCATGGGCCCCAACACCGCCAACGACGCGTGGTGGGTCGACACCTCGCAGGCCACCACGGGCTTTGACGTGTTGTCGACGCTGTCACGCCAGCCGGCCGTCAACGACTTTGTCGTCATCAACAACCAGAACGGCAACGACGTCTACACCGGGACCAACCGCGCGACCATCACCTCCGTGGCCACCCCCTCTGCCACACAGGGCACCTTGCGGGTGGGCATCACCGCCTTGCAAGTTTCGCCGGGCTACGACGGCGGCCGCTTCCAGGTTGTCAGCCAAAGTGAGCGCTCGGTGTTCTACATCTGCGATGGCGCCGGCCTGAGCGCCGATGGTCAGACGGGCTCGGGCGTGTTGTGGCGCGTGCGCCGCGACTTCAACGCCAGCTACCCGACCGCCTGCCCGGCAACCACCGGAGGCACGGTGGTTGCTCGCAACCTCCGCAGCTGCCGCTTCGTCTACAACCCCAACCAAGGGGCAACGCAACAGAGCGGCTTCGTCTACCTGGAGCTGGCCCTTACGCGCAATGGCGAGACGGCCACGCTGACCCACGGCGCCCACGTGCTCAACGTGCCATGAAGGAGCAGCGCATGCCTGATCGGATGACATCGCAGCGGGGCCTGGGCGCGGTGGCGGCCTTGTTCGTGCTCGTGGTGCTCAGCGTGCTGGGCTCGGCCATCGCCCGCCTGGGCTGGACCCAGCAGATCAGCTCGGTGCAGGACATGGATGGCGCACGCGCCCAGCGTGCCGCCAACTCGGGGGCGGAGTGGGGGCTGTATCAGGCCTTGCGCGGGTCTTGGACCAACTGCAGCGGCGCCACCCAGACGCTCACCGGCATGCGCGCAGACCTCGGCATGATCGTGACCGTGACCTGCAACCACGACACCTTCGTCGAGGGGCAGACCGGCTCGGGCGCCACGCCCGTCTTCACCGACCGCACCATCCGGGTCTACCGCATCGACGCCGTGGCCTGCAACGCCAACACGGCCTGCCCAGACGCGTCACGCGTGGGTTCCATCGGCTACATCGAGCGGCGCCGCCAGGTCCAAGCCAGCGACCAGTGAAGCGCAGGCTTCTCCGGCTTCGCCAAGCCGGGTGGGTCAGCGCGATGTGACGGGGTCTTCCATGGCCTCTTCGGCCGGGCGCCTGGAGCGGACATGCGCCGCCAGCATCTCGGCGAAAGCCGCCGCCGGCATGGGCCGCCCGAGGTGGTAGCCCTGCACTTCGTCGCAACCGTGGTCGCGCAGGAACTCGGCCTGCGCCTCGGTTTCCACGCCCTCGGCCACGATGCCCACCTCCAGCCGGTGGCCCATGGCGATCAACGCGGCCACCAGGCGGCTGTCGCCCTGGCTTTGCGGCACCGAGCTCAGGAAGCTGCGATCGAGCTTGAAGCGGTCCACCGGCAGCTCGCGCAGGTAGGCGAAAGACGAGTACCCCACGCCGAAATCGTCGATGGCCACGCCCACGCCGAGCGCGCGCAACTGGGCCAGCACATCGGCCGCGCGCAGCGACTCGCGCACCACGATGCTCTCGGTGATCTCCAGCTCCAGCGCGGTCGGCGGCAGTCCGGTGTCGCGCAGCGCGCGTGACACGGTTTCGATCAGGTCTGGCCGGTCGAGCTGCAAGGCCGACAGGTTGACGGCAATGCGCAGCGGCCAGCCGCTGGATTCACGCCAACGTTGCGCGGTGTCGCAGGCCTGGCGCAGCACCCACTCGCCCATGGGCACGATGAGGCCGGTTTCTTCGGCCAGCGGGATGAACTCAGAAGGCGGCACCAAGCGGCCCTGGTGCTCCCAGCGCAGCAGCGCCTCGGCGCCGGTGATGAGGCCGCTGCGGCAATCGAACTGGGGCTGGAAGTGCAGGCGCAGCTCCTGGCGCTCCAGCGCGTGATAGAGGTCGTTTTCCAGCACCAGCGTGTCAACCGTGGGCGCATCCATCTGGTCGCTGTAGACCTGCACGCGGTTGCGCCCCTTGCTCTTGGCCTGGTACATGGCGAGGTCGGCGTGCCGCATCAGCGTGATCGAATCCTTGCCATGTGCGGGATACAGCGCCAGGCCGATGCTTGGCGTCACGCGCAGCTCATGCGGCCCGATTCGGATCGGTTCGGCGAACAGCTCCAGCAGCTTGATGGCGACGCGTTCACCATCTGCCAGGTCGCCCAGGCTGGTCAGCAAGATCACGAACTCATCGCCGCCCAGCCGGGCCACGATGTCCGAGGTACGCATGGCCTCGCGCAGCCGCCGGCCCACTTCGATGATCACGCTGTCGCCGATGTGGTGGCCCAGCGTGTCGTTGATCTTCTTGAAGCGGTCCAGGTCCAGGAACATCATCGCCATCGGGCGCTGCTCGCGCTCCGCAGAGATCAGGTTCAGGCGCAGCTGCTCCTGCAGCATGTTGCGGTTGGGCAGGGCCGTCAGCGCGTCGTGCATGGCCATGTGCTGGACCTGGTCCTCGGCCTCGCGGCGCGAGGTCACGTCGTAGGCCATCGCCAGGTAGCCGTTGAGCGAGCTGAATTCGTTGTTGATCTCGGTGACCTGCAATTCGGCCACCAGGGGCGAGCCGTCCTTGCGGTAGAGCACCCACTCGGTGGGCACGCTCGATGTGGCTTCGGCCAAGTGTCGCAGCACCTCGATGGGCGCGACCTGCACCCCCAGCCGCATGGACAGCAGTTGCGCGCGCTCGCGCAGTTGTTCCTCATCGAAGAACTGGTGCGCCGAGCAGCGGCCCACCAGCTCGCTGGCCTTGAAGCCGAGCAGGATCTCGCCCGCCGGGTTGACCGTCTGGATCACGCCTTGCCGGTTCAGCACGAAGATCGCGTAAGGCGCGTTGTGCACGATCACGCGACGCATCTCGTCGACCTCGTTGAGCTGCTTGTGGGCCTCGACGATGGCGCGTTCAGCCGCCTGCTGCGCGCTGAGGTCGCGCACGATGCCGATGTATTGCGTGTGGCCTTCGTGCGCCATGCAACTGATGGCCAGGTCCAGCGGGAAGGCACGGCCGTCGGCCCGCTGGCCTTCCGTGCGGCGGCCCAGGCCGTCCATGCCAACCGGCTGGCTTTGCAAGAAGGCTTCGACGCCTTCCCCTCCCTCGGCCTCGTTCGCCCCTGGCAACAGCAGGCCCAGGTGCTGGCCGATCATGGCCGACTCCCTGTGGCCGAAGATGCGGCAGACCGCCTGGTTGACGCTGAGGATGGTGCCCGATGGGCTCACGGTGAGGATGCCGTCGATGGTGTTGTCCACCACGGAGCGCAGGCGCGCCTCGTTGTCGCGGGCCTGTTTGCTCAGGCGGGCCGCCATGGCGGCTGCGCGTTCATGGCGCGAGGCGGCCGCCCGCAACAGCGCGAAGAGGGCGCCGCTGCCCAGGAGGCCGCCGATCAGCAGCGCCAGGGGAAAGGGCTGGGTCAACGCGGCCACGGGGCGGCGCGAGTAGGTCAAGGTCCAATGCCGGCTGGCCACGGTCAGGCTGACGCTGCGCTGGTCGGCGGCAGCCGCCTGCCGCATGGGCGCGACTGCGAGAGGCGAGGTGCCATGAGCGCTGTCAAACAACTCGGAGCGTTCGGTGGCCAGTGTGTCGTCGATGCGCAGTCCCAAGTCAGGCCAGTCCTGGCCGGCCTGTGCCACGAGGTCCGCGATCCGGATCACCCCGGTGACCACGCCATCGAAGGCGGCCTGGCGCTGGGCCTCGGTGTCAACCGGAACCCCGTGGCGATAAAGCGGCAGACGCACCACCACGGCCGTTGCTTGCCCGTTATCAATGAGCGTGATCGGCGGCGAGAGTTGAGGGCGGCCGCTGTCGCGGGCCTCCTCCATCACCTGGCGCCGAACCGGATCAAACGCCAAGTCATATCCTAAAGCCGCCCGGTTGCGCGTCATCGGCAAGTTGTGGGTCACGGGCACGTAGAACGCCCGATCTCCGTCCGGGAAGATGCGATAGCCGGGGTGGGCCTGACGCATCTTGCTCTCGAAGCCGTCGCGTTCTCGCTTCGGGATCAGCGGCGCATACTGCACGGCCAGCAGGGCGGGGTACTCCTGGGGCACGCGCAAGGCGTCGTATTGGGCAGCGAAGGTGGCTTCATCAACCTGGCCGGTAACCCGGAACATGGCCTGGAAACTCGCGAGCACATCCACATGGTGATCGATCACCTGCCTGAGGTGGTTGGCGTGTGCGCGCGTGCGCCCCTCGAAAGCCAGGTCGGCTTCCGTCTGAATGCGCTGTCCGGCATTCATCCAGCTCCACACGCTCAAAGAGACCCCCGCGAGCAGAACCAGCCACGCGGCCTGCTTCAGGCGCGTGGAGTCGCGGCGGGATTCCTGGACATCTGACAGCATCCGGTTCCTTGTTCTGGTGCCTCCCGGGCATTCACTGCGCGGGGGCATGTGGCGCTATCGGCCGGTCGGGGCGCGGGCTTGATGCCCCGACTCGGCAGATCGCCCTTGCGACGATGTGAACGCTCGCACGGCGTGGACTGCGTCACACATCGTCACAGCTCAGGCAGGTTCAAGCGGTGTGGCCTTTGCGTGAAAAAAGCCGTCCTATTTCAGTGCATGCACACCCCATGAAATGGGGGGCGGTATATGCTGACCTGATGTGATCGTGCGTCAGTTGTCACATGGTGTGTTGAGAAGGCGGCAGCATGGCTGTTGTGGTTTGGGGTTCACAGGTTCGTCGCCATGGTGCGTGGGCATGGCAAAAGCTGGCCGGGGTGCTTCTGTGCCTGTGTTGGCCGCTGCTTGGGCATGCTGTCGCTTACCAGTTTCCGGGCCTGATGCCGGCAGGATGCAGTGGCAGTGCTGGCTCTTACTCGTGCGGGGCGGTCACGCTGGCCGCAGGCGACACCGTGGCCATCGGGGCTGTGCCCACCACCATTTCTTTCAGCTCCTTGAGCACCAACAACGCCAAGATCAACTCCTCAGGCGCGGCGTCGGGCCTCACGCTCAACATCAGCGGCCAGTTGTCGGCCTCAGCGGGGGCGGTGATCATGGCCAACGTCAACGCGGGCAGCGTCAACAGTTCAGGCGCGGTCACCTATGGCGGCTCGATCGCGACCACCACCGGGGCGGTTTCCCTGGGCCCGGGCACCACGGTCGCGGGCAACCTGAGCACCACCACGGGCGCCATCACGCTGCAAGGCGGCACGGCCAGCGTCTACACGACGGTGGGCAGCATCACGTCTGGCGGCACCGTCACCTTGAACGCGTACAACGGCGTGAGTGGCGACCTCGTCGGCTACCTCGTGTCCTCAGCAGGACACAACAATTACGGCGGCTCGATCACATCCACCACCACCTACGTCAGCCTGGGCAGCTACGCCACCGTGGCGGGCGACATCTATGCCCAGACCTACGTCGACACGGGGCATCACAGCACCGTGGGAGGCTCCATCACGTCCGCGACCTCCTACATCGACACAGGCTCGTCGACCTCGGTCGGCGGCTCACTGGCATCGCTGGGAACCTACGTGGACATCCACGACGGCTCCACGGTGGGCGGCTCCATCAAGACCGCTTCCTATTTCAGCATGACCATCAACAGCAGCGTGGGCGGCAACATCACCTCGCAGACAACCATCCACATGGACTCCGGCAGCTCGGTCGGCAAGTGTGTGCGCTCGCTGGGGTCGAATTCCATCTACATCCACTCGGGCGCGACCGTGGGGGGCGCCTGTTGCGGCGCGGGCAGCACCTGCACCAACAGCTGCGTGTCGGTGTCGCCCAAGCCTCCTGCCTGCGCTTGGCCCGACAGCGGCCTGTTTGCCGAGTACCTGTTCGAAGAGGCCAGCTACAACGGCACGCGGGGCGAAGTGAAGGACACCTCCGGCAGCAAACGCCACGGCACGATGCTCGGCGGCGTGGCCTCCACCGCCAACGGTCGTTTTTGCCGGGGCATGGACGTGCCGCGCAACACCAGCGCAACGGTCCAGGCCTTCGACACCGGGCTGGACGTCAACAGCATCGGCAACGCCGGCACCATTTCGTTTTGGTACAAGTCGGTGACCACGGGCGTGGAGCACCGCATGCTGTTCGATGCCACCGAATCGTCATCGGGCAGGTTTTACCTCTATCGCGATGACATGGGTTCGGGCGTGGATCTGAGCAACCACCTGACTGACGGTGGCGGCGTTGATCGCAACGTCGACAAACTCAACACCATCACCGATGCGCAGTGGGCGCACATCGTGGTGTCGTGGCTGTTCACGACAGGCACCGGTGCCTCGCACATGCGCCTGTACGTCAACGGGGTGAAGCAGGACGAACAGCCATACTCCGTGTCCTCCGGCAAGATCGCCGACGCCATCGGGCGGCTCGTGTTCGGTGACAACCGCAGCTCGGTTTCGCCCGAGTTGAACTCGGCATACGGCACGATCGACCAGGTGCGCATCTACGACGCCGAATTGACGGCCTCAGAAATTTCGACCCTCTACAACGAGGCCAACACCTGCACCGGCAATTCACTGCACCACGTCGAGGTGAAGATGAACAGCGCCTCTGGCGTGACCTGCCGGGCCGAGAACGTCACCATCAAGGCCTGCGCCGACGCCGCCTGCTCCACCACCTACACCGGTGGCCTCAACGGCACCGTGACCTTCAGCGGCGGGCCCACCGTGACGGGCACGAAGACGTTCAGCATCGCGTCGGGCAGCGACACGGCCGTGCTGTCGGTTCAGGTCACCACGCCGGGATCGGTCACCCTGGGCCTGAGCGGCTTGTCGGTCACTCCCTCAGACAGGACCGCGCCTTACTGCGGCCTGGGCGCCGCCGCATCGGCGGGCGGCAGCTGCGTCTTCACTTCGGCCGACTCGGGCTTCATTTTCGATGTGCCCAACCACGTCGCGGGCGACACGCAGTCGGTCACCATCAGCGCCGTGCGCAAGTCGGACAACAGCCTGATGTGCACGCCCGCGTTCGCCAGCGTCAGCAAGAGCATCCAGTTCAGTTGCGCCTACAGCAACCCCAGCTCAGGCTTCGTGCCGGTGAGGGTGGCGGGCGCCGCGCTCAACGCCGCCAACGATGCCGCCGCCGCATGCGACGGCACCGGTCGCAGCGTGTCGCTGAGCTTCGACGCCACCGGCGTGGCCACCACCACGGTCGATTACGCCGATGCGGGCCAAGTCAACCTGAACGCCACCTACTCGTCGAATTCGGGCAGCGATGCGGGGCTGACCATGACCGGCTCGGACACCTTCATCGCCGTGCCCGCTGGCTTTGCCATCAGCGGCGTGACGGCCGGGCCGATCAAGGCAGGTGCCAACTTCGCCGCCACCGTGACCGCTCGCAACCGAAGCAACGCGACGACGTCCAACTTCGGTCGCGAAGCCATCCCGGCCACGCCCACCCTGAGCTTCACCAAACGCCAGCCCACCGGAGGCGCCAGCCAGGCGGGCACTTTCTCCGGCAGCCTGGGCGCGTTCAGCAGCGGCGTGGCCCAGGCCAATGCACTGAGCTGGACAGAGGTCGGCAATGGCGACCTGTCGGTCAGTTTGAGCAACCACCTGGGTTCGGGCATCGGCGTGAGCGGCACCACGGGCAGCGGGTCGGTGGGCGCGGTAGGCCCCTTCATCCCCTCGTACTTCACGGTCGAAGCCACACAGGGTTGTACGGGAGGCTCACCCTTCACTTACAGCGGCCAGCCCTTCACCATGACCGTGACGGCGTACAACCTCGCTGGCGGCAAGACGTCCAACTACGACGGCACGGGCACCATGTCGGCCAACTTCGCCAAGACCACCAACTTGAGCGCGGTCACCAATGGCAGCCTGGGGGCGCTGGGGGTCACCAGCCTCGCGCCAGGCGCCTTCACCGCGGGCGTGGCCACCTTCAACACGCAAAGCTTCACCTACACCAACAAGCTCACGGCACCGGCCTCTGTTGCGGTGCGCGCCATCGACAGCGATGGCGTCACCTCAGAGAACAAGACCGAGCAAGGCCCGAGTCTGCGCAGCGGGCGCCTGCAGATCTCCAACGCTTTCGGCTCCGCCAAAAGCACGCTGAACGTGCCGGTGACGACGCAATACTGGTCGGGCAAGGCCTGGGTGGTCAACGACGCCGACACCGGTTGCACCGTGTTGCCCGCTGCTTCGGTGGCGCGGTCGGGCTACCTCGACAGCAAAGGCTCGCCCACCTCGGCGTGGACCACCTCCCCCTCGGGTGACGTGGCGCTGAGCAATGGTCGCGGCAACATCGTGCTCACGGCCCCGACCAACGGCGGCTCGGGCTCGGTGGACCTGAGCGTGAACCTGGGCGCCACCACCTCCGACCAGTCCTGCCTGAGCTCGCACCCCGCCAGCACGGGCGCGCAGAAGGCCTGGCTGCGTTCACTCAACGGCAACTGCGCCACCACCTACGATCGCGACCCCAGCGCGCGAGCCACCTTCGGGGTCTTCGCCCCCGAGACCCAGCGGCTCATCCACACGCGGGACCTCTTCTGAGCTGAAGAGCCGCCCGCAGCCAGCGGGCATGGGCGCGCGGCTTCAGCCCCCGCGCGCCATCGCCATCAACCGGGCGATGCGCTCTTCGGTGGATGGGTGGGTCGAGAACAGGCCGCGCAAGCCCTCACCCGAGAGCGGGTTCATGATCATCATCTGAGCCGTCTCCGGATGGGCCTCGGCCGCATGCAGCGGCAGGCCCTGCGCATAACGGTGGATCTTGTCGAGCGCGCTGGCCAGCGCGGCCGGGTCACCCGATATCTCGGCGCCGCCCCGGTCGGCCTCGAACTCGCGCGCACGGCTGATCGCCATTTGGATCAGGCTGGCGGCCAGCGGCGCCAGGATGGCCACCGCGATGCCGGCGATGGGGTTGGCCGGCCGGCCTTCCGAATCGCGCCCGCCGAAGAAAGCCGCGAAGTTCGCCAGCATCGAGATCGCACCGGCCATGGTGGCGCTGATGGTGCTGATGAGGATGTCGCGGTGCTTGACGTGGGCCAGCTCGTGCGCCATCACGCCGCGCAACTCGCGTTCGCTCAACACATTGAGGATGCCGGTGGTCGCGGCCACGGCGGCGTTCTCGGGGTTGCGGCCCGTGGCGAAGGCATTGGGCGCGGCCTCGTCGATCAGGTAGACCTTGGGCATTGGCAATTGCGCGCGCTGGGCCAGCTCGCGCACCATGGCGTAGAAGCGCGGCGCCGAAGTCTCATCCACCTCGCGGGCGTTGTACATCTTCAGCACCATCTTGTCGGAGAACCAGTAGCTGAAGAAGTTCATGCCGAGCGCGACGACCAGCGCCAGCATCATGCCGGAGCGGCCCCCGAGCATGCTGCCGATGGCCATGAACAGCGCGGTGATCGCCGCCATCAGGACGGCGGTTTTCATCATGTTGAACATCGTCTCGGGCCTCCTGACCCGTCAGGCAAATGAAGACACCACCCCATGGTGGCACGGTTGTCACATGCGGATGCTGCCGCAGGCTTTCAAGCCAATGAAGCGGGCAGGGCGCAGCTTTGCAGAAATTCACGCGCCCCCAGGCGCTTGCCGCCAGGCCGTTGCAGCGTGTGCAAGGCGAGGGCCTGTTCGCCACAGGCCACCACCAGGGTGTCGCCCTGCGCATGCAGCACCTCGCCGGGCGCACCGCTGGCCGGCACCACGCTGGCACGCCAGAGCTTGACCACCTCGGCGCCTTTATCGGTTGGCAGCGTGAAGGTGCAGCCGGGGAAGGGGTCGAAGGCGCGCACGCGGCGCTCGATCACGCCGGCGGGCTGCGACCAGTCGATGGCGGCTTCGGCCTTCTCGATCTTGTGGGCGTAGTTCACGCCCTCGGTGGGTTGGGGCGTGCGCACCAGGTGGCCCGCCCGCGCCAGCGCATCGACGATGAGCCGGCCGCCCAGCGCCGCCAGGCGGTCGTGCAGCACGGCCGTGGTGTCGTCCGCGCGGATGGGCTCGGTGCCGATGAGCAGCATGTCGCCCGTGTCCAGTCCCGCGTCCATCTGCATGATGGTGATGCCCGTTTCGACATCACCGGCCTCGATGGCGCGGTGGATGGGCGCGGCCCCGCGCCAGCGCGGCAGCAGCGAGCCGTGGATGTTGAGGCAGCCCAGGCGCGGCAGCTCCAGCGTCCATTGCGGCAGGATCAGGCCATAGGCTGCCACCACCATCACGTCGGGTTGCGCGGCGAGCAAGGCGTCACGCGCGGCGGCTGCTTCATCCGGGTACTTGCCGTCGAGCTTGAGGCTGTGCGGCTGGGCCACCGGCAAGCCGTGCTGGAGCGCGACCTGCTTGACCGCAGAAGCCTGCAGCTTCATGCCCCGGCCAGCGGGGCGGTCGGGCTGGGTCAGCACCAGGGGCACGGTGTGGCCCGCAGCCAGGATGGCTTCGAGCGCCACGGCGGCGAATTCGGGCGTGCCGGCGAAGGCCACGCGCAAGTGCGATGCGCTCATTCGGGCTCAGGCCTCTTCGTCGCGCGCGCGCTTGACCAGCTTGGTCTTGATGCGGTTGCGCTTGAGCGGCGAGAGGTACTCCACGAAGACCTTGCCCAGCAGGTGATCGAGCTCATGCTGCACGCACACGGCCAGCAGCTCGTCGGCCTCGAATTCGTGCGGTTGGCCGTCGCGGTTCAGGGCGCGCACTTTCACGCGGGCGTGGCGGTCGACCTTGTCGTAGATGGTGGGCACCGACAGGCAGCCTTCTTCCCAGACGATCATCTCGTCGCTGGCCCAGGTGATTTCGGGGTTGATCAGCACGCGTGGCTCGTTGCGCTCCTCGCTGGTGTCGATGACGACCACGCGCACGTGACGGTCCACCTGCGTGGCGGCCAGGCCCACGCCCTTGGCGTCGTACATGGTTTCAAGCATGTCGTCGACGAGCTGGCGGATGGTGTCGTCGACTTCGGCCACGGGCTTGGCGACCGTGTGCAGACGCGGATCGGGGTAACGGAGGATGGGCAGCAGGGCCATGAAAAAGGGTTTGTCCAGAGGAGGGAAGGCCGGTGGGCCACCCGATGGGGGTTGTGGGAGCAGCGCAACGAGGGCGTCGCCGAAGGGCGCGCCACCCGGGGTAACACCGCGCAATTTCCATTGCGACTGTGCGACTTTTGCGGGCAGAATCCTTCGATCCAGGGGTGGATTTTGCCGAATCCCGAGCCCCACTGTCCACGTCAAGGCCGAATTCAAGGCCGTCCATGGAGGCTGTTTCGATGTCCCAGCGTTCGCTGTCCCCGCGTCTGTCCATTCGCCGCGTGACGTTCGCACCGCTGGCAGCGGCTGCCGCCCTGTGCCTGGGTCTGGCGGCCGCCTCGGTTTCGGCTGAGCCCAATTTCCCCGTCACGGCCAAGCAAAAAGCCACTGCCCAGCAGGTCGCCGAAGCCGGTGTGCCGCTTTCCGAGCTGGCGCCCAACGCCCCTGACAGCCACACCGTCAAGCGCGGCGACACGCTCTGGGGCATCTCGGGCCTGTTCCTGAAATCGCCCTGGCGCTGGCCCGAGCTGTGGGGCATGAACCTCCAGCAAATCCGCAACCCCCACCTCATCTTCCCAGGCCAGGTGCTCTACCTGGACAAGAGCAACGGCCGCGCCCGACTGCGCCTGGGCCAGCCCGTCAGCGGCGACGTGAAGCTCTCGCCGCGCGTGCGCGAAGGCAGCCTCGATGACGCCATCGCCACGGTGCCCATCCACCTGCTCGAACCCTTCTTCAACGAAGCCGTCATCTTCGAGTCTTCCGACGAACTGCTGAACGCGCCGCGCGTGGTCGCCACCCAGGAAGGCCGTGTCATGCTGGGACGTGGCGAAACCGCCTACGTGCGTGGTGCGCTCGATGGCCGCCGCGACTGGCGCTTGTTCCGCCAGCCCAAGCCGCTGCGCGACCCAACCACTCGCGAAGTGCTGGGCTATGAGGCCGCTTACGTCGGCACCCTGTCGCTGACCCGCGAGGGCGCCGAAGGCACCGGTGCCGACGGCAAGGCGCTCGTCATCCCGTCCACCTTCACCGTCACCAGCATCCGCCAGGAAGCCGGCGTGGGCGACCGCCTGGCCCCCGTGCCGCCGCGCGAGTTCGACAACGTCGTTCCGCACGCCCCGAAGGACGCGGTGGCTGGCCAGATCGTTTCCATCTACGGCGAGTCCCTCACCGCCGGCCAGAACCAGATCGTGGCGCTCAACCGTGGCACCCGCGACGGCCTTGACCGTGGCACCGTGCTGGCCCTGTGGCGCAACGGCGCCACCGTGCGCGACACCACCACCGACAGCAAGGAACTCATCAAGCTGCCCGATGAGCGCCATGGCCTGCTGTTCGTCTTCCGGGTGTTCGACCGCATGTCCTACGCCCTGATCCTGAACGTGCAGGAGCCGGTCAAGGCGGGTGACCGCTTCACCCAGCCCTGACGCTTCGCCACGCGCCGGTGTCTCCCGATATCGATGAACTCGGCGCCTGGTTGCGCCTGCTGATGGTGCCCGGCCTGGGCCCCGCCCCGGCCCGCCGCCTGCTCGCGGCTTTTGGCTCGCCTCAGGCGGTTTTCAGCGCTCGGCCCGATGCGGTGCGCGCCGTGCTGCCGCGTTTCGCACCCGATGCGCTGCAGGCTGATTCGGGCTGGCAGGCCGAGCTCGAGCGCACTTGGTCCTGGTTGCACGCTGCGCAAGCCGATGCGCCCCGGGCCGTGCTCACCCTGGCCGATGAAGCCTACCCCGCACCCCTGCTCGAAGCGGTGGACCCGCCCCTGGTGCTGTTCGCCGAAGGTGAACTGAGCCGCTGGCGGCGCCCAGCGGTGGCCATCGTCGGCAGCCGCAATCCCACCGTGCAGGGGGCCGAGAACGCCCAGGCCTTCGCCCGCGCGCTCAGCGAGTCTGGCGTGGTGGTGGTGTCAGGCCTGGCGCGCGGGGTCGATGCTGCCGCGCACGAGGGCGCCTTGCTGCCCATCGAATCCGGCGACATGCCTGGCGCTGCGGGCACCATTGCTGTGCTGGGCACGGGCATGAACGAGGTCTACCCCAAAGGGCACAAGCCCCTGGCGCGCCGCGTGGCCCGCAACGGCCTGGTGCTGTCGGAGTTCACGCTGCACACGCCGCCACTGCGCGCCAACTTCCCGCGCCGCAACCGCATCGTGGCGGCGCTGTCGCGGGGCACGCTGGTGGTCGAGGCGGCGGTGCAGTCGGGCTCGCTCATCACCGCGCGGCTGGCCAACGAAATGGGCCGCGAGGTGCTGGCCATCCCCGGCTCCATCCACTCGCCCCAGGCCAAAGGCTGCCACGCGCTGATCAAGCAGGGCGCCAAGCTGGTGGAAACCGCGCAGGATGTGCTCGAAGAGTTGCGCCTGGGCGATGCCTTGTCGATGACGCCAGCCTTGGCCGCCCAGGCGCACGATGGCCCGAACCCGGCTCGCCATGGGCGCGCTGAAGGGTTCGATGCACAGGCCTCTCCCCTTTCTCCTGCCGACGACGAACACGACGAGGACCCCGTCCTGCGCGCCATGGGCCACGACCCGGTCGGGCAGGACGCCCTGTCTGCGCGCACCGGCATGGGCCCCGCCGAGTTGGGCGCCCGCTTGCTGGAGCTCGAACTCATGGGCCAGGTGGCGCGCCTGCCCGGCGCCCTGTTCCAGCGGCTGGTCAGGGCATGAGTGGCCTTGAGCGTGCTTGAGCGGCCTTGAATAAGGAGCCTGCGGCGCCAGACGGTGGTAAAACCGCCAGGTGACCACGCTGAAGAACCTGGGCCTCGCGCCCTACGAAACCACCATGCGTGCGATGCAGGACTTCACCGAGCAGCGCACCGAAGACACCCCCGACGAGATCTGGGTCTGCCAGCACCCGCCGGTTTTCACCCAGGGCTTGGCCGGCAAGGCCGAGCATGTGCTGCTCAACCCCCCAGGGCCTAGCCACATCCCCGTGGTGCAGACCAACCGTGGCGGCCAGGTGACCTACCACGGGCCGGGCCAGGTGGTGGCCTACCCGCTGCTCGATTTGCGCCGGCGCGGCTACTTCGTCAAGGAATACGTCTATCGCGTGGAGCAGGCCGTGCTGCGCACCTTGCAAGACCTGGGCATGACCGGCCACCGCGTGGCGGGCGCACCCGGCATCTACGTGCGGCTGGACGACCCGTTCGCGCACGCTGCGCTCACCGGCCCCGTTGACCCGGCCGACCCGTTCCGGGGACTGGGCAAGGTGGCCGCCATCGGCATCAAGGTGACGCGCCACTGCACCTACCACGGCGTGGCGCTCAACGTGGACATGGACCTCTCGCCCTACGGCCGCATCAACCCCTGCGGCTACAACGGCCTGAAAACGGTGGACCTGGCCAGCCTGGGCGTGCACGTGAGCTGGGACGAGGCGGCGGCGCGCTTCGTGCAGCACTTGGACGCGCAACTGGCGCCTTGAGCCTGGGGCGTTGCGGCCCGCCACATGGCGGCCTGCGGGCCGATGGGCTACAGTTTCGGGATATGTCCGAGCCCACCACGCCCCCCTCGATCCCGGCCGCGCCACAAGCACCGGCCTCCGGGTCGCCCGCCGCCTACGATCCTTCCGCCAAGCAAAAAGCCCAGGCCAAGACCGCGCGCATCCCCATCAAGATCGTGCCGGCCGGCGAGGTGCTCAAGAAGCCCGACTGGATCCGCGTCAAGGCGGGCTCACCCAGCACTCGCTTCTACGAGATCAAGAACATCCTGCGCGAGCACAAGCTGCACACCGTGTGCGAAGAGGCCTCGTGCCCCAACATCGGTGAATGCTTCGGCCATGGCACGGCCACGTTCATGATCATGGGCGACAAGTGCACGCGCCGCTGCCCCTTCTGCGACGTGGGCCACGGCCGCCCCGACCCGCTGGACGTGAACGAGCCGGCCAACCTGGCCAAGACCATCGCCGCGCTCAAGCTCAAGTACGTGGTCATCACCTCGGTGGACCGCGATGACCTGCGCGACGGTGGCGCCGGCCACTTCGTTGAGTGCATCAAGCAGGTCCGCGAGCAATCACCCGCCACGCGCATCGAGATCCTGGTGCCGGACTTCCGTGGCCGCGACGACCGCGCGCTCGAGATCCTCAAGGCCGCGCCGCCCGACGTGATGAACCACAACCTCGAAACCGCGCCGCGCCTGTACAAGGAAGCGCGCCCGGGTTCGGACTACCAGTTCAGCCTGAACCTGCTCAAGAAGTTCAAGGCCCTGCACCCCGACGTGCCGACCAAGAGCGGCATCATGGTCGGCCTGGGCGAGACCGACGAAGAGGTGCTGCAGGTGATGCGCGACATGCGCGAGCACGACATCGACATGATCACCATCGGCCAGTACCTGGCGCCTTCGGGCCACCATCTGCCGGTGCGCCGCTACGTGCACCCCGACACCTTCAAGATGTTCGAGGAAGAGGCTGGGCGCATGGGCTTCACGCACGCGGCGGTGGGCGCGATGGTGCGGTCGAGTTACCACGCGGATCAGCAGGCTGCGCAGGCTGGCGTGCTTATCAATGTCTCGAACTGAGCGAGAAAATCTCGAAGTGACCGAGAAAAATCTCGAAGAGGCGGAGAAAAACGGGCTTGGCGCGTAGGTTCGGTGCGCCGGGCGTGACCGGTGTAGGCCCGGGCTAGACCTCGCTGACGATCGTCGGCGGGTGCGCTGATGCGGGCCAGCGTGCCCGGTAGCTGGCCACCTTGGCGGCGAACAACTCCGGATACGGCGTCAGCGGGTTGGGCGTGAACGAGCCCGCGTACAGCCCCGTGTAGCCAAATGGCGCGTGGCATTCATGGGGGCGAATGCCCAGGCAAGTTTCCAGCACGAGGAAGCGCCGGATGCCGTCTTCGCTGGATTGCAGCGGTGGGCAGGGGCGCCCGAAGTACCCCGGGTACCAGAGGTGAACGCGCGCCTGGTTGGCCACCTCCACCGTGGCGTTGAGGTCGGCCAGCAGGGTGCTCACCCGGGCCTGGGCCTGCGCTTCAGCGGCCTCGCTCAGGTCGGTGGGGTCGAAGTAGAACAGGTCGTAGTCTTTGATGCCTTGTTCGGGCGGGCGGCCTCGGTGCAGGTTCCAGACCGTCTGGAACAGGCAGCCTGCGACCAGCCAGGCGTTGGGCAGCCCCAGGTCTGACCATCGCGACAGGATGGCGGCGTTGACGGTGTTGTGCAAGACATCCTGGCGGAATCTGGTTTCGATTTTGTCGTTCATGGTTGTGCGCAATCTGGCCCTGTCTGGGTGGTGGGCTCAACCCCGAAAAACGTGAGAGTCCCGGGCGAGCTGAAAAGCGTGGTGTTGGATGGCTGTCTGAATGGATCTGTCCGATGCATTGCGCTGGTTCGTGACAGGCTTCTTCAAGGTGGTCGCAGATTTGGCTGGTTCATGCTGCTTGCTGCCTTGTGCGCGCAAGGTTTGGATACACGGTCTATGGGCTACATCGGGCATTGAGCCATCGAGCCAAAACGTGCAGCCCTCATTCGCGGCTAAGTGTTGATGTTTAGTCTCCAAGAACCGCAGATGTTGCGCCTTTTTGGAGAAACACCATGTACCGCTATACCAAGATCGGCCTGCTGGCTACAGTCGTCGTTGCCAGTGGCATCACCGCAATGACAGCCAGGGCCGGTGGAGACAACGATGCACAGCATCCCCCGCAATCAGCAGTCACGCTGGGGAAGGCTGTCGCCGCTGCAGAGCAGCAAGTACATGGCCGAGCCGTTCGCGTCGAGCTTGAGCAGTGTCGTCAGGGCTGGGTATACGACGTAGAAGTCATCCAAGGGGTCAAAGTTTTTGACGTCAAGGTCGACGCGGAAAAGGCAAGCGTCCTCTCCGCTGCGGAGGACAGCGAGGACCGTGACGACGATCACGATGAACGCGACAAGCACGACTGACGCCGACCCAGCAGGCCCACGCCGTTTCGCTCTGCCCTTCGAGATGCCCCGATGGAATACTTCAATCACTTGTTGTTCGCCTGGCTTAACGGGCCGGAACAACCATCCGCTCCTGTTTTGTTTGGCGCAGTTTTCTTCGCGGAATGGCTCATATGGGCAGTCCCCATCTACCTTGGTGTCGGCTGGCTCCTGGGAGGCAGGCATCTGCGCAAGTCCGTATTGATCGCGAGCGTGTCAGCGCTGATGGGGCTCGCAGCCGCTCAGGTGCTGGGGGCATGGTGGCCTCATCCTCGTCCGTTCATGATGGGACTGGGGCATAAGTTCATTGCCCACGGGCCCGATGCCTCCTTCCCAAGTGACCATTTGACCTTGTGGTGGGCTGTGGCATTGGGGTCCATGACGCAGCGATGTACGCGCAGCACCGGCGCCCTGATGGCCGTCACAGGGCTGGCGATGGCCTGGGCGCGTGTCTATGTGGGGGTGCACTTTCCGCTGGACATGCTCGGGGCTCTGGTTGTTGCCGCGGTCAGCGGCTGGCTGAGCGGGCGCATGGCCCCCTTGTACCTGCCTGCGATGTACAGCCTGGCGCAACGCCTGCACGGGCTTCTGTTCGGGGCGCTGATACGCCGTGGCTGGGTTCGCGAATGACCTGCGGCCTATGCCTGCGCTAAGTCGGCGTCAACACACTGTGGGTGTTGCGAATCTATCTGTGGAGAAATGCATGAGCAAGACAGTTGCCCAGCCTCTTGAGCGCTGGCTAAACAAAGTGCCAGAGGTCACGCTCGCCTTCTGGATCATCAAGATCATGTCCACCACGGTTGGTGAAACGGTGGCTGATTTCCTCGCTGTCAACGCGGGGTGGGGGCAAGGTGCCACCCGTTCGGTCATGGGGGCGTTCTTGATCGCCGCCTTGGTCATGCAACTCCGTATGCGGCGATACACACCGTGGATTTACTGGCTGACCGTCGTGTTGATCAGCGTGGTAGGCACTCAAATCACGGACTTGCTGACGGACGGCCTGGGCATCAGCCTTTACCTCAGCACAGCCGCATTTTCCGCGCTGTTGGCCACGCTTTTCTACAGCTGGTTCCGGGTGGAGCGAACCCTGTCCATCCATGAAATCGTGACGAAGCGTCGCGAACTGTTTTACTGGGCCACGATCCTGTGCACCTTTGCACTGGGTACCGCTGCAGGCGATCTGGCCACTGAAGCGCTGGGCCTGGGCTTCACGATTGGCGTGGTGGCCTTTGGCTCGTTGATCGCCGTCACGTTTGCTGCTTGGCGCATGGGTGGTCATGGTGTCTTGACGTTCTGGATCGCATACATCCTGACTCGCCCCTTTGGTGCTGCCCTGGGCGACCTGCTGACCCAGGCCAAAGCATACGGTGGCATCGGCATGGGTGCGATGTGGACGAGCGCCTTGTTCCTGTCGGTGATCGTCATCCTGGTGGCCAACGCACAGCGCAAGTCCAGATCGCCCGAACCTATCCACATCGCTCGCTGAGCACTGCCCTCACGTTTCAACTCCTGAACCTTCATCATGCTGAATCCAACGACCTTCATCCGTCCCGCCGTGGCTGCTGGCCTTGCGATGCTCCTGACCCTCGCCGCAGGGTGTTCCAAACCGTCCGACACGCCAGCCAAGGCGACCAATAGCCAGACATCCCAAAGCGTTGCTGCCTCCAGATTGGGCGACCTGTCTGCATTTCAGACCATCGCAAGCGACGTGGCTGCGCTGGTGGACCAGGGTGATCTGCCCAAGGCACGAGCTCGCATCAAGGATCTTGAAGTGGCTTGGGATGCATCCGAGGCGGGATTGAAGCCTCGCGCGGCGGAGGACTGGCACAAGCTTGACAAAGCGATCGACCGTGCCCTGGAGGCGCTGCGAGCCGATGCACCGACGCAGCCGGACTGCAAGTCCGCCCTGACCAACTTGTTGCAGACTTTCACTGCGCTTGGCGGCAAGCTCTGAACCGAAAGCACTCGCGATGACAACCCGGAGCGAACGTGCACTGGCCAAAGTCCCCGAGGTCACCTTGGGTTTCTGGCTCATCAAGATCGCAGCTACCACACTGGGTGAAACCGGTGGCGATGCGGCGTCCATGTCTTTTAACCTGGGCTACCTGCTCAGCACCGGCATCTTTGCCGGGGTGTTCCTGATCGCGGTCGTCGCTCAAGTCAAGGCCCGCAGGTTTCACCCCGGTCTGTACTGGACCACCATCGTCGCCACGACCACCGTTGGCACCACCCTGGCGGACTTTGCCGATCGCTCGCTGGGGATCGGCTATGCCGGGGGCAGCAGTCTGTTGGCTGCGCTGCTGCTCACATCCTTGTTCATCTGGTACCGGACGATGGGCTCCGTTTCGATGAGCGCAGTGGCTTCACCCAAGGCCGAAGCCTTCTATTGGGTCACGATCATGTTCTCTCAGACCTTGGGTACCGCGCTGGGTGACTGGAGCGCCGATACAGCGGGCATGGGCTACACAGGCGCAGCATTGCTGTTCGGTGGGATGCTGGCACTGATCACGGCAGCTTACCAATGGACCAACATCTCCAGAACGGTCCTTTTCTGGGGCGCCTTCATCTTGACTCGCCCTTTGGGTGCCGTGGTCGGCGACTTTCTGGACAAGCCACTGAGCAGCGGCGGCCTGGCGTTGAGCCGCTACAGTGCATCCTTGGCGCTGCTGGCCTTCATGGCGTGCTGCATGTTGATGTTCAGGCAGCGCGCGGCCTCGGCTGCCCACTGATTACACTCGGTCCTGTTAAGGAAGGTCAGGGGAGCTCATGCGGGTCCTGTTGGTGGAAGATGATCCGATGATTGGGGAGGCCATCCAGGTCGCGTTGAAAGACGCGTCTTACGCGGCGGACTGGGTGCGCAGCGGCTTGACCGCTCTGGGGGCCTTGAAGGGGCAGCATTACGACCTGGTGTTGCTCGACCTGGGGCTGCCCGGCAAGGACGGCTTGGATGTCTTGCGCAGCCTGCGTGCGGCAGACAACCCCGTGCCTTTGCTCATCATCTCGGCGCGAGACGGACTCGATGATCGCTTGCAAGGCCTGGATGGGGGCGCCGATGATTACGTGCTCAAGCCATTTCAGATGGCCGAGTTGCTGGCGCGCATGCGCGCTGTGTTGCGGCGCAAAAGTGGCCATGCGGCGCCTGTGCTGGGCAACGGGGTGGTGTCGCTCGACCCCACCACCCGGCAAGCCCAGGTCCGCGATGAGGCACCGGTTCAGCTGTCTGGGCGCGAATTTGCATTGCTGCAAGCGTTGCTGATTCGACCCGGGGCGATCCTGTCGCGCAGTGAACTGGAGGATCGCATCTACGGCTGGGGGGAGGAAGTCGAAAGCAATGCCGTGGAATACCTGATCCATGCGATCAGGCGCAAGTTGGGCGCCGACGTCATCAAGAACGTGAGGGGGGTGGGATGGATGGTCTCCAAACCCGTGTGAAGGCGCAGCTGGTGCACGCCCTGCAACACTCCCTGCAGTTCAGGCTGTCCTTCTTCCTGGCCCTCACCAGCCTCATCGCAGCGCTGGCTGCTGGCGTCGTGTCCTTCAGTGCAGCCTTGGCGGAGGCGCATGAGTTGCAAGACAGCTTGCTCAGGCAAATCGCTGTCCTGGCAGAGATGGCACCGGGCCTGCAATCAGGACGCATGACTACTGACTTGTCGGCGCCAGACGCCGATGAGGAGACCCGCGTTTCAGTGCGATGGTTACCTCGCCCTGGCCTGCCCGCGCTGAGCCCTGGTTCAACTGCCAACTTGCCCATACCGGCAGGCATCGGCGATGGCCTTCACACCTTGTCCTGGGATGGAGAAGACTATCGCGTTGTGATTCGATCCGCCAAAGACGGCTCCCGCGTGGTCGTTGCCCAGGAAGCAGGCATGCGCAATGAAATCGCCCGAAGCAGCGCCTTGCGGACCATCGCGCCCATGCTGCTACTGGCCCCGCTGCTCGTTCTGGTGGTCGCGATAATGGTACGCAAGCTGTTGGCTCCACTCACGCAGCTTTCGCAAGAGGTCAACGCCCGTTCGGAACAAGCTTTGCATCCCGTGGAAGCGGAACGTGTGCCCGATGAACTGAGGCCGTTCCTGTTTGCCATCAATGGCTTGCTTGCAAAGGTGAAGCAATCCATGGACACGCAGCGACGCTTTTTGGCTGATGCTGCGCATGAACTGCGGTCTCCTCTGGCTGCGTTGTCCTTGCAAACAGAGCGTCTTGCGCAGGCGCAGATGTCGGCTGAGGCGCAAGGTCGGCTCGTCACGGTCCGCGAAGGCATTGAACGAGGGCGCCATCTGCTGGAGCAGTTGCTGTCGCTGGCGCGCGCGCAGGCCGATTCGCCTGCGCCGTTGAGCACATCTGTGTCGGTGGACAGGTTGACCAGAAAGGTCATCGAAGACTTCATCTGCCAGGCCGAGGCCAAGGCCATCGACCTGGGCATGACCGACGTCGATGAGGTGATCGTCGCCACCGATGAGATGGCACTCATGACCATCATCAAGAACCTGATTGACAATGCCATCCGCTACAGCCCATCCGGAAGCCAGGTGGACGTGGGTGTGCGGCGACGTGGCGAGCGTGTCGACATCACCGTCATTGACCATGGCCCAGGCATTGCGCTGAATGAGCGCGAACGGGTCTTTGACGCGTTCTATCGCATCCTGGGCACAGGACAAACTGGTTCTGGCTTGGGCCTGTGCATCGTCAGGGAACTCGCCGCGCGCATCGGCGCCGACATCGACCTGAGCTTCACCGACGCTGAGCGTGAATGCGGGCTCACCGTGACCTTGAGTCTTCACGGTGGCAGGCAATCGATTTGAACCTATGTCGCGATCATCCAGATTTTTCAGCGAACGAAGGATCGTTCTCGCCTTCAGCCTGTTGTGCACGCTGACGTGGTTGCTCATCAAGCTCATCAGCGAGGTCATCGAAGGGGACGCTGCGCGTCTTGATCAGGTGATCACCCAGGCCCTCCGACACGCTGACAATTCGCCTGTAGGTTCAGCGGCCTTGCTGGAGGTCGCCCGAGATGTCACCGCGCTGGGCAGCCCGGTTGTCCTGACCCTACTGGTGATCGCGACGACAGTGGGGTTGCGCTTGGCGGGGCAGAACATCATGGCGGGAGCCGTGCTGGTGTCCAGCTTGACGGGCGTTGGCGCCACATTGCTGATGAAGTCGATCATTGGCAGAGGACGGCCAGATGCTGCATACAGGTTGATCGAGGCCAGTGGCATGAGCTTTCCGAGTGGCCACACCATGATGGCGTCCGTCATCTACCTCACCCTGGCCATACTGGTGGCCAAAGCCAACAAGAGCGTGCGCGTCAAACTGTTCGTTCTGGGCGTGGCCATGACGCTGGCCGCTTTGGTCGGCCTGAGCCGCGTCTACCTCGGCGTGCACTGGCTATCCGATGTGGTCGCCGGTTGGATCGCCGGTGCGGTCTGGGCTCTGGCCTGCTGGATCTTCGTTGATCGGTGGGGCCAAGAGAGCAATGTGCCGCAAAAGTTCAAGGCGTAAACAAGAGGACTTCGGTTGGGTGCCGGCTCAATCCAAAGCCCAGGTCATGCCGATCCTCAAGCCATCTTTGAAGCCCGTCGGCAGGGTTGAGCTTGTCCCCCGATTCAGGTTGTTGAATCCATAAGATTGAACCGTCATCCGCATCTTCGGCGAAAACGAGTAAGCTAGGCCGTACTTCAAATCCAGCTCTCGTTTGGTTCCACCCAGCCCGTCATGTGAGTTGAGGTAGCCAACGCCGGCTTTGCGGGCAAAGTAAAAGTCCATGTCGGTCAACAAGCTCAGGCCAGGGTGATCGATGCTGCCGGTGATCGCAAATTCATTGCTCCACATGAAGCCAAGCATTGGCTTGTAGGTGAGCAAATTCGGTGCAATCCGTGAGCCACTTAGAAAAATCACATTGTGCAGTGTTGACTTGATCCGGCTCTCCCTCAGGGCAAGGCGCAGGTCCACGCCAGTGTTCAGCATGCTGCGGGTGATATCGCCTTCTTCAGCGGCATAGGCGTCGTCTGTCTCTGTTGGGATGTAGCGAGGGAAACTGTGCAATGCACGAGCGAATTCGGTGTACAGCCCCACGCCGACTTTTTCGATGCCGCCATCGTTATGAAAGTCGTAGATCAGATGACCTGATCCTCGGATCTCCTGTAGCCGTGGCTTGTTGGTTGTTTTGCGCAAGGTGACTGGATCAGAGGATTCAGTCTTGCCATAGATGACTCTGAGATCGCCGTCTCCGCTCCAGTTCGGGAAACTGGTGCTGTGCGCTGTTGCACGTCCACCGACGGTGAGCAATGGATTGAGAATGACATTGCCAAGACCGACCGCTTGGCCTGCACCGAGCTCCGCGTACGCAAAACGTTCGACTCGCAATCCCGGACCGGAAACATCGATGCCCCCCGTTGAAGCCTGGGGCTTGAGTTTCTGCGCGATCACCCCTGTCTCCGTCACAACTCGAACCGAGTGAAGCTCCCCTTGTTCATCTTGGATATTTACGATGTAGGCGCAAGGCGCATTGGTATCGCATTGCCATGCAGCGCTCAGCACCACACCCTGGACTTGACGGCGTGCGGTATCGATGGCCTCATCAAATTTTTCCGCAGGAGGTGTGGCTGCAAAGCAGCTCGAAATGTATGCACATGACAGGCCGATTAGCCAATTGATGGATCGCGGATGTTGACTGGACAAGCTGTCACCCTATGTATAGGAAGGCGGTCCTCCTCTGACGGGGAGAACGTCAAAAACGACGCAAAGCTGCGCCTGCGAGGCATATGTTGGTTGGGAACACTTAGCCCACAGTTAGCTCTTCGCGGGCTGCTTGTAAGGGGGCGATGCGCACTGGCCGTCATTGCGGAGCGCTGATCCGCAATCGGAACAACGTCGGCAGACTGATTCCTGCGGAAGCGAAAAACGGGTAACGCAACCCGACGGCCTATGGCTGATCTGATCTGCCTATCTGCAGGCAACAGCTATAGGTCGTGCTCATTGCCTCCGATCGCAACAAACCGATGTGCATCCAGGCAGAGGACCAGGCAACGGCAGTGGAGATGAGCACCATCGGCCCTGCGCGAACGGCGTCCGTTTGCTGATGAGTGGCGGGTTCGTGCCAAACTCTGGCGCAGTTTGACTCTTGTTCAAACAGTCGTAGTCTGCTTGTCGAGGTCGCGGCTAGCCTAGCTCGCGCCCGACCCAGTGGTCATGTCGGAAGGCTCGCCAGATAACGAGATCGTATGAGATCTTGAGAAATCCGCACAGGACCAAGGGGGCGGCCGGCATGCCCGATGCGAAAAAGGCCGCGCCAATGATTGGTGCAGCCGCTGAAGCAAGGCTCTTGGGGACCAGCGTGAAGCTGGCCGCAGCAGCGCGCTCGCCAGGGGTGACTACCGCCATCACGAACGCGCTGCGGGCCGGCACATCCATCTGCGACAGCAGCGACCGGACGATGAGCAACGCCAGCGCAACATGAAGGCTGGAGGCGAATGCGGCCGTGATGAGACAAATGCTCGCTGGGATGTGCGTAAACACCATGGTGTTGACCAGTCCGATTCGGCGTGCCAGGCGTGGCGCTGCGAGTTGGGATGAGGCAGAGCACAGTCCGGACCAGAAGAAGAACTGTCCTGCCGAAGCGACTGACATGTCAAAGCGCTGGAACAGCCAAAGCGCCAGCAGCGCGTTGACGACAAGACCTCCCGCGAACGAGTCCACGGCAAAAAGTGTGGCTAGCCTGATGACCGTTTGGCGAGAAGGCCCGAGCGGGGCCACGGCCTTGGGTTCCTCTGCGCTGGTCCACTTGGCCATGCGCTGGGGCAACCGCTCGACGCTGCCCTCGGCACCGAACAACCTGAAGCCCTGGGAGAAGCTCCTGTCCAAAATCGTTCATCGCGCCATCATGGTGCTGACGATGTTGGTTCCGATGCTGGGCTATGCCATGTCATCCAGCTACACGCAGAGCGATGGTGTCCCATTCTTCTTCTTTGGACACCTGCCGGAAGTCCTGCCCAAGAACGATGCCGCGTTTGAAGTCTTTGACGCGCTGCACACCTACACGGCCTACACCCTGTTGGGGCTGGTTGTGTTGCATGTGGCAGGGGCGCTCAAACACCGCCTGACTGACAAGGGTGGTGAAAGCGATGTGCTGTCGCGCATGGTTTGAACCCTGCACCTTGTGAAACCCTGCGTGCACTGGTCGATGCCCCGTTCCATCGCGCCTCCAGCAAATGGAAAGCATTGAGACCGACCGCCTCGTTCTGAGGTCTTTCACGCCGCGAGATGCGGCAGATTTGTTCGAATACCTGCACCAACCCGTCGCCAGTTGCTTCTTGTCGCAGGCCCTTGCAGACATGCAGGCAGCCGAACGGGATGCGGCCGCGCGCAGCCAGAACGAAAACAGCATCGCGGTGTGCCTGCGCGCATCCGGCAAGCTCATTGGCGATCTGTTCGCCGATCCGGAGGACGACACCTTCTCGGTCGGCTGGAACTTCAATCCGGCCTTCTTTGGGAAGGGCTATGCCCACGAAGCTGCGGCCGCGCTGTTCGCCCACCTGTTCACTGCACGCGCCGCGCGCCGGTTGTATGCCTACGTCGAGGACACGAACGTGGCCTCGCAAAGGCTGTGCGAACGGCTGAGGTAGTCGCGGATCGGCATGTTTGCTCCCACTATTTGTTTACATGATGCTACCGCGAGCTTGACCGCAAAGGACCTATGAATCGATGGGGAGAGGCAGCCGGCCCGACCACCTCAAACCTTCACCGCATACCCCAGCGCCAAGTCCTCACCGTTCATGCCCCGGATGCCCCAGTTCACGCGAGGCGTCTCAAACAGGGTGATCTCCACATCTTGTGGTTCGATGCCGGCCATGTGCTTCAGGTTCTCAAACAAGGCTTGAATCAGACCTCGCTTGGCGGCCTCGCTTCGGCCTTCAAACATCGACACCTCGATGATGGTGTATCGCTCGCTGCGGTCCTCAGGGTGAATGAAGTCGCTGTCGTCCATGGGAAAGAAGCGGTGGAACCGCTTGTCCGGCGGGTATTGCAGCGCCGACACCACGGCAGCGTGAATGGCTTGAGAGATGAGGGGCTGCCCCTGCTGCAGCAGGCCGCGTCGGGCGTAGATCTTGATTTGAGCCATGGCGGGTGGTTCTCAGTGGGACGGTTCGGCAGCGACCTGTCGGCTGGCTTGCGTGCGGCCGCCGTAACCCCAGTGTGCCGCAGGCACGTTGTTCAGCAAGATGTAGAGCGGTGCCGATGGCGGGCGGCCCATGGTCGTTTGCAGCAGCTCATGGGCAGCCGCCAGAAAGTCGCTGTGCTGGGGCAGGGTGTTGGTGCCTTCGGTGATGGCCACGTGCAGGCTGGCGCCCCATTCATCGTTGGCCAAGGGCTTGCCATCCACCGACCACAGCGATCGGTCTGAGCTCTCTCGCAACTGCACCACGGTCAGGTGTGCCACTTTGCCCAGCCTGGAAGCCATCAGTTGCGTCAGGCCTCGTTGCAGTTGGTTGCGTTGGTCCTGCGTCAAGGGAGCGCTGCAGATGTCAAGGGTCAGAAGGGGCATGGATGGCTCCTGTGTGATGAGGCATTCATCGTCTTGGCATTTGAGAGAATGAACAATATGCTGTGAAACCAATTGACCGTTTCCATGAGGGAAACAATGGAAGATTCCTTCTTGCTGCAAAGCCAGCACATGGCTGATTTGCTGGTGTTCGTGAAGGTGGTCGAGGCCAGCGGCTTCACGGCCGCCGCCTCTGCTTTGGGGTTGGGCAAATCGGCCGTCAGCAAACAGGTGCAGCGCCTGGAGCGGAACCTGGGTGCCACGCTCTTGCACCGCACCACACGGCGCATGACTGTCACCGAGGCTGGGCGGGTTTTGTACGAGCACGCCGCCACCATGGTGCGGGCGATGGAAGATGCTTCGGCTTCGCTGTCGTCTCTGGCGAGCCGGCCCTCAGGGCGCCTGCGAATGACCACCTCGGTGTCATACGGCAAGCATGTGCTCGGGCCGCTGCTGCCCGTGTTCCATCGCCAGCATCCAGAGATTCAGGTTGAACTCCTGCTGGTCAATCGGCATGTCGACTTGTGGGAGGAGGGGCTCGATCTGGCCATTCGGCTCACCGATGAGCCACCCGTTGCTTTGGCTGGGCGGCCCATCCACGCCTTTGACTTCGTGCTGTGTGCCACGCCGCGTTTCTTGCGCGGCAAGCGGCTGTCTCACCCAGAACAGCTGGCAGATCTGCCTTGCCTGCCTTTCGGCGTGAGCCAGCCTGGGCAGCCCATGACTTGGCACTTTGCTGGACGCGCCAAGGGGCACGAGGGGCAGGCCTGCACCGTCAAGCTGTCAGGGCCGGTCATTGTCAACAGCAGCGATGTGGTGCGTGACCTGCTCCTGGCCGACATGGGGCTGGGGCTGCTGCCGCGCTTTGTGGTGGCCGATGACCTGGTGACTGGGCGCTTGCGAGAAGCCTTGCCCGCGTGGGCGCCCCAGGGCACGTTTGGCTCGCGGGCTTGGGCCTTGTGGCCGCCGCAACGGGTGGTGCCGCCCAAGCTGAGGGCCATGGTTGATTTCTTGGTCGGGCAATTGGCGCCGCAGGGGGGATTCGCCTGAGTTCGGGGCCTGTTGCTTTGGTCCGCACCGAAACCTCGGGGCAAGGTTCTGGCCGGTAGCTCGGGGTGCGATTCATGGCGGGGCGGAACCGGTCTCGGCGTCGTGCTTGCCGCCAACTTCGGTATGCTTTGCCCCAGCCACGCCTGTGTGGCCCCTCGGCGTCGCGCGCCAGCTTCATGCGGCGTGCCGCGTCGCCCAATGTGATCGGCGTGGATGCATCCGAGTCCCGTGAGACATGACCTTCACCTCATCGGCAAGCTGGACGTGCAGGCTGTTCTGCCTGACTCGGACCTGGCCCATGCCATGCGGCCCCGGCTCGAAGCCCTGGGGTGGCGGCTCATGCCTCGCGTCATCGAGCGCGTGCTCGACAAGACCCTGCCCGATGGCGTCCACCTGCGGATGGATCGGCTGGACCTTGATCTGGGCAAGCTCAGTCCTGAGCACCTGGAGCAGGATGCGCTGCATGCCCTTGAACAGGCGCTGAGCGAAGCCTTGGTCAAGGCTTTGCACGATGCTCGCCATGGGTTTTCGCAGGATGCTCGCCTGTTGGATCCACTGGATTGGCAACTCGAACAGGTGACCAGCTACCTGGTTTCCGGCAGGGTTGCGTTCGCCAGCTTGAGCAGGCCTTTCGATGCTGCAGCGAGGCTGCACGAGGTGGTGATGCAGCAGCCGGCGGCTTTCATCGCCTGGCTGCGGCGGCATGCCCATGATCGCCACATGCTGACGCGCCTGGTGCTTCAAGCGGACACCAGGGGCTTGCATGCATTGCTGGGTGCCTTGGCCCCCGACGATGCCGCCGTGATCCTGGCGCTGCTGGATGACGTGCTGCTCGTGCATGTCCACGCGCCGCTGCCGAAGCCCTTGGGGCAAACCGAACTCTCCCGCCTGCTTTGGATCACCACGCTGGAGTTCCTGCTGCATGACGGCGGTGCCTCGTTCCATCGGGCCCGCTACCTGGGGCATTTGCTGGAGCGGGAGGCGCAACGAACGGGCGTGGATTACCGAGACCTGCTGCTGATGCTGTCGGCAACGGTGAGCATGACCTTGGCGCGCACGGCCCTGCGCTCATCCCTGCCCGCTGCGCTGGCGCAACTGGTGGAAGAACTCGGTGCGCAGGATCGGCCCATCAAGGAAGCCGAATCTGCCTCCGGGCAGGACGATGGCTTGGCCCGTGCGCTGGACTGCGCGGTGAAGGGGTGGTTCGAGCCTTTGTTGTTGCTCGTGCGCCGGATGAGTGGTCGCCTGGACCGGCTCGATGTCATCGCAAGGGCCATGGGGCCAGGCCTGTTGACGCGGCTCCTGCGCGAGCGCATGCCCCGGGAGGCCGACGACGTGTTGGGTGACATGGCCATGGTGGGTGCCGGCGCGAAGGTGCGTGAAGCACCTTGGTTGCTGTGGGCTGGCTTGCTGCAATGGGTGAGCCAGGCCGATGACCGGGGGCTCGTTTCAGGGCGAGTGCGTGGTCATGGACGAAACGTCCTCAAGGCGCATTGGCTCGCCTTGCTGGCAAGCCGAGCGGACGACCCCAACTTGAACTTGCGGCAGTGGTTGCACACCGGCGTGGCGATCATGCCCCAGACCTTGCAGCCCAGCCCTGCCGAGTTCCTGCTGGAGATGCCGGCGGTGCAAATCCGCCGCTTGCTGCATTGCGCCAACGCCGAGCATGCGCGTGCGCGCCTGCGCCGAGTGATGGCGGGCCTCAAGCCGTCTCAGCAAAAGCGCTTGCTCGACAAGCTGGATCCGGCGGGCGCGGTGCTGCGTGCCAGTCAGGCGGGCAGCCTGCGCAAAATGGGGCACGCCAGGCATTTCGATTGGATGCTGATGGCGGCCGAAGCAGCGCTCACGGCGTCGCCCGCACCGAGCCTGCCGCAACAGCGGGCGGCGGACCCCGAAGACGCGGCCTGTGCTCCTGCCCATGCGGGAGACGATGCCTCCGCAGCCCTGTTTGGCCTGCTGGATGACGATGTGCCCTTGCCCCCCTCGCAGGTGCGGCTGCTGATGGCGTTGCTGGATGCGGATGCCGACCACGCGCGGCGCTACTTCGAAGACAGGCGTGGACGTCCTCAGGCGCATGCGAGGTGGGCGCGGCGTTTGTCTCCCGCCGTCTTGCTGCGTGTGATCCAGGTCTGGCAGCCGGAGATGGCGCCGACGCTGCGGATGGCCTTGCCTTTGCTGCTGCAGGCTTGGCGTGACACGGCATCGTTTGGTGTGCGCCGCCAGATCGGTCCGGCCATGTGGGCCGAGCTGCTGGACTTGCTGGCCGCCCCGCGTCCACCTGCGCTGTCCGATCTGATCGAGACGCTGATGATGCGATGGAGCGCAGGCCGGACGCGGCAAGCAGGAAAACTGCGCGCACGCGCCATCCAATTGGCGCTCAGGGGCGGGCATGGTTCATTGGTGTCCGCGTTGCGGCAAGAAGCCCGGTCTCATGGCGAGAAGTCCAAACAGGCCCCGAACAGGCGGCCCGCGCGCGCGGAAGAAACCGCGCATGCGCACCATGTGGGCAATGCGGGGCTGGTGTTGTTTCAGCCCTTCCTGCCCACGCTGTTCGAGCGCCTCGGCTTGCTGAGACCCGATGAGCAGGGCGTGTTGCGGGTCCAAGGCGAAAGAGATGCCTCGCGTGCCTGCCATTTGCTGCAGTACCTCTGCGATGGCCGGCTGGACCAGCCCGAGCCCTTGCTGCTGCTCAACAAGCTGTTGGCTGGCTTGCCGCTTTCGCAACCCGTGGCGCGTGAGCACGAGGCCACGGCCGATGAACTGGCCATCTGTGACGGCCTCATGCAGGCGGTGACCGAGAATTGGTCGGCGCTTCGCAACACGACCCCGCCTGTGTTGCGAGAGACCTTTTTGGTGCGCGAGGGGAAACTGTCGCGCAAGGGTGAGAACTGGCATCTGCACGTGCAGCGCAAGACGGTCGATGTGTTGCTGAACCAATGCCCCTGGCCGTTCTCCATGATCTACCATCCCTGGATGTCCCATCCGATCCACGTGACCTGGTGAACCATGCCATGGCAAGTGCCCCCGATCTTGCTTCTCAGAAAAACGGCTTGACGCTGAATCGCGAGCTGGCGTGGATGGAGGCGGTCATGGCCGTGCGCTTCGCGGCCTACACCGACGAAGCCGGTCCGGTCGATGCCCCCTTGCCCGAACCACCGGCGCTGCATGCAAGCGACGGCGCTTATGCCGGATTGGTGCTGCGCCTGGGTCTCAAGATGCCGGCGCGGCTGGTGCTGATCTTGGCGTTGTCGCCCTACATCGCCCCTGAGCGGCTGGATGCCTTCCTGTTGAACAACCGCGCCACGGGGCGCAGGTTCACCGAGTTCGGCGGCGTGCTCGGCCAGTCGCATGCGGGGTTCCTGCCCACCGCCGAGACGGCGATGTTCCTGCTGGCCGGAAGCGACTGCCAGCGGCGCATCGAGCTCGATGGGCTGTTCCAGCCAGGGCACGCACTGCAACGCGAAGGGGTGGTGCAAATCGTGCAGCGGCATGCCGACGAGCCGCCGCTGTCTGGGACCTTGCGTGTGTCGGCCCGCATGCTCAATCAGATCTTGCATGGTGATGCCCACCTGGTTGCCGCATCGCCTGACTTTCCTGCCAGCCCGATCACCACTTCCTTGGACTGGGAGGACCTGGTCCTCGATGCCACCACGCTCAAGCAAATCGAGGTGATGGGCCTGTGGCTGGAGCACGGCCCCAAGCTGATGAAGGGCTGGGGCCTTGAGCGGCGGCTCAAGCCGGGCTACAGGGCCTTGTTTCATGGCCTGCCCGGCACGGGCAAGACGCTCACGGCCTGCCTGCTGGGCAAGCGTCACCAAGTGCCTGTGTACCGCGTCGACCTGTCTCGTGTGGTTTCGAAATGGATCGGGGAGACCGAAAAGAACCTGGCCGCGCTGTTTGACCAGGCCGAAGGGCAGAACTGGATCCTGTTCTTCGACGAGGCCGAGGCCCTGTTCGGCAAGCGCAATGAGGCGCGCTCATCCAATGACCACGCCGTCAACCAGCAGATCGCTTACCTGTTGCAGCGCCTGGAGAGCCATTCGGGCCTGACCATCCTCGCCACGAACCAGTCATCGCACATGGACGAGGCCTTCGCGCGCCGCTTCCAATCGTCCATCCAATTTCCCATGCCCGATGCCGCCGCGAGGCTGCGCTTGTGGCGCGAGAGCTTCGCCAGCCCCGGCTTCGACCTGGCTGCGGACGTCGATTTCAAGGCGCTGGCCGAGCGCCATGAGCTGGCCGGTGGCGCCATCATCAACGTGCTGCGCCATGGTGCCTTGATGGCAGTGAAGCGCCAGCCGCCCGTCGTGCACGCCCATGACCTGCTCGATGGCATCCGGCTCGAACTGCAAAAAGACGGCCGCTACCTGTCTCGCAACACATGAGCACACCTCAAGTCACCCACGGCGCAGTGCTGCAGTGCAGCTTTGGCGCGGCGCCCTGTCCGCTGGTGGTCCTGCCCGAGAACCGGGTGACGGCGGGCATGCTGCCTGCGGCCAACATCATGGACAACAAGCCCTTGGTCAACGTCGCGAGTTTCGGCTTGTGCAGCAGCCCCACGAACCCCGAAGTGGTGGCCCTCACGGCGGCGGCCCTGGGCGTCTTCACGCCAGCGCCGTGCATCCCGGTGTTGGCGCTGCCGTGGGAGCCTGGCGTGCCGTCCGTCGCGGTTGGAGGCTTGCCGGCGCTCGACACCAACTGCAAGTTGATGTGCGAATGGGCGGGCGTGATCGCGGTGGAAAGCCCCGCTCAGATGACCGTGACCGTGCCTTGATGGGCTGCATCAGGGCAGTCAAATGCCCGGGATGTTCTTTGCGCGGCCCAAATTGGCGATGAGGGGGCTGCCTTGGGCGGCATGGATGGCCTGATCGTTTTGCTTGAGCCGCACGAAAGGTTTGCCGCCTTGCCTCAAGGGTGGATGCTCTTCCCAGTTCCCGGCCTGGAAATGGGTCACCCCAAACCTCTGGATGGCCACCATTTGGTGGACGATGCCCGAGGCCAGTTCAATGGCCTTTTCGCTGGGCTGGGTCACGTCCATTTTGTTCAGGGCATCGAGGTTGAGGTTAAGCGCTTCGAGGCGGTGGTAATGCTCCGTGCTGATGATGTTGACCGCAGCCACTTCGAAATCCTTGCCCCCATCATCAAGCAATTGATCGAAATCACCCTTGGTTTTGGGGTCCAGGCGCAACTTTGAACTTGGGCCTCGGTGGATGTTGCCCGGGTTCCAGGTGATCGAATCTTCGAGTTCATCCTGTCCGTGTCTTGGCAAGCCTTCATCCCTCACCAGCGTTGCCAACTTGTCATTGGCTCCATGCAAAGCCGTGTAGTTGCGCATGAAAAAGCCTTGCATCGCAGGCTTGCGCGCGTGCTCGACCAGTCGCCTGACGAGTTCACCCTTGTTGGTGTGACCCTTGCTTGAGCTGGCGGGGATCTCGTCGAGGATGGCAGTGAATTCCGCAGGGTCGTACATGTCATACCCATGGATGCGTTGGTTCACCTGGTCGACTTCGGCGGTGATCGCCCCAGCCCCTTGGCCAAGCCCCCAGCTCTGGAAGAACGCATCGCTCTTGAGCAATGCCACGAGCAGGTTCTTGAGCGTGTTGGCTTGCTTGTTGAATTGTGTCTCAAGCCTGGGGATGAGCTGGTTCTTGGCCGCAGTCAATATAGCGTCGAAGAGCGGCTTGAAGGTGGCGTGGGCCTCGATCAGCGGGGTGATGGCTGCAACGCTGAGGTTCAGTCCGTAGTCATCGAACTCCTTGTTGAAAGCATGGGCCGTGTTCACGGCGCGGGTCTTGAGCCATTGTTTGCGTGCATTGGCCTTCAAGCTTTCGACACCTGCATGGAGGGCGTGTTGGGGGTCTGTGTACTGCATGATGACGCGCAACTTCGCGTAGGCGTCGTGCAGCTTGTTCTCGGGGATGATGTGGTGGTAGGTGAACTCCGAGTTCCGCTGTCCTTGGAAGATGTGGTGGTCACCGTGGGTTTCATGCGCAGGCAGGAGGCCGTCGTAGTCCCCCGCCAGCTGTGCCACCTTGTGCACAGGCTTGCTGGCGTGCCTCAGTTGCCCCTGTTGCGCCGTTTGCTGCTTTGCTTGGCGTTGAGCGGGGAACGATGCCAAGGCGCGCCGGCCCATCGTGTCGGCTTCGTGTTCGAGCGTGGGGCTGTCGTTGATGGGCGTGCCTGACACGTCCAGGTTGGCCCGCACCCGACCCTGTGCCTGCTGCACGACGTGCCAGGCCTCATGCGGCAGGTGGTGTTCCTGCCCTGGCGCGAGATGGATCTGCGCGCCTTGTGCATAAGCATGCGCCTGCAGTTGCGCGGGCTTGGGCGAGTTGTAGTGCACCCGCACGTGGCTCATCGACATGCCGCTGAGCGATTCGATGCCGGCCTGCAGCGGGGATGGCAGGCCGTTGGCGAGCCGTTGCACCGGTGGCGAGGCGTCCAGGTTGTTGGCCAAAGCGTCTAGCAGGTGGTGGCGCGGGCCAGCCAACTGCGCTGTGGCAACGGGAGGGGCATCCGCTTGACTTGCCTGGTCAGGGCGCTTTTGCAATGGTTTCCGTGCCATCGGGATGCTCCTTGTGCCGAGGGTGTCGGCGCCGTGCTGAGGTGCTTGGGTTTGATCGGTGGTCGGCGCTAAAAGAGAAACATGCTGGCCGAGTTGTGGATGCTGTTTGGCGGGATGCCAGGATTGAGCATGGCTTGCTGGTGGGCAAGGGTGTTGGGCGGCAAGGCCAGGGCCATCGCGTGGGTCCGATCGTGGTGCGCTGGATTGAATCCAGTCAGGGCAAGAGCCTGGCGCATCTGATGCGAGCGCCAAGTCAGGCTTCTACCCAGAGGTGCGGGGTGGCTGTTCGGGTCGTTGTGATGGCCCAGGCTCATGTTGGTCGGGCCGTCACCGAGGTGCAGGTTCATCGGGCTGTTCGCGATGGCGCTGGCAAGCATGGTGAGCATGCCTTCCATGGCGGTGGTGTGGGGGATCGGATGAACTGCCATCAATGCCTGCAGTGTTTGACTCGCGGTTGAATGGGACGCCAGCGCGTGTTGGCGAAAAGCGGGAGTCGTGGCAGTTGTCGCTAACGGAGGCTCGATCCCGTTGATCATGCCTTGGACTTCGTCCCAGGCGGTCAAATCTTGCTGCGTCGATTGGTTGTATGTATTGGCTGCTGTGGTGATCGCATGCTGGACAACTGAGTCCGACACGTTGTGTGCCATGTGCAGCCCGGTGCCCGTCGGATTGTTGCCCTGATTGGTGACGACATCTTCCTCTCGTTCGTTGTTGACGTGCCCGGCCTGTAAGTCTGGGTTTTGATGGCGATCCAGGCGCAACTCAGCCAGACTATCGCGATTGGCGGCGGTGTTGTGCGGCCCGGCGCGCCCGCTCACCTCGAAGAACTGGCCGTCTGGCGCAGGGGGCGTGCTGCGAATGATCCGTTGCACTGGCGGCTGCATGGTCGAGAGCTTTTGAACGGCTGGGGCGCGGTCCAGCGCCGACACGATTTCACTCAGCATGGCATGGCGCGGCCCAGCCACCTGGGGCGCTCCGCCATCGACCCTGGCTGACATGGGCTCGTGATGCCCGATTCTTTGCCGATGCGCATGCAACCGGTTCACAGCGACACCTCGCCGGTCATTTCATCGAGCCACCGCCTGCGCTTGTCGGTTGGCCTCACCGTCCAGCGCACGGGCGGGCGATTTGATCGCACCTGGCGCTCCAGAATGATGGCTGGCTCTGGTGGCTTGGTCAGCAAGGTGTGGAGTTCGTCTCGGAGGGCATCTTGGCGGGCGATCTCGCGGCCATCCTGGTCATGGAAGGCCACGTACCAGAACGCTGGTTGGTCGAGCGCTGCCGGGGGCACGGCGGCGCGGTCCAGCACCAGTTTGAGTGGCCAGGTGCGCTCACCGTTGCCGCCTTCGATGAGTGAAGGTGGGCGTGCGGGCTCTTCACCGGCCTTGGCCGCAGGGCTGGCGCGTTGGCGCAAGAAGTTCAGCTCGGCGTAGGCTTCGTATTCGGCGAAGGTTCGGGCCGAGCCGCAGCCGAAGGGGCCGATGTGGGGCTGGCGCAAGAACCGTCGCACGCGTTCCAGGCTCGCGCGGTCGCGCAGGGTCGCCGCATCGGCCACGGTGTGGTCGTCCCAATGCATCACTCGTTGATGCCGGTTGTACTGGTGCCACAGCACGTGAACCGTGGGATGAAAGAGGCTGTAGCCGTGCGTGAATGCGCGTATGGCCAGCGTGATCTCTTCGCCCAGGAAATAAAGCTCTGGGTCGTAAGGCACATCTTGCGTGAACCGCCCGAGCGTGAAGATGAAGCCTGCCGCCAGGAAGCGAGCACGAACAGGCGCTTGGCCGGCTCGCCAGTCGTGGCGCGGTATCGCGTTGTAGACGGGGATGCCTTCGCGTGTGAAATGCGCGAACGCCATCGACATGGGTGGGCTGTGCTCTGGCAGCGGCTGGCTTGGGTCGAAGTCGGCGGGCAGCGTGGTCAACAGCGGCCGTGGGGCATCGCATCGTTGGAATTGGTCGATCAGCAGCTCGTCCCAATCCTGCACGAAGCGGTGGTGCGAGTCGATTTGCATGAAGAAATCTTCGCCGTGCCACAAACGCATGGCTTGCGCTCGCGCCCAGCAAGCGCCGCCACTGTCTTGCCAGGGCAATTGGATCAGGCTCAAGCGTGCCGGGGCCAGGTCGGGCAGGGGCGCCTCATCTGGGCCATGTTGCCAGCAGATGCCGAAATGCAGCGCTTCAGGATGCCGAGCGCGGCGCAGGCAATCGAGCAAGGTCGATATCAACTGGGGGTCGCGGTAAGCGGCCACGGAGATGAAGATGCTCATGACGACTCCTTCGATGCACTGACCCAGATGGGGGTTCTGCCTTGTTGGTCGGGCTGCACCACGAGCAGGTCGTAACTGGTGTGGGCGATGCGAAACCTGGGGTCGATGGTTTGCAGCAGGCAGTAGCCAAGGGGTGAGGCTTCGGGCACGCGGCTGCCCGAGCGCCAGAAATAGGCGAAGGGCAGGTTGTCGTCTGGCAAGGCCAAGCCATTGGCGGTGCCCACGTAGAGCCCGGGCAGGTAACCCGCTGCGGCCACGGCCGTTGACCAGGCTTGGCAATACGCCGCAGCCTGATCGGCGTGGCATGCCGGTGAGACGTTTTCCATGTCAAGCCACAGGCAGATGCCGGGTGGCAGCGCGGCGCTTCGCGCATGGGTTGCCGCCGCCTGGCCATGTTGCTTGCCCATGTCAGCGTCGGGCATCCAGGGCTTGGCCGAGGCGTGCTGGACGGCCATCAGGCCCAGGCCGGACTGCAGGATCAGCTTGGTCTCACTCGCGGTGAGGTCGGTGGTCGGTTCGCCTTTTGCGCGGGAGACGTAGCGGACGGCGAAGTGAAAGCCCGCAGACACGAAGGCTGCGGCGCTGGTGGCATTCAGTTGCGTGTCGGTGTCGAAGCCCCGGGCGCCGGAGAACGCGGCCTGGGGGGCGGGGTGTTTGCTGAAATGGGATGGGGCCGGTTTGGGCGTGGTGGCCGGCGCAGGCGCAGGCGCAGGCGCAGGTGCTGGTGCTGGTGCTGGTGCTGGTGCTGGTGCTGGTGCTGGTGCTGGTGCTGGTGCTGGTGCTGGTGCTGGTGCTGGGCGACGAGTGAGCAGGATTCGAACGAAAAGTTCGATGAGCCAGCCAAGCCATTGTTTGAGCATCTTGCGCACGCGATTCAAACAAGATGTCTGGGGTGGCGAGGGCGGTTGTGGTGCCGGCTCAGGCGTGGGCGCCGGTGGTTCGGGCGCGGGGGGGGGTACCGGAGCGGGCGTTGGCCCAGGCAATGGCGCCGGGGTGGGTGCAGGTGGCGGCGTCGGTGACGGCGTGGGCACGGGCGGTGGCGCAGGCGGTGTAGGCGTTGGCAGGTGCTGTTCGAGGAAGCGTGCCAGGTGAGCGCTGGTTCGACTGCGGCGATGAGGAGAGCCATGCACGAGTGCGTGCGTCCAGTGCGCATGCAGGCGCATGAAACGATGCATCTGCATGAAGTCGAGCACGATGCAGTCGAGGCCCACATGGGCCGGCGTGTGTTTGCGCAGGATCTGGCAGGCGCTTTCGCGCCATGCCGGGGAGCTTCTCTCGGATTCGCTGGCGCTCAGAACGGCGCAGATCCGCAAGGCATGGCGGTTCGCGTCAGCGTGCCGTGCGTGGCCATGGCGCAGCAGCACCCATTCCACAATGCTCAGGCGCTGGTGATCTCGCCTGTGTCTGCCGCGCCATCCCAATGCATGCAGCAAGGTTTGCCAAACGGCCAACGCCTCGGCCTCGCTCATGTACGCGCCGATGATCCACCACTCATCGCGCATGTCTTGGCAGGCCAGGTAGACCTTGCCGCTGTCGTCTGCGGCACCCATTCGGTAGCGCTCAGGGGCAGCCAGGGCCGGCAGCAAACGCGAGGCGATGCGGTGGCCTGCGATGGGCGACGAGCCAGCGGGCGTTTCGTTGGTTGCTTCGTGTTCGCCGATTGGTCTGAACCGGTGGTGGATGGCTTGGCCCGCAGATGGCTTTTGCAAACGTCCGAAACTGGCTTGTGAGGGGTTGCTCACCAGCGTGGCCCCTTGCTGTTGGGCCACCTCGTGAGCGGAGAAATCTTCGTCGAGCAGCCCGAGCTCGATCCTGCTGGCTTGCGCCACCCCGCTGCGGCCTCGCCAAGACCAGGGATGGCGGACGTTGAGACCGCGTGAACGGTCGCGTGTGAGCAGCGGCGCTTGCCGCAGTGTCTCTTGTTTGGCCCGCAGCCAACGGGCCATGTGCTCACGGCTCGCGCTGCCCATGCCAAGGCCGTCTTCGGTGCTCAGCTTCAGCGCATAGAAAGACATCAGCAGATCGAGCACGGCGTTGCGCCGGGCATCCACGGGGTCGGTTTCCTCGCTGAGAGCCCGCAGCCGTCGCTCGTAGTCGGGGTGCAGCAGCACACCCGAATTCGCGACGATGGGCCTCAGTGATTGCACGGCGTAGGTCTTGTCGCCTCCGGCCTCCGCCGAGAACAGCTCCCGTGTGAAAGCCAGTTGAGCGAAATAGTCCGCCAGCATTTGATCGAAGGGCATGAGGTAGCCCTTGAGTTGCCTGGCCTGTGCCATGCGAAGCGGCGGGGCATGCACCGGTAGCTGGCCCTTGCCGATGCTGTAGATGGCTGGCAGTTGTGTCTGGACGGACACGTAGGCTGCCAGGTCCTCGGCTTGCGCGGTCGGTGCGCTGTAGAGCCTGGCGTATTCTTCTCGAAGTGGGTAGCGCCGCCGCTGGTTGCGCCACAACTTGGCCAATTGACGCAGCGTCCTCTCGGGGTCTGGCTCGCAGGGCAGATGTTTGTGCACGAGCCTGATGCCGAGCCAGCTTCGCGCATCGCCACTCGCCAGGCGAGCCACGTGCCCCATCGGCAGCTCGATGGTGTCGTGCAAGCGATAGGCCTGAGGATGCCCTTGCACGTGCAAGGAAAGATCCTCGACCATCAGCACACCAGGGGTGGTGGCCAGCACTTCAAGCACCTGGTTCATCGGGACCCGTGAGGGCAAGGGCGTGAGCTGCTCGTCGGCGATGAACCCGCGCAGCATCAAGGGGCCGTGCAGGAGGTCCGCCGTGCTGTGATCCCGGGCGAGGCATTCGTCCATCGATTGCCTCAAGGGCTCGGGCGCCAGGCTCAAGCCGAGGGTGAACAACACCCGCGCCAGCGTCTCGGAGGGGTCTGCTGCGTCGTCCACGCTGATTCGGGCGTGGAGGTGTGTTTCAAGCGGCTGAAGAAGCCGGATGTGGTCGATGTCTTCGCACAGGTTGCGGTGTTGGTCGAAGCTGCGGCGAACGTGGTGCAGCAGGCGATGATGTCCATGATGTTGTTGCCCCTGCCTGTGAGGTTCGTCGCGCAGCGCGGTGTCGTCGAGGGCGAGAAGGCTCAGGTCATACAAGCCGGGCAAGGTGCGGCTGGGTGTGAGCCAGATGTTGGCCAGGCCGGGAACACGATCCAGCAAGAGGCGCCGCCAGTCGTTGTCCGTGATGGGGTTGCAGGGCATCATGGCCGCCGCGCCATACAGCGCCTGCTTGCGCAAGGGGATGCGGCCACCCCCAGGTGGCGCGAGCAGTTGTGCCACGGGGAGGGCTGCTCGGTAGGGCATCTCCGTCAAGGCGTAGCACAGCGACTCCAGCAGCGTGACGCCAGGGTCAGAGTAGTTGTAGTCGGTCCAGACATCGCCAGCCATGGCTTGGACCATTGCGATGGCTTCGGCGCGCAAGAGCGCGTAGTCCGCGCCTGATTCGGTGGGCGGCTGGCGGCTGATGGTGTGGCTGGTGCCGGTCATGCGCTGTGCTCCTGCTTGCCCCGCAGGAAGTGTTTTGTTGCCGACGTCAGGTAAAGCACGTTGCCGTGCTCGCCATCGTGTTTGAGATCGATGCTTTTGATGCCCTTTACGTAGTCTCTTTGGCGGATGAACTCGGCCACGGCTTCGCGGGTGTAGTAATCGGCCGGTCGGGGGCCCAGACTCGCATCTGGCCAGGGCGAGAGCCATTGAATCAGCTCGGTCTGCAGCATGGCGAGCCAGTGGTCGGTTGTGCTGGTGTCTCTGAAGATCAGGTCTGCGGTGACCGTCAAGCGGGCATAGGGCGGATTGCTCACCTGAACATCCACGAATGGGCTGACGAGTTGGCTCAGCAGTTCATGCATTTCGCCCAGGACCGATGCATCGACCATGGGCGTCGTGGGATCGACCACATCGGGTGTGCCTGGCCCGGCCACCGCCACAACCCACACCTTGCCTGGCGCAGGCTTGCCTGTTCGAGCATCGGTGGCGGGCACGACCGCAACCTGCCAGAGGGTCGGGATGGCGGCCAGGCAGAGGCGGGCCCAATCCCATGCTGTGCTGGCGTAGCCTTTGTGGCGCAGCCTCTCCGCCATCCACATGGCAAAGTCCGGGCCTGTGAGGCGGCCCCGCCCTCCCAGCGAAACCATGGGCTGATCGATGCTACCGAGGCCTGCGATGGGGTTGACGCTCTGGGTGATGCTGCCGGCGGGCAGAGGTTGTCCCAGCTTGTCCCGGCCGCCCGGGCCAACCCAGGTGGCGGACAGGGCGTTGCTGCTGACGGTCTGGACCGAGGGCATGTTTGTCAGCGGCGAGCACAAGCGAACGCGCAGGCGGGGCGGTGATCCGGATGCATCTCGCAGTCGCAAACTGACGATGCCGCTGTTGAGAAGCCCATGGGTGCTGTCGGCCAGCAATTGCAATGGAACCCACTTGTCATTGCCCATGTCCTGCTCCCATGCGAGGTGGGGCTTTTCGTTGGACCAGATCTCCAAATCGGTCTTGAGTGTGAACAGCAGGTTGACCGCATCGGCCGGTGCCGACAGGTCGATGTAGAGCGCGGCTTCACCTTGGACCTCGGGCAGCATTGGCACGCCATCCACCAGTCGTCCTGGCCTCTTGAGTTCCCTGAAAGGGCAGAGGTGCAGGAAATCGCCTTGGGTGCTCAGGAAGCCATCGTCCATGGGGCGCAAGGCCACGGTGGCTTGAGCCGTGTAGCTGATCGTCACGGCGCTGGATTGGGGCAGCCACGGGGCGTTGGGAAGCGGGCACCGTTCGCCAGCCGTGTTGACCTGTGCTTGCTGCACATTGACCTGCGCGACAGTTTGCTGTGATTGCCTCAGGGCGGCGTCGAGGATGGAGCGCGCCACGGTGGTGGTGCATTGGCGTGCGGTGTCGGCCGCGCTGCCCAAGCTCGTGGCGCTGCCTAGCAGGCTGATGGCCTGATTCAAGGCGTCGCTTGCCAGTTCGCTCTCGTGTGCTTCGGCCCAGGCCTTGATGCGCGCGGACACATCGATCGCGTCGGGTGACTTTCGCCATGGCAGCCAGCCCTTGCCTTTGCCACCCCCTGCACCCATGGCTCGGCTGAGGTCTTGTGCATGCGCGACCTGTGCATCGGGGTCGGACACGTTCTGCCGGATCGCTTGTTGGAGGGCGGCCAGCGCGTGGCCATTGAGGCTGGCCGCCGCTTGTTGCAGCGAGGCGCGTACCTCTTTGCCATGGCTGTGATCTGATGCGGTGGTGTTCACGGCTGCGGCTCGGGCCAGTTGGGCCGATGCACCTGCCGACGTCGAATCGCCAGTCGCAGGCGCACCTGCTCGCAAGGCCGCCACGTTGGCACTGGAAGCCGCTGTCAGGTTGATGGTGTAGAGCGTCTGGCCGAAGGCGTAACTGGGGTTCACCAGGGTCATGCGCAGCATGCTGGCTGCTGGGTCTTGGTACGGCGGGGCGATGGCGGCACAAACCCCCGGCACGGTCAACACGGAGGTTTGCAGCACCGGCCCCGATGGAGTGCAGGTGCCCGCCGATGTCTGGAACAGGCTGATTGCTTGATCGCCCACGTTCCAAAGCCCAGGCGCTTCAACGCTGAACGCGACCTGGAAGCAGCTGTTGTCAAACAGTTGCTCGACCGGCACGCCATCTGCGTTCAGCTTGTAGCCCTGGTAATAGCCCGGGAAGCCTGTGCTGTTGATGGGCAGGCCAACCCACGTGATGGACAGCGACAGATCGCTGATGGTCTTGACGAAAAGCTCTGGCGCCTGGATGTCGAGCGTGCTGTGTTGGGCGGGCTTGAGTCCGAGGATGGCCATGGTCTGCTGCGAAGACAAGGCGCCATCTGGCGAGCGCATGGCGCTGGCGGGTAGCTGGCTGACGCTGACCTCCAGCGTGACGGTGTTCAGCTCCAACAGGGACAGCAGGTCGTAGAGCCTTTGGCTGTCCGCCTGTGTCATGGCCTGCGGTCGCAACTGGGCGACGATGGCGGGCTGTCCGTCGGGCTCCGGGAAAGCGGAGGCCGGCAGCGTTGTGACCGTGGACGCGATGGAGGGCGAGCCGCTGGAGGGCGTCGACAAGGCGACCAAGGGTGGCGCATCGGATGGCAGGTCGAACACCAGTTCGAAAGACCGGCTGCCGTCGTTGACCGGAGCGAAGCTTGCGTCCTGCACAGCAACCCAGGCGCCCGCACTGGAGTAATAAAGCGAGAACGCCTGTCCTGCTGCCGTCACCATCTCAGTTGGGTCACCAGCCAGCGCCAGGGTTGGTTTCAGAAGGATGCGTACGTGGCGCTCACCGCCGGCGAGCATCAATGTCGGGCTGGCGACGACGAACCCCAGGGTGGCGGGCTCCATCGTGAGCGCACCGAACGGACCCACTTTGTCGCACCCGAAGAGCGGGAAGGCGCCCTTCTCGTCGATGGGGGTCGCGACCACGCCGCTCAGCACCGCGGCGGGCCTGTTTGTTGCGGGGTCCGGTGTGCTCACTCGGTGCACACGCAGTCCTGTGACCGCAGCCACGCCGACTTCCAACGCGCTGTCCGCAGCGTATTGGATGGCCTGTCCCTGTGCATCGTTGCCCGCTGTGAACAAGGTGCCCAGATCGATGTCGGCCGACTTCGCGTCGTTGTTCAACGTGAAGGTGAGGAAAACGTGATCGGGTTGTTCGTCAACATGGCGTTGGCGAAGCACCTGCTCATGGTAGAAGTCCAGCAGCCGCTCAGGAAAGCGGTTGAGCTCCTGGCGCGACTGCGCGAACAACATCGCGAAGGCGTTGTAGAGCGCCGCCTGTGGGGCATGGCCGCGCCGCTGTGTGGATGCTTGGGCTGCATCGCGTGCATGCTGCGCACCGTGCCGCAAGGTTTCCACAAGCACATCGATGAAATCAGCGAGCAATGAGCACAGGCTTTCATGCCAGACCTGATCGTCTAACTTAGACGAATGGCTTGGGTGTGACCCATGGTACGGCCTGACACCGTGCGCGAGCAGGCGCTGCAAGGGTCTGTGCAGCGCGTCTTGGCGCGGTCGATTCAACAGTTGATCCCACCGTTGTTGGCAATCGCTGCTGTCATGGATCGTGCGGTCGAGCACTGCCACGAGTTGCAGCAAAGCCTGGCGCAGGCGGTTCAGTCGCTCATTCCTGTGCTCGTGGTGGGACGCATGCCGGCACTCTTGCAGCAACTGGCGCAGTCGTGCCTCGACCAGGTGCATATCCAAAGCACCATGCCATGCGTGGGCGGCGGCTTCATCGCTGGCGAAGAAGGCCTGCCAGTTGCCGTCCGGCCGATTGCTCAAATCCCAGAACTGAACGAGCGGGCCAAATCGCGCCGCAAAAGACAACAACTGATGCAACGTTCGGCCATCCACTTTCACGTCTTGTGGGTGGGGCGCTTCCAGTGCGCGCGTGGCCCGGCTCGTTGCCTGGTTGAGGATGATGGGGGGCGCGCTCATCCGATGGGGCTCGCGATGGTTGCCTCGAACCGGTGGAAAGGAAAGACCAGGTTGCTGCGGCTGTTTGTCTGGCGAACCCAATAGTCGATGCTGATGTCGATCCAGCCGGGCCCTGTTTCCGATTGGCTGACGCTCACCTGCTCGACGGTCACCCGAGGCTCCCACTGCATGATGGCGTTGCGGACCATGAGTCCCATCTCATTGGCCGTCGTGGCTGTGAGGCTTGTGAACACCTGCGACCACAGGTCGCAGCCGAACCTGGCGAGCATCACGCGCTCACCCAGGTTGGTCGAGAGGATGATCCAGAGGCTCTCCCTGATGTCGTCGTTGCCGCTGCGCATCGTCACGCTTGCGCCAAAGCGCGAGAAGCTGGGCGGGAAACCCCAGCCTCGGCCGAGGAAGGCCGGGTTGCGCTCATCCTCTGTGAGCGGGGTGCTGGGCCAGATGCTCGGTTGACTCATGGGTTCAAGGCCACGGTGGCCCCCGATATCTGAACCGTGCCGGACGAACTGATCTGCGCGGAATTGGTTCCCTTGGCGCTGAGCGTGGACTGGGCTGTCACGTTGATCGCTCCACCGGCGCTGAGTGTGATGTCCTTGGCGCTCTTGACCTCGATGCCACTGCTGTTGAGCGTGACGCTGTTGCCATTCATGTCGGTCAACTTGATGCTTTTTTCTTTGTCGTTGATGACCACGCTTTGCTTTTGCGGCGTGATGAGCGTGATGGCCGGGCTTTCCTCGTCGAAATCAATGTGCAGCTTGGCGCGCGAGACGATGCTCTTGAGGTTGTTGGCCTTGTCCGGCACCACGGGGGGCGGGTTTTTCTTGCTGTAGAGCGATCCGAGGATGACGGGGTAGCGGGGGTCGCCACCCAGGAAGGCCACCACCACCTCGTCGCCGACTTCTGGATAAAAACAACTGCCGACCCCGTTGGAGGCGTAGAACGAGCCGAATCGTGCCCAGACGCCATGCTGGGCCGGGGCTTGCAGCAAGGGCAGGATCACGAGCACACGGAACTCACCATCCGGGTCTTGGTCGATCTGCTGGACGGTGCCACTTTGCAGGTTGTTGGCCGGCGGCAGCTGGCCCGATGCGCCGGGCGCGGCCACGTGCGGGGTGGTGGCCGCGAACCATTGCGCAGACATGCCGATCTCGACCGTGGTGCGCCACAGCCCTTCGTGATATCGATGGTGAACGCCAGACACATAAGCGTTGCCATTGAAACGGCTGCCCAGGCCTTGCAGCGTCACCATGCAACCAGGCTTGGCCAGCGCGCTGCCTTGGAAGCGCGCCTCGCCCCTGATTTTGGCCAACTGAGACATCATCAGTTCGGCCGAAGACCATTGAGTCAGTTCGGTCGTTTGCATGGCGCCGGGCGTTTGTTGCAGCAGGCTCTTGACCTTGAACACCTGGGCCAACTGGGCGGATGAGATGTTGCCCGGTGTCGAGATGTTGGCTTGCGGCTGGCTGGACTTGGCCAGGGACTGGGTGGCGGGGTCCCAGGCCACGCTCTGGATCGCCGAGGCGTTGAACTGCGTGGACGCATCCATGTTGGCGCGGAAGTCCAGCAAGGACTCGCCATACTTCAGTGTCAGCACAGGGGCTGCGCTGGTGTCGGGCTGCGCAACGCTGACCTCCCCTGCATCTGTGATCACCACCATGCTGCTGGCCTGGGCGCGCAGCACCAGCAGGTCCCAATCGCTCGCGTAGTACTGCACGATGGCCTCATGCACGGTGCTGGTGGCGCTGACCTTCGCGCTCAGGCCATTGGCCTGTATCAACTGCTGGCAGACCTGGCTGTCGGTGACGTTCTCGAACAAGGCGTTGTGGCGAGCCAGGGTCATCACCAGCGCCTGGTCGCATGCCTCGACCACCAGGCGCGATGGGCCATTCGTGCTGGCCTCCAGCCCTTGGCGATAGATCACACCTGTGAAGACCGTCGACGATGAACTGGCGTAGCCCATTGACACGGTGATGCTGGCCCCGGGAATGAGGCTGGTCGAATCACTGATCGGAAAGTCTTCCTCTGCGGCAGAGCCGTCCGACACCACGATGCGGGCGCGCGGCACCTTGTTGACTCCGCTCCAGATCTCCACCGAGACAAGCTGCACTGTGCTGGGCAACTGCTGTCCATCCGTCACGATGGTGCAATGCGCGATGTTGACCGCCAACTGAACAGGGGATGGCGCGCTCATGTGCTGGCTCCACTGAGTGGGGGGAAGTGCAGCACGCTGCCAACCTTCAGGCTGCGAAAACTCGGCAAGCGGTTGTGCGCGGCCACTCGCATGTAAAAGCGGCTGTCGCCGTAGATGCGATGGCAAAGGTTGGGCAGCGTATCGCCTGCCATCACCGTGACGAGGTGGGTGAGATCGGGGGATGTCTTTGCGGCGGTCTTGGCCAGCGCACTCTCGCTCTGAAAAGACTTGAAGCTCACGGACACCTTGGCGCGCAGCGGCGTTCCGTCGGGCCGAAACAGGGTGTAGTCGATCTTCAAGCTGGTGAGCACGCACTGGAACTGCAACTGTGCCCAGCCCAGCACCAGGTAGTTGGGGCTGTGTATCGTGCCGTTGACGGTGGCCACCAGGCTGGTGAACTGGCTCAGCACGTCGGCCACGCCCTTGTCGTAGCTCTGGCCTGGAGGAGGAGGAATGACGCCAGTGGCGTCAAAGATCAGGTCGAAAGAAACATCCTCGTCACCGATTCGGTTGAATTCTGGCGATGGCCCTGGGCTGCCCTGCGCTTGTCGGTCGTTGTAGAGAACCTGTCGGCTGTAGCTGTAGCTGGCAGGGTTGATCCAGACCGAGAAGGGGTTGGAAACCGCCTGGACCTTGCTGGTGAAGCCTGGGTCGGTGTAGGCCGTGATGGTCAGTTTGGCGGGGCCGGCCATCTCAGCGCTCTCCAAGCATGCTGAGTGCTTGCAAGACGCGCTGAGTGCAATTTTCCACCAGCGCCTCGATCTGCTGCGGCGTCAAGGTGGCCTGGCCCGGCGCAGGTTGCTGTTGCGGAGGTGGTGTGCGCGCGGCCTCGCCCACCACGAGGCGGATGCCGATCTCGCTGATTTCCAGTGCCATTTTCTTCGTCTTCGTCTTCGTCTTCAGCGTCGCGGTCAAGAGGCGTTGACGGTGGTGGTGACCGTGGCGTACGACAACTCGAGGGTCTGGGTGAGCACCGCGTTGCTGTTGCTCGCATCCAGTGTCCCCACCTCCCACTTCACGGGCCAGGCATTCAAGAACGTCCAGGTGACCAGAGGCTGGCCGTCGCTGCCGAGCAGGTAGATGTTCAGTGTCTGCACCTGGATCGGAGATCCCAAGGTCGACCCCACGCTCTGCGTGGCCCATTGCGCCAAGGCCGAAGCCTTGGTCACGTAACCGCGCTTGAGCACCAGGTTCGAGTGCTTGGTCACCCCGGGGAGTTGATGCACGTGGCTGTTGAGCCCACCCTCGACCACCTCCTCAATGTCGACTTTCGGGTCGATTCCACTGACCTCCTGAAAGGCGGCGTCGATGTCGCCATTCGGATTGGTGGCGGCACCGGAGACCACCGCCACCGAGAACGCGAACGCTGGTGGTGGAAAGTAAGCGGAGGCGGGCGAGGGCATCGTTGCAGGCTCAGCTCAGGGCAATGGTCATGGTTTCAAAAGCGACCTCGATGGATTCGACCGCCACCTCATTGCCATCCGACTTGAGGTCGGTGCCCGTCAGCTTGACAGGGAAAGCATTGTTGAGCTGCCACTTGTACTGAGGCTTGCCCGTTTGATCCAGCAGGGCCACCACGATCGTGCAGCGCTCGATGGTGTTCATCGTGATGGAGCTGAACCACTTCCAAAGATTGGAGTCGGTGACAAAGATGCCCTTCTTCATCGTCACATTGCCGACCTTGGCCAGGCCAGGCATCTTGATCGGCGAGAAGGTGGGGCTGTTGCCGGCGCGGTATTCGATGACCTGCACCTCGGTCTCCAGGCCCGTGACCTCTTGGAAAACAGGATTGCCGGGGATGCCGGTGACAGAGAAGTAGAACTTTGGCAACGGCCAGGTGGTGTTTTGCGTTGATCCGCTCATGAGCTTGTCCTTGTTTCAGATGATTGGGAAAGGCGAGGCAGATCAGCTGCCCATCGTCTGGGTGAACTTCAACTCGATGAATTCCGCTGGGCGGATCATCTGCATGGAAACGGCGACAACCATGTAGCCATCCAGGATGTTCTGAGACGTCATGGTTGATCCGAGGCCGCATGCCACCGAGAACGCTTCGCTTGGCTTGCTGCCCATCAGACCACCTTGCTGCCAGACGCCAGTCAGGAAGCTGGAGATGGCTGCGGTCACGGCCGCCCAGGTGGTGGCGTCGTTGGCGGCAAAGACGTAGTTCTGCAACGCCAGCTTGATGGACTGTTCGACGTAGATCAGGGTGCGACGGACCTGGATGTAGCGATAGTCATTGCTGTTGCCGTCGAGCGTGCGCGCGCCCCACACCACGTTGCCTCGCGTCGGCTGCGCGCGAATGATGTTGATGGTCTCGCCATTGGTCGGCACGTTGAAGCCGCCTTGCTGCGAATCGGTCATGGCGTAGAGCGGAGAAATCACCGAGGACAGTGCCAGGTTGGCCGGCGCGTTCCACACACCGTTGAGGTTGTCGCTGGTGGTCCAGATGCCTGCCAACAGGCCGCTGGGCGGCAAGACGTTCATGCTCGACGCGATCAGCTGCTCGATCTGGTTGAAAACCGGCAAGGCATTGAGCAGCATGTTGTCGAGGCTCACCCGCCACTGGTTCGCTGCGTCGGCGCTGGTGGTGGGCATGGCTGGGTAGCTGCCCCCGGTGGCGTACTGCTGGCTGGATGCACCCGCTGGCACGGGGAACGCCGCCGCGATCGCACCCTGCACGCTGGTCAGTGCAGCGGTGTTGGTGCCGTACAGCTGCCTGGCCTGCGAATTGAGGATGTTGTTGATCGTGCTGTTGTCACCATTGGCCGCGACGAGGTTTGTGAAGAGGATGTCGTTGGCGCTGACGATGGATGCGTTGAGTGCGGGCCCGTAGCTGGCGCCATAGCTGGTGCTGGAGGCCTGTGGCGCGATGGCGTTGGAGAACTTGGATTGCGACAGCAGCATCGACTGGTAGGTGCTGGCCGTCAAACAATCGGGTTGATCCAGGATCGCCACGCGGTCTTGAAGGGCTGAAGCCTGCGAGAGCATGTTGCACACCAGCGTGCTGTATGGGCTGCCATTGCCGTCTGTTCCACTGGAGAGTTGGCATGCCTCGGGGATCACGATCATGGTCGGCCCCGTGGTGTTGCCCGCGACGGTCAGGCCGACGTTCAGCCCCGGGTTGCCGCTGTTGGGGTCACCGTTGGGGTCGCCCAGCTCGATCTGGCCCAGGATCCAGCTCGATGGAATCGAGGTGGGCAGGCTGGTGGGGGTGGGGTACTCGTTGGTCCAGTAGCTGCCCACCGACACCACAAAGCAGTCGCCGCCGCCGTTGGCGAAGAACGCCTGCATGCTCCAGTAGAGGTTGAACTGGTTGGGCTCGTCGGGCAGTGCGTTAGGCTGCAGCAGGAAGGGCTGGGTCGAGATGTTGCCGTTGGCATCGGCGAAAGAGGCGTAGAACGACGGGGCTTGCTGCACGGCCACGCTGCCGTTCGAACTGCCCGAGGTGCCGGCGCTGCCGCTACCGGAAGGCGGCGCTGGATTGCCCTGCTTCGTCACGGTGTATTGCGCCGGTGCCGGCCCGCCGAAGTACTGGATGAACTCCGTCATCGATGAAATCGGCACGGCTGTGTTGTACAGCGAAGCACCCGTGGTCGGGTCTCCCGCCACCTCGGTGTAGCCGATGAAGATCGGCACGGCCGTGGCGATGCCGATGATGTTGTTCCCAAAGGCGGGAATCTCATTGATGTAGACACCTGGCGTTGAGCGATTCAGATAGGCGGAAACCGATGTGGACATGTGCAAGTTCCTTTGCTGGTTGACTTCTATCGGGGGGGGGGCGATCAAACGTAGACGTAGATCTCGGAGGTGCCGCTCATGACATCGCCGTCAGCACTGGGCCAAACCGGTGAGGCGCAAGCGGTAGGGAGCGGATTGACGTTGACATGTCCCCGCCCACCGTCAACCCCGCGGCGATGGCCGCTCAGGCTGAAGCGATGGGGGCTGCGCTGACGCATCGGCAAGCTGGTATCGGCGATGAAGAGCGCGGCATGCTCGCCCGATGGCAGGCGAGCCGATGAGCGCGTGAACGTCGCGCCTGTCCCCGTGATGCTCAGGTCGTCCATGAACGCGCTCTGCCCGTTTTGGGAGACAACGTAGTAGTGCCAGAAGGTCTGGCGAGCAGCGAAGTTCAACTGGAGGTTCACGCCTTTCAGGCCTTGTGCTTGCAGCGGGAACGCCTGAGGGTCGCCTTGGCCGCTGGGCTGTAGAAGGAACAGCGAGATCAGCCCGCTGGTCATCGGCATGCTCGGCATGAACAACACGAAAGGTGGCCCCGCGTAAGCTGTTTTGGGCGTCGCCTGGAGGGCGTAGAGGCCATGGGGGCAAGCGCTGAGGTCCACCGTGGTGGGCTGTCCTGCTTGCAGCGCCACCGTGGCATGTGGGGCGATGGGCTCTCCCGCCATGTCGGTCACGGTGAGCGTGCCTTTGCGGCGCCCGATCACCGTGAGGGAGGATCCTGTGAGCGGGTACCAGTCGTCGGCGCTGACGCCATCGGCATGGCTGCCCAGGCTCAGGCCGTTTTTCCCCGCGTTCGTGGTCAGGTTGCTGACGCACAGGTTTTGGCGCGTGGGCAAGGTGGTGATGGGCAAATCGGTGATGCCCACGAAGTCGGGGTTGCGAAGCAGCAGCATGAAGCCCAATGGCGGCGACTTGCCGGTGCCCGCCGTGTTCACGGTGCGGATCAGTCCAGGCATTCGTGGGCTGGGGACGTCCACGCTGAAGCCATTGCCACGGTCGCGGAACATCAAGCCGTGCTGCTTCATCCAGGCTGAGCAGGCCGGCGTGGGCACGACGCAGAAATCCTGGCAGCGATCATCATCAGCGTTGTAGAACGCGTGCCGGAATTGAACCGTGAAGACGTTCAAGAAGGGCTCGGCTCCCGGGGGGGCAGGCGGCGAGGCTTTGCGCTGCATCGTGGCATGCCTCATGGTGCATTCCTGTCGGGGGCCACGCTGCCTCGCACCCCTGCGCCGGAAACCGCCTGGGTGCGTGAAACCATGGCCTGCGAATCGAACGGAATCATCCGGACTTTGTAGAAGGCGCTTGGCAGGTAGCGCGTGCCCAGCATGCCCATCACATAGTTGACGTCGACGGGTGAGAGGTTCTCGAAGTCGAGGCAGAGCTGATCGATCTTTGGTGAGAGCTGCGGAGCGTTCTGCACGGTGAACACCGGCGTTTGCTGGAAATAGCTGATCAGCCGAGAGAGCGCCGCGAGGCCGTCCACATAGTTGCGCTCGCTGAAGTTGGCCATGAACATGATGTGCATGTTCAGGTACAGGGGTGGGTTGTGTACCGCCAGACCTTGTGCTGGCTCTGCGCCAAGCGGCAGGGGCAACGCTGGGCGGTAGCTGCTTGCGAAGCTCTCGCGCGTGATGTTGTAGACCGTCATGACGATCTTGTCGCGAGCAGATTGGTTCAGCGTGCCGCCGTGGTCAACCAGGCTGGTCAGGACGAGCCATGCGTCGGTGCGGCTGTCCAGGTTCTCGAGGTACGCGTTCGCGGCATCTCGCAGCGTCTGCATGGCGTTTTGAAGCAGATCCATGTGATCAGCTCCTGCCGGACATGGCTGTGCCTAGGCGCTTCATGAGATGCGACCACCCTGTGTTTCGTTAGTTGAAATCACTCTATCACGCGATGTAAAAAATGTCGCGTTCATCGTTGTTGATGCAAATGCAACACTGCCCGCACGGCAGGGTGAATACCCTCATATGCACTCGTGCGGAGGCATCCCGTCCTAGGCTTTTGGGGGCAATTTGTTGCGAGCCCCCGTAATCCCAGGGGTGCATCGGTGTAACCCGGTTGACCCCATCGGCTGGGCCCGGACATAGTCGGCGCCTCCACCATGTGTTGTTGTAGGTGTTGCATGAAGAAGTTGGTTTGGGCCAGGTCCTGTGTTTCTGCTGCTGTCGTTGTTTCTTGCGCGGTGTTGCCTTCTGCGTGGGCGGCCGCCTCGGATGGCGGGGGCGATGAACCTCCCGCCATCGCCCAACCGGTGAAGCTGGGATCGATGACTTGGGGCTTCTACGATGCCGAGGCGTTGAAGACCTATCCCAACGAGAGCGCCCAGGTGGCCGACGCCATGAACCAGGCGATCAACAACTACAACACCGTCGCGGCCTATTCCGGCTACGTGCCGGTGACGTACGTGACATGGGGTGGCGTCACCGCTCAAGCCAACTACCAAGGCTCCATCCAGTTCGGCTACATCCGCTCCGGGCGGGCGGCGCAGCACGAGCTGTCTCACTTCATGGGCATGCAGCCCTGGGTCGATGGCGGCAAGGCTTCGTGGGGCAGCTTCTGCTCGGGCGGTTGGCAAGGGCCCGTGGGCCTGGCCCGCATGGCCTCGTTCAAGCCAGGCGAGGGCATCGGGTGCAGTGGCGACAACGGCCACTTCTGGGATTACGGCCTGAACCAGGATGGTGAGTACAACTGGCTGTCCAAGGGGCGCAACGTGGCCATGGTGGGCGCCTTGCGTGCCGACATCGGCCTGAGCGATGGCTCCACCTTGCCGGAGAAGGCCTATCGCCTGCTGAGCAAGTCGACGGGCAAATCCGTGGCCGACCGGGCCGCCGTGGAGTCCGGTGACACGGTCGAAGCGGCGTCGACCTTGTCGACCAAACAGGTCTGGTTGGTGACGCTCAATGGCGGCTACATGCGCCTGAAGAACCAGGGCAGCCAGCGCTTCCTCGATGGGGGTGGCGTGGCGCCTCTGCTGGTGAGCGCGCCTTCATCCGCGACATCCAACGCGTGGGAAATGATCCCCACCAGCGATGGCTACTTCATGCTGAGGAACCAGCAAAGTGGCAGGTGCTTGAAGAGCACGGGCGGCACCACGCCTGGTGCCGCGCTGCAAGTCGCCGATTGCGACACGGCTTGGGCGCCTGCCGCCGTCTTTGAGTTCAGCCTGGCGTCGGCCCCACCGGCTGGCACCGGCGCCGGCTACGCCCTGCCTTTGCCCACCGATGCGGTGGACTGCGCGGCGGAGAACCAGGCTTGCCAGATGCCGGACAGCCGACCCTACACCGTGTACTACGGCGCAAATGGGGTGTTTGCCGTGCGCAAGGGCGTGTCGGGTAGCGTGGCTTGCAACAACGCCACCTTCGGCGATCCGTTGCATGGCACGATCAAGCATTGCTATCGGTCGGTGGCTGCCGTCGTGCCAACGTCATGCGCGACCGAAGGGCAGACCTGCAAGCTGCCTGATGCCAGCAGCTACATCGCCTATTACGGCGCGAGCGGAACCTATGCCATTCGAAAGGGCGTCACGGGCAATTTCACTTGTGGTGGCGAGACCTTCGGCGACCCCGTGCCGGGCCAGCAGAAGTACTGCTATTGGCTGCCGGAAAGCGCGCTGGTGGTGCCGCTGGTCAACCTCGCTCCTGCAGTGGCTCTGACGGCTCCTGCCAACAACGCCGCTTACACCCAGGGCGCGCTGATCTCGTTCGCTGCAACCGCGAGCGATTCGGACGGCTCGGTCGCGAAGGTGGACCTCTTCGACAACGGCACTTTGATCGGCACGAGCAACACGGTGCCATTCAAGTGGACCTGGGGCGGGGCCGCAGTCGGCAAGCATGTGTTCACGGCCAAGGCAGTGGACAACCAAGGCGCTTCGACGACGAGCGCGAGCGTCAACGTGACCGTGAACGCACCGAGCGCCACGCCGCCATCGGGCGCCACCAAGTGCGCCAGCCAGAACGGCACGTGCGTGCTGCCAGCCGGCAAGACGGCGACGGTCTGGTTCGGGGCCTGGTCTTCCTACAAGGTGCGCACGGGCCTGTCGGGCAGCGTGGCTTGCAACGCGACCACGTTCGGCGGTGACCCGATCTGGTACCTGAGCAAGGCTTGCTATTACGTGGGCAATTGACTTAAGCAATTGAGGTGAGCGGTTGCGCGTTCACCTCAGAGCGAGTACTTGCGCAGCGCCTGCTGGGTGCCCCAGTTGCCGGTGTTGGTCTGCTGAGATGAAAACTGGCTGGCGGCTTCAAGCAACTGGGTCCGCTGCTGCTTGAGCTGTGCGGCTCTTTCTGTGAGCTGCGTCGTGGCGGTGGCGAGTCGGCCGGTGCCGGCGAGCTCGTTGTCTGCGCGCTTGGCGATCGCCTTGCCCAGTTGGATCAAGGTGGCCAAGCCCGAAGTGGATGCAGCGGAGGCCGTGGCGGAGCTGGTGTCCGACGTGCTGCTGCCTGAAGCCCCACTTGCGGTCGCGCCTGAGGCCAATGCCTTGCTCAGAGCTGCTGTGTCGAGCTTGAGCGTGCCATCGGCCTGGCGAGAAAGCCCCAGTTGGGCGAGTTGCGAGCGGCTGGTGTCGCTGGCATTGAGGGCGCGGCGCGATGCAGCCAGCGTTGAGCCAGCCGAGCTCGATGCGTTGGCCTGCGAGGCGGAGATGGCCTGGTTGTATGCCGCCACGAAGCGTTCGACGACCTTGACGTTGTCGGCCACGCTGGCGCTCGCGCTCAACTGGCTCAGCGCCTGGGCGGCACTTGAAACATCCGAGACGGCGGCCTTGTACTTGCCCAGTTGAGACAGCGATGTCGATTCGCTTTGCAGTTGCGACTGCAGCCGGCCATGTGCCTTGCCCAGCGCAGGCGAGAGCTTGTTGAGAGCGGCGGTGGTTGGGTCTTCCTGCGCGGCGGCTGTGGTGACGGACGCGCTCCCGCGAGCCAGGCTGGACGACAACAGCGACACGGACATCACGGACCTCCTGGGTGAGATGGCAGATCAAGGGGCATTGCTAGGCAGGCCCGCGTCGCAGTGTTGCGCTGCCGTGTCCATTTCTAAAGCGGGATCAACGGGTGTTTTCCAGCTCAGTTCGTTTTGCCTGGGCTCCAGCAACGGGCCTGCCACAGGCCCACAACAGCGATCAAGGTGCTCGACGTTTCTGGCGTCGCCCCCACCAGCGCAGGCACCCGGTGACGAGCAGCGCCATCGGCATCACGCCAACCACGGCCACCAGAACGCGCAACCCCAGCCCTCCCACCGAGGCGTCGTGCAGCGGGTGCAGCCAGTTGTTGACGACACTGGAGGAACCGAAGCGCTGGCGATCGTTCACGGCGAGCACCTGGCCGCTGTGTTGGTCGATGTAGACGTGGCTGTGCGGGAAACGGTGGCTGGGGTCGCCCGGCTGTTGGGCCCGTACCATCACCACCCCGGTGGGGCTGCCTGGGGCTTCGACCCAGGCCAGCCGCGCCTGGGGCATCTCTCGGTGAGCTGTGGTCAAGGCTTGTGCCAGGGTGATGCGAGACCATGGGCGCTCGGACGAGGCGCCCGGCGCTGGCGCCACCGAACGCACCACGGGTGCTTTGTTCAGTGGCCCCAGGGTGCGGGCCAGCACGGCGTTGCTCTCATCGGGCAAGGCCAGCATCACGCCGGTGCCCACCAGCATGAGCAGCAGCGGCAGGCCCGCCAGGCCGGTGAGCTTGTGGATGTCATGCAGGCGCCGCGAAGCCACGGCCTCGGGCTTGAAGTGCAAGGCCTTGCGCCAACTGCCGCGCGGCCACCAGGCCCACAGGCCGGACAGCAGCAACACCAGTGTTGCCAGGCCTGACCAGCCCACGATTGCGCGGCCCGGCTCGTGCAGCAGCAGCTCCATGTGCAGGTTGTAGAGCCACGTCATCAGGTAGCCGCCCCACTCGGCCTCGCGCAGCACCTGGCGGCCGTCCGGGCTCAGCCAGACCATGATGCGGCGCCCGTGGTGGCCGGCGTCAGGTGGCTGGTAGCGAGCGGGCAATGCACCGGGCTCGCTTGTGGCTTCGAAGCGCCAGGCGCCATCCCGCTCAGGCCAGCGCGCCCGCACGGTGGCCAGGGCCTGGTCCCATACGGGCGAGTCCCAGCCGGGGGCGGGCAGGGGGTTGGCCACACGCACCTCGGGGTGCAGCCAGGCGTCGATCTCTTGGTAGAAGACCAGGGCCGATCCCGTGAGCCCCATCAGCGCGAACAGGACACCGAGGCTCAGTCCCAGCCATAGGTGCAGGCGGCGAACGATGGGGCGAACGTGAGGGCGGATGCGAGGGCGAGCCATGGCGCGTGGTGCCTCAGAAGTGCATCAGCAACGCGACCTCGAAGCTGCGCGGCGCACCGATGTAGACATTGGTGACCGGGTAGCCCGAGTACTCGGCGTAGAACTGGTTGGTGAGGTTGCGCCCGCGCAGGGTCAGCGTGGCCGACTTGTCCACCTTCCAGGCCACGGCGGCGTCGTACGTGGTGCGGCCATTGACGTGGATGGTGTTGGCCGTGTCGGTGTAGAAGCCCGAGACGTGGTGCGCGAAGCCGCTGATCGTCACCGGCGTGCCGGGCACGGCGTAGCTGGCCCAGGCGTTGGCGGTGCGTTCCGGTGTGTTGATGGGGCGGTTGCCCGTGCGGACGGCACCGCCCGCTTCGACGAGCTGGTCGTACTTTGCGTCGGCGGTGCCCACGTTGGCGCCGATGTCGAGGCTCGATGTCACCTTGGCCACCAGGTTGAGCTCCACGCCTTGCGATGACTGCTTGCCGCCTTGCACAACGATCGCTGAATTGGCCGGGTCACGCGTGAGGATGTCGTCCTGCTTGATCTGGTAGACCGCCCCTGTGAGGGCCACGCGCCGGTCGAGTGCCCGGAGCTTGACCCCGGCTTCGGCGGCGCGGCCCTTGGTGAGCTTGAAGCTGGTGTTCGCGATCGATTGCAGCAGCATCGACGAAACCGGTGTGGTCGCGGTCGTGAACTGCGCGTAGAGCGTGGTGTCGGCGATCACGTCGTAAGTGGTGCCGGTGCGCCACGACAGCGGGTGGTAATGCGGGTTGGCTTGTTGGACGGTGTTCGGCGTGACGTTGAAGTTGATGACCTTGCGCTCCAGGTCGATGTCGTCGTGGCGCACGCCGGCCACCAGCAGCCAAGCGGGCGTGAGGTTGAGCGCGTCTTCGACGAACACCGACTGCGTGGTCAGGCGCGAATCGAAGTTGACGTTGCTGGCCGTGTAGGCGCTGTCGGCCTTCGGCACGGTGCCCACCACGGGGTTGTAGGGGTCGACGCGTGACACCAGGGTGCCGTTGGAGCTCTCGCGCAGGCTGGACAGGCGGGTGTGGTTGTATTCGCCCCCCGCAGTGAAGCGGTTGCGCAGGCCCGCCAGAGTGGTGTCGTTGCTCAGTGCGACGCGGGCGTTCCAGAAGCGGTGGTCATGATAGAAGCGCTGCAGCGTGCGCTCGAAACTGCCCTCGGGGTAGCCGGCGCTGGGGGGCTTGTAGTCCTGCTTGTCGCTGAGCACGAAGGCGCGATCAGCGGTGTAGGCCGTCAGGTCGGTGGCCAGGCTCCAGCCTTGTTGCAGCCGCCAGTCGATGCGTGAGCGCAGCGTGGTCTCGTCGGCGCCGGAGTAGCCCCCCTCGGGGTTGTAGTTCTGGTGGCGCAGGGCCTTGTCGACCACCAGGCCGCTCTTGCTTTGCACGATGTCGCTCGGGTCACGGGCCGTGGCGGCCTGCACCAGCGGCAGCCCTGGGTAGGTGGTCTCGTACAGGTCGTTGTAGTGGTCGAGCGCCACCAGCACCGAGAGGTCGCTCGTGGGCTTGAGCAGCATGCTGGCGGTCAGGCCGCGCGAGCGCGTGTCGTTGCGGTCGACGTCGTATAGGCTGTCTGATTTGAGCTGGCTGGCGTCGATGCGCACAGCGGCCGTGTCCGAGAGCTGGAAGTTGGCGCCCGCAGCGACCATGCTGGTGTTGAAGCTGCCGTAGCTCGCGAGGGCATCGAATTCATTGCCTTCGAAGGTGGGCTTGCGCGTGACCTTGTTGATGACGCCGCCCAGGGCCCCCTCGCCATGCAGCACGGAAGCCGGGCCCTTGATCACCTCGATGCGTTCGAAGTGCCAGGTGTTGGTGTCGCGCTGGACCACGGTGGAGGTGGACACGCGCACGCCGTCTTGCAGGATGGAGACGGCGTTGCCCGAGAAGCCGCGCATCATCACGGCGGCGGGGTTGCCGGGCACGTTGCCCGAGATCACACCGGGGATGTCGGCGAAGGCTTCGCGCGCGGTGCGCAAGCCCTTGGCCTGCATGTCCTGCTGGGTGATGGCCTGCACGGTGGCGGGCGTTTCGCGCGCGGTCAGGCCCAGGCGGCTGGCGGCGCTGTTGGGTTCGTTGAGCTGGAGGCGGTCACGCGAGCTTTTGACGACCACTTCGTTGAGCGTGGGGACGTCGTCGCGGACTGTCGGGGTTTCTTGGGCGAAGGCGTTGGCGGCCAGCAGCAGGGCTGCGGCCGAGATGGCGGAGCGAGGGCAAGGCATGAAGATCTCGTTGTCTGGTCACGGTGGCACGCGGCGACATGACGTGGGTTCACGTCGCGGCGGGCTGCGGCGGTGGCTCAGGACAGACGAGGTGGCGCGCGAGGCTGGGTGCCTCGCCAGGCGTGCAAGGTGCGCGGCGCGTGCAGGAAGGCCGGGGGCATGGCGTGCGCGGTCGCGCTCGGCCAGCTCATGTCGAACGCGGCCGGAGGCAGGCCCAGCGTGGGTGCGTGGTGGACACACCAGGGGCAGTGCTGGGTGGCGTGGTCGCCCGAGGGCTGTTTGTCGCCGTCATCGGCTGGGACGGCCACCCAGCGCGTGCCTTGGGCTGAGCAGACCTCGATCAGCGACGATGGCGAAGAGCCGCCCGGGCTGACCTGGTGCCAGGCCCGCACCAGCGTCGGCGCCAGCGACAGCAGCAGGACGGCCACGAGGGCGATCCAGCTGGCGAGGTGATGGCGGCGGCGCAGGGTGTTCACGATGGGGCATTGTAGGAGCAGCTTGTCCGCCCGCTCCGCGCCGCGCCGGTTTGCCCTGTGCCGACGCCACCTCGCCGCCTCACGACTTCAGTGTGCCCGGGCCAAGGCCAGCGTGGACTGCCTGGCCGACCAGTGGATGTGAACGCGGTCCAGCAGGTTGGAGAGGTCTTCGCTGCGGTAGCCGAGGTCGCGGCAGGCGAGCCGGTCATCGGCCAGCATGTCGCCCGACAGGATCTCGGCGAGCCCGGGCGTCAGTTCGGGGCGCTTGCCGTCGACGCGAGACCACCAATCCGATAAGCGCGCCACCGTTTTGAGCACCGGCGGAGGAACGGTGGCGGTCACGGGCTTCACGCCCGTCCGGTTGGCGATGGCGTTGAACATGTCCAGGTAGGAAGCCGTGGGGCCGCCGAGCACGTAGCGAGGTGATGCGTCAGGGCGCAGGGCCGCAGTCACATGCGCCCGCGCGACCGCTTCGACCGAGCAGAAGTTGGCTCTCCCTCTCGGGGCAGCCTTGAGCTTGCCCGCCAGCGCGTCGTCAAACATCTTGATCCAGCCGTTGTGGTCGTGCGGTCCCAGCAGGTGCGAAGGGTGGATGCTCACGGTGGAGAGTCCCGCCCGGCGGGCCTTCTGCAGCTCCTGGTCGGCCATCAGCTTGGTTTGCAGGTAAGGGTTGCGCTCCTGGGCGACGGGCCGCAGGGCGTTGAGCTCCGACACGGGGCCGCCTTCTGCTTCGAAGACTCCCAAGGTCGAGGTGGCCACCACCCTGGCGGCCCTGCGCTCCAGCGCCGCGTCCAGCAGGTGGCGCGTGGCGGTGACGTTGTCGCGCATCAGGACATCCATGTCACCGGACCACATCGAGATCGCGCCGGCCACGTGGAACACGGCATCCGGCCGCTCGGGCATCGCGGCGAGCACCTGTTGGTGATCGTCCAGCGAGCCTTTGCGGATGGCGAGGTTGGGCAAGCGCATCCACGATGGCGGCTCGGATCGGATCAGCGCGGTGACCTCCCAGCCCGTGCTGAGCAGTTCTTCGATCAGGTGCCGGCCCAGGAAGCCAGCGCCTCCGGTGACGAATGCGGTCTTTCCCATGGTGTCGTGTCCCTCGTGTGTATTGATTGAGGTCGGTGTTGATGGATGGCAGGGTCAGAACTTCAGGCGCAGACCAAGTTGGGTCGTGAAAGCGCGGTAGCGGGCCTCGACATCGCCGGCGGGGATGTTGGGGATGCTGCCGAAGTTGCCCGTCGAGGTGCGCAGTCGGCGGTGGCCGAGGTCAAGCGTGAAGGTGTCGCTGACATCCCAGCTCACGCCAAAGCCCCACTGGCGCACATCGACATCGGCCGAGGCGTCGCCGAAGCTCACGCCGCCCGCCGCGAGGCCCTTGACCTCAAGGCGACCTTGGCCCATGCCGGCGCCGATGTACGGTTTGATGGGCAGGCCAAAAGGCTTGAGATCGAAGTCGTACCAGAGGTTGACCATCCAGGCCTTGAGCTGCTCCTTGCCCTCACCGGTTAGCACGCCGCCGCCGTCGTAGAGGCGGTTGCCAAAGCGCTGGATGTCGTTGCTACGCTGGCTGTAGTTCAGCTCGATGCGCGGGCCGATGTTCAGCGATCGGCCCAGGGAGATGCCACGCGCGCTGGTGGCCTTGAAATCGTTGTCGAAACCGATGTTGACGAAATTGAACCCTTGTTGATAGAGGTTCTGCTGCGAGACCCGGTTGCTGCCGAGTTCGAGGGCCACATGATTCTGCCCGTCGAGCCAATGGGCGCTGGCCTGGCCGAGGCAGCCAAGAGACAGCAGGGTGATGGCGCAAGGGGCTTGAAACTTCCGAAACATGGTGAGGTCCGTTGAGGTTGGTTGGGGTTGAGGGAAATGGATCGAAGGGAAGAGGGACGAGCAAAGGCGAATGCAGATCAGGCGGCGGCCACGATGTCGGACTTGCGCGCCGACGCGTGCGCCTTTTGTTCAGCCTGGATCAACATGTTGCGCAGCGCGATTTGCAGCGCGGTCCGCAGCTTGCGTGCGAGGAAGGGGGCCAGCACCCAGCCCAGCGGCCCACTGAGCGCTGCGCCATGGCGCACCACGTTGAGCCGCTTGTCGACAGACTCGACCTCATGGGTGAAGCGAACCATGAGGCCCGGCAGGCGGACGGTGTTGGTGTAGGAACGCAGCAGCTCCACGCGGTCGAGTTCGAAGCGCAGCTCGGGGCCCCCCTTGAGCTTGAAGGCCCCTTTGGATCCTGGTCTAAATGCGCCATCCAGCCGGCTCCATTCGACGTCGGTGTCCCAGGCGGGTGAGCCTTCAACGTCGATCCACATCTTCCAGATGTCGGAGGCCGAGGCGTGCGTCGTGGCTTGAACTTGGATGTTTGGCATGGTCGATGAACGGAGGGTTGGTTGGGATGTCGATGGGGTGGAGGTGATGAGCCTCGGCGCGTCGCGCTGCTTCGATGTCGTGCACGATGAGTTCGAGCACCTGCCGGCGCCGCACGCCCGCGAGGAAAAAATGCCCACCAGGCAGGACGTGGTGGCGCACTGGCTTGCTCACATGGTCTGACCAGGGATGCATGTCTTGCGCACGCACCATGGGGTCTGCGTTGCCCGTGAAGGTGGACAGCGAGCAAGGCAGCACCCCGGTGGCCTTGGCAAAGACCGTGTGGTGGGTTTCACAGGCGCGCAGGTCGGTGCGCATCAGGTCGATGTATGCGGGCGTGACCGCGTGTGCGGGCAAGGCCCCCATGTGCTTCAGGCGGTCGACCAAGGCCTCGTCAGACAGCGCATGCAATTGCTCGGCCGGTGGCTTGGCGAGTTGCGGTGCGCGGTGCCCGGAGACGCCGATCCACAGTGGCGGCGGCAGCCTTCGCGCCTGCATTTGGCGGGCGAGCTCGTGCGCGACCAGCGCGCCCATGCTGTGGCCGAAGAACGCGAAGGGCTGCTGCGCGAGCGGGGCGATGTCGGGCAGCAGCCACGCAGCGAGTTCGGCCAGGTCGCCGTATGCAGGCAGGTGTGCCAGGGCTCCTCGACCGGGGTACTCGACGAGGCTGACGCGCCAATGCGATGGCAGGTGAGCCGCCATGGCGCGGAAGCTCTCTCCGTGCCCGCCAGCGTGATGAAACCAGACCAGGTGCATGGGGCCTGGCGCAGCATGGCCGCCCTGCCGGGAAGGTGGCGTCATGCGGGCTCCGTCTGGCGCTGCGCCGCGTAGGCCTCGGGTGCGATCGCCTGCGAAACGATGCTGGCCTGGCCGAAGGCGCCCTGGGCGTCGCACAGTTGCATGGTGACCTTGCTGGTGCGCGTTGTGCCCGTCCATTCAACCGGCGAGAAGCTGGGACTCAGCCACAGGTGGCCACGCCGGGGGATGGGCGCGTTCAGCGAGAAGCGCAGGTCCACCAGGTTCATGGGCGTGCCCAGTGGCACCGCCAGCTTGCCGTGTGCCACCAACATGAAGCACTGGCGGGCGACCTCCAGGAAATACAGCATCGACAGGCTTCCCGCAGGTCCGTCGGACAAGGCGTGTGTGTCCGGCAGCTCGGCGGTCACGACACCCAGCGCGCCATCGCGCAGTTCGAGCTCGTGAACCAGCCGGTTCTCGGGACGGGCCTTGTGCAACCACTTCGAGTCGGGCAGACCGGTTGTGGCCGGGGGCACCGGCGCGTGCGGGCGCTGAACGGCTTCGGTGGTGCCCACCTCGACTTCGCATACGCACTGCCCCGCCTGCTCGATGCGAACGGTGAAGCGCTGTGCGCTGTCTCGTTGGCAACTGAGGCGGATCGGCGCCTGCTTCTCGGTGTAGCGACGGAAGCGCACGCCCAGGCTGCAAGGCTGGTGAGTGGTCAGACCCAGGTCGGCCAGCGCCACTTCTGTGAGTTGCAGCGCGGCTTCGAGCAGGAGGATGCCGGGCACGTGGTCCAGCGCATGATCGAAGTAATACGGGTGGCCTTCGTCGACGGTGGCCATGGCACCCCAGCCGTCGGCCTGGCGATCGATCTGGCGCAGCAGCACGTTGCGGGGATCGCGCCTGTGCACGGACAGCGGTTGGATGTGATGCGCGTCGGCCGGCTGTTCGACACGCTGCAAGCGATCGACGATGCGGGTGCGCAGTTGCAAGGCGTGCAGCAAAGTGTCCGCCAGGGGGGCGCTCCAGTGGTGTGGCGCGATGATGCCTTCGGTCGATGCGGTTTGCACGGTGGCCGGGGCGGGCGGGGTGATGGCAACTGGTGTGGTCTCGACTTGCCGCGGCTGCACGGCTTGGGCTTTGGGCGCTTGCCCTGGTTCGCTGAAGCGCACGCTCAAGGGCATTTGCGCGGGTGTTTCGCTGATGGGCTGATTGACCTGGATGCGGTCGATGAAAAGCCACGCCACGGGGGCGCCTCGCTTCCTCAATTCGATCCAGGCGTGCTCCTGTCCCGAGGCCAGCGCCGCGAGGATGGTCTCCATGCCGCAGGCTTCGCCCAGGAAGCCGGCGCGGCGTTGGGCCCCACCCAGGTCTGATTGCTGCTCGGGGCACAACTCTACGAAGTCGGAGTGGCCGCTGTCGGCGGTGCAGCCGAGCAAGGCGCGGGCACGCCGGGCGTCCCTGACCTCGTCACCGGCCTGAACGATGGCGTGGAGGCGCGCGGTGGCCGATGGGTTGGGCGCGAGGTCAGCCGGGGCGCGCTGCAGGGCCAGCACGCCGTAGCCTTCGCCCCAGGTCCACGGCTGGGTGGCGGCGCGTTGCGCCTCGACGGGGCAGTTGAAGTAGTGGCCGGCGCCCAGCAGGAGGTGCTCGCAGCGCCCGTTCAGCCAGTGAGGCGCGGCCAGCAGCGAATGCCAGAAGCTGTCGGAAGGGCCGGAGAGCGTCTGATGGAATGCGCGCAGATCAAGGACCTGGGCCGGGTAGCCAGACAGCATCGTTGGCAGCATCGTTGCCACGTCGTCGACCACGAGGTCAGGCGCTTCGGGGAGGCCTTCCTCGTAGTGAGCAACGCACGCACGGTAGCCCTCGTGGAAGCGTTCGCCGCCAAGGTTGGCGCACACCACCATGGCGGTGTCCGCCGAGCCGCGCCAGCCCGGCAGCAGATCTACCAGCCGGCGGGTGCGGTGCGTGATCAACAGCTTGAACGCATCCACGTGGGACAGAGGGCGCGGGCCCATGCGCCAGCCCGACACGTCGACGGTGCACTCGCCATGCAGGAAGTGCCCCGTCAGGCCCTTGACTTCAGCGTGCTGTGCCCGTGAAGCCGGGAAGGCGCGCGGCTTGGGCTCATCGCTTTGGGTGAGCGCGGTTTGCCAATCAGATGCATGCATGCCGATGCCCAGGCTCGCGTCCTGGCCAACGACATCCAGGTTCAACAGCTTGACCGGGTTGGGGCGTTCGGCATGACCTGCGGATCTCGTGGCCACCACCGTTCGTACGAGGGCAGTGGGAGCTTCTTCGATCACGGCATGGGCGTTGGCGCCACCGAAGCCGAAGCTGGAGATGGCCACCCGCAGTGGTAAGGCCTGAGCGGGTAAGGCGCAAGCCTGTTTTGGCAGTTCGAAGCAACTGTCTGCCAGGGCTTCGTGCGCGAGCACATCGATGTGCGGCGGGACCACGCGATGCTGGATCATGAGCAAGGCCTTCGCGAGCGAGGCCGCGCCGGCCGCCGCCAACGTGTGCCCCACCAGCGGCTTGATCGAGCCCAGCGGGATCTTTCGACCTTGGCCCACATGAGGCTGAAAAAAATCGTTCAGCGACGACAGCTCTGTGTGATCGCCGACCGGCGTACCCGTGCCGTGAGCCTCCACGTACTGAATGCTGACCGGTTCGATATCGCGGTAGGCACGCTCATAGGCGCAAACCTGCGCGCGGTGGCCTGGCGCGAAGACCGATCCTTCGCTGCCATCGGACGAGATACCCAGGCTGCGGATCAGGCCGAGCGGGCGACGGCCCGCATGCAGGGCCTCGCCCAGTGGCTCGATCAGGAAGGCGGCCACCCCTTCGCCGGGCACGATGCCGTTCGCGTCTCGCGCGAAGGCCTTCAGGCGCGCGTCGGCCGACAGCGCCCGCAGTTGAGAGAAGCCCAGGAAGAGCTGCGGTGGCAGAAACACGTTGAGACCGGCGACGATGGCGCGACGGGCCTGGCCCGCATGGATCAGCGCCTGCGCGGTGGACAGCGCGTAAGCGAAGGAGCTGCAAGCCGTGTCGACACTGAGCCTGGGGCCGTCGAGCGACAGCGCCTCCGCGATCTCTGCCAGTTGATCGGCCGGGTCGAGCCAGTCCATCGCGACATTGGCTTGCATCGCGAGCTGGCTGTCGGCGCGGTAGAGGCTGTCATCGGACCAAGAGGTGCCCATGATGAGGGCCGTGTCTTGCCGTGGGGCTCGAGAAGTGGGCGCCATCGCCGTGTCCGACCAGAGCGATCCGCACACTTGAACGGCGAGGTCGCGTTGCAGGCGCCAGGCGAACTCGCTGGGATTCTCCCTGGCGGAATCGAGGCAGAAGGCCTTGTCCAGGTAGCTGCGGTTGCGGATGCCGGGTGTGGCCGCCATGAAGCGCTCCGCCGGGATGCCCCATCGCGACGGCAAGTCGGTGAGGGCGGCCGGGCGGGCCTGCAGGATGGAGGCCCAGAGTTGATCGAGGTTGTCTTGCCCGGCGAATTGGCCGGACATCGCTGAGATGCAAAGCAGGTCCAGATCGGTCGACATGGTGTTCTCCTGGTGTCAGGCGGTCGTGGTGCTGGTGCTGCCCTGCATCACCTCGAGCATGCGGGGGCAGCTGATGAGCAGCCAGTCCGGCACCGTGGGCCGGGTGAGTTCGGCGTGGAAGCGGCGCGTGCCGTCGGCATTGCCGATGCCCGACATGCCCAACTGCGCCATGCGCTGCTGCACAGCGCGGTTTGCCAGCCCCGTCTCGTGCCACACCGACCACAGCAGCGACACGACCCGGCTGTCCGGACAGGCCTGGGCCATTTCGGCGGCCATGGCGTTGAGCACCTCGTTGCCCGCGCAGTAGTCGGTCTGCCCGACATTGCCGGTGTGAGAGACGAGTGAGCTGAAGAAGACGATGTACTTCGGTGCGCGCCGGGCCAGCGCCGAGCGCAGGTGCCAGGCGCTGTGCGCCTTGGTCTGGAACACCCGCAGGAAGCTGTCGACCGGCTTCGTACCCAGGCCTCTGTCTTCGACCACCCCGGCGGCGTGGATCACCATGTCAATGGACCCCACGGTCGCCTCCACCTGTTCGATGACGCGCTCGACCGCATCCGCCTGGGTCAGGTCGGCGGCGAAGTAATGGAACTGGCCGCCTGCTTCGCGCACGCGCTGCGCTGTCTGGGCCAACGCCTTCTGGCGTCGTGCCAAGGCGAGGTCGGCTTGTGCGCCTGCGTTGCCGGCGTTTGCACCATCCGAAGGGGGCTGTGTGCCATCCCAAGGGGTGCGCCCGACCGCGACGATGCGTGAGCGATACCGCTTCGCCAGATCGACACCCACTTCGGCTGCGATCCCGACACCTCCGCCAAACAGGAGCACCACGCTTTGCTCGCCGAGGCCCAGCGTTGCGTTCGCCGGGGGCTCGATCTCGGGGTGGGGGTCGGCAATGCGTTCGCCGGCCTTGCCGTCATGAAGCCACAGGTCGTGCTTGCCAGGGTGAGCGTGCGCCAGGGCCAGCGCTGCATTCAGATCGGATCCGGCATCGAGCTCTACGGAACTCACGGCGATGCCTGGGGCACGCCACTCGTGGCTCAGTGCGCGGGCCACTCCGCGCGCACCGGCATCGGCCACCGGATGCCCGGCGAGCAGAACGGCCAGCCGCGAGACGACGGCGCCACCCTGTGATGCGCTGCCCAAGACCTTGGCCAGCGCGAACAGGGCCAGAGCCGGCGTATCCAGCGCCTCCGTGCCCAGGGCGCCGCCGTTGCCTCCTCCATGCGTCACGAAAGCGGTGGTGCATGGGCGCATGTCTTGCAAGATGGGTTCGAGCGCGGTGGCCAGCGCTTTCACATCGCCCACCGCGATCGCACCCTGGCCGGGCAGTTGCCACCCGCGTTCGTCGACGACGACGTGTTGCACCCGCGTGCCCGCTCCACGCAATGATGAAGCCAGGCCAGCGGTGCGCGGGGTGTCGGCGCCGACCAGCAGCATGCGTTCGATGGCCGTGTTGTCGGGGACCTGGCGAGGCACATCGGTGTGGCGATAGCGCTGGAGTCGGTCACCTTGTTTGCCGGGAGTGTCCTTTTTCTTCGGGGCATCGACCTGGGGCAGGTTGGCTAGCAGCTCCAGGCCTTCCTTCACCGATGACACCGAGATCAGCGCTTCCCCGGCGAGTTTGAAGGGCGCTTGCCACAAGGCCGCCTGCCCCCACAGCCGGGCGCGCTCGAAGCCATTGAGGGACATGGCCTGGAATGGGGTGGCCTCGTCCAGCACGATGCCTGCTTGCCGTGCGCTGGGGCCGAGCGCGGACAAGAGCTGTGCCTTCAGGTCCTGCAACACGGCGGGCAGCTCGCGGGCGTGGGCCTGTTCAGGGACGGGCTCTTGTCGGACCTGTGATGCTTGGCTCACCCGGTCGGCTGGAGCAGAGATGCCCGAGGTGATGGATGCCGAGTCCAACAACTTGACGATGTCATCGATGCTGCGAGCCTCGAACAGCGCGCTGGCTTGCTGACGGGCCTGCGGCCAGGCCTGGCCCAGTGCTTCGAACAGGTCGGTGCGTGCCAGCGAGTCGATGCCCAGGTCCTCGAGCGCTGCACGGGTGTCGATGTCGGAGGTGGCGAAACCGGTGGCTTCGGCGACGCGCGCCTTCAACCACCCGGTGAGGTCGGTTGATCGCTGCTCAGCCGGCTCCGACGCGCCCAGTGCCTTCAAGACATCGGCAATGCAGTGTGCGCTGAGGATCTGCTCGGCCACAGCCTCGGAAACCGCCATGCGCTGGCTCAGCCGCGTGTATATGTCCATGAAGGCCAGCGAATCCACGCCCAGGTCCTCGAAGCGCGCCTGCGGGTCGATCGTCGACGCGGCGAAGCCTGTCAGTTGAGACACCTCCTGCTTCAGCCAGCCGAGCAACTCTTCTTGCGCCGAGGCGCCTTGGCGATCGGCTGGCTGGGCTTCTGCCTGACTCCCGGATGGATTTGGATGAGTCAGGGCGTGAAGATGCGGTTGCGTCGGGTTCCCCGCCGTGTCCGGCTTCATTGCAATCTGCGCCACGAGCGGCGAAGCCCCCAGGCCACCCAGCAGGCTCTCATGGACTTGCAGGTGAGCGTGTGTCAGGCGGGTGCTGTCGCTGAGCATCTGCTGCAACACCGAGGTGGCCACGGGTTGTTGCCCAGCGGTGTCAAGCACGCGGTCCATGAGAGCGAAGTACCGCTCCACGATCCGTGTGTTCTCTTGCAGGAAGGCTTCGATCAGTTGGGCGTCTCGTTTCATGGCCGGACCTTGGAGCGGGTTGTCGTGCATGGGCACCTGTTGAAGCGGGGTGTGCAAGGCGTCGTGGATGGCCAGCTCTGCCAGCAGCCGGGCCAGCCTTTGCCACACGGGGATATCGCCCTTGGGCGAACAGGCGATGGCGCGGTGCGGCAGATCACCGAGGTTCTGCTTGATCAGCTTGCTGAGCACTTGGCCGGGGCCCACCTCGATGAACAGGCGCACGCCGGCCGCGTGCAAGGCGCGGCAGGTTTCCACCCACCTGACCTGGCTGGTCACCTGCCGGTGCAGGCTGTTGGCGATGAAGTCAGCGGCCCCTCGCTCTTCGCGTGGATAGGCTTGGGCCGTGAGATTGGCGATGACCCGCGCCAGCATTGGCGCGCGGAAGGCCTGCCCACTGGCGCAGCTCAGCAGGTGCTGGTGCCAGGCCGAAAGCGCGGGCTGCATGCGCGAGGTGTGGAAGGCCGCTGCCGCGCCCTGGATGACCACGCACCGCCAGCCCTTTTGCTGGCAGGCCTGCGCGAAGTCATCCAGCATCTGCCGGGGGCCGCCCACCACGGTCTGCGTGGGCGCGTTGAGGTTGGCGATCTCCAGGTCGGGCCAGTCCTTCAGGCAGGCCGCTACAGCCGCGCCATCCGCGCCGACGGCAGCGAGCCCGCCGGGCAGGCGCGCCGCGGCTTCGGCCATGGCCTGCCCGCGCTCGTGCGTGAGCCGCATCAGTGTGGCGTCGTCATAGGCGCCCGCGTGCCAGAGCGCGACCAGCTCACCGTAGCTGTGGCCCACAGCCCAATCGGCTTGCGCGCCGAAGCGCGTGAGGGTGCGCGCGAGGGCGGCGCATGCATAACCCAGCGCGGTCTGCGCGGCGTGGGTGCCGGCCATGCTGTTGTTCGGGTGCTCTGGCGCATCGAAAAACCAGTTCTTCAGCGAGCGGCCGAAAATCGGGCGGGCGACCTCATCCAGCTCGAGCAGGCTCGCTGAAAACTCCGGCACGGGCAGCCACTCCGACAGCATCCCCGGGTGCTGCGAGCCCTGGCCGGGAAAAACCAGGGCCACGCCTTGCGTGCCCAGCGGCGAGTCGGTGTGGAAGATGTCGTCATGGACATCCAATCGGCCTCGCTCGACCAACTGCTGGCGCGCCCGCTCGCGCAAGGCTTGCAGGGCTTCGATGTCATGGCCGACCACTGCCAGCCGGTGCCGATCTTGTGCGCGTGGCCTGCGGTGGACGTTGGAAACTGGAGCCGTGGGGTGGCCCAAAGGACGCGCCAGCTCATCGATCAAGCCTTGTAGGCTCGAGGCCGCATCGAGGTGCCATTGGCATGGGCCGACGATGTGCGTCATGCGACCTCCGCTGTCCGCGTTTGCACGGGCTGGTCATGCGGAACTGCGCCAGCATGGCCGGGCGTCAGTCCCAGGTTCGCTTCGACGAAGCGCATCAGGTCCTCGGCGCGTTTGCCCATGAACGCGATGTAGCCGTCGGGTCTCGTCAGCACGATGCCACCAGCCGGGACGGCCAGCCGATCGTGCAGTTGCCAAGCGGGGTCGGGAATGGAGGCCACCTGACTGCTCAAGGGCGCGAGCGCATCCACCACGACCCAAGTGTTCAGCGCGGGGTAGCGGGCCTGGATCTCCTGAGCCAGTCGGATCTGCCTGGCCGTCTGTTCGCCGTGCTCGTCGGTGCCAGTGAACAGCAGCACCATGAACTGGCTGCGGACCAATTTCAGCAGCCGCCTGGGGTGATGCCCCTGCGGAGTCCACAGCTGAACATCGGGCAGCAGCTCTCCTGCACGGGGCGGCGGGAAAGCGGACTTCACCTTGGGGCGTCGGGACACCGGGCGACGGTCCCGAGAGTTCAGCAGGTGCTGGACGCTGGAGGCTTTGCGGATGTGGTATCGGTGCCCCGAGATCATCCACGGCAAGCGAGCCTGCACAGCCGGCCGCGAGCTGATCCAGGGCAACAGCGTGTCGCGCAGCGCCACCAGCCAGGGCGAGCGCAGGGTCAGCAAACGGGTGAGCGTGTGCGCGGTCTTCTCGGCTTCGAGCGCGATCGGGCGGCGTTCGCTGTCGTAGGTGTCGAGGACGCGCTCCGGCAGGCTGCCCGCGTGCACATGGGCGATCTTCCACGCGAGGTTGTAGGCCTCCGAGATACCCAGGTTCATCCACTGCCCGCCGATCGGGCTGCCGATGTGGGTGGCGTCGCCCACCAGGAACACGCGCCCGACCCGCTGGGTGTTGGTGCGCCGATGTTGGAAGGCGGCCATGGTCTCCGACGAGGGGTTGGAGAGCTTCATCAACTGGCCGCGTCCATCGCACAGTTGCTGGAAGCTCTCCACCGTCAGGGGCATGCGTTCGCCTTCGGGGGGCAGCTCGCGGGGGATCTCGACGAAGAGCCGGTAGCGGCCCTGATCGTCCAGCGGCGCCACGGCGACGTAGCCCTCGCGCTCGCCGAGGAAGAACACGCCTTCGTCATGCCAGCCGTTCCAGCGGATGTCCATGTCGGCCAGCATGAAGTGGCGTTGGTAGTGCTCGCCATCGAAGCTCAGGCCGAGTTGCTTGCGCACCGTGCTGCGCGCGCCGTCGGAGCCGACCAGCCAGCACACCTTGAGCGATTCGAGTTCGCCCGATGGCTTCTTCAAGGTGACCATGACGTGCGAGCCTTCGTCGCGCATCTCGACCAGTTCTGTCTGCCACTCGATGCGGCCGCCCAGTTCCTGCAGCCGGTTCATCAGCAAGCGCTCGGTCTGTGGCTGGGGCAGGCTCAGCAGCAGCGGGTGGGCGGCATCCAGCAGCGTGAAGTCATAGCGTAGGATGGTCTTGCCGCGTGACTGGACGCGGAAGTACTTGATCGCGTGGCCCGTCTCCACGGCCTCGCGCGCGATGCCGAGGTCGGAGAAGATGTCCAGCGTTCGAGAATGCAGCGCCAGCGCCTTGGTGGCCGTGGATGGCCCCGCGTTGCGCTCGATGATCCGGTAAGGGACGTTGAGCCTTTGCAGTTGCAAGGCCAGCGTCATGCCGATGGGGCCGGCCCCGGCGATGAGCACGACGCCGTTGTGTTGGGGTGAGCGAGGCTGTTGCATGTTTCAGTACCAGTTGCGATAGAAGGGCCGATCGGCCACGGCGAGGAGTTCGGTGTCCCCGTCGCTGTCGCCATAGGCGTAGACGAAGCTCTGATCGAGTTGGCCGACGGTCTGGACCAGGCGGCGGACCTTCTCGGCGTTGACGCAGTTGTCGCCATCAACCTCGCCGGTGAGGCGGCCGTCGCGGGTGCGCAGCCGCGTGCCGCACACGTGATCGAAGCCGACCGATTTGCCCCAGTCCACGAGGTAGTTCTCGGGCGCGTTGCTCACCAGCACGGTGAGGTGGCCTTGTTGCCGGTGCCAGGCCAGGCGGCGCAAAGCCTCGGGGCGGATCCAGTCGCGCAGCGGGCCATCGATGAAGCGCCGCGCGTGCCTGGCCTCGACATCCGCCGGCATGCCGGCCAGGAAGAGGGCGATGAAGCCGGCCCGCGCGTCCATCAGGTTGCGCCGGCCCAGCAGCACGCCGAAGACTTCGGGCAGCAGGAAGCACAGCACCTTGGCCCAGAACACGGGCGGCGTGGCGATGAACCGCAGGTAGCGCCAGAAGGTGTGGCGGTCGGACAGCGTGCCGTCGAAGTCGAAGACAGCGAGCGTGCGGCGGTCGTGCAGGGTGATCGGGGACATCGTCTTGCTCATGCTGCGGTGGCGAGTTCCTCGGTGACCACCACGATGTTGCGTGGCAGCTTGTGCGCCGAGAGGCGCTCGCCGAGGTGTTTGAGGAGCGCCTCCTGATCGGCCGCGTTGCAGACCACGCTCAGCGAGATGCTGGTCTGCCCGAGGGCGTCGCGTTCCGCGTGGGCCCGGGCCGCGCGTACGCCCGGCCATTCGCGGGCGACCTGCTCGACCTCGGCGAGGTCGACCATCTGGCTGCGTACCTTGGTGATGCGCAGGCGCATGCCGAAGAAGTGGATGTGGCCCTCGGCGTCGCGGATGACCAGGTCACCGGACTTCAGCCAGCCGTCCGCGAAAAACTGCCGGGTCGCTTCGGGGTGGTTCAGGTAGCCGGCGCTGACGGTCGGGCCACTGATCCAGAGTTCGCCCAGCGCGCCGTCCGGCACGTCTTGCCCCTCCGCGTCGACCACGCGCAGTTGCACGCCCGGGATGGCCTGCCCCAAGGTGTTGGGCTTGCACGGGCCGACGTGGCTTTGCAGGATCACGGGCAGGCATTCCGTCATGCCGTATCCCTGCAGGACCTGGTGGCCTGGCAAACGCCCGGCCAGCTCTTGCGCCGCGTCGGGGGCCAGGCGGCTGCCGCCTGAATAGAGCATCAGGTCGGGCAGCAAGGCGGGCGGCGCGTCTCCGCGCGCGGCGCGTTCGGCGAGCTGGTGGTTGAGCATGCGCACCAGTTCGGGCACGAGGCAGGCAAAGCCCACCTGGTGGCGCTCGAGCAGCTCGGCGATGTCGCGCCGCGACAGGGTCGAGGTGATCAGCATCGTCGAGCCGATGCTCAGCGGCATCACCATCAACACCACCAGCCCGTAGACCGCGTAGAGCGGCAAGCCGACGAGGTGCACCGTGCCCACGCCCATGGGGCGCATGGACTTCAGCAAGCCCGCGGCGGACAGGCTCAGGGCGCCATAGCGATGCGCGACGGCCAAAGGCTCGCCAAGCCCTTTGTAGGTGAACTGGATGGTCACCACGTCGTCGAGCCGGGGCAGTTGCAATGGGCGGGGGGCATGGGGTCGTTGCGAAGGCAGCGCCACATGTTTAACTGTCGCGGCCAAGGGCACACACGGGCCTTCGTCCACCGAGACAAGCGCCCTGAGCTCTTCTAGCGCCGACCAGGTGGCTTGGTGGCGCACCGCCAGCGCCGTCGTGGTGACGACCACCGCCGGGTCGCTCGCCAAGGCCAGCTCCCTGAACTCCGCGGCGGTGAGCTTGTCGTTGAGCAGCACTGGAACCAGGCCCACGCCCACGATGGCCAGGTAATTGGCGACCAGCTCGGTGCCGGACGGCAGGCACAGCAGCACGCGTGAGCCGGGCTCACAGGCCAGCGCGTGCAGGACGCCGCAGCGTTGCATCGCCAACTCGTGCAGTTTGGCGTAGGTGCACGCTCGCCCCTCGTCCAGGGCCTGGATGGCGACGGCTTCGGGGTGCTCGGTGGCGAAGCCGATGAAGCGGTGGATGAATCCGTCTGTCTGTTTCTGGGTGGGCATGTCGTGCTCCTGGGGAGGTGGGACTTGGGATGTTTCGGGCAAAGGTGTCCCCGCCACCGGGCATGTCGGTGGTGTGTGTTCACAGGGGAAGGGGAAAGACCGTTCGGCGGTCAGCCGGGATCAGCCACTGAGCACCATGCGCGGTGTAGCGCCGGGCGCGAGATGGCCTCGTTGCCGGTACCAGTTGGTCGTGTCCACCAGGGTCTCCAGGGTGGGGCGGAAGGCACCCTGCAATTCCCTGACGGTTTTTTCCTGGTTGAACTGGGTGCGCCCGGCCTCTCGCTCCAGGAGCCTGACCGCTGCGCGGCTGACCAGAGCTGGGGCGCCGGTCAGCCGGGATTGCGTTTCGTTGACCCAGGCAATGACCTTCAGCAGCCCCAAGGGGATCGACCGGGTCGGGGCTGGCACGCCGGTGGCCTGTGCAAGCAGGGGAAAGAGCTCGTCCATCGTCATGTTCCGCCCGGCGGCCAGGTAGCGCTGGCCGCTCTGGCCTTTGAGCAGGGCGTTGACTTGTATCTGGGCGACATCCCGCGCGTCAACGACAGAGAACGTGCCGGGTATGCGCCCCGGCAACTTGCGCGAGGCGAAGTCCAGCACCAGCTGGCCCGCGCTGGTGGGACCCATGTCGCCGGGGCCGAACATCCAGCCGGGCAGCACCATCACGACGCGGGTGTCGGGGTGCTTGGCGCAAAAGCGCATCACCTCCTGATCGGACAGTATCTTGCTGCGGTAATAGTCGTCGGCGTGGGCCAGGTCGCGCGCCATGGTCTCGTCGATCGGATGGCCGGGCGGGCCGTCGAGCACCGCAATGGATGAAGTGTGGAGGATCTGTCGGATGCCATGGCGGTGGGCCACATCGAGCAGCCTGGCCGTGCCCTCGACATTGGTGGCTTGCAGCCTTTCGACGTGGCGACCGCCCTTGTAGCAATCGCGGAAATGCGCGGCTGTGTGGAACAGGGCGTCGCAGCCCTGCAGGGCGCTGGCAAAGCCGTCGACATCCGTCATGTCGCCCTCGACGATGTCAACGGGCAGGTCGGCGAACTGTTGCTTTGCCTTGTCCCTGGAGCGAGCGAGCCCTTTCACGTGCACGCCGCGCCTCACGAGTTCACGCACCAGGTTGTTGCCGAGCAAGCCCGTCGATCCTGTGACGAATGCCGATTTCATCAGGGTCCTCCCTCTTTTTCGATACCGATTGATCTTTGAAGATCGTCTGGTATCCGAATGTAGAGGGGAGGTCCTGGTGCGCACAAGTGACTCTGCGTGTCTTTTGTGTCTTTTTGTTGCAAGATCCCCAACCCTAGGGGGAACCCTGTGGCTTTGGACGTGCCATGACGCGCTTCTTCCCTGGGGCTGTTCTCGTTTGATGCCGTCGTTTGGGACTGTTTTGCGCCGGCGTCTGTCTGGCGCCCGTTCTTTCTGTGCTCGCCCTTGCCAAATCGGGTGGGTGTTAGAGTTTGAATACAAGCAGCAGTTCGTCACCAAGTGAAAAGACTGACCAGATTCGAAAGCAAGGAACGCACGCGCTCGCTTTTACTTGAAGCGGCGCGCGCCTGCGTTGCCGAAAAAGGCTACGAAGGCACAAGCGTCGCGGATATAGCGGAACGCGCGGGGTTTACCAAAGGCGCCTTTTTCTCAAACTTCGAGACCAAGGAAGACGCCTTTCTGGAGGTGCTTCGCATCGAGAAGACGCGCGATGCCGCCATGTTGCGGGAGATATTGCAAATTCCCGATGTGGCCGTGTTGTCTCAGATACTCGACGACTACATCGATGGTTTGGATGCGAATCGGGAGTGCGCGATCCTGGATGTAGAAATGCAGCTTCACGCAGCCCGCACGCCGCATTTTCTGGAGCGTTACGAATCCTTGTCGGCGGAAATGCGTGGCACGCTTGGACAATTTGTGAGCGCCTTGTTCGCCCATCAGGGAAAGCAATCTCCCATGCCCGATGAGGATTTGGGTGAATTGTTTCTGTCCTTGTTCCAGGGTTTGATGGTTCGGCGAGCTCCTCAGCCCGGGGAGCAAATCCGCCGGGTGTTGCGTGCGCTGGTGGCGAGCGCGCCACAGCGCACGTGAACGTGTCCGATGTGGGCTCGCGCGCTCACAACAACCTGAACGCCGCAGCCGCCACGCAGGTGGGCAGCAGCGCTGCGGCGACCAGGCCCAGCGCTGACACCGACTCGTTGTCGAAGTGCCGCTTGAGGATGGCGATGCCCGCCGGGTTCGGTGCGTTGGCGATGATGGTCAGGCCGCCACCGGTGACGGCACCGGCCACCAGCGCGTACTTGAATTCGTCCGAAAGCCCGGGCACCAGCGAGCCGAGGTAGGTCAGCGCTGCGTTGTCGGTGAAGGCCGTGAGCGCCGTGGCGCCATAAAACACGGCGTCGCTGCTCATGCTCATCAACACGGGCTCCAGCCACCAGCGCTGCTGCCCGCCCAGCACGACCAGCCCGGCCAGGAAGAAAGCCACCAGCAGCCCTTCACGCAGGATGAGGCGGTCTTGGTGATGGGGGTAAGCCGTGGCCACGCCCATGAACAGCAGGAACAAGCCCATGAACATGGCCGGGTGGTGCGCGAAGGTCACCACGCCGGCCAGCAGGAGCAGGTGGATGGCGGTCAGCGCAGGCGGCACGGCGGGTTCCGTCGCCGCGTGGCCGCTGGGACGCAACTGGGCCAGCTCCTTGCGGAACAGCAGCGTCACGCCCAGCGCGTTGATGGCCACGGCGATGGCGGCTTTCCAGCCGAAGTGGTGCAGCATGAAGGGCAGGTCCCAGCCCCAGGCGCCAGCAACCATCAGCACAGGTGGCGCCGCATAAGGCGTGAGCGTGCCGCCGATGGACACGTTGACGAACAGCACGCCCAGCGTGGCGTACTTCAGCCGCTGCGTCACCCCTGGCGACCCCCTTTGTGCCCCCCTTTGCGAGAGCACCCGCTCGCCCAAGATCAGCGCGGCCAGCGTCATCGCCGCGGGCTCGGTGATGAAGGAGCCCAGCAGAGGCACCAGCAGCATCACCGTCAGGTAGAAGCCCAATTCGCCGGGCAGCGGCAGCAGCTTCGCCACGAACCCGATGAGCGCCTTGGCCGCCTGCAGCACCGGGCGCGTCGCCGCGATCACCATGATGGCGAAGACGAAGAGCGGTTCGGTGAAGTTGCGCGTGTCGACGTAATCCACCGCGATCTGCTTGCCGCCCATCGCGAACATGCAGCCCACCAGCACGATGGCCCAGAAGCCAAACACCACCTCGACCTCGGCCAGCAGGTGCCACACGCCAGCGTGGCGCGGCCGGGCGTGGGCCAGGCGCTCGAAGAAGCCGGTGGCGAAGGTGTGGGCGATGGCCAGCGCGAACAGCGCCGCGCCGATGATCTCGATCTGGGTGGGGGTGGACAAGGACGGGTCTCTTTTTTGACTGTGGCGTTCGGCGGCTCGCCGCTTGGCAAAGCGAGAACGAGCGCAGCGAGCGCGTCAGCTTAGACCGGGGCGTGGAGCAGGTAAATTCGAAAATCCCAGTTCGATTCATCGTCTGAGCTTGAGGATCGACGCTTGCGCTGTATCCAGCAGGTGGCAGATTCGCCCCGAAGGCGACGCCTCGGGCCCCCGGATCTTCCCTCCACGCATGTGGAGGGGGAGTGGGGCGGATCACCGGGTTAACGCGATTCATCCAACGTCCGCCGCAGGGCACGATGGCGCGCAAACCAGAATCAGCCGGAACTCACCCGGAGCCTCGCAGAAACACGGAGTCGCGCTCATGCGTCAAACCTTCCACCGCACCGCCTTGCTGGCCACTTTCGCGCTCGGCCTGCCCACGTTGGCTCAGGCGGCGGTCGAGTACTACAAGTGGACCCCGGTGACGCTGCCCGTCGAGTCGGGTGCTTCCTGCGGCAACGGCACGCCGGCTCGCGTCTTCGTCAACCGCACGCCCTTGACCACCAAGACCCTGGTGTATTTCGAAGGTGGCGGCGCCTGCTGGAACCAGAAAAGCTGCCAGGGCAAGGGCAAGCTCTCCGAGGTGGCCTCCAACCCCAACGGCGTGCCCGAGAACTACTTCAGCCAGGTCAACATCGCGGCCTTCGGCATGGGCACGCCGCTGATGACGCGCACGCCGCTGCTGGGCAAGATCTACACCCAGAGCTGGAACATCGTCTACGTGCCCTACTGCACGGGCGACGTGCACGCCGGCTCCAGCGTGCAGACCTACAGCGACGCCGACCCGGCCCACCCGACCGTCTACCACCACCGTGGCTACAAGAACGCCAAGGCGCTGTCGGCCTGGATGGCCGCCAACATGCCGCGCCCCGAGCAACTGCTGGTGTCAGGCTCCTCGGCCGGCGGCGTGGGCTCGACGGCCAACTACGGCATCCTGCGTCTGGCGCTCAAGCCGTTGAAGTCCGCCCTGGCGGCCGACTCGGGCCCGCTGTTCCCTTCGCCGCAAGGTGGCAGTTCCGCGCAGTACCCCTCGCTGCCCTTGCAAAACAAGGTGCGCAGCCTCTGGGGTGTGGATCGCCCGGATGGCGTGGCCTCCGAACTGATCGCGATGTACCCCGACGCGGGTGACGTGTCTGATCTGTCGACCCTCAACAGCGGGCTGCCCAAGGTCTTCCCGAAGGATCGTTTCGGCTACATGGCGTTCCAGGAGGACGGTGTCTTCTCGGCCTTCTCTTACGTCAGCTTCTACCCCGAGATCGCGGCTTTGACGGGCAAGGCCCGCGACCAGGCGCTCAACGTGCTGTGGCGCAAGGATTTGGCCAACTGGAAGGGGCAGCTCGACAAGGCGCCGTCGACCGTGGGCTACTACTTCCCGACCTGGCGGCCCTTTCTGAAGTCGCACACGCTGGTGACCATGGACTTCACGGGCACGGGCATCGAGGAGTCGGGCATCAAGAGCGTGGTTTCCTTCTACGAGAACCTGATCGACGAGAGCAAGCCCGTCATGCGCATGCAGGAGCAGGACCAGGTGGGCGATCACCGGCGCGTGCTGTCGGTCAACCCGCTGCAGTGGCTGGTGGCCATGTTCGAGGGCTTGTTCCTGTGAGTTGATTCAGCCGGGGCCGGGGCGAGCCTGGATGGGCGCCCGGGCCCCGTTGATGCAAAAAGCCCCGCGATGGCTTCGGCCGCGCGGGGCTTTTTGTTCAAGTTGCTTTGCTCAGGCTGTCTTGCGCGCCATCGCCTGTGCGTGGTCGAGTTCTTCGATCTGCTGCCGAGCGTAGGCGATGCTGGCCTTGAACAGGCTCAGCAGGTTGCGCAGCACGTCTTCCAGCGGCGTCTTGCAGCGGTCGGCCACCCACTGCGTGGCGATGCGGGTGTTGGCGCCGACCAGGCCATTGGCCAGGGTGAGGGCGTCGAGCCCCAGCTCGGGCAGCCGGGGAAACATCTGCTGCATGAAGCTGGCGATGAGGTGGGCGAAGTCTTTCGAGGCTTGCTCGGCCAGGATGTTCATGCCCTCGCCGGCGTTGACCGCGTCGATCAGGGCCACGCGGGCGCGGTGCGGGTCGTCGCGGATGTATTCGAGGAAGGTGCGCAGTGCCGCCTCGGCAAGCTTCTCGGGCTCGGGCTGGCAGGCCGCCAGCGAGAGGATGGTGGCCTGCATGAGGTTGCGGTTGACGTCTGTGTAGACAGCGCGGAAGAGGTCTTCCATGCTGTCGAAGGACTCGTAGAAGTAGCGCGAGGTGAGTTGGGCCTGGCGGCAGACGTCGCGCACCGTGGCCTGGTGGTAGCCGCGTTCCCCGAAAACGGCCAGGCCCGCCTCGATCAGGCGGGTGCGCCGCTGGCGCTGGCGTTCTTCCGAATCGACCCCGCCATAGCGGCGGCCCGTGGCCCCCGGTGTGGAGGGTGATTCGGGGTTAACCCTTTGTCTGGAAACGGGCATTGTCAAATACCATTTTGAAATTGACGATTGTCAAAATGCGTCGATGCAAACTGTGTTCTGACCGGGCCCCACGCGAGCCTGGCGCGGTGCGGGGCGGATCGGGCAGTGCCCCGGATTTTCTCATTGAAGCGTGCAAGCGCGACAAAAAGGCATCCGAGGCGACATTTTCGCTGGGGAGTGGCCGTCATGGTGCCCCAAGTCCAGGGGCGAGCCAAGGTGCCCAAGCGCTTCAAGGCTTTTGCCGAGGGCGATGAGGCGCCAGCCACCCCGATCCGACAACCTGGCGGTCCCGATGGCGGATCGGATCGCCTTCTGGTTCAGACCGCATCACACCGCTTTGGGCGCCCCCCAGGCGGCCTGCAGACCGAGGAGCACGATGAAAGACTTCAAGAACAAGGTCGCCGCGATCACTGGCGCCGCATCCGGCATGGGCCGCACCCTGGCCCTCGAACTGGCCCGCCGTGGTTGTCACCTCGCGCTCAGCGACGTGAACGAAAAGGGCCTGGCCGAAACCGCCGCCCTGGCCGGCAAGCTGGGTGTGAAGGTCACCACCACCAAGGTGAACGTGGCCAAGCGCGACGAAGTCTTCGCCTGGGCCGACCAGGTGGTGCGCGACCACGGCAAGGTCAACCTGATCTTCAACAACGCCGGCGTGGCGCTGGGCGCCTTCCTGGAAACCGTCAAGCCCGAGGATTTCGAGTGGATCATGGGCATCAACTTCTGGGGCGTGGTCTGGGGCACCCAGGCCTTCCTGCCGCACATGAAGAAGGCTGGCGAAGGCCACATTGTCAACACCTCCAGCCTGTTCGGCCTGTTGTCGCTGCCCACGCAGGGCACCTACAACAGCAGCAAGTTCGCGGTGCGCGGTTTCACCGAATCGCTGCGCCAGGAGTTGGACATGGAGAAGTGCGGCGTGAGCGCCACCTGCGTGCACCCGGGCGGCATCCGCACGAACATCGCGCGTGACGCGAAGATGGACAACAGCATCCAGGCCAAGACCGGCGCCAACCCTGAAGCGGCGAAGGCCAAGTTCGACAAGCTGCTCAACACCACCACCGCCGAGAGCGCGGCCTTGCAGATCCTGCGCGCGGTGGCAGGCAACAAGCGCCGCGTGCTGGTCGGGCCCGACGCCAAGTTCCTCGACAAGGTCGTGCGCCTGTTCGGTTCTTGGTACCAGCCCATGACCACGTTGTTCGCCAAGAAGGGCATGTTGGGCTGAGCCCAGGAGTTCACCATGTCGGCTGTTTTCACCTCTGCATCGACCGTGTCCGACCGTCAACCCGTCATCCGGCGCTTTGACCCGCCCTCCGGCTTGAAAGAGTCGCTGGCTGCGGCCATCTTGCGCACGGCGCTGCGCGTGAGCCTCAAGCCCTTCCTGGGCCCGCCCTGGCCCTTCGCGGTGCAGCGCGCGTCGCTGGCCATCGGGTCGTCGCTGATGCCGCAGGACGGCCGCGCGAGCGTGAAGGTCGAGCATGTGCAGCACATCGAGTGCGACCGGGTGCAGCCCAAGGCGGGCGGCAAGCCGCGCCACGCCATCCTGTACCTGCACGGCGGCGCTTTCGTGGCGGGCAGCCCGCGCACCCATCGCAGCATCACGCGGGCCTTGTCGGCGATGACCGGTGCCACCGTGCTGGTGCCGCATTACCGGTTGGCGCCCGAGTCACCGTTTCCGGCTCAGCTCGAAGATTGCGTGACCTGCTACCGGCAACTGCTCAAGGAAGGTTTCTCGCCCGATCGCATCGCCATCGCGGGTGACTCGGCGGGTGGCAACCTGACCTTCATGACCGCCATCTCGGCCATGAAGCAAGGCCTGCCCGCGCCGGCCTGCCTGGTGATGATGTCGCCGGCCCTCAGCCTGCGCCCCTTGCCGAACTCCACCGGCCTGGAGCGCCAGGCGCGTGACCCGATGATCCGCATGGCCTGGGCCGAGGACGTGGAGCGTGCGCTGAAGGTGCCAGCCGATCACCCGCTGGCCGACCCCATGGCGCAAGACCTGTCGCGCCTGCCGCCGTCTCTGACGCAGGTGGGCGACGACGAGGTGCTCTACGACAACGCCATCTGGCTGATCGAGAACGCCACGGCCGCCGGTCGCGACGCGGAGCTGGAGGTCTACATGAAGCGCTGGCACGTCTTCCAGGCGCACGCCAGCTTGCTGCCCAGCTCGATGCACGCCTTGCAGCGTCAGGCGGACTTCATGAAGAAGCACTGGCGTGGTTGAGCGGGGCCGTCCTCAACGCGATGGGGCGGCTTCGTTTGCCTGCCCCGCTGATTCGGGCGCTTGCAGCGTCGCCGGGTCGATCAGGCGGCCTTGCCAGAGCACCATCACCTCGTCGCCCTCGCGCACCGAATGCTCGCGGTGGGTGATGATGAAGCGGCCGCATCCCAGGGCGTTGATCGCATCCTGAACGCGCCGCTCGGTGGCGAAATCCAGGTGGCTGGTGTATTCGTCGAGCAGCAGGAAGCGCGGTTGCTTGTAGAGCGCTCGGGCCAGCAGGATGCGTTGCTTCTGCCCGCCTGACAGCGTTGCCCCCATGCCGCCCACCAGCGTCTGGTAGCCCATGGGCATGCGGGCGATGTCATCGTGCACACAGGCCAATGCGGCTGCGGCTTGAACCTTCTCCGCGGTGGCCTCGGTGTCGTTCATGGCGATGTTGTCGTGGATGCTGCATGAGAACAACTGATCGTCCTGGAAGACGGTGCCCAGCACCGAGCGGAAGGATTCCGCGCCGAGTCTGGCGATGGGCTCGCCGTTGAGCAGCACCTCGCCAGATTCGGGCGTGACCTGGCCGGAGAGGATCTTCATCAAGGTGGATTTGCCGCAGCCCGAGGGACCGAGCACGACCATGGCTTGCCCGGTGTGCAGGTCGAGGTTGACGCGATCGAGCACGGGGTTTTCGTCGCTGGCATAGCGGAAGACGACATCGCGCAGGCTCAGCGTCATCGGCTGGGGCGAGGTGGTGGCGCCGGTTTGTGGCGGCATGCGGTGGGCGCTTGCCAGTGGCCCGGTGGAAGAGGTCGGCTCAGTCGGGGTGAGCACGATGTCGGCGAGCCGGTCGCCTTGCAGCCGCAGCAGGCGCAGGCTGATGATGCGCTCGATCAGGTCGTTGGCGCGTTGCAGGAACTGGCCCTTGTAGGCGATGAAGGCGACCAGCATGCCGATGGAGAACTGCTCGGCGATGATCATCTGCGCGGCCAGGTAAAGCACGAGGGCCTGCTCGATGGCGCCGATCACGCCGTTGACGCCCTGATGCAGCAGGTTGATGCGCTCTTGCTTGACCCGCGCGTTGACCATGCTGGCCTGCTGGTTCATCCAGCCGGCGACGCGCCAGCCCGGCCGCGAGAAGAACTTGATGGCGCTCATGCCGCGCAGCGTTTCCATCAGGAAGGTCTGGGCCTGGGCCTGTCGCACGATGAGCTCTTCCGAAGCCCGCCGGTAAGGGCCGAAGACCGCCAGCCGCACGACCAGGTACAGCGTGGCCACGATCAGCACGATGGCCGCCAGCTTGGGGCTGTAGGCGAACATCAGGCCCAGTGTGGCGAGGCTGACGACGCCGTCGAGCACCGCCTCCACCAGCTCGCGCGTGAGGGTGTCCTGGATGGTGTCGACCGAGGCGAAGCGCGACATGACATCGCCCGTGTGGCGCTTGTCGAAGTAAGACAGCGGCAACCGGATCAGGTGGCGAAACACCTGCGTGCTGCTGCGGAACTTCCAGCTCAGGCTGGCGCCGAGCACGATCCAGCCACGCATCAGGCGAGTGAGCAGCGACATCAGCGCGAGCAGGCACAGCGAGCCCGCCAGCACCGCCAGCAAGGGCGTGTCTCGGCTGACGATGACATCGTCGATGACCCACTGGCTGAGCATGGGCATGAGGATGGCGAACACCTCCAGCACCAGCGAGAGCACCGCCATCTGCGAGAACGCCCGCCACAGGCCCGACTGGCCGGCGAACAGCGTGCGCAGGCGCCAACGCGAGCGTTCCTTGCGCGCACGGAAACCCGCCGCAGGCACCAGTTCCAGCGCCACGCCGGTGAAGTGCTGGCTGGCTTCCTTGAGCGTCAGCGTGCGCTCGCCCATGGCCGGGTCGTGGATGGTGATGCGTTGCGCATCCGCCTTGACGAGCACGACGAAGTGATTGAGGTCCCAGTGCAGCAGGCAGGGCGTGCGCAGCGCGGGCATCTCGTCGAGCTCCAGGCGCACCGCGCGGTTTGACAGGCCCATCTGCTCGCTGATGTCCATGAGGTGCGCCAGCGTGGCGCCGCGTGACGACAGCTCGAAGCGCTGGCGCAGGCTGTGCAGGTCGGTGTCCAGGCCGTGGCTGCCCGCGACCATGGCGAGGCAGGCCAGCCCGCATTCGGCGGCTTCCGATTGCAGGACGAGCGGCACGCGGCGGCGTTGCCACAGCGCGAAGGGTTGGTTGTTGATGGAGGAAGTGGCCATGGCTTGGGTCAGAGTCGGCCGCTGAAGGCGAACAGCGGATCGAGCATCCAGCGCAGCAGCGAACGGCGGTCGATCTCGATGTCGGCGACCAGGGTGTGGCCGGGGCGCAGCGCGATGTCGGTGTCGTAGGCGCGCATGCTCGCGCGCTCAAGCGCGACGCGCACCAGGAAGACGGCGCGTTGGTCCTGGCGCCCTGAGCCACCCGCTTGAACCGGCACATCCGCCTGCGACACCGAACGCACCACGCCCCGGTGCTGGCCGAAGCGCTGGTAGGGAAAGGCGTCGTACGCGATGCGCACCACCTGCCCTGTGCGGATGAAGCCGATGGCGGTGCTCGGCACCTGCAGCACGGCTTCCAGCGGCGAGTCTTCCGGCACGATGCTCAAGACTGGGGCGCCCGCAGGCACCGTTTGCCCGACGCCAGCTTGCAAGCCGGTGACGGTGCCGCTCACCGGGGCCTTCAACCAGGTGATTCGTTGGCCACGCTGCTGGGCCGCTTCGCGTTGCAGGGACAGCAGGTCGCGGCCCAGGCTGGCCTGGGTGACGCGGTGCTCAGCTTGCAGCCGGGCCTGTTCCTCGCGGGCCTGGGCCAGTTCACTGCGGGCCGAAAGCAACTGCCTTTGCAGGCCCTGCAGGCGCGCTGTGTGATCCAGCCAGGCCTGGCGTTGCTGCTCGTATTGCAGCTGCGAAACGATGCGCTCTTCCAGCAACGGGGCCATCTGGTCGAGCACCTTGCGCGCCGAGGCGATCTGCTCCTGCTGCAAGGCGATGTCGGTCTGCAAGGACTGGGCGTCTTGCTGATGGCGCTGGATGCCCTGGTTGAGGGCGTCCAGCCGCGCACGCAGGGCCTGCGCCTGCCCCGCTTCCTGGTCGGCGATGCGCTCACGCTGGCCCTGCAAGCTGGCCTCGATCAGGCCCGAGGTGCTGCCTTCGTCGGTGAAGCGCTCCTGGCGCAGTTCGGCGACCACCTCGCCAGCCTTCACCCGCTGGCCTTCCTGGACGCGCAGGCCCTGGAGCATGGCGGTTTCGTTCGCGGTGATGAGCGCCACGCCATTGCGAGGTTGCAGCACGCCTTGCACGCGTTCCTTCTTCGTGTACGAGCCGAAGACCAGCACCAGCACGACCACCAGGCACAGGGCTGCGGCGAACAAGGTGAGGGCGCGGCCGCCCACGGGTTGGATGTCCAGCGTGGCGCCGTCCGCGGTCTGGCTGCGCGCCTGCAAGACCTCGGGGCGGAAGAGGGGCGTCTCGTCGGTGGATGAGCTCATGGCGTCGTGGGGGCGAGGGAGATGGTCGTGGTCTCGAACCGGTCGAGCCAGACCGCGACGTGCTGCACGTCCAGTTGATCGAGCAAGGCCAGGGCGTCGGCGCCCGCCTGCATGACGGCGATGCGGGCGCTCGCGTGGGCCAGCCGGGCGTCGTGGACCCGGTCTCGTGCGTTGAGCAGATCGGTGGTGTCGCGCAGGCCGGCCAGCCAGGCTTTTTGCACCGCTTCCTGCGTGGCCAGCGCGCTGGCGAGCACGGCCCGTTGTTGAACGAGTTGGCGTTGAGCCTGTTCATGCCGTTGGTAGGCGTCTTGCAGCTCGGCGCTCACCCTGGCTTCGATGTCGTCGAGGCGGGCCTGCGCGGCGCTGAGCAAGGCGGCGCTTTCGCGCTGTTTGGCGTGTTGCAGGCCCGAGCTGAACAAGGGCCAGTTCAAGACCACGCCGACGTTGTCCGAGCGGATGTCCTGGCGGTCGCTCAAGCCTTCGAAGCGCTGCGTCTGGCGGGTGTGGCTGCGGCCTGCCGTGGCGTCCAGCGTGGGTTGCCAGCTCTCGGCATCGCGGGCGCGGCTGGCTTCCTGGCTGGCCTGAAGGCTGGCTTGTGCGGCTTTCACCTCTGGGTGCCGCGACAGCGCCAGGGCCGTGGCTTCTGCCAGTGGCGGCAGGTCGAGGGGCGTTGGCTCGGTTTCGTCTGGCCGCAGTCCGCCGGGTGGCGAAACGGGCCGACCGCTCAGTCGGGCCAGGCTCAACGCCCGCGAGCGCACGCGGCTCAGGAGTTGATCCGCCCGGGCTTGGCCCTGGTCTTGGCGCATGCGCGTTTCGAGCAGGTCCAAGACGGTGCCCAGGCCGGCACGCAGGCGCTTCTCGTGCGCCTGCGCCTGGATGCCAAGGCTTTCCAGGTGCTGCAGCGTGAGGCGCCAGTGTTCCGCGGCCTCGACGGCTTCCAGGTAGGCCGTGCTGAGCTCCCTCGCCAGGCCTTGCTGGCGTTGACGCACCTGCCAAAGCGCTTGTTCGGCCAGGGCGCTTTGCGCGCGCGCGTCGGCGCGGTCGGCGGGGCGCCAGAGCGGCCAGGTCGCGTTCAGCGATGTCTCCGAGCCCGGTGTGCGCGATGCCGTGCCGTTGTAGCGCTGGCGCTGCTCCTCGCGGCGCGCGCTGGCGTCCAGCCGTGGCAACCACGCGCGGATGTGTCCTTGTTCGCCCACCGCTTCGCTGGCCTGGGCTTGGGCCCGGGCTTCGCGCAGGCTGGCGACCTGATCCAGCTGACCCAGCAGGTCGGGCCAGGTCGTGGCGCCGGCTGCGCCGGGCGGAAGCAAGCGCTCGGCGGGCGGTGAGGGCTCACTCAAGGAGGGCTCAACCAGGGAGGAGGGGGGCGACACGGCCGGCGCGGTTGCCATGCCACCCAAGGTGTGGCTGAGGGTCAGCGCATGAGCCGGGTCAGCAAGGCAGGCACAGCCTGCCAGCCATGCCAAGGCGAGGCACGCCGTGTGTCGGGTTCTCCGGTGGCGACAGGGTGCGAGGGGCACGGGATGCGAACAACTTCATGGGAGAAACCTGTCCGGCGTCTCCGGGGGGCGTGAACAGGCGGGGAAGCGGCGACGGAAATTGACGCCGGAGATGTGTGGCATGAATGGGGGGCCAACGCGCAGGTTCGATTTTCCTCATTCATCGCCGGTTTTGTTTGATTCGCTGGTGGCTGATTCGTGCATCGCAGGAATGGTTTGCGACGTTTATCGGTTTCATCCCCGCACTCATGTTGGGAGTTAACCCGCTGGTTAACCTTTTTGGGTGTATTTTTATTCTGTCAATTCAAATTGGCAGATGAATTGAATTGGCAGGGTTAATTCTGTTTCGGGGAATGGGTGCGGGCATGATGATTTGATTGCGGGATGAATCCATCTCGTTTTCCAATCCAACACTCAAACGAATCATGAAAACCCTGAACGCACAAGAAATCAAGCAAGTCAGCGGCGGCGCCCTGGATCCTCAACTGGGCCTGTTCAAGCCCACCGGCATCGCCCTGATCGACGCCATCCACAAGAGCGAATGGAACACCTACGGCCGCCCGCTGTACAACACGTTTGCCGTGCTGCTGGGCTTCCCCAAGGCCCCCTGATGCGGTTTTCACCCCGGCGCATGAGCCTGGGGTGATAGCGTGAACAAAAAAAGCCGCCTCCTGGCAACAGGGGCGGCTTTTCGTGTTTTCGCGCTCGAATTCAAAAAATTTGAGCCAACTGGCCCGAAGTCGATCAGGCAGACGCTTCGTTCATCCTGGAAAAGCCAGCCATCCAGGCCCAGCCAGAAGTAAAAAGAATGCTCCACCACGGTTTCGATGGGGTCTGAGAAATTCCGTTCCACCCAGAGCATGCATGTGTGGGTGATCATGCCAATGCAGCCTGAGACCACATAATCCGGGTCGGGTTTGCCAATCACTTTTGGGTATTTCTGGCGAAACCTGGCTTTCAACAGATCGATGATGAAACCATATTGCAGGTCGACGCGGTCTTGCGCGCTCAAACCGCTGGCGGAGGAATCGAGGATCAGGATGCGCGCCCGGCTGGGATTGGCGCGGATGTGCTCGAAAAACGCGGTCAGCCCGCCCCGGGCGCGCACGAGCAGATCGCCCGGCAGGCTCAGGATCGCGTGCTCCACGATCTGCGCCGCTTCCGCGCAGGCCTGTTTGTGCACTTCGACGAAACAGTCGTGGATGTTGGCGAAGTGCTCTGGGAAATACCGGTCGGCCAGCCGCGCCTGGGCACAGACCAGGCGCATGGTGGCTTGCCGGTAACCATGCTGGCCGAACACCTCGAAGGCCGCTTGCATCAGCCGCTGACGCCGCTGAGCTGAGCGCTCCTCGGCCGATGCGCCGCCGTAGCGGCGTGCGGCCGGGGTTGCCATCGAGGGGTTCATCGCCGGGACGTTGCAACCATCAGCTGAAGCTGAAGTGCTCGTTGTCCATCTGCATGACCGAGCTGGTCGGCGACATCATGGTCTTCTTGTGACCATCGGCACGCGGCAGCAGGCGCTCGAAGTAGAACTCGGCGGTCTGCAGCTTGGCTTGGTAGAACTCCTTCGAGTCCTTGCCACCCTTGGCCAGCTTCTCGTTGGCGACGATGGCCTGCTTCAACCAGAAGTGGCCCATCATCACGAAGCCGGCGTACATCAGGAAGTCGTAGCAGGCAGCCGAGACCACGTCGCGGTCCTTGTTGGCGCGCAGCATGATTTGCAGGGTCAGCCACTTCCATTGCAGGGCGCGCTTGAACATCGAGCGGGCCATCTTGCCGACGGGGCCGCCGTCGAGCAGGTGAGGCTTGGCCTGGGCGATCATGTCGTTGGTGAAGTCGAAGATGCACTTGCCGCGCGATTGCAGCAAGGTCTTGCGGCCCAGCAGGTCAAGGGCCTGGATGCCGGTGGTGCCTTCGTACAGGGTCGAGATGCGCGCGTCACGGGCGATGTGCTCCATGCCGTGCTCCTTGATGTAGCCGTGGCCACCGAACACTTGCATGCCGATGTTGGCGCACTCCAGGCCCATTTCGGTGATGAAGCCCTTGAGGATGGGGGTGTAGAAGCCCAGGCGGTCGTCGAACTCTTCGTACTTGGCCTTGTTGCCTTCGGCCACGCCTGCCACCATGTGGTCGGCCAGCTTCGCGGCGTGGTAGATCATGGCGCGGGCGCCTTCGGCGACGGCCTTCTGCGTCAGCAGCATGCGGCGCACGTCGGCGTGCCAGATCAGGGCGTCGTTCGGGTGATCGGCGTCCTTCTTGCCCGAGAGGGCGCGCATCGAGCGGCGCTCCTTGGCGTAAGGCAGCGAGCCCTGGTACGACAGCTCGGCGTGGGCCAGGCCTTGCACGGCGGTGCCGATGCGAGCGGTGTTCATGAATGTGAACATGGCTTCCAGGCCCTTGTTGGGCTCGGCGATCATGTAGCCGATCGCGCCGTCGAAGTTCATCACGCAGGTGGCGGAGGCGCGGATGCCCATCTTGTGCTCGAGGGCACCGGCGCGCACGGGGTTGCGTTCACCCAGGCTGCCGTCCTTGTTGACCAGGAACTTCGGCACGATGAACAGCGAGATGCCGCGGGTGCCCTTGGGGGCGTCCGGCAGGCGGGCCAGCACGATGTGGATGATGTTGTCGGCCAGGTCGTGTTCACCCGAGGAGATGAAGATCTTGGTGCCGGTGAGCTTGTAGGTGCCGTCGCCTGCGGGCTCGGCCTTGGTCTTGACTTGGCCCAGGTCGGTGCCGCACTGGGGTTCGGTCAGGCACATGGTGCCGGTCCACTCGCCGCTGACGAGCGGGGGCATGTAGGTGTTCTTCTGCTCGGTGGAGCCGAACTGGAAGATGGTGTTCATGCAACCCAGCGACAGGCCCGGGTACATGGTGAACGACCAGTTGGCCGTGCCCATCATTTCGGACTTCAGCAGGTTCAGCGACATGGGCATTTCCTGGCCGCCGTACTCCTTGGGGTGCGACAGGCCTTGCCAGCCACCGGCCACGTACTCCTTGTAGGCTTCCTTGAAACCCTTGGGGGTGGTGACTTCGCCGTCCTTGAAGGTGCAGCCTTCGAGGTCGCCGGGCAGGTTCAGGGGGGCGAGCACCTCTTCGCAGAAGGTGGCGCAACCCTCGAGGATGGCGTCGACCATGTCGGGGGTGGCTTCGTCGCCATTGGGCAGGCTCTTGTAGTGGCCCTCATAGTCGAAGACTTCGTTGAGCAGGAAGCGCACGTCGCGCAAAGGAGCCTTGTACTGCGGCATATGTCACCTCGGTGTGGTCTGGGGCAGGCGGCTGGGGGGCCGGTGCGGTCGTGAAGGGGGTTGAACCTCTGAAGGGGCTCATTCGAACGATCGTTCATTCAAACGTTCGTTTGAGACAGGCGGGTTTATACCCCAAGCCGCCACGCCTGTGTCAAGGATCTCCGCGAGGATCGAGCGGTTTTCGTCCAATGAATGGGCCGGGGCTCCCGTGAACGAGGGGTGTGTCGCGGGAGGTTCCGCCTCGCGAAAAGGGGTGCCGAATGGCTTTTCCCAGGAGAAATCGCCGGCTGGGCAGGTGTGTAACCCGTTCGTGTTGCGCACTCTCCCCATGGCGGCTTTGTGAGCCGTCTTCTCAGAATGCGCCCAGCCTGACGTATGACGAGCCTCGTTTGACGGGCGGGCCATTCCTCAATCTGGAGAGAGACATGCAAACAGTTCGCTTCGTTCTTCGCGCCTTGCCCATGGCCGCGCTCGCCTGCGCCCTCGGCACGGCTTTGGCCGCCCCCGTTGAAGGCCCCGCCGACATGCGCTTCTATGACGCGCCGGCCGCCGTCACCGGTCAACACGGTGACCTGATCTCCTACCGTGGCACGTCCGTCAACCTTGGCAATGGCGCACCCGCCAACAAGGCGTGGAACGTGATGTACCAGTCGACCGACTCGCGTGGCGCTGCCAACGTGGTCACCGGCACGGTCATCGTCCCGACCACGCCCTGGGCGGGCGGCGGCGAGCGTCCGGTGATCTCCTACGCTGTCGGCACCCACGGTCTGGCCCAGCGCTGCGCTCCCTCGCTGCAGCTCAACCAGGGCAAGGACTATGAAGCCGCCAACATCGCAGCCGCCCTGAAGGCCGGCTACGCCGTGCTGGTGTCCGATTACCAGGGCTACACCAACGGCTCGGTGCCGACCTACCTGGCTGGCGCATCGCAAGGCAACGCCGTGCTCGACATCGTGCGCGCCGCCTCCCAAGTGCCGCTCAGCGGCATCACCAGCTCGGCCAAGGTCGCCATCTGGGGTTACTCGCAAGGCGGCCAGAGCGCTGCCTGGGCCGCCCAGCGTCAAGCCTCCTACGCGCCCGGCGTGAAGCTCACTGCTGTGGCCGCTGGCGGCGTGCCGGCTGACTTCCCCACCACCGCTCGCTACCTCGATGGCAGCACCGGTGCTTCGTTCCTGCTGGGCGGCGTGGTTGGCCTGGCGCAGCAATACCCCGAAGCCATCCCGCTGGACACCCTGGCCAACGCCGACGGCAAGGCCACCATCGCTCGTGGCAAGACGCAGTGCGTTTTCGAGTCGCTGTTCGACCTGCAGAACGACCGCCTCTCGCAATACACCGTGGGCAACCAGTCGCTTGACCAGCTGCTGGCCGCCAAGCCCGAGATCAATGCGGTGGTGCAAGCCCAGAACCTGGGCGCCGACAAGGTCAGCGTGCCGCTGTACCAATACCACGGCAAGGCTGACGAGTTCATCCCCCTGGCCCAGACCGTGGCGCTCAAAAAGAAGTACTGCGGCAAGTTCTCCAACGTCACGTTCGACACCTACCCGAGCGAGCACATCGCCACGCAGTTCCAGGCTGCTCCGTACGTGCTGAGCTGGCTGGCCGACCGCTTCGCCGGCAAGTACACCTCGGGCACCTGCCTGACGCTGAACGCCGAGCCGAAGTCGACCGCCTACCCGCCGGGCGGCAACCTGGTCGTGGCGCTCGACAAGTGGCCGCTGACGGCCTCCGTGGGCCTCAAGACCCTGGGCCAGACGGTCACCCTGCCGAAGGAGTCGACCTTCACGGCTGAAGCCGACGTGACCCAGCCGCGCCTGTCGGGCACCATGAACGTGCCCAACTTCAAGCAGACCATCAGCATCATCGGCCTGCCCGTCCCGGTGGGCCTGCAGATCACGCCGGTGGGCGGCGCCACGGGCACGGTCAACCTCGACACCGAAGGCCAACTGAAGATCCGCGGCAACGTGCAGGCCAACATCACCATCACCTCGGTGCTGGGCATCCCGTTCGGCGAGTGCAAGACCGAGAAGCCGGTGGACTTCCCGCTGGTCTTCGACGGCCCCGTCTCGTCGCTGGGCAATGGCGGTCTGGTCTTCCAGGGCACGACCACCTTCCCGCAGATCAAGGGTTGCATGATCTCCGCCATCCTCTCGGTGATGATGTCCGGCAGCGGTCAGACCTACAGCTTCCAGGTCGCCCCGCCCGCACCCGTGCGTTATTGATGTGAAAGGCGACGAACCCGAGGTCTGCCTCCGGGCGGATTCGGGTTTGTCGCAGAGCCCAAGTCCGCGCCCAGGGTGCACAGTGGTGCATGCCTCGGGCCGGACCCGGGCTCAGGAGCATCCCCATGTCCCAAACCCTCTCCACCGTGCGGCTGTCTGCGCCTGGACGGATGAAGTGGCGCCTCGCAGGTGGTGCGGTGGTGGCCTTGCTGATCGGTGCCTTGTGGCGCGCTGAAGATGTCCCGCCGACCCCCGCTCAATCCCCTGTGAGCCTCACTGGAGCGGCGCCCGTCACCTTTGCCCCGCCTTCTGCTGGCACGGGCGATGGTTCGACCGAGCTGGCTGCCTTGAAGGCCGAACTGAACACGGCCGCGATGGCCATCGACCAATCAGCGGGTGTGGCCTCCGAAGGACTGGTGCGCTCGCGCCCAGACTATGTCTCCCCCATGGAATGGATGATGCTGCAAGGCGTCGCCAACCAGCATGCCAATGCCGAGCGCGAACTCTCGCGCATGGTGCATTTCCTGCGCTTCAACAAGCAGCTCGAACGCTGGGAAGGGCTGAACGCCGGGAGCGATCCGGCGTTGCGTCAGGCCCTGGCTTCCGCGCTCGTCACCGACCTGCCTGTGCGTGTGGGGCAGGGTGACATGTCCGCTTCAGACGCGCGTGCCCTGCTCATGCGCCTGCTTGCCGACGCCGAACCCGACGCCAGCCGCCGCGAGGCCCGGCTGGGCGACACCATGGCTCGCGTCGAGGCCGCTTCTCGTGCGGCCACCCAGGCCCTGGCCGAAAGCGGCAAGCTCGTCTTGCCTGTGGGCGCCAACCCGAACGGGACGGCATCGCCCGCTCGCTGATCCATTCGCGCCACGCCCGGCTGACTCCGCCGGGCTGGTTCGCTTTTTCGCGCTTTTCTCCCTGCGCTTCTTTTGCCCGTCAGGCCTTTGCGCCTGGTTTGCGCCTGGCATCGGTTTGCTGCGAAGCTGATCACCCAGGTCTGACCGCCAGGCATCGCTCGACAGCAAATCAGGCACGCCTTGTGCTTGTATACCAGTCAGTACACCAAGACTGAGCGTCGCGTGCCTCGCGCCGGTGCAGTCGGGGTGACGTCCGCAACTGACTGGTGCAAGGAGAAGCGCATGACCGTGGGCCAAGGCAATCGTTCGAACTGGAATCGTCGTGACTGGATCAAGGGGGTGGGGGCCGGCGGCGCTGGCCTGGCCCTCGGTGGTTGGGGGCCGCTGGCACTTGCCCAGAAGCCGATCACCATCGGCATGATCTACGTCGGTCCTAAGGACGACTTTGGCTACAACCAGTCGCATTACGAGGCCGCGATGGCCCTCAAGGGCCTGCCCGGCGTGAAGATCGTTGGCGAGGAGAACGTGCCCGAAACACAGGCCGTGCAGAAGACCATGCAGGGCATGATCTCGCAGGACGGCGCCACGCTGCTGTTCCCGACCTCGTTCGGCTACTTCAACCCGCACATCCTCGAAGTCGCCAAGAAGAACCCCGATGTGCGCTTCTCGCACTGCGGCGGGCTGTGGGACGCGGCCAAGCACCCCAAGAACGTGGGCAGTTTCTTCGGCTACATCGACGAGTGCCAGTACCTCAACGGCGTGATCGCCGGCCACATGACGAAGTCCAAGAAGATTGGCTTCGTCGCGGCCAAGCCGATCCCCCAGGTGCTGCGCAACATCAACGCCTTCACGCTGGGCGCGAGGTCGGTCAACCCGGCCATCACCTGCTCGGTCATCTTCACGGGTGACTGGTCGATGCCTGTGAAGGAGGCTGAGGCCACCAACAGCCTGGCCGACCAGGGTGTCGATGTGTTCACCATGCACGTCGACGGGCCGAAGGTGATCGTCGAGACGGCGGCTCGACGCGGCAAGTTCGTCTGCGGCTACCACGCCTCGCAGGCCAAGCTGGCGCCCAACGCCTACTTGACCGGCGCCGAGTGGAACTGGGTCACGCCTTACAAGCAGATCCTGGAGGCCGCGCAGACCGGCAAGCCGCATCCCAACTTCATGCGCGGTGGCTTGAAGGAAGGCTATGTGAAGACCTCGCCTTATGGCGCCATGGTGCCCGAGGGCGCACGCAAGCAGGCCGATGCCATCAAGGCTGCCATGCTGAAGGACCAGTTCGAGATCTTCAAAGGCGAGCTCAAGGACAACACCGGCAAGGTCATCATCCCCAAGGGCACCGTCATGAAGCAGACGGACGTGGCTTTGGAAGGCATGAACTACCTGGTCGAAGGTGTCATCGGCAAGATCTGAGGACACCACCATGTCTGCACCCGCGGCCTCTGCCGCCTCATCGCCCTGGGTCACCTTGTTCGACAACGTGCTGTTGCCCGTGCTCGCGCTGGCCGGCAGCCTGCTGCTGTTCGGTGGTTTTGTCTGGCTGGGCGGGGCATCGCCGGTGGAGGCGTGGGTGCTGCTCTTCAAGGGTGCCTTCGGCGATGCCTTCTCGTGGCAGAACACGCTGCAGCGCGCCGCGCCCTTGATGCTGACCGCGCTGTGCGTGGCCTTGCCGCAGCGAGCCGGGCTGATGGTGATCGGCGGCGAGGGCGCGTTGGTGCTGGGCGGCCTTGCTTGCGCGGGCCTGCCCTACTTGATGGGCGTGCCGGGCGGCATGGCTGGCACGGTGATGGTGCTGATGGCCTCGGCGCTGGCCGGCGCGGCCTGGATCGCTCTGGCGGGTGTCCTGCGCCAATACCGCGGGGTGAACGAAACCATCAGTTCGTTGCTGCTGAGCTACCTGGCCATCGGTCTGTTCAAGCACCTGGTGGAGGGGCCCATGCGCGACCCGTCTAGCCTCAACAAGCCATCCACCCAGCCGCTGCCCGAGAGTGTGCTGATGGGCCTGATCCCGGGCTACGACGTGCATTGGGGGCTGGTGATCGGCGTGGTGGCCTGTGTGGCGGCAGGGCTGTGGTTGCATGGCACCACGCATGGCTTCGCCACCCGCGTGGTGGGCGGCAACGCGCGGGCGGCGCGGCTGGTGGGGCTGCCCAGCCATCGCCTCATCATCACGGCCTGTGCGCTGGGTGGCGCGGGGGCCGGGCTGGCTGGTGGCATCGAGGTGGCGGCGGTGCACACCTCGGCCAACGCGTCGCTCATCGTGGGGCTGGGCTACACGGGCATCCTGGTGTCCTTCGTGGCCCGGCACAACCCCTGGGCCATCGTGCCGGTGGCGGTGCTGTTCGGCGGCTTCGGGGCGGCGGGCAGCCTGTTGCAGCGCCGGCTCGATCTGCCTGATGCATCGGTGCTGGTGTTGCAGGGCTTCGCCTTCGTGCTGATCCTGGCGGCCGAGGCTTGGCGTGGCCGCCTGGGCGGCTGGTTGCAGGCGCGCGCGGCGATGTCACCCGCCACGCCAGGGCATGAAACGAGCCGGCAGCGCTTGCAGCGCGAGGCCATCCGGGCCATTCGCCAAAACAAGGAGGCCGCATGAGCGTCGATCCGAATCTGTGGGCGGACGTGGCCCTGGCTGTGCTGGGCGGCGCGATCCGCGTGGGTACGCCCTTCCTTTTCGTGAGCCTGGGCGAGTGCCTCACTGAAAAATCCGGCCGCATCAACCTGGGGCTGGAGGGCGTGCTGGTGCTCTCGGCCATGACGGGCTTCGCGGGCAGTTACCTCACGGGATCGGCCTGGCTGGGCGTGTTGGCGGCGGCCTTCGCGGGGGCCTTGCTGGCCATGCTGCATGGCTTGCTGTGTTCGCTGCCACGGGTCAATGACATCGCCACTGGCATCGCCTTGATGCTGTTGGGCGCGGGGCTGGCCTTTTACCTGGGCAAGCCCTTGATCCAGCCGCAGGCCGCGCAACTGCCGGCGCTGGAGTGGGGTGCCTGGAGCGATTCCTCGCAGGTGCAGGCGGCGCTGCGCATCAACGCGCTGTTCCCCATCGGCGTGGCGCTTGCGGCCTTCATGGCCTGGGCCTTCGCCAACACGCGCTGGGGACTGATCGTGCGCATGGCGGGCGACAGCAGCGATGCGGCTCGCGCTCTGGGCTACTCGGTCAATGGCGTGCGCATCTGGGCGACCACGGCGGGCGGCTTCCTGGCTGGCATCGGTGGGGCTTCGCTTTCTTTGTACTACCCCGGCAGCTGGAATGAGGGCCTGTCGTCGGGACAGGGCCTGATCGCTGTGGCGCTCGTCATCTTCGCGCGCTGGCGGCCGCTGGCCTGCCTGGGCGCGGCCTTGTTGTTTGGGGGCGCGGGCGCCTTGGGCCCGGCCTTGCAGTCGGTTGGCATCGGCTGGGGCTACCACCTCTTCAACGCCATGCCTTATGCGCTGACCTTGCTCATCCTGGTCTGGACCTGCAGCCCCAAGCGTTCGCTGCAAGGCGCGCCGATGGAGCTGGGTGTGTCGCGCTGACGAGGTGCTTGTTGCGTGGCATCGCCTGCTGATGATTGGCGGTGTCCGGCCTGTGTGAGGACTTGAAAGGAGCCTGACGATGAGTGGACTCGGTGGCCTGAACAAGACGCCTTCGGGCATGGTGATGGGCCTGGTGCAACTTCAACTGCCGGTGGTCGAGACGACGGCGCAGTTGGCCGCGCAGACCCAGCGCATTGTGGACATGGTGGGCAAGGCCCGCCGCAGCTACCCGGGCATGGACCTGGTGGTGTTTCCCGAGTACTCGCTGCACGGCTTGAGCATGAGCACGGCCGATGAGCTCATGGTCACGCTCGATGGCCCCGAGGTGGCGGCGTTCAAGGCGGCGTGTGTGCAGCACCAGATCTGGGGCTGCTTCTCCATCATGGAGAAGAACGTGCATGGCAACCCGTACAACACCGGTCTCATCATCGATGACCAGGGTGAGCTCAAGCTCTACTACCGCAAGTACCACCCCTGGGTGCCGGTCGAGCCCTGGGAGCCGGGCAACATGGGCATCCCCGTCATCACCGGCCCCAAGGGGGTGAAGCTCGCGCTCATCATCTGCCACGACGGCATGTTCCCCGAGATGGCGCGCGAGTGCGCCTACCAGGGCGCCGAGCTGATGATCCGAACCGCCGGCTACACGGCGCCCATTCGTCACGCATGGTCCATCACCAACCAGGCCAATGCCTTCCAAAACCTGATGGTCACTGCCAGCGTCTGCCTGTGTGGCAGCGACGGCACTTTCGACTCCATGGGCGAGGCCATGGTGTGCAACTTCGATGGCACCGTGATGGCCCAAGGCGGTGGCCGCCCCGATGAAATCGTGTGCGCCGAGGTGCGCGCCGACCTGGTCCGCGAAGCCCGCGTGCACTGGGGCGTGGAGAACAACATCCACCAGTTCTTCCACCGGGGCTACGTGGCGGTGAAAGGCGGCGCACAAGACTGCCCCTACACCTTCATGCAAGACATGGTGGCCGGCCGCGCCCGCCTGCCCTGGGAGGACGAGGTCGTCCACACCGACGGCGGTGCCTGCGGCTTCGCGCCGCCCACCCGGCTGTTCAGGGGCAGCGAGCCCAATCTGCTGGCCGCATCCGATCACCCATCCCACCTGAAGGACGCCGCATGAGCTCTCTCACCCACGTCGACGCCCAGCCCTACCAGTGGCCCTACAACGGCGATTTCCGCCCCGCCAACACGGCGCTGATCATCATCGACATGCAGACCGACTTCTGCGGCAAGGGCGGCTACGTCGACAAGATGGGCTACGACATCAGCGCCACGCGCGCGCCCATCGAACCCATCAAGGCCTTGCTGGCCGAGGCGCGCCGCGTCGGCATGCTCGTCATCCACACCCGCGAGGGTCATCGACCCGACCTGAGCGACCTGCCCGCCAACAAGCGCTGGCGCTCCCGCCAGATCGGCACCAACGGCGTCGGCATCGGCGACATGGGGCCGTGCGGCCGCATCCTGGTGCGCGGCGAGCCGGGCTGGGACATCATCCCCGAGCTCTACCCGATCGATGGCGAGCCCATCGTCGACAAACCCGGCAAGGGCTCCTTCTACGCGACCGACCTGGAGTTGATCCTGCACACCAAGGGCATCCAGAACGTGATCCTGACCGGCATCACCACCGACGTGTGCGTGCACACCACCATGCGCGACGCCAACGACCGGGGCTTCGAGTGCGTGATGCTGACCGATTGCACCGGTGCGACCGACCCTGGCAACCACGCCGCCGCCTTCTCGATGATCAAGATGCAAGGCGGCGTGTTCGGCGCCTTCACCGATTCCAAGGCCGTGATGCATGTGATGCAGGCATGGCCCACGGTGGCTCAGTCGGTCGCGGTCAGCCGCGTTGCCTGAGACCGGGGCCGGCTCGCTTGTTTGTTCGTTCCATCGTTGTCCCATCCGGTGATCTCCTTCGTCGTTCCAAGGCAGAACCCATGAGCACCTCACGTCGCCAGTTCATCCAGACCTCCGCCGCAGCCCTTGCATTGGGCGCCGGCTTGCCCTCCGCGCATGCGCAGGACGGCAAGATCCTCATCGGTTACTGGCCCATCGCATCGGGCTTGCCGCTTTACACCGCGCTGGAGCGCGGCTTCTTCAAAGAGGCGGGCCTGAATGTCGAAGGCGTGAAGTTCGCCAGCGCGCAGCAGGTGGCCGAAGCCATGATCGCCGGGCGCATCCACGGCTCGGCCAACGGCACGGCCTCGGCGGTGTTGGCCTTGGCCGAGATCACCTCGCCTGGCCTGTTCAAGATCATCTGCTCCAACCCTTCCAACCACAAGCTGGTGCTCGACCAGTTCGTGGTGCCCAAAGAAAGCCCGATCAAGTCGATCGCCGAACTCAAGGGCAAGCGCGTGGCGTCTGGCCCCGGCATCCAGAACGTCACACTGGCCAAGATCATCCTGGAGAAGAACGGCATCGTCGACCCCAAAGTCACCGAGCTGCCCATCGGCCAACACGTGCCTGCGCTGGCCGCTGATCAGCTCGATGCTGTTTACACATTGGAGCCCACAGGCACGGCGGGCCGCCTCAAGGGGCTCACGCGTGTGCTGGAGAACGGCGTCATCAGCAAATACGTGCTGGGTGCACCCGATGCGCCCTGGTTCGGTGGCTCTGCCAGCGTCACGACCGCCTTCCTGAAAGAGCGGCCAGCGGATGCGAAGAAGTACATCGCCACGTACGCGAAGGCCGTGGACTTCGTGCGCAAGAACCCGGCCGAGGTGCGCAAGCACATCGACGGCTTCACGGCCATCGAGCCCTCGCTGGTGCAGGAGGTGCCGCTGGCGGGCTTCACGCTCTACAACGAGTTCACCGCCTCCGACTTGGGCTACTTCCAGAAGTTCTTCGACATCTTCACCGAGCGCAAGATTTTTTCGCGCGCGGTGCCCGTCAAGCCGCTGATCTACGTCGGCTGAGGCCGCTCACCGCGCACGGAGACCCCATGATCCCCAAGCCACTGGACCGATTGTTCGACGCCAGGCTGATGCCCTTGATGGGGCCGCTCCTGCTGTTCGGCATCTGGCAACTGGTGATCTCTGCGCAGTGGGTCAAGCCCGTTCTGCTGCCGCCGCCCGGCGAGACGCTGGCGCACCTGTGGGAGGTGGTGGTCAGTGGTGCCATCCGAGAAGACTTCATGTCGACCCTGGTGCGCACGCTCTCGGCCTTCGGCATCGCCGTGGCCATCGGCGTGCCGTTGGGGGTGATGCTGGGCAGCTCGGTCAATGCCTACCGCAGCGTCGAGTTCCTCATCGACTTCTTTCGCTCCACGCCTTCTTCGGCGCTGATCCCGCTGTTCTTGCTGATCTTCGGCATCACCGACGCCAACAAGATCGCCATCGCCGCTTTCGCGGCCGTGCTGCTGGTGCTGTTCAACAGCGCCTATGGTGTGATGAACGCCAAGAAGACCCGCGTGATGGCCGCGCAAATCATGGGCGTGTCGCGCTGGCACGTGTTCAAGGATGTGATGCTCATGGAGAGCCTGGCGCAGACCTTCGTGGGCTTGCGCACGGGGGTGTCGATGTCGTTGGTGATCGTCATCGTGGCCGAGATGTTCATCGGGTCGGAGACGGGGCTGGGGCATCGCATCATCGATGCGCAGCAGGTCTTCAACGTGAAGGACATGTACACGTCGATCTTGATCACTGGGGCGCTGGGCTATGTGCTCAACCTGGTGTTCTTGCTGATTGAGAAGCGGTTGGTTCATTGGAGTGGCAAAGCATGAGTGGGGCTGCGCTCAGGTATGCCATCACTGTGCAGGCATCAGCGCGTCGGTGGCAGGCTCCGCTCATGCCCGAGGCAGTGGCCTCGGGCGCTCGCCACGCACAAACAGTCCACTGGACTGTTTGTGTCGGGGCTCTCTCCTCCGCCCAGGCTGCGCCTGGTCTCCTCCTTTACTTCGCTACGCCTGCCACCGACGCACCGATGTTGCGCGACGCTCTGGCAGTGCCTTCGCTTCGCGAAGGCTGGGAGATTGGTTGCGGCAAACGCCGCAACCAATCTCCTTCTTCCCACCACCAGCGCGGTGAAAGAAGCGGGCCGTGGGGGGCATGGCGCAGCGAAGTAAAGGGGGAGACCGGGCGCAGCCTGGGCGGAGGACATGAGCGGAGCCGTGTACCCCACTGCCCGCTTCGGTTTCACCGCGCAATCTCCAACCAAACAGCAACCTCCAACCCACCAACATCTTCCTTCAAAAGGACCACCCCATGAACGCCGCCGTCCTGATGAAAGATGAACCGATGGCCCCTCATCAAGAGGCGACCAACCCCCGCCCCCACGTCACCGTCCGCGGCCTGTGCAAGTCCTTCGCCGGCAAACCGCTCTACACCGACTTCAACCTCGACCTCCCACGCAGCAAGATCGTCTCCATCTTCGGCCCCAACGGCTGCGGCAAGTCCACGCTGATGAACATGATCGCCGGCCTCATCCCCCTGGACAAAGGCGAGATCCTGTTCGACGGCAAGACGCTGAAGGAAACCAAGATCGGCTACGTCTTCCAGAACTACCGCGACGCCCTGTTCCCCTGGATCACGTCCCGCGACAACATCGCCTACCCCCTGCGCCGCCATGGCATGAAAGAAGCCGATGTGCAGGCCCGCGTTGAAGAGCTGATCAAACTCTTCGAGATCCGCTTCGACCTCGCCCGCTACCCCTATGAGCTCTCGGGTGGCCAGCAGCAGACCGTCTGCATCATGCGCGCGCTCGCACCCCGCCCCGAAGTCATGTTCCTCGACGAGCCCTTCTCGGCGCTCGACTTCGAGATGACCCTCTTCATCCGCGAAAAGCTGCAAGAGGCCCACCTCGCCACCGGCACCACCATGGTCATCGTCTCGCACGACCTCGAAGACGCCGTCTTCCTCGCCGACGAAATCCTGCTGCTGACGCGCCGGCCCACCCGCATCGCCGAAATCGTGCCCTTCACCCTGCCGCGCCCGCGCGTGCCTGAAACCATGTCCGACCCCGAATTCGTGCGCGTGAAAGCACGCACGCTCGAAGTCTTCCGCCGTGAGATGGCGGCCTGACATCCCATGAACTGAGCGAACAGGACCCCAACATGACCGCCCCGCTCGACCCGACCTTGCAGCCACAGCCGAAGACCGGCGCGCTGGCCCTGAGCACCTACCAGCTCACCAAGCGATTCGGCGCCTTCACCGCGCTCGATCACGTCGACATCGAGGTGCGCCCTGGCACCTTGCACGCCCTGCTCGGCGAGAACGGCGCGGGCAAGTCCACGCTGGTCAAGGCCATCGTCGGCTACCACCTGCCCGACGAAGGCGCCGTGCTCATCGACGGCCGCGAGCATGCGATCACCTCACCCGTGGTTGCGCGCGAGCTGGGCATCGGCATGGTCTACCAGCATTTCACCGTGGTGCCCGGCATGACCGTGGCCGAAAACCTGCTGCTGGCCAAGGGCGCCTTGCCCGCCGTCATCCCCTGGAAGCAGGTGCGCGCCGAACTCGAAGCCTTCATGTCGACCACGCCCTTCCGGCTCGACCTCGATGCCCGCCCGGTCGACCTCTCCGCCGGCGAAAAGCAGAAGCTCGAAATCCTCAAGCAGCTCTACCTCAAGCCCCGCCTGCTGATCCTTGACGAGCCCACCTCGGTGCTCACGCCGCAGGAAGCCGACGAGGTGCTCGGCGCCCTGCGCGACCGGGCGCATGCCGGCGATGTCAGCGTCATCATGATCTCTCACAAGTTCCGCGAGGTGATGGAGGTGTCTGACGACGTCAGCGTGCTGCGCCGGGGCAAGCTCATGGGCAGCCACCGCGTGGCCGACACCACGCCGCGCATGCTGGGCGCGGAGATGATGGGGCAAGCTGAGTCGGCCAACGCCAGCAGCGCCATGGGCACGCTCGGCCAGGAACTCGAACGCACGCCGCAACCGGCCGATGCCGCCGAACGCCTGCGCATCGATGCGCTCAGCGTCGATGGCGATCGGGGCGAACGCGCTGTGCGCGACTTCAGCCTGAGCGTGAAGTCCGGCGAGATCGTCGGCGTGGCGGGCGTCTCGGGCAACGGCCAGCGCGAGTTGATGGAAGCCCTGGTCGGCCAGCGCGATCGCGCCGGTGGTCAGGTCTTCGTGGCGGGCGAGGCCTACCGCGCCACCCGCGCTCAGAACCAGCGCCTGAACGTGCGCAGCCTGCCCGAAGAGCCCTTGCGCAACGCCAGCGTGGGCGACCTCAGCGTGGCCATGAACATCGGCCTACGCCGCTTCGACCAGGCTCCGGCCGCGCGCGGCGGCTGGCTGCGCGGTGGCGTGCTGCGTCAGCAGGCGCGTGAACTCATCGCCACCTACGGCATCAAGACCCAGGGCGAGAACGCCCCCATCCGCTCGCTATCCGGCGGCAACGTGCAGCGCGCCGTGCTCGCTCGCGAGCTCGATGGTCGGGTCGACGTGCTGCTCGTGGCCAACCCCGTCTTCGGCCTCGATTTCGCCGCCGTGGCCGAGATCCACGCCCGCATCATGGCCGTGCGCAACGCCGGTGGCGCCGTGCTGCTCATCAGCGAAGACCTCGATGAGCTGCTCAAGCTCGCCGACCGCATCGTCGTGATGAGCGAAGGCCAAGTCGTGCACGGCTGCGACGCTCGCGACGCCGACCGCCACGTGCTGGGCAGCTTCATGGGCGGCCACCACCATGGCTCGCCCGAGCACGGCACACACTAGGAGGCCGCATGAGCACCCTCACCATCCAGGCCCAGCCCTTCGAATTCGAGTTCGATGTCGCCCACACCGCGCTCATCGTCATCGACATGCAGCGCGACTTCGTTGAACCCGGCGGTTTCGGCGCTTCGCTGGGCAACGACGTGAACCTCCTGCGCGCCATCATCCCCACCGTGCGCAGCGTGATGGACGCCTGGCGCGCCGTGGGGGGGCTCGTCATCCACACCCGCGAAGGCCACGCGCCCGACCTGTCTGACTGCCCGCCGGCCAAGCGCCTGCGCGGCTCGCCCAGCCTGCGCATCGGCGACATGGGCCCCATGGGCCGCATCCTCATCCAGGGTGAACCGGGCCACGGCATCATCCCCGAGCTGGCGCCGCTGCCCGGCGAGCCCGTCATCGACAAGCCTGGCAAAGGCTCCTTCCACCACACCCACCTTCAGGAGTTGCTGCAGGCGCGTGGCATCACCCACTTGATCATCATGGGCGTGACCACCGAGGTGTGTGTGCAGACCACCATGCGCGAGGCCAACGACCGCGGCTACGACTGCCTGCTGGTGGAGGATGGCACCGAGAGCTACTTCCCCGATTTCAAGGCCGCCACGCTGGCGATGATCCGAGCGCAAGGCGGCATCGTGGGTTGGACGGCACCCAGCTCTGCGTTGCTGCCGCTGCTGGCACCTGTTCCAGCCACAGCCTCATGTTGATGAAAGATTGCTTGCATGACCCTGCCGCCTGATCAGGTCAACCGCCCCGAAGTCGTCGCCGAGCTGACCGCGCTTTTTCTCGATTACGAAGCCGCGCTCATGAGCAATGACGCGAACGCGCTCAACGGCTACTTCTGGCAGCACGACGCCGTCACCCGCTACGGCATCGCCGACACGCAAAAGGGCCACGCTGCCCTGATGGCCTACCGAGCCAGCGTGCCGTCGCCCGATTTCACCCGTGCGCTGCACGATGTGCGCATCACCACCTTCGGTACCGACATGGCGGTCGCCATGTGCGAGTTCCGGCGCAGTGATACCCCCTTGCATGGTTTCCAGACCCAGACCTGGGTGCGCATGCCGACGGGGTGGAAAATCGTGTCTGCTCACGTGAGCATGGTGCCCCTTGACGCGGGCGCGCCACCTGGCTCCCCTCCGCGTTGATGTCGCGCCGCTCTGTAACGCCATGACCCTGGTTTCGGTTCCTCCTCCCACCGATCTGCCTGCCGCCACGCTCGCCGAGCGTGCCTACGCCCAGATCAAGCAGCTGATCTTCGACTTCCATTTGCTGCCGGGTGACCGTTTCTCGGAGGCCGAACTCACCCAGCGCGTGCAGGTCAGCCGCACCCCCTTGCGCCAAGCCTTGCAACGCTTGCAGCGCGAGGGCTTCCTGCTCGTCTTCCCCAAAAGTGGCTGGCAGGTCGCGCCCCTGAACTTCGAGGCCTTCGATCAGCTCTATGACCTGCGGATGTTGATCGAGAACCATGCCGTGGCCCGGTTGTGCGAAGCCGAGGAACGACCTGCCCTGCGAGAGCTGGCTGAGTCATGGCTGATCCCGGCCGAAGACCGGGTGAATCACCCGCTGCCAGTGGGGCAGATGGACGAGGAGTTCCACGCCACGCTCGTGCGGGCCATTGGCAACAGCGAGATGACGCGCGTGCACGCTGACATCACCGAGCGCATCCGCATCATCCGCCGCCTGGACTTCATCAAGCCCGCGCGCATTGACGCCACCTACGACGAACACGCCCGCATCGTTCGCGCGATCACCCGGCGGCGAACCGATGAAGCGCAGCGCCTGCTGCGCGCTCACGTCGAGCAGAGCAAACTCGAGGTGCGGCACATCACCCTCGACATGCTGTATCAGGCGCGGCAGCGGTTGGCCGCTGGGCAGGCCTGATCCGACGGGGTGAGCTGATCGGGGAGGGTGGCTTCGCCGCCTTCAAACCGAAGCGCTGTGGATGCTCAGTTCGTTGAGCCGACCCAGCACCAGGCGGTCGCGGGGGTCGATGCTCAGCGTGCAGCCTCGGCCCTCGAAGCGGTAGTGATGGCCCGTCACCGACGACAGGACACTGAGCGTGCCCTGCCCGTGGTAGGTGGCATGGCAGCCCCGGCCCGGCGTGCTGCGAGGTGGGGTGGGGTGCATCGCCGGAGTGGAAGGTGCCTCGGCGCCCGTGAACTTGGCGTCCGCGAACTGGGCGCTGTGGGGCGTTTGGTGGGCGATGTTGCGGGAGGCGTGATGAAGCAATTGCTGAGGCTGCACGCGGCTCAACGACTGGTGCTCCGCCTGCTGCGCGGGCAGCCAGCGAGAACGTGTGCGAGGCTCACGTGGGTCGCGATGCGCGGCGACCTGGGGGCGCTCACCCAGCGGCGGAAAAGGGGCGAAGGGAATGGGGCCTGTGCGGCGAGTGGGTCGGGCGATCACGGCGAGCTCCTGGCGGGCGGAAGACGGCGGATGCCAGTGTGGAGATGAGGGTGTGTGCTGAAAATCCCCTTCGGTGGGGCCTTCTTTTGGGGGTGTTTGGGCGCTGATGGGGCCTTCAGCGCCCAAACACCGTCAGCACCCCGGTGTAGCCATACAGGTGGTGACGGGCCACCTCGCCGCCCGCGAAGAACCCCACGATGGGCAGGTCGCCCAAGGCGTGCGAGATCAGCTCCATCTCCGCATTCAGCCCACCAAAGTGGGCGCCCCCGCGCCCGGCGCAGCTGATGTAGATGGCGCCCACGGCTTCGCGCCCTGGGTGCTCGTCCGGATCGAACTCTTCGCGCACCTCGGCGCAGATGCGCACCAGGTCCTGACGCGCCGCTTGCCGATGGCGCTGGCAGAAGGCCAGTTGCATGCCCGTTTCCACTTGGTCGGCCAGCGCCACGCCTTGTCGGGCCGGGTCCAGCCCGATGAGGTGGCGAACACGCGTGTCGGCGCCAAAGTGCCTGCCGTGTTCGAGCACGTCGCTGCCGGCATCCGTCAGCCCGGCGAGGGTGGCGCGCACCTTGGGCAGGGCCTCGCGTTGCCAGCCTTCGGTCGCGATGGTGGCGGCCATGCCCAGGTCTTTCAGCAGGCAAGAGAGGGCGGGGAGGCCATCGAGTTCGTAGACCACGTTGCGCTCGGCGCGCGTCACTTCGCGGCTCGGACCCACGGGCGTGCAGCCCTGGCTGACGCGCGACACCAGGTGCACCCGCTCCGAGAGCGCCACCCCCGAGAGGCCACCGTGCCACACGCCCTGCGCCATGCCCTCGGGGCGCGAAGCCTCCTCGGGAGACCAGGCCAGGTGCGGGCTGCCATGGCGGCCGGCGCTGAGCCCGCCGAACAGGTAACCCGTGTCGGTGCGCGAGGCCAGTTCGCCGATCAGTTCGGCCAGCTCGGGGCTGTTGGCGTCCGCGTGCACTTGCGCTGTGTGGGCGCGCCAACCCGCACTCTGCTGGATGCCTGCGGGGAGGGCGGGCAGCGGTCGGCGGCCATGGAACAGCCTGAAATCCGCCAGAGGTAGGTTGCACACCATCATCGCCAGCGCAGGCTCATCCATGTACTCGATGCCGGTGGCGAGCACGCCGACGCCCACGGCGCCCACCCAGCTCACATCGGGCAGGCGTTCGCGCAGGGCCTGCAACACCTGTTCGGCGCCATGGGCCAGTTCATCCGTCAGGTAACACCAACCCAGCGTGGCCCCCAGGTCCTCGACGCCTTGTGCGCTCAGTTGGGCCCAGGCGATTTCCACAGCCAGTTCGGGCAGCGGGTGGGTGGCATGGGCGTGCAGGAAGCTAAGCGATGACGGCGATTTCGCTGGCGTGGCCGACGAGGATGAGGGTGAGTGAGGCACGCGATGACTCCGTCCCGGCTCAGCCCGCGTCCGAGCCGCTGGCCTTGCTGGCGCGGGGCTTGGATGCGGTCTTGCGTCCCGTGGTGGGGGCGACTTTGCGCGCTGCTTGCCGCTTGCCTGCCGGGCTCGCGCCCTTGCCAGCTTTTTCACCCATCATCGTTTCGCCCATGGACTGGGCGGTCTGGGCGGTCTGCGAGGCCAGGTGGGTGAATTGCTGGGTCAGCGTGTCCCACCAGCGCATGGGGTTGATCAGGTCGGCCTGCTGAGCCGTGGCCGCAGGAGATGCGGCGTTCGCCTCGGGTGCCGGAGTGGCGGGCGGTGCTTTCGGTTCTTCGGGCGCAGGGGCGGCCGGGGCCGATGTCGTGGCGCTGCCCGCGCGCGCGCGCAGGGCGTCCCGCACAGCATCCATCGACACGTTCATGCCCTGCAAGGTGCTGAGCGTCATCTTCTGGACCTCCAGGCCCTGGATGGTCATGGCGATCATGCGGGCGTTCTGTTCCAGCCAGAACTGGACGGTGCGCAGATCCTCGATGCGCTTGTCGAGCTCTTGTGGGTCGAGGGTCGGCATGCTCCAGGCGGGCAGGGCGCCGGCCTGTGCTGTCGAGCCTTGCAGATTGGGCAGTGCGCTGCCGGCGGCCTTGAGCCAGTCCTGGAAGAAATCGAAGCCGCTGCCCAGGCCCGAGAAGGGATTGCCGGGGGCCTTCGCACCGGAGGGGTCTGGGCTGCTGGTGGGTCGCGTGGGCATGGCTGTCTCCTGGGGTGCCAAGTGCACGGAGTGTGGCACCGGGTGTCTTGAAACCATTGTGCCCCCAAGCGACCGGGCCGGGCGCGATGTGCCTTGGCGCGCGCGCATAATCGGCGCCTCGATGCAACGCCGCGATCTATTTCTCCGCTTGAGCCGCATTGCCGCCGTCATGGCTTGGCAACAGGTGTTCCCTACCGGCGCGCGGGCACAGTCGCCACACGACGCAGCCTGGGCTTCGTCAGGCGACCCTTTCCCCTTGGGGGTGGCCAGTGGCGAGCCGCAAAGCGACTCCGTGGTGCTGTGGACCCGCCTTGCGCCTATGCCGTTGCAGGCCGATGGCGGCATGCCCCAGGCATCGGTGCCCGTGCGCTGGGAAATTGCCACCGACGCCCGCTTCACCCAGGTCGTGCGCCAGGGGGTGATCGTTGCCGAGCCCGCCGTGGCGCACAGCGTCCATGTGCTGGTAGAAGGCCTCGCGTCTGGCCGCACCTACCACTATCGCTTCGAGGCGGGTGGCCATCGCAGCCCAGTTGGGCGCACCCGCACTGCGCCCGATCCGGCGGAGCCGGTGCAACAACTGCGCATGGCACTGGCTTCCTGTCAGCACTACGAACACGGCTACTTCACCGCGCATCGCGAGATCGCCGCCAGCGATGTCGACCTGGTTCTGTTCGTGGGTGACTACATCTACACGACCGACACGCCCGGCCACATTCGGGTGCGCAGTCATGCACACGAGATGGACCCGAACCCGGCCGGCCGCACCCTGGCCGACTACCGAATCCACCACGCCAACTACAAGCTCGACGACGACCTTCGGGCTTCGCATGCAGCCCACCCTTGGCTGATGGTCTGGGACGACCACGAGGTGATGCCCGACTACACCGGCGACACCGCACCGGGTGTCGATGACCAGCGAGCCTTCCTCGCTGCGCGTGCGGCCGCCTACAAGGCCTATTTCGAGCACATGCCGGTGTCGCCGCGCCGCGTCCCCTTCGAGGCCAGCATGCCCATGCAAGGCCGCTACCGCTGGGGCCGGCTCGCTGACCTCTGGACGCTTGACACCCGCCAGTACCGCGATGCCGCGCTTTGCACCGAATGGCCGCGGGCCCTCATGCACGGCAAGCTGCTGTGGCGCTGCGAGGCCATCAAGTCAGATCAGCGGACCTTCCTCGGCCATCAGCAGGAAGACTGGCTGGCGGCTGGGCTGGCTGGCAGCGACGCGAACTGGCGCTTTGTGGTGCAGACCACGCAGATCGCGCCCTGGCTGATTCGCTCGCCGATGGGGCCGCTGACCTACGCCGAAGGCTGGGACGCCTTCCCAATGGCGCGGGCGCGCATGATGCAGGCCATCGCCCAGCCGCGTGTGCAGGATGTTGTCTTCCTGGGGGGCGATGTGCACCGGCACGTCGCGGCCAACCTGCGGCTCGACCCGTTCGACCGCGCCTCGCCCGTCATCGCCAGCGAGGTGGTCGCCACGTCGATCACCAGCAAGGGCATGAGCGAGGTCGCCAACGCCTGGGTCCGCGAGGGCAACCCCGATGTGCTGCACATGCGCAGCGACCAGCGCGGCCACGTGCTGCTCGACGTGACGCCGCGGGAAGTGCGCTGCGTGTTCCGTGGCACGCCTCACCCAGTGCAGCCGCAGTCGAAGCTGCGCACGCAGGCGACTTTCGTCATCGAGCGGGGCAAGCCTGGCCTGCGCAAGGCGTGAGCTCTTCAGCTCAACTCTTGCCGCAGCCGGCTGTGCGCCGGCACGCTGGCAAGCAAGAACTCCATCTGATCGGCCACGATGCGCCGCCCGCGCAGGATCATGTCCTCGTGCAGGCTGGGCACGTAAGGCAGGTAGTACATCGACCAGCCCAGCTCGGACAGCGTGCGGTTGCCCTTGCGGCCGTTGCAGCTGCGGCAAGCGGTGATGCAGTTCATCCAGGAGTCGACGCCGCCGCGTGAGACGGGCTGGATGTGCTCGCGCGTGAGGTCGTCGAAAGCAAAGCGGTGGCCGCAATAGGCGCAGACCTGGCGGTCGCGCGCGAAAAGCTTGGTGTTGGACAGCGCCGGGCTTTGGCGCCACGCGCGGCTGGGGATGGCGCCGTGCACCGCGACGATGGGGTGCAGCTCCAGGCGCGACTGCAGCCCCGTGAGGCGCTGGATGCCTCCGCGCAGGACCATGAAAGGGTCGCCCAGCGTCCAGGCGACGCTGTCACAGGCATACAGGATCGCCGCTTCCCTGGCCGACAGCCAGGCCTGCGGACGGCCTGACACGTCAAGCTGCAGCACGTCCATCGGATCTCCACGAGGTGTGACTGCACAAGAATAGAGCAGATTCCGTGCCGCGCTCAAGCATTCCATGCTTTTCGCCGTGGCGGCTGACGCACGTCACGAAGCCGTCATGAGCCTGACGGGCAAGGCGTGGCGCGTCGGTTTGACGCCTTCGTGACAGAGTCGCGCAAAAAAAATCGTTCAACCCGCTACACAAGCGGCTGGATTTCTGCAAAATAGCACGACCGTTCGTTTTATTCGGAAGGAACGCCCTTGTCAGATGTGCTGCCCCAAGACGCCAAGCCGACCGCCGCCGAGGTGGTGCGCGAGCGTGGGCGCGGCGCGCACAAGGGCCAGCAGACCCGCGCCACCATCCTCGAGGCCGCGCTGAACCTGGCCTCGCAAATGGGCATCGAGGGTCTGTCGATCGGGGCGCTGGCCGAGGTCACCGGCATGAGCAAGTCGGGCGTGTTCGCCCACTTCGGCTCGCGGGAGGAACTTCAGATTTCCGTCATCCGCGAATACCATGAGCGGTTCGAGGAAGAAGTCTTCCGCCCCGCCATCCAGCAGCCGCGCGGCCTGCCGCGCCTGCGCGCGCTCTTTGACAACTGGGTGGCCAAGGTGGCCACTGAAATCGACTCCGGCTGCATCTACATCAGCGGCGCGGTGGAGTTCGATGACCGCCCGGGGCCGGTGCGCGACGCGCTGGCCGGCATGGTCCTGCTGTGGCATGGCGCGCTGGGCCGCGCCATCCGCATGGCCGTCGACATGGGCCAGCTGCGTGCGGACACCGATCCCATGCAGATGCTCTTTGAAATCCACGGCCTGATCCTTTCGCTGCACCACGACGCGCGCTTCCTGCGCTCGGCGGGGGCGGTGGATCGGGCCCGCACGGCGTTCGAGCGCTTGATCCAGCACTACACGCTGGGCACGGCTTCGTCGCCTGGACAGGTTGCACCCACGGGTGTGGCCGCTGATTGACCTTTCCCACAGTCACTACCCCGCCAGTTCAACTGCATTTTTACCGAGGAGATCACGATGCCTTCTTACACCCCCCCGCTGCGCGACATGCAATTCGTGATTCACGAGCTGCTCGGCGCTGTCGATGAACTCAAGCAGATCCCGGCCTATGCCGATCTGGACGCCGACACCGTCAACGCCGTGCTGGAAGAAGGCGGCAAGTTCGCATCCAAGGTCATCGCTCCGCTGAACCTGGTCGGCGACGTGCAAGGCTGCGTGCTGAACAAGGAAACCCACGAAGTCAAGACGCCCGATGGCTTCAAGGAAGCCTACAAGCAGTACACCGAAAACGGCTGGTCCGGTCTGTCGGCCGACCCCGAGTACGGTGGCCAGGGCATGCCCCAGCTGGTCAACCAGGCCGTCTACGAAATGATGAACTCGGCCAACCAGGCCTGGACCATGTACCCCGGCCTGAGCCACGGCGCCCACGCCTGCCTGGAAGTGCACGGCACGCCCGAGCAGAAGGCCATGTACCTGCCCAAGCTGACCTCGGGCGAGTGGACCGGCACCATGTGTCTGACCGAGCCGCACTGCGGCACCGACCTGGGCCTGCTGCGCACCAAGGCCGAACCGCAAGGCGACGGCACCTACAAGATCACCGGCGCCAAGATCTTCATCTCGGCCGGTGAGCACGACATGGCCGATAACATCGTCCACTTGGTGCTGGCCCGCCTGCCGGACGCCCCCGCCGGTTCGAAGGGCATCTCGCTGTTCGCCGTGCCCAAGTTCCTGGTCAACGCCGATGGCTCGCTGGGCAAGCGCAACGGCATCTACTGTGGCGGCCTCGAGCACAAGATGGGCATCCACGGCAACGCCACCTGCCAGATGGTGCTGGAAGACGCCGTCGGCACCCTGGTGGGCCAGCCTCACCGCGGTCTGCCCGCCATGTTCGTGATGATGAACGGCGCCCGCCTGGGCGTGGGCAACCAGTCGCTGGGCCTGACCCAAGTGGCTTACGAAAACGCCGTCAACTACGCCAAGGACCGCGTGCAGATGCGCTCGCTCTCGGGTGCCAAGCGCCCTGACCTGGCCGCCGACCCGATCATCGTGCACCCCGATGTGCGCAAGATGCTGCTGATCGCCCGTGCCTACGCCGAAGGCGCCCGCGCCCTGGTGTACTACACCGCCGTCGAGCTCGACAAGTCGCACAACCACCCCGACGAGGCCGTTCGCAAGGAGTCCGACGACACCGTTGCCCTGCTGACCCCGATCGTCAAGGCCTTCATCACCGACAACGCCTGGGAAGCCACCCGCCACGCACAGCAGGTGTATGGCGGCCACGGCTTCATCCACGAGTGGGGCATGGAGCAGTTCGTGCGCGACGCCCGCATCAACATGATCTACGAAGGCACGAACACCGTGCAGTCGCTGGACCTGCTGGGCCGCAAGGTGCTGGGTGACGGCGGCGCCAAGCTGACCGCCTTCGGCAAGAAGATCGGCCGCTTCGTGAAGGAAAACGCCGACAACGAAGCCATGCAGGAGTTCACCAAGCCCCTGGCCGAACTGGGTCAGAAGGTGCAGGCCTTCACGATGGAAATCGGCATGAAGGGCATGCAGAACCCCGACGAAGTGGGGGCCGCCGCCGTCGACTACCTGCGCGTGGTCGGCCACATGGTCTACGCTTATTTCTTCGCCCGCATGGCCAAGATCGCCCTGGAAAAGCAAGGCTCCGGCGACAAGTTCTACATCGCCAAGCTGGCCACCGCCCGCTTCTACTTCGCCAAGCTGGTGCCCGAGGTCGAAACCCTGATGATCACCGCCAAGGCTGGTCTGAAGCCCCTGATGGAAATGGACGAAGCCCTGTTCTGATCTGATCGACATCGTTCGACTGACAGCAACTGGCTGATCCGGGGAGGCGCCTCGCGGGGCCTCCCAACTTCCATCTCCATTCACTGAGTTCCTCGAGGAGAGAACATGAGTCAATTCAACGTGCGCAAGGTGGCCGTGCTGGGCGCCGGCGTGATGGGTGCCCAGATCGCCGCCCACATGGTCAACTGCAAGGTGCCGGTCGTGCTGTTCGACCTGCCGGCCAAGGAAGGCCCGAAGAACGGCATCGTCACCAAGGCCGTCGATAACCTCAAGAAGCTGAAGCCTTCTCCGCTGGGCGTGACCGAAGACGCGGCCCTGATCCAGCAGGCCAACTACGAAGAGCACCTCGAGGAGCTGCGCGGCTGCGACCTCATCATCGAAGCCATCGCCGAGCGCCTGGACTGGAAGGAAGATCTCTACAAGAAGATCGCCCCGTTCGTGAACGACAAGGCCATCCTGGCCACCAACACCTCGGGCCTGTCCATCACGGCCATGGCCAACGTGCTGCCCGAGCAGCTGCGTTCGCGCTTCCTGGGCATCCACTTCTTCAACCCGCCGCGCTACATGTACCTGGTCGAGCTGATCCCGACCACGTACACCGACGCCACCGTGGTCGACCAGCTTGAAGCCTTCGTGACCACCGCCGTGGGCAAGGGCGTCGTGCGCTGCGAAGACAGCCCGAACTTCATCGCCAACCGCGTTGGCGTGGCTGGCCTGCTGCTGACCATGATCGAGGTGAAGAACTTCGGCCTGGGCTATGACATCGTCGACGACCTGACCGGCAAGAAGATGGGCCGCGCTTCGTCGGGCACCTACCGCACCTGCGACGTGGTCGGCATCGACACGATGGCCCACGTCATCAAGACCCTGCAGACCGGTTGCACCAACGACCCGTTCCACGCTGCATTTGCCACGCCGGCCGACGTGACCGCCCTGATCGAGAAGGGCCACTTTGGTCAGAAGACCAAGGCTGGTTTCTACAAGAAGGACGGCAAGGCCATCCTGCAGTTCGACGTGAAGAGCGGCGAGTACGTGCCGGCTGGCAACAAGGCCGACAAGGAAGTCACCGACATCCTCAAGAAGCCCGCTGCCGAGCGCGTCAAGCTGCTGCGTGAGTCGAGCAACCCGCAGGCCCAGTTCATCTGGGCGATGCTGCGCAATGCCTTCCACTACGCCGCCGTCACGGTTGAAGGCATCGCCGACACCTGCCGCGACCTGGACCTGGCCATGCGCTGGGGCTATGGCATGAAGCAAGGCCCCTTCGAGATCTGGCAGGAAGCTGGCTGGAAGCAAGTGGCTGAGTGGGTGAAGGCCGACATCGACGCCGGCAAGGCCATCTGCAACGCGCCGCTGCCCGCCTGGGTGTTCGACGGCCGCGATGGCGTGCACACGCCGCAAGGCTCGTGGAGCCCCGCCAAGAAGACCTACGTGCCGCAGCGCGATCTGGCCGTCTACAAGCGCCAGTACTTCCGCGAAGACGTGCTGGGCTCGGGCGCCGAATCGGCCGCGACCGCTGGCAAGACCCTGCACGAAGATGCCGCCATCCGCCTGTGGACGCTGGACGGCGAGGTGGTGATCGCTTCGATCAAGTCGAAGATGCACACCATCTCGGCCGAAGTGACCGCCGGCCTGACCAAGGGCCTGGAGCTGGCCGAAGCCGGCTACAAGGGCCTGGTGATCTGGTCGCAAGACGGTCCGTTCTCGGCTGGCGCCGACCTGCAGTCCATGATGCCCGCCTTCATGGCTGGCGGCGGCAAGGCCATCGCCCCGTTCGAGAAGCAACTGCAGGACTTCATGCTGTCGCTGCGCTACTCCAACGTGCCGACCGTTGCCGCGATGCACGGCCTGGCCCTGGGCGGTGGTTGCGAACTGGCTGTGCACGCCGCCAAGCGCGTGGCTGCGATGGAAAGCTACGTGGGCTTGGTTGAAGTCGGCGTGGGCCTGATCCCCGGCGGCGGTGGCCTGGCTTACCTGGCCCGCCGCACTGCCGAGCAGGTTGAAGCCGCCAAGGGTGTGTCCGGCATGGCTGGCGCCGAGCTGATGGGCTTCATCAAGGAAGGCTTCCAGGCCGCGGCCATGGCCAAGGTGGCGACCTCCGCCATCGAAGCCCGCAAGTTCGGCTACCTGCTCGAAGGCGACGTGATCGTGCCCAACAAGGACGAAGTCCTGCACGTGGCCATCTCCCAGGTCAAGGCCATGTACGAGTCTGGCTACCGCGCCCCGGCCAAGAAGCCGTTCGCCGTGGCTGGCCGCAACGTGAAGGCCACGCTGCAGACCTCGCTGATCAACATGCGTGACGGCGGGTTCATCTCGCAGCACGACTACTACATCAGCTCCTGCATCGCCGATGTGCTGACCGGCGGCGACGTCGATGCCGGCACCCTGGTGACCGAGGAATACCTGCACGCCCTGGAGCGCAAGCACTTCTGCACGCTGCTGGACAACCCCAAGACGCAAGAGCGCATCATGGGCATGCTGTCGACCGGCAAGCCTGTCCGCAACTGATCGATCGGAGACAAACACATGTCTAAGCAACTCCGCGACGTTTACGTCGTTGCCGCCACCCGCACCCCGATCGGCAAGTCTGGCCGTGGCGTGTTCAAGAACACCCGCCCTGACGACCTGCTGGTCGCCACCATCAAGAACGCCCTCAAGCAGGTTCCCACGCTGGATCCGGCCGCCATCGAAGACGCCATCGTCGGCTGCGCGATGCCCGAGGGCGAACAAGGCATGAACGTGGCCAAGATCGCCGCGCTGCTGTCGGGCCTGCCCAAGACCGTGGCCGGCGCCACCGTCAACCGCTTCTGCGCGGCTGGCATCACCGCCGTGTCGATGGCCGCCGACCGCATCCGCGTCGGTGAAGCCGAGGTCATGATCGCCGGTGGCGTGGAGTCGATGTCCATGGTGCCCATGGGCGGCTCCAAGCCTTCGTTCAACCCCGCCGTGGTGAACCTCGACGAGAACGTCGGCATCGCCTACGGCATGGGCATGACCGCTGAGAAGGTGGCCGAGCAGTGGGGCGTCACCCGCGAAGAGCAAGATGCTTTCGCCGTGGAATCGCACCGCCGCGCCATCGCTGCCCAGGAAGCTGGCTTCTTCGACGCCGAGACCACGCCGATCGAAATCGAAGTGCGCACGCCGAACCTGGAAACGGGTGAAGTGACGATCACCAAGAAGACCATCACCCGTGACGAAGGCGCCCGCCCCGACACCTCGCTGGAAGGCCTGGCCAAGCTGCGCCCGGTGTTCGCCGCCAAGGGTTCGGTCACCGCCGGTAATTCGTCGCAGACGTCCGACGGCGCTGGCTGCCTGATCCTGGCTTCGAAGGAAGCTTGCGAGAAGTACGGCCTGAAGCCGCTGGCCAAGTTCGTGGCCTTCGCCGTCAAGGGTGTGCCGCCCGAGATCATGGGCATCGGCCCGATCGAAGCCATCCCGAAGGCGCTGGCCTACGCTGGCCTGAAGGCTTCGGACATGGACTGGGTGGAGCTGAACGAAGCTTTCGCCGCTCAGTCTCTGGCTGTGCTGAAGGACCTCGACAGCAAGGGCCATGTGCTGGACCGCGCCAAGGTGAACCCGATGGGCGGCGCGATCGCGCTGGGTCACCCGCTGGGCGCGACCGGTGCCATCCGCGCCGCCACCGTGGTGCATGGCCTGCGCCGCACCGGCGGCAAGTACGGCATGGTGACGATGTGCATCGGCACTGGTCAGGGCGCTGCCGGCATCTTCGAGCGTGTCGACAGCCTTTGATGGGCTGAGCTTCGCGCTTGACGAATGAAGAAGCCCGCCTTTGTGCGGGCTTTTTCTTCGGTGGGTTTGGTTGTTCGGTTTTGTCTTTGTTTGGTTTTGGTGCTTGCGGTGCGTGGAGCGCTTTGTCGTGGCAGCGCGGGGCGGGCTGCGCCGGCATCGGCTCGGGCGCCACGCGGGTGGTCACGCCCTTGGCGTGACTTCCCTGTGGTGCTCGCGGCGAGGTGGGGCCTTCGAACTCGCTGCGCGCCCTGCGGGCGCTCCGCTCAAACAACTCAGGCCAGTCAGATGACGAAGCATGCTTCGCATGCCCACCTCGCCGCTGCGCTCCTCGGCACCCGCGAGGCGCCCGAGCCGATGCCGGCTTCGCCCCTTGTGCCCCGCTTTCCGTGTGCGAAGAGGGTAGCGCCAGGCTGGTTGATGGTGCCAAATCGAAAGCTTCGAAAGATTGCTGGCTTGTTCAACGAACACAAACTCTCATCAGGTCACGGCCCGGCCCGGCACGACGCGATGCAATGCGACCTGGAAGCAGATCCAGCATGTGAGTGACGAATACGCCTGCGCAAGATCGCCAACGTGGCATGCCACGAGCGAGGCGGCAAAGGGCGGAGGCGGTGTGTGAGTGGGCGCCTGGGTGGTGCCGAGGAGCAGAGTGGTGAGGTGGGCATGCGAAGCATGCTTCGTCATCTGACTGGCCTGAGTTGTTTGAGCGGAGCGCCCAAAGGGCGCGCAGCGAGTTCGAAGGCCCCACCTCGCCGCGAGCCCCACAGGGGAGTCCCGCTGAAAGCGGGACCACCACCCTGGTGCCCACTCACACACCGCCGCAGCCCCGCCTCGCGCTCCCCCGAAAAATCGCCCCAACCCACGAGACCAGAGAACAGAAGAGACCGATACCCGAGACCAGCCCCCAGGCAGAATCCCCACAACCAGTCCACCCCCTCACGATGGAATCGTTCCGCGTCCTCACCGCTGACGGCCACAACCTCGCCGCCCGCTGCTTCAAACCGCAAGGCGAAGCACCGAAGAAGCGCGCCGTCATCATCGCGTGCGCCCTCGGCGTGCCACAAAGCTTCTACGCCCGCTACGCCACCTGGCTGGCCCAGCAAGGCGCCATCGTCTACACCTTCGACTGGCGCGGCATGGGCGAATCCGCCCCTGACAACCTGCGCCACTACCGCGCCAAACTCATCGACTGGGCGCTGCAAGACGCACCAGCCATGATGGACCTCGTCGCCCAACGTCATCCCGGCTTGCCCATCAGTTGGTTCGGCCACAGCATGGGCGGCATCCTGTTCGGCGCCATGCCCCAGCACCCCCTCATCGACCACGTCGTCACCCTGGGCAGCGGCAGCGGCTACGTCACCCACCTGGCCAAGCCCCTGCGCTACGTCATCGGCGCCTTCTGGCACGTGATCGTGCCCCTGAGCGTGGCCCGCCATGGCTATTACGCCGGGCAGCGCATCAACGCCGTGGGCGACCTGCCGCGCGGCATCGTCGCGCAATGGAAGCGCTGGTGCGCCTCGCCGAAGTTCGTGCTCAGCGAAGGCGAGCACATCCGCCAGGCCTACGCCGAGGTGAAGCTGCCGATCACCGCAGTGCTGTTCACCGACGACAACATGGCCAGCCCGGCGGGCATCCGCGCCGTGCACCAGGCCTACAGCGGCACTCGCGTGAACTACCTCACCCTGCGTCCGCAAGATGTGGGCGCCCGCAGCGTGGGGCATTTCAACTTCTTCCATGGCCGCACCGGCCCGCAGGGTTGGCGCCACAGCCTGCCCTGGCTGGGCCTGGCCTGAACGGGCGCTGGCCTGTTCGGCTCACACCTCGTCCATGCCAAGCCACCGGGGTCCACACCTGTGAACACATCCTTCGAGCCCATCACCCTGCGCACCCATGACGGTCACGAGCTGGCCGCACGAGCCTACGTGCCTGCGGGCGAGGTGCGCCGGGCGGTGCTGATCGCCGCGGCCATGGGCGTGCCGCAGCGCTTCTACACGGCCTTCGCGAGCTGGCTGGCAGGGCAGGGCGTGGCTGTGCTGACCTTCGACTGGCGCGGCGTGGGGGATTCGGCGCCGCGCAGCCTGCGAGGCTTTCGGGCCAGCATCACCGATTGGGCCACGCAAGACCTGCCCGCTGCGGCCGATGCCCTGTGCCAGCGCTGGCCCGACGCACCGCGCACCTTCTTGGGCCACAGCCTGGGTGGGCAACTTTTTGGCTGGCTCGACCGGCCCGAGTGCTTCGAGCGCGTGCTGACGGTGGCCAGCGGCAACGGCTACTGGCGCATGAACTCGCCGGTTGTGCGCCGCAAGGCGCCGCTGCTGTGGTGGGTGCTCGCACCCGTGGGCATCGCGCTGGCCGGCTACTTCCCGGGCAAACGCCTGGGTGCGGTGGGTGACCTGCCGGCAGCAGCCATGTGGCAGTGGCGCCGCTGGTGCCTGCACCCTGACTACCTCGGTTCGGAGGGGGCGGCGCTGCGCGCGCGTTACGCCGCGATCCGCCATCCCATCACCGTCGTGCTGATGGAAGACGACGAGCTGCTGAGCCCGCAGGGCATCCGCGCGCTTTATCGCCTTTATGCGGGTGCGCAGGTGCGCTTCGAACACCTCTACCCCGAAGCCCATGGGTTCAAGCGCTTGGGGCACTTCGGGTTGTTCCAATCCCCCGCTTCGGCGTTGTGGCCCCAAGTGCTGCGCTGGCTCGAAGCCTGAGCCCTTTCACCCTGACGTTCTCGTCTTTCATTCCCGACTTTCATTCCCGCCATCACCACGAGGAGACAACCATGTCCAACGACATCCTGGCCCACCGCGAAGGCGGCATCCTGACCCTGACCTTCAACCGGCTCGACAAGAAGAACGCCATCACCACGGGCATGTACACCCGCCTGGCGCAGGAGCTTGAGCAGGCCGCCGAGGACGATGCCGTGCGCGTCGCCGTGATCCAGGGCGATGTGAGCTGTTTCACCGCTGGCAACGACCTGGCTGACTTCCTCGACAACCCGCCGAACATGGCAGCGGACGCCGAGCCCGCACCGGTGGTGCGCTTCCTCAACGTCTTGCGCACCTTTCCCAAGCCGCTGGTCGCGGCCGTGGCCGGGCCGGCGGTGGGCATCGGCACCACGCTGCTGCTGCACTGCGACCTGGTCTACGCGGGCGACAACGCCGCCTTCAGCCTGCCCTTCGTGAACCTGGGCCTGTGCCCGGAGGCCGGTTCTGCGCTGCTGCTGCCCGCGCTGGTGGGTTACCCGCGTGCCGCCGAGAAGCTGATGCTGGGCGAGGCCTTCTACGCCGAGGAGGCCGTGGAGATGGGCATCGTCAACCGCATCCTGCCGCCGCAAGAGGTCAATGCCTATGCGCAGGGTCAGGCCACCAAGTTGGCCGCCAAGCCGATGGCCGCGCTGCGCGCCACCAAGGCCGTCATGAAGATGGGCCAGGTGGGCCTGAAAGCCATCATGGACGAGGAACTCAAGCTCTTCGGTGCGCTGCTGCGAGGCCCCGCAGCCAAGGAAGCCATCAGCGCGGTGATGGAAAAGCGCAAGCCTGATTTCAAGGGCATGTGAGCCAAGGGCATGTGTGTTCGATGCCGGTGAGCGCAGCCGGCTTTCACCGGGCCTTCAAGGCCCTTGGAAGCCGCCCCGGCGGAACGTCAACACCAAGGTGTCGCGCCAGCCATGCTCGCCCAAAGGCTGGATGGGTGTCGACTCGTGGATGACGCGTGTGTCGTCGAGCAGCAAGGCGCTCCAGGGCTCGGTCAGGGTGAAGCGCACGCCTTGCGGGCCGTCGGCTTCGAACACGCGGGTTTCGCCGCCCTTGATGGTGTGGCGCTCCAGCATGAGCACGGCCACGAAGTCCACACCATCGCGATGGGCGCCTTCAGGCGTGGGCCGGCCGATGCCGCCGGCCGTGTCCACGCGGAACTGGTGCGCCTCGATGTACCAGGTGGGCACCCCGCCGCGTTGCGCAAGCGCCTGACCCAGTTGGCGAAGCAGGTTGCCCCATGCGCGGTGGCCGACGACGGCGGGTTCGATGGGCTCGAACCAACGCTCGATGCCGCCATGCAAGGCGTTGTATTCAACAGGCTGCCAGTGGGCGCGGTGCGGTGTCTGCGTTAGTTCTCCGCTGGCGGTGTCCAGCACGAAGCAGCCGTGGCGGCGGAAGCGATATCGGCCGCCGTCCTTGAGGTGCCGATCGGGGGGCAGGTCTGCCCAGCTGGCGTGCAGTTCGTCGAGCTCGCTCGCCGTCGCCCCGATCCACTCCGCCAGCGGTGCGGGGCTGATCAAGGCCCAGCCACATTCATCCAGGCGGGCGGGGAGGTCGGCGGGAGAGGTGGCGGTGACGAGTTGCATGGCGTGATCCTCTCATGAAGCCGGGCCTCAGCCGGGCGCTCCGCCTGTGCCTGGGATCGATGCAGGCTGCCAGGAGTCCCCAAGGGACAATCCGTATGGGCGCCATGCGCGGTACGGACAAAATAAGTATCCAGGTGGATACCTTTTGATACATCCGGAGGAAAAATGCGCAAGCCCTTCTTGCTGGCCGCCCTGGCCATGGTGCTCGCCAGCGCCTGCTGCCACGCCGGTGACATCGCCGCCACGCCCGGCACGGTGAGCACCTTCGCGAAGATCCCGGCGCCTGGTCAGCCCGAGGGCATCGCGATCGACCCGCGTGACGGCAGTGTCTGGAGCGGCTCGAACAAAGCCCGCAGCAAAGCCGTGATCTGGCACCACGCCGCCGATGGCACCCTGCTGCACACCTACGAGGTGATGGGGCACTCCGAGAAGGCCATCCACGCCATCAACGGCATCGCGCTAGACGGCCAGGGGCGCGTCTATGCATTGGACTACCACGGCGCCCGGGCCATCCGGCTGGACCCCCGCACCGGCGCGCAAGAGGTCTACGCGACCTTCGCGGACCTGCCCCTGTGCCTGAGCGGCCGCCGCCCCTGCGAGCCCGGCCTGCTGGATCGCCCCGCCTGGCCGAACTGGCCCACCTTTGACGCCCAGGGCAACCTCTACGTCAGCGACCTCAACCAGGCCACCATCTGGAAGGTACCGCCCGGCGGTGGCCGGGCCCGCATCTGGTACCAGGGCGCCGACCTCGCCTCCATCTACAGCCTCAACGGCATGCAGTTCGACGCCCAGGGCCGCCTCAACGTCATGTACACGCTGTCGACGCGGCTGTCGCAGTTCCTGCGCGGTGTCGTCTACCGCATCCCCGTCAACGAGGATGGCAGCGCCGGCGAGCGCAGCACCGTGGGCACCGCCTGCATCGGCGACGGACTGACCATCGGGCGCAGCGGCCGCCTCTACCTGCCGTGCTCGCAGCCCTTGCTCAACCAGCTGCAGGTGATGGACCCGGATACCGGCGCGGTGCTCGCCAGCTACCCCAGCGCGGCCGTGCAAAAGCAGTTGGAGATCCCGATGGACGCGCCCGCGTCAGCGGCCTTCCGTGGCACCCACCTGCTGGTCACCAACCACGCCCTGTTCACGCAGGATCCTGCCCACTTCGCGATCCTCAAGCTGGAGGTGGGCGAAGAAGGCCTGCCCTTGTTCTACCCAACCATCGACACCCCTGTTTCAACCCGCACCCCGGAGGCCGCACGATGAAAACACCCGCTCGACTCGCCCTGCTTTCCCTGCTGTGCCTCGCCACGGCCGTGCCCTTGATGGCGCAAGGCATTCCGCCGGCCTTGCAAAAGCCCGAGCTGCTGCTGGGCAAGGCAACGATCGCGAAATCCACGCAGGCGCAGCCCTTGGCCTCGGCGCCCGCGCCGGTGCCGCTTGACGGCGTCTCGTATGAGTTCAACGGCACCCCGCGCACCTTTGGCGACTTCATTGTCGACGGCAAGGTCAAGGCCCTCATCGTGCTGAAGGACGGCAAGATCGTCCATGAGCGCTACAAGTGGCCGACCACGGCCAGCACCAAGAACCAGTCCTGGTCGATGATGAAGCAGGTGCTGTCGGTGCTGGTGGGCATCGCCGTGCAGGAAGGCCGCATCCGCTCCATCGACGACACGATGGACCAGTACGAGCCTCGCCTGGCGGCCAACGGCTTCGCTGGCGTGACCTTCAAACAGGCCCTGCTCATGGCCTCGGGCATCAAGTACAACGAAGAGGCCGACCGCGTGACGCTGTTCGGCGATGTCATCGTTGACAAGCTGTTCTTCGGGCTGGGCGGAGCCGATCTCGTCGAGAAGACGACCGACCCCGCGCTCACGCGAGAAGCCCAGCCGGGCACGCGCTACCAGTACGCGAGCATCACGTCGCAAGCCATCTCGCTGGCGCTGGAGGCCGCCACCGGCCAGCCCATCGCCAGCTACCTGCAGACCCGCCTGTGGCAGCCCCTGGGCATGACCGACGATGCCCAGCTGCTGGTCGATCGCAAGAAGGAAGGCTTCAGCCTGTGCTGCCTGTACGCGACGGCGCGCAGCTACGCCACCTTCGGGCAGATGATGGCGCAGGGCGGGGCCTGGCAAGGCAAACAGATCGTGAACGCCGACTGGGTGAAGCGATCGACCACATTCACCGACCCGGCGAGCTGGACGCCTTCACAGGTGGTGCGCGCCGGCGAGGTGCTGAACCTGCACGGCTTCGCCTACACGTGGTGGCCGCTCGCCGGTGACCGAGGTGACTTCCAGGCGCTCGGCGTCTACGGCCAGGGCATCCACGTGCTGCCCCAGCAGAACACCGTGGTTGTGCGCATCAGCGACGACTTCGACACGCCGGGCGCGCACGCCGAGGAATTCGCGGTGTTCAGCCGCGCGATCGCCGATCGGCTTGACAGGCGATGAGCTGAGCGGACCTGCCCGCGCTATGCTCTGAGCATGTCGAGTGCAGTCCCTCCTCCTTCAGGCAGCCCGCCGCGCGGCATGGCCCACGGCAAGCGCCTGCTGATGGATGCCGCCCTGAGGCTGAGCGCCCGGGCGGACGCCACGCAGGCCCTGTCCTTGCGCGAGGTGGCGCGCGAAGCGCAACTCAACCACAACACCTTCTACCGGCACTTCGACAGCATGGAGGAGTTGCTGCGCGGTGTCGTCGACGAATTCTGCGCGGCCTTGCGCACGGGCATCAACGAGGCCCGGGCCCGTGCGGGTGACCCGAACCGCTTCACCGAAGTCGTCATGAGCTGGCTGCTCGACTTCGCGGTGGCGAACCCGGAGGCCTTCGCGGTGTCGTTTCGGGTGCTGCATGGGCCGCCTTCTCAGGCTCGTGACGATGCGCGGGCCACCGTCCAGCAGCTCGAAGGCGACCTGCTGGACGCCCTCGTGTCCTCACCGCTGCTGGGTCACCTGGGGGCAGACGCGCTGCGCCTGCCGGTGCGCGTGATCGTGGCGCAGTCGTTTGCCGCGTGCGTTCGGCACGTCGAGCAGGCCGAACAAGGTGGCGCACGCAAGGCCGAACACAAGGCTGAATGCATCGCCGAGGCCAGGCTGCTGTTCGAAACCCTGGTGCTCGGCACCCTGGCCCGGCAGCCGCGTCAAGCCGGCTGAGCCGGGCGCGGGCGGCCGTCGCGGTCGATGGCCACGTAGGTGACATTGGCCTCGGTGACCTTCACCAGCATCGGGTCGGAGGGGCGGCGCTCGGCCCACACTTCGACGTGCACGGTGATGGATGTGCGGCCCACCTTCTCGACGCGGGCGTAGAAGCTCAGCAAGTCGCCCACCGAGACCGCGTTGCGGAAGACGAATTCGTTGACGGCGATGGTGGCCACGCGCCCGCGCGAGATGCGCGCCGGCAGCACGCAACCGGCCAGGTCGACCTGGGCCATGATCCAGCCGCCGAAGATGTCGCCATTGCCGTTGGCGTCCTTGGGCAGGGGCATGACGCGCATGACCAACTCCATCTCAGGGTGCAGGTCGGGCGGGGTCATCAGGGAGCGGGGTGGCTGGGCTGTGGTCATGGCAAGCGGTGACAATGCACATTCGAACGAACTGATCGACATTGTTCCAGAATGCGCCGATTCGCACAGGCCCCAGGCCCCGCACCCGTCACCGCCGGCTCACCCCCATCACCGCGCACCGACCGCGACACACTCGCGCGCCTGTGGCCCTACCTGTGGGCCTACAAGTGGCGCGTGATGGCCGCGCTGGCCTTCATGGTGGGGGCCAAGCTCGCCAACGTTGGCGTGCCCGTGCTGTTGAAAGAGCTGGTCGACAAGCTGGCGCCCAAGCCCGGCAGCGCCGAGGCCTTGCTGGCCGTGCCCGTGGGCCTGCTGCTCGCCTACGGCTTGTTGCGCCTGTCCACCTCGGTGTTCGCCGAACTGCGCGAACTGGTCTTCGCCAAGGCCACCGAAGGCGCGGCGCGCAGCATCTCGCTGCAGGTGTTCGGTCACCTGCACGCCATGAGCCTGCGCTTCCACCTCGAACGCCAGACCGGCGGCATGACCCGCGACATCGAGCGCGGCACGCGCGCCGTGCATTCGCTGATCTCGTACTCGCTCTACAGCATCATCCCGACGCTCATCGAGGTCACGCTCGTGCTGTCGCTGCTGGCCATCAAGTTCGACGTGGTTTTCGCGTGGATCACGCTGATCGCGCTGGTTTTCTACGTCGCCTTCACGGTGACGCTGACGCAGTGGCGCACGCGTTTCAGGCGCGAAATGAACGAGCTCGACTCCAAGGCCCACACGCGCGCCATCGACTCGCTGCTGAACTACGAGACGGTCAAATACTTCAACAACGAGGCCTTCGAGACGCGCCGCTACGACGAATCGCTCGAACGCCTGCGGCGTGCCACGCTGAAATCCCAGCACACGCTGTCGCTGCTCAACGCGGGGCAGCAGACCATCATCGCCATCGGCCTGATCGCCATGCTCTGGCGCGCCACGCAAGGCGTGGTCGATGGCCGCATGAGCGTGGGGGATCTGGTCATGGTCAACGCCTTCATGATCCAGCTCTACATCCCGTTGAACTTCCTGGGCGTGATCTACCGCGAGATCAAGCAGTCGCTCACCGACCTCGACAAGATGTTCACGCTGCTGGAGCGCGAACGCGAGGTGGCTGATGCGCCCGACGCGCGGCCGTTGCTGCTCAAGGCCTTGCCTACGTCGCAGCGCGCGCAGTCACCAGTGCAGTCACAGTCGCTGTTGCAGCCGCCATCGGTGCGCTTCGATCACGTCGAGTTCGCCTACGACCCCGAGCAGCCCATCCTGCACGACGTGAGTTTCGAGATCCCGGCCGGCAAGACGGTGGCCGTGGTTGGCCCTTCGGGCTCGGGCAAGTCGACGCTGGCGCGCCTGCTTTATCGCTTCTACGACGTGCAGGGTGGGCGCATCACCATCAACGGCCACGACATCACCAGCATCACGCAGGACAGCCTGCGCCGCGCCATCGGCATCGTGCCGCAGGACACGGTGCTGTTCAACGACACGGTGGCCTACAACATCGCCTACGGGCGGCCCGAGGCCACCCATGACGAGGTGGTCCAGGCCGCGCAGGCAGCGCACATCCATGGCTTCATCTCGGCCATGCCCAAAGGCTACGACACCATCGTGGGCGAGCGTGGGCTCAAGCTGTCGGGTGGCGAAAAGCAGCGTGTGGCCATCGCCCGCACGCTGCTGAAGGACCCGCCCATCCTCGTCTTCGACGAAGCCACGTCGGCGCTGGACTCTGCCAACGAGCGCGCCATCCAGGCCGAGCTGGCCGCGGTGGGCGAGGGCAAGACGGTGCTGGTGATCGCGCACCGCCTGTCGACCATCGTGCACGCGCACGAGATCCTGGTGATGGAAGGCGGGCGCATCGTCGAGCGCGGCACCCACCCGGTGCTGCTCGCGGCCAATGGGCGGTATGCCAGCATGTGGCGGCTGCAGCAGGCTTCGGATGAGGTCGCACCGGTTCAGCGGTGAAAGCCCCGGCGCTGCCGCAAGTGCCCGGCGCCCGCAGCAGGTTCACGCACCAGGTGTTTGGCAGCGTCCATGTGCGGTGGCGGGCTCGGTTGCGGCGAAAATCGAGCTTTCGAGGCTCCGAAAGCTTTTCGCGGCCTTTTGGTGGGCCATCGCCCCATCGCCCCCAGCTTTCAGCCCCTAGCCGATCTTCTCCAACCATGACGCCCCCCACCCACCTCACCCTGACCCGCCCCGACGACTGGCACCTGCACCTGCGCGACGGCGCCGCCATGGCCTCGGTGGTGCCGGCCACCGCCCAGCAGTTCGCGCGGGCCATCGTCATGCCCAACCTGCGCCCGCCCGTGACCACCGCCGAGCAGGCCGTGGCCTACCGCGACCGCATCCGCGCCGCCGTGCCAGCCGGCGTGAAATTCGAGCCGCTGATGGTGCTCTACCTCACCGACAACACGCCGGTGGACGAGGTCAAGCGCGCCAAGGACGCGGGCGTGGTCGCCTTCAAGCTCTACCCCGCTGGCGCCACCACCAACAGCGACGCCGGCGTGACCGACCTGCGCAAGACGCACAAGGTGCTCGAAGCCATGCAGCGCGAGGGCCTGGTGTTTTGCGTGCACGGCGAGGTCACCGACAGCGAGGTCGATGTCTTCGACCGCGAGAAGGCCTTCATCGACGACAAGTTGATCCCGTTGCGCCGCGATTTCCCCGAGCTGAAGGTTGCCTTCGAGCACATCACCACCAAGGAAGCCGCGCAGTACGTGAGCGAGGCCGACCGCTTCGTCGGCGCCACCATCACGCCGCAGCACCTGCTCTACAACCGCAACGCCATCTTCATGGGCGGCGTGCGCCCGCATTACTACTGCCTGCCCATCTTGAAGCGCGAAGAACACCGGCTGGCGCTGGTGAAGGTCGCCACCAGCGGCTCGCCGAAGTTCTTCCTGGGCACCGACAGCGCGCCGCACGCCTCGCACCTCAAGGAACACGCCTCGGGCTGCGCGGGCTGCTACACCGCGCCTTGCGCGCTGGAGCTCTACGCTGAGGCCTTCGAGTCGGCCGGCGCGCTCGACAAGCTCGAAGCCTTCGCCAGCTTCAACGGCCCCGATTACTACGGCCTGCCGCGCAACACCGACACCGTCACCCTGGCGCGCGAAGACTGGGTGGTGCCCGAGGAGCTGCCCTTCGGAGAAACCGTGATCAAGCCGCTGCGTGGGGGCGAGACGCTGCGCTGGAAGATGCGCTGATCAACGGGGGAGCTTCACTCGGGGCGCGGGGTGGGCGGTGCCTGCCCGGCTTCGGGTGCGGGGCGGGTGGAGGGTGTCGAGGCCATGGCGCCCTCGAGCTGCTGCCGGCTGGCCCGCACCTCCTGCCGCAGTTGGTCGATCTCCTGGCGCAGCTCGCGCATCTCGCGATGCATGTCGCCCAGGATCTCGCGCTCGACCTTGCGCTCTTGCGAGCCGACGAACATCGCCGCCACCGAGGCCGTGACCAGCGACAGGATGCCGTAGCCCAGCAGCACCACGAACACCGAGAAGATGCGCGAGGCCGTGGAGCTCGGCACCATGTCGCCATAGCCCACGGTGGCCGCAGTCGAGAAGGCCAGCCACAAGCCATCGTGCAGTGTCTTGACCTCCGGATCGAGCCAGAAGAAGCCGATGCCGCACAGCGCCAGCACGGCCGCGCCCATGGCCAGCAGGCGCGCCAGGCCGGTTTCGGTGAAGTGCGGCTGGCTGATCTTGAGCAGCCGGTAGAGCATCAACACCGCGATGACCAGCCGCCAGATCAGCGCGGGCTCCGACTCGTTGCTCTGCGGCAGCACGGCGTTGGCCAGCAAGGCGGCTCCCAAAAACCAGTCCAGCTTGAGCTGCATGGGGCGCTCGCCCCAGTGTCCACGGCTGGGCTCTTGCGCTCGGTCGCGCAGCCTGCGCTGCACCCGCCAGGCCGAAGCCAGCACCACCACCCCGCTGACCAGGTACATCCACGTCGCCCAAGTGGCGGGCGTGGGCATCATCGAGTCGTAGAAGGCCGGCACGCTGGCGACCAGCGCGATCAACATCGGCCAGGGGGAGTTGGCGGCGTCGGTGTGGCGGTGCTTCATGCGGGTGGATGCGGAAGCGATGTGGTCCTCAGGCCGGCAGGTAGCCTTCGACCGACAGGTAGCGCTCGCCCGTGTCATAGCAGAAGCCGAGCACGCGGCTGCCAGCAGGCAACTCGGGCAGCTTCTGCGCGATGGCGGCCAGCGTGGCGCCCGACGAGATGCCCACCAGCATGCCTTCTTCGCGGGCTGCTCGGCGGCCGAACTCGCGGGCCTCTTCGGCATCGACTTGGATCACGCCATCGAGCAAGCCAGTGTCCAGGTTGGCGGGCACGAAGCCGGCGCCAATGCCCTGGATGGGGTGGGGCGCCGGGCTGCCGCCCGAGATGACTGGCGAGGCCTTGGGCTCGACCGCGAACACCTTGAGCTGCGGCCACTTGGCCTTGAGCACCTTGGCGCAGCCGGTGAGGTGGCCACCCGTGCCCACGCCGGTGATCAGCACGTCCAGGCCATCGGGGAAGTCGGTCAAGATCTCCTGGGCCGTGGTGCGCTCGTGCACGGCGATGTTGGCCGGGTTCTCGAACTGCTGCGGGATCCAGGCGCCGGGCGTTTGCGCGGCGAGCTCCTGCGCGCGGGCGATCGCGCCCTTCATGCCTTTTTCGCGCGGGGTCAAGTCGAAGGTGGCGCCATAGGCCAGCATCAGGCGACGGCGCTCGATGGACATGCTGTCGGGCATCACCAGCACCAGCTTGTAACCCTTGACGGCGGCCACCATGGCCAGGCCGATGCCGGTGTTGCCCGAGGTCGGCTCGATGATGGTGCCGCCAGGCTTGAGCGCGCCACTGGCCTCCGCGTCCTCGATCATCGACAGGGCGATGCGGTCCTTGATCGAGCCGCCAGGGTTGCCGCGCTCGGCCTTGATCCACACCTCGGCCGCGCCGAACAGGCGGTTCATGCGGATGTGCGGGGTGTTGCCGATGGTCTCGAGGATGTTCTGGGCTTTCATGGGTGAATTCCGGTGCGATGCAAAGGCGTGGAGCGGGTGGTGAGCGCGAGATTGAGCTCGAACCAGCAAGGATACGCCGCGCCGGGTCAGAATAGCCGGATGACGCCGAGGAACATCAAGAACGACGCCGGAGCCATGACGGCCGGCTTGAGCAGGATCAGATCTGGTTGCCCGGGGTGGCCTGCCATGCGCGCTGCCGCAGGCTGGTTGCTGGCGATGCTGCTGGCCGCGATGTGCCTGTTTGGCTCACCCGCGAGCGCCCAGACCTTCCTGCCGCCCGACCAGGCCTTCCAGGCCGAGGTGCAGGCCTCGGGGCCGCGTTCGATCGAGGTGCGCTTCACGCTGGCGCGCGGTGTCTACCTCTACCGGGAGCAGATGAAGGCTTCGCTGCGGTCCGCTGGCGCCGAAGAGCAGGCGCTGACCTGGAACCTGCCCCCTGGTGAGACCAAGTACGACCCGACCTTCGACAAGGAGCTCGAGGTCTACCACGCCGATGTCGTCGGTGGCCTGAGCCTGCCAGCCGGCCTCCGGGGCGAAGCCGTGCTGTCAATCGGCTACCAGGGGTGTGCCGACGCTGGCCTGTGCTATCCGCCACAGACCCGCCGCTACCGCCTGGTGACCGATGACGCCGGGGCGATCACCGCCCTCGAACCGATGGCAGGGGGCGTGGCAGGCGGGGCACCGGCGGGTGCTTCCGGGCGCGTCTCTTCCGGCGCGGTGAATGACACCCTGAACGGTGCGCTCGGCAGCCCCACGCTGGCCGACGCCGCTGGCGCCGACCGCATCCGCCAGGCCCTCGACTCCGGCCACTTGTGGACAGTCGTTGGCGTGTTCTTCCTCGCCGGGGTGCTGCTGTCGCTGACGCCCTGCGTGCTGCCCATGGTGCCCATCCTGTCGTCGATCATCGTCGGCCAGAAAGAGCGCGTGAGCCGAGGCCGGGGCTTCTTGCTCGCGCTGGCTTATTCGCAAGGCATGGCCCTCGTCTACACGGGCCTGGGCGTGGCGGCTGGGCTGCTCGGCCAGGGCCTGGCCGCCTACCTGCAACACCCCTGGGTGGTGCTCGCCTTCGCGGCGCTGATGGTGCTGCTGGCGCTGTCCATGTTCGGGCTCTACGAGCTGCGCCTGCCGGTGGCGGTGCAGAGCTGGTTGGGCGAGGGCAGCAACCGCCTGCCGGGAGGCCGCTTCGTCAGCGTGTTCGCGATGGGCGTGGTGTCGGCGCTCATCGTCAGCCCCTGCGTGTCGGCGCCCTTGGCCGGGGCGCTGCTCTACATCAGCCAGACCCGCGACGTGGTGCTCGGTGGCGGCGCACTCTATGCCATGGCCTGGGGCATGAGCCTGCCCCTGCTGCTGGTGGGTGTGTCGGCGGGCAGCCTGTTGCCGCGTGCCGGCGCCTGGATGACGGCGGTCAAGGCCCTGTTCGGCGTGCTGATGCTGGGCATGGCCGTGTACGTGGCGCGCCCCGCCTGGCCCTACCTCCAGACGCAGGTGTTGGGCATGGAAGCGCCTGCCTCGGCGCACCGCAGTGTGCTGCCCTTCAAACGCGTGCACTCGCTGGCAGAGCTCGATGCGGCCGTCGCCCAGGCGCGCGCCGATGGCCGCGCCGTGATGCTCGACTTCTACGCCGACTGGTGTGTCTCCTGCATCGAGATGGAGCGCGACACCTTCACCGACGCCCTGGTGCAGTCGCGCCTGAAGGGCGCGGTGCTGCTGCAGGCCGACGTGACCCTCAACTCGGCCGACGACCGCGCCCTGATGCAGCGCTTCGGCCTGTTCGGCCCGCCCGGCATCCTGTTCTTCAACGCTCAGGGCGAAGAGCAGGCGGGCGCGCGCGTCATCGGTTTCCAGAACGCACAGGCCTTCTTGCAGAGCCTCCAGAAAGCGGGGCTCTGAACCATGCACCCGCAAGCCGATCAGCTCTGGAGGGGGCCGCGTTGGACGCTGTCCGTGTTGCTCGCGGCGCTGGGCATGCTCGGACCCTTCGCCATCGACACCTACTTGCCCGCTTTCTCGGGCATCGCGGTGGACCTCCAGGCCACGCCCATCCAGATCCAGCAGACGCTCTCGGCCTACCTGTTCGCCTTCGCCTTCATGAGCCTGTTCCACGGCTCGCTGTCGGACAGCCTGGGGCGCAGACCGGTGGTGCTCACGGGCATCGCCGTGTTCACCATCGCCTCGGCGGGCTGTGCGCTGTCGCAAACCATCGGGCAACTGGTGTTCTTTCGCGCGCTGCAGGGCTTGTCGACCGGGGCAGGGATCGTGGTCTCGCGCGCCGTGATCCGCGACATCTACCCGCCGGCCCAGGCTCAGCGCGTGATGTCTCAGGTGACGCTGTTCTTCGGCGTGGCACCGGCGGTGGCGCCCATCGTCGGCGGCTTCTTGTTCGTGCACGCAGGCTGGCACGCGGTGTTCTGGTTCCTCACCGCCGTGGGCGTGGTGCTGCTGGCTGCCAACGCCTGGTTGCTGCCCGAGTCGCTGCACGACTCGCAGCGCCAGCCTTTCGAGCTCAAGCACCTCATGCGCGGTTACTGGCGCCTGGGCACCAATTCGCGCTTCTTGCTGCTGGCGCTGGCCAGCGGCGTGCCCTTCAACGGCATGTTCCTGTACGTGCTGTCGGCGCCCACCTTCCTGGGCGAGATCCTGGACCTGGAGCCCACGCAGTTCTTCTGGTTTTTCATCTGCACCATCGGCGGCATCATGGGTGGCGCCTGGATCAGCGGTCGGTTGGCGGGCACCATCGAGCCCACGCGCCAGATCCGCATCGGCTTCACGGTGATGCTGGTGGTGTCGGTGCTCAACCTGCTGGCCAACGTGTTCTTCCAGGCCCACGTGAGCTGGGCGCTGTTCCCCATCGGGATGTACGCGCTGGGCTGGGCGATGATGACCCCGGTCGTCACGCTGATGGTGCTCGACATCGACCCGGCGCGCCGGGGCATGGCGGCCTCCATGCAGGCCTTCGTGGGCAGCGCCTCCAACGGTTTCGTGGCCGGCGTCATCGCCCCGCTGGTGATGCATGGCGCGGTCAGCCTGGCTGTTGCCTCGTTGCTGCTGATGCTGGTGGGCCTGTTTGCCTGGGCCTGGTTGCAGCGGCGATAATGCAGGCTGTGAAGTCAGCCAGACCGCCGCTGGTGCAACCGCGAGGCGACGCGCAAGCGTCGGGCCGAAAGGCCGCACTGGAGGAAGGTCCGGACTGCACAGAGCGGCGTAGGAGGTAACACCTCTCCACCGTGAGGTGAGGATCAGAGCAACAGAGACGAGTTCGGCCGGGTCCGGTCGGGGTGCTCAGCGAAGCGTCGGCGCAAGCCGACGGCCCATGCGAAAGCAGGGGCTCGCGCGCAAGCGCGAACTGAGCTGCACCTCGGTCGGGCAAAGCCCGACCGAGGTGAAACGGGCAATCTCTACGCGCAGCAACACCAAATAGGCACACGTTGACCTGGCTCGGGGAGTGTGCGGGTAGGTGGCATCGAGCCGTCTTGGCGACAGGCGGCCCAGAGGAATGGCGGTCACGGCGACGACGCCGCAAGGCGCGTCGCTGCACAGAATCCGGCCTATCGGCTGTCTTCACACTTTTTTCATCGGCCCTGCCAAATCAATCGCAGGGTCGACAGGGCCCGCGGCGTTTCCCAAGCGCGCAAGGCTCGTCCATGCGTTCGAGCAGGGTCAAGTTTTTCGCATCGTGGCCGATGAGGTGATGTGATGCGGAGATCAACCATGAAACTGCCCCTGTCCCTTTTGCTTGTCGCTGGCCTGGCCGGGAGCCTGGCTGTCAGCCCTGCTTCGGCCTCTGAGCCGGGGCACAAGGCGGAAGGCAAGGTCGAAGCCAAGGCTGAAGCCGCCAGCGACAGCAAGGTCGAGATCAACATCAAGCCGGATCTGGCCAAAGGCAAAGGCGAGCGCAAGACCGTTGCCAAGGCCGAAGTGAAGGCCGACAACAAAGCCGAAGACAAAACCGAAGCCAAGCCTGAAAGCAAGACCGAATCCCGGGCCGAGCAAGGCGCAGAGCCTCGGCAGCCCGTCTCGATGGGCGAGCTGCGGGACATGATCGAGCACAAGATCAGCGAGGTGCGAGCCAACCGCGCCCCCGCTCCTGTCGTGCGCCTGCAAACGAAGGGAGGCACGAAGGGTGGCGCCTCCCGCCAGGTGGCGAAATCAGCGGAGGCCATGGCCAAGCCACACGCTGGCGGGCATTGGGAATACGAGGGCCCGAATGGCCCCGCCCACTGGCACGAGCTGAACCCCGAGTTCAAACAATGTGGCCTGGGACAGCGCCAGAGCCCCATTGACATCCGCGATGGCATCCCGGTCGAGCTCGACCCAATCCAGTTCGAATACAAGCTCTCGGCCTTCCGCGTCATCGACAACGGCCACACCGTGCAGGTCAACGTCGAGCCGGGCAACCGCATCATGGTCAACGGCCGCCGCTACGAACTGGTGCAGTTCCATTTCCATCGCCCCAGCGAAGAGCGCCTCAATGGTCGCCAGTTCGACATGGTCGTGCACCTGGTGCACAAAGACCTGGAAGGCAAGCTGGCCGTCATCGCCGTGTTGATCGAAGAGGGCAAGAGCCACCCCATCGTCCAGCAGGTGTGGAACAACCTGCCGCTGGAAAAGAACACCGAACAGGCCGGCCTGCAAGGCATCGACCTGCAGCAACTGCTGCCCGAAGACCGCCGCTACGTGACTTACATGGGGTCCCTGACCACGCCGCCTTGCACCGAGGGTGTGCTGTGGATGGTGATGAAGAAGCCGGTGGGCGTCTCTGCCCAGCAGATCTCGATCTTCTCGCGCCTGCACCCGATGAACGCACGGCCAGTGCAGCCCATCGGTGACCGCCTCATCAAGGACGGCCAATGAAAAAAGACCAGCCGAAGCTGGTCTTTTTGGGATGCCTGACAGAGCACGCGGATGGCCTGAGCGGCTCATCCGGGCACTGCTTGGGCGATCAGGCCTTGCGGCTGCGACGCATGGCGAGGCCACCCACGGCGGCCATGCCAGCCAGGGTCAGCGCGAAGGCGTCGGCTTCAGGCACAGGCGACAGCGTGGCGGACACGTCGAGCGTGGAGCCCACGCGGGCGAAGGTGCCCTTGTAGGTGCCGTTGCTGGTCACAGCGGTGATGGTCGCGCCGATGAAGTCCAGGCCAGTGGCGCCGTACGAGCCGCTGATGGCCGAGTCCGGATCCCACTTGAACTTGAAGGTGTCAAAGGTGTTGAAGCTGGTGAAATTGAAGCCAAACACCGAGCCGCTGCCGAAGAAGGTGGCGGTGCCGCCTGCAGGGGCGGTGATGGTGAAGGGCGAGCCGTCGATGACGATGTGGCTGCCGTCGGTGGTGGTGGTGCCGGAGAAATCAAAGGTCAGCTTGGTGATGTCGTAGCTGGAGCCGTTGAAAGCCAGGGTTTCGATGTTGAAACCGTCGGCACCGGGTTCGGTGATGATGATCGAGGCGAAAGCAGAGGCCTGGGCACCGAGTGCCACGGCTGCTGCGAGGGCTGCTTTGCGGAGTTGTTTCATGTTGTATCCTGCTTGAATCGCGGTTTGGTGGTTTGGTGCTTGAAAGTCACCTCAGTTGACACATTAGTGACTTTGGTCACTAACGGCAACCCAATGTTGACCGAACTCCCCAATTCAAGGGGGGAACAACGGGGACAAAAAGGGAACCAAAGGGGTCAATAAACGCGGCCGCCTTTGATTTGTGCATGCGTGCGACGGTTCAGCGAGGTTGTTTTGGCAACTTGCGCCATCAAGCTCCCCGCATGTGCATGGCAGATGGCCAGTCCCAGGGCGTCCGACGCATCATTGTTGGGCTCGCGCGGCAGTTCGAGCAAACGCATCACCATGTGTCGTATTTGCGCCTTGGCGGCATGGCCGTGGCCTGTGACGGCTTTCTTCATCTGCAGCGCGGTGTATTCGCTCACCTGGGGCGAGGTCGTCAGCGACAACAGCCCCGCGATGGCCGCGCCACGTGCCTGCCCCAGCAACAACGTGGATTGCGGGTTGACGTTCACGAAGACGATTTCGACCGAGGCCTCTTGCGGCTCATAACGCGTCACGACCTCGCGCACGCCCTCGTAGATGATCTTCAGGCGGGTGGGCAGGTCACCCTGCGCGGCCTCGCGGGTCTTGATGGTGCCGCTGGCGACGTAATGCAGACGAGGGCCATCGGTTTCGATGATGCCAAAGCCAGTGGTCTGCAGACCGGGGTCGATGCCGAGGATGCGCATGCCCGGGAGGATACCTGGGGCAGGCGCCCCGCCAGGCTGCATCTCTCGGTGTCGGGTTGTCCGCAGACGCCTCAGGTCCGCATGAATCCCAAGTCGTAGCCCGAACTGCTGAACTGGCCCAGGTTGGGCAGGAAGCCCATCAGATCGGTGTGCCCCACATCCATCCATCGCCCCAGCGTGTAGGCGAAGTGGTCCACCGAGGTGGTGGGGATCAGGATCCCGTTCTGGATCTGGTCGGGGCTGCTGAACACGCCTTGCGAATCGGCTGAGCTGTAAGTGGGGAAGGTGCCGTACACGTCCGTGCCGCGCACGCCAGCACCCATGACGAAATGGTGCGAGCCCCAACCATGGTCGGTGCCGTCGCCATTGCTGGTGAAGGTGCGGCCGAACTCGGACGCCGTGAAGGTCGTGACCTCCGAGCTCAGGTCGCCGCTGGGCATGTTGCGCAGCACCTGGTCGAAGTAGCCGAGCGCATGGTCCAGCATGGCGAGTTGTTCCGCCTGGTTGGCCATTTGCGCATCGTGGGTGTCGAAGCCTCCAAGGTTGACCATGAAGAACTGGCGATTCATGCCCAGCGAAGTGCCTCGGCTGGTTTCGATCAGTCGGGCCACCATTTGCAGTTGCATGGCCAGGCTGTTGGTCTTCAGGGTGCCGTCGTTCGGGCTCGTGTACTTGAGCAGCGGATCGTTGTAGGCGTTGGTGGCACCGCTGGTGCTCCAGGGCGCCGTGCCGAGTGGCGAGAGCCTGGTTCCCATCAGTTCGCTGGCCTGTTGCGCACGCTTGACCACATCCTGGTGCGCGGACACCAGGATGTTGGATTGCGATGCCAGGGTCTGCTGCGACATGATGTTGAGCATGGCAGCGTGCAATGCCGTGCTGCCATACACGCGCGATGAACTGCCCAGCATGGACACGGCGGTGGCGCTGCTCTGATAGGGTTGCACCGATTGCCCGGCCAGCCAGACCGCCGAGCCCATTGGCGTCATGCAGGTGAACATGCGCTGGATGATCCGGGCTTCGTCGGCGTTGCGTCCTGCGCCATTGCGCGACATCAGTTGATCGGCCATCCGGCCGCCCCAGCCCACCAGGGCACCTTCCGGTTCGAAGCACTGCCAGGTGGATTGCTGGTCGTTGTGAGAAAACAGCTTCTTGGGCTTGCTGGCGGTGGCGTTGCCCCAGTCTGCTTTGCTGGTGGGCCGGGTCAGCGGCCCGACGTTGGCCACCACAGCCGCGTTGCCGTTGGCGTAGAGCTGTTGCAACCTGGTCAGCGAGGGATGCAGGGCAAAGCTGCGGCCAATGTGCACGCTGCGGTTGGCGTGCGCGATCGGCAGCACGCCACCTTGCCGTTGTGGGGTGCCGGCCGCCGCTGAGCTGTCGGGGGCGGTGCCGGCCTCCATCAGGGCGATCGAGGTGGAGCCATCGGTGGGGCGGCGATGTTTCAGATAATGGCTCCACGATGTGCTGTCGGTTGCCAACACCGTGTTGAACGCATCGTTGCCGCCCGACAAGAACACGCAGACCAGCGCCTTGTAGCCGCCACTGCTTTGCGCTGCTGCGCGGGTGATGGCCCCCATGTTGAGACCGAAAGGCACGGCTGCCCCGAGTGCCGAAAACGACGCGGCCTGTTTGAGGAATCGGCGACGCGACGTGGATGGGTGGTTCATGTTTCCCGCCTCACTCATTGCTGGACAGAAAAATCAGGCGAGACGGCAACCATGAGGATGGCTGCCTGGATGCGCTGGCGTTTTTGATAAGAAGAGGCCGAAGGCATTGCGCTCAAGGCCGTGATCGCTGGCGCGCGCGCGGGCTCGGCCAGCGCTCGGCCGGTCAGGCGCGTGGCCAGTTCGTCAATCAGCGCCGAGGGGTTGGTGGCCAAGTGAGTCCAGATGCTGAAATCGAACGCGATGTCCGCGCGGTTGAGCGAGCTGTTCCATTCTCCCCAGCCGCTTTCCAGGATCTGCGCCACGAAATTGGCGTAGCCCAGCACGGAGGCCTCGGTGGTGATCTGCATTTCCGGCGCCACCAAGCCTTGATCGGCGATCAGGGTTTGCGGCGGACGATAGCCGGGTCTGTAGAAGTTGAAGACCGAGGGCGCACGCATGGGCGTTTGACCAAGCTGGCTGCCCGGGTCGCTGGAATCTGTGGCCAGGTAGAAGCGGTTGGGTCCGTTGCTGGCGTATTGCACGCTCGTGTGGGGAATGGCGCGCAGAAGGTGGGCCAACCGCAAGATGGGTTCACGCACCTTGCCGAAGCTGGCGGCCGATCCGAGTGCCGTCTCCGGATTGCGGGCCTCGGGGTGCATCAGGATCTCCTTGACCACCGATTTCAGGTTGCCACCTGAACTTCTGAACACCCGCGTGACGTCGGTGACGTACTGATCGCTCGGGTTGCTGGTGACCAACCTTTGAATGAGCTGCCGGCTGATGAACGGGGCCGTGTTTGGGTGGTTGGCGAGCCGGTCCAGCGCCACCTTCAGGCTGGCCTTCGGATCGGCACTGGCCTGCGCGGGCACGGTCACACCGAGGAAGTTTTTCTCCGTTTGAGAGTGCTCGCCCGCGTAGGCCGACATGGGCATCACCCGCTGGTTGGACTCTTTGCATTCGGCTGAGCGCCAGAAGCACTTCCACCAGTCCAGCCCCGATTTTGTGCTGGGCCACTGCCAGCTGAAGCCGGTGAACACCCGCGCCAATCCCTTGATGTCGCTGGCGGTGTAGGTTTCGACCTGTTGGCCATTGAGCACCTTGGGTTTGCCTGCGTCATCGAGCTCGTACAGTCCGATGGAGAACAGCTGCATCACCTCCCGGGCGAAGTTCTCGTCAGGCACCCGCCCGTGGCCGTCTTCCTTGCGGTTGGCGAGGTGAGACAGGTATTGGCCCATCGCCGGGTGCAGCGCGACCCCTTCGAGAAGGTCGCGATAGCTGCCATCCGCCTTGGCCGTGAGCATGTCGAGGTAGCTGGCCACCGTGCGGCTTTCGTCGAAAGGCAGTGTCGACACCACGAAGATCTGCGACAGCGCGAAAGCCGTTTTGTGGCGCAACTGGGCGGCGTCGTCTTCGACCGCGTGCGTCCACCAGCTGTAGATCATGTCGCTGTTGGTGGCGACGCGGGCCTTGTAGGCCGCCGACGCATCCACCATCGACAGGTGGCTGCTCATCACCGGGCTGGCGAACTGCTCGTCGATCCAGCGCGCGTAACCGATCTCGCGAACCCGGGCGATGTCTTCGGCGCGTGGGCCGAACGTGGCTTGAACGAGGAAGCGGTGCGCCTCGTCATCGCTGCGCGGTGCCGCTTGAGGCTGCGTCGAGACGGGTGCTGGGGGCGATTGGGATGGGCCTCCACTGCCGCCCCCTCCACCGCCACAAGCTGCCAGCCCGGCAATGATGGTGGCGATGACCAGAAAACCTGCGTGGGCGAATGCCCTTCGCATGCGAGAGATACGACAGGGAGCAAGGGGAAACATGACTCAACCGCGACTGACCACAAAGCGATTGCAATGTGCCAGCCACCCCCTCGAACAGGGGGTGCGGTTGTGCTTCAAACGTAAGCCAATGAAACCATTGGATCAAGTTGCGGCAGATGTCGCGCAATCCGTCACGGACGGCGAAATCAGAGGAGAGGCGCCAGGGCCCTTTCCGCCTCGTTCAAGCTCAACCCTGTGCGTTGGGCCCAGTCCTCCACCTGATCGCCTCCGACCTTGCCCACGTTGAAGTAGGCCGCCTGCGGATGCGCCAGGTAGAAGCCGCTCACGCTGGCCGCCGGCATCATCGCCAGGCTCTCGGTCAGGTGCATGTGGACCTCGTGGGCATCGAGCACCTTGAACATGTCGCGCTTGACGGTGTGGTCGGGGCAGGCCGGGTAGCCCGGGGCCGGGCGGATGCCGCGGTACTGCTCTTTGATGAGCTGGGCGTTGTCGAGCTGTTCGGCCTCGGCGTAGCCCCAGAATTCCTTGCGCACGCGCTCGTGCATGCGCTCGGCGAAGGCCTCGGCCAGGCGGTCGGCCAGGGCTTTGAGCATGATGGCCGAGTAGTCGTCATGGCGGGCCATGAACTCGGCTTCCTTCTTCTCGATGTTCAGGCCGGCGGTCACGGCGAACATGCCGACGTAGTCCTTCTTGCCGCCAGCGTCGGGGCGGGGGGCCACGAAGTCGGCCAGCGAGCGGTTGGGACGTTTGACGCCGTCCACCACCGGCCGCTCCGTCTGCATGCGCAGCGGGTGCCAGCGCATCAGCTCGGTGGCGCGCGATTCATCGGTGTACAGCACGATGGCGTCATCGTCCACCGTGTTGGCGGGGTACAGGCCGATCACGCCGTGCGCCGTCAGCCAGCGGCCTTCGATGATTTTCTTGAGCATGGCTTGGGCGTCGGCGTAGACCTTCTTGGCCTCATCGCCGACCACGGCGTCGTCCAGGATCGCGGGAAAGGCGCCGTGCAAGTCCCAGGTCTGGAAGAAGGGCGCCCAGTCGATGTAAGCCGCGAGTTCTCCCAGGTCGTAGTTCTTGAACACGCGCCGGCCGATGAACTTCGGGGCGTCGGGCGTGTGGGTGTCGAAGTCCACCACGGCCTTGTTGGCGCGGGCTTCGGCCAGCGAGACCATCGGCGTGGCCTTCTTGTTGGCGTGCAACTGGCGCACCTTCTCGTAGTCGGCGTTCAGCTCAGCGATGTAGGCTGCCTGGCGCTCGGTGCTCAGCAGCTCGGAGCACACGCCCACCGCGCGCGAGGCGTCGGGCACGTACACCACCGGGCCGCTGAAGTTCGGCGCGATCTTCACCGCCGTGTGCACGCGGCTGCACGTGGCGCCACCGATCAGCAGTGGGGTCTTGCGTTCGGCGAAGTACGGGTCGCGCTCCATCTCGGCGGCGACGTACTGCATCTCTTCCAGGCTCGGCGTGATCAGGCCGGACAGGCCGATGATGTCCGCGCCCACTTCCTTGGCCTTGTCGAGGATGTCCTTGCACGGGACCATCACGCCCATGTTGACCACCTCGAAGTTGTTGCATTGCAGGACCACCGTGACGATGTTCTTGCCGATGTCGTGCACATCGCCCTTGACCGTGGCGATCACGATCTTGCCCTTGGCCTTCACGTCGCCCCCGGCGAGCTCGAGCTGGCGCTTTTCTTCTTCGATGTAGGGCACCAGGTGAGCCACGGCCTGCTTCATCACCCGGGCCGACTTCACCACCTGCGGCAGGAACATCTTGCCCGCGCCGAACAGGTCGCCCACGGTGTTCATGCCGGCCATCAGCGGGCCTTCGATCACGTGCAGCGGGCGGCCGCCCGAGGCCTTGATCTTTTGATAGCACTCTTCGGTGTCGGCCGTGATGAAGTCGGTGATGCCGTGCACCAGCGCATGGCTCAGGCGCTGCTCGACCGGCGCGGGCTCATCGGCCGTGCCGCGCCAGGCCAGCTTGGCGGTGTCGTCCTTTGCCGCGCCCTTGACCTGCTCGGCGATCGCCAGCAGGCGCTCGGTTGGCGTCAGGCTCGTGTCTTCGCCATCCTTGAACACCGGCTGGCGGTTGAGCACGATGTCTTCGACCAGCTCGCGCAGGTGGGCGTCGAGGTCGTCGTACACCCCGACCATGCCGGCGTTGACGATGCCCATGTCCATGCCCGCCTGGATGGCGTGGTAGAGGAACACGGTGTGGATGGCCTCGCGCACCGGCTCGTTGCCGCGGAAGCTGAATGACACGTTCGAGACGCCGCCCGACACCTTGGCGCCCGGCAGGTTCTGCTTGATCCAGCGCGTGGCCTCGATGAAGTCGACCGCGTAGTTGTCGTGCTCTTCGATGCCGGTGGCGATGGCGAAGATGTTCGGGTCGAAGATGATGTCTTCGGGCGCGAAGCCCACCTCATCGACCAGGATGCGGTAGGCGCGCTCGCAGATCTCGACCTTGCGCTGATAAGTGTCTGCCTGGCCCGCTTCGTCGAAGGCCATCACCACGGCGGCGGCGCCATAGCGCTTGATCAGCCTGGCCTGCTCGACGAATTTCTCGACGCCTTCTTTCAGCGAAATCGAGTTGACGATGCCCTTGCCCTGGATGCACTTCAGGCCCGCCTCGATCACCTCCCACTTCGAAGAGTCGATCATGATCGGCACGCGCGCGATCTCCGGCTCGCCAGCGATCAGGTTCAGGAAGCGCACCATGGCGGCCTTGCTGTCGAGCATGGCCTCGTCCATGTTGATGTCGATGACCTGGGCGCCGTTCTCGACCTGCTGGCGCGCCACCGACAGCGCGTCCTCGAAGCGGCCTTCGAGGATCATGCGCGCAAAGGCCTTGGAGCCCGTGACGTTGGTTCGCTCGCCCACGTTGACGAACAACGTGCCCTCGCCGATGAGCACCGGCTCCAGGCCGGACAGGCGCATGGGGGGCACGGTGGAGGAAGCGGCAGGCGTGGAAGCGGCAGGCTGGGCGGGGGACGTCATCCCGCCATTTTAGTTGGCTGCGGTCTGGCTCCTTTGGGCCACCGAGGGGCCGGGGCCCCTGCGATCACGCTTTCAGCAGGGCGTAAAGCTCATCCTTGAGGCTCACCCGACGCTGCTTCTTGCCCTCAAGGTCTGCCGAAGAAGCGTGCTCGACGCCGGTTTCCAGCCGCACGATGGCCTTGTCGAGCTCCTCGTACTCGCGCGCCAGCCGCGCGAAGTGCGAATTGCCGGTCTTGAGTGCGTGAATGCGATCTTTCAGTTCAGGAAAATCCAGGGCCAGCGGATGGTGTTCTTGGATCATGGGTTCCTCTCGGTCTGACGATGGGCTCAGCGGTTTTGCTGGACTTCATCATGCTGTCGAGGGGCCCAGGCGCCCTTGTGGTGGATCAAGCCTGCCGGGGGCGCGCCCCAAGAAAACCTCGTCGATGTGCAGGCTGCTGCGCACGCCCACGTCGTCGCGATGCGCCTTCAGCCAGCGATCCGCAGCGGCGCGCCCCAGGTCACGCAACTGCTCCAGGAACACCCACTCCGTGTTGAACTTGGTCGAGGGGCCGAAGCCATTCATGCCCTTGTCGTCGGAGACCATGTGCATGTGCATGTGCTTGTAGCGCCCCGGGTCCAGCTTGTTTTCGCGCAGCAGGCGGCTCACGAAGGCGATGGCCCGCATCTCGCCGATCAGGCTGGCGTTGAAAGTGATTTCACTGAGCCGATCCATGATTTCCACGCTGCGCGTCGGGGTGCCTGGGCGTTCAAGCGGGTTCAGCCTCACCAGCAGGATGTCGTTGTGCTCCGTGCGGTAGATCAGCGGGTACAGCGCCGGGTTGCCGGTGTAGCCGCCGTCCCAGAAGGGCTCACCGTCAATGTGCACGGCCTGGAACAGGAAGGGCAGGCAGGCGGAGGCCAGCAAGGCGTCGATGCTGAGCTCTTCGGCGCTGAAGACCCGAGCTTGCCCGGTGCGCACCGAGGTGGCCGTCACGAACAGGGGGATGTCGCATTGGGCGCAGCCCTCGTGCAGTGACTCGACCCGCACATGCTCGGTCAGCACGTCTTTCAGAGGGTTGAGGTTCAGCGGGTTGAACTCATAGGGGCTGAACGAGCGGGTCAGCAGGTTGCCCCATTGCATCAGTGCATTGGTGCCCAGCCCGAAGGGGCTGAGCAGTGCGTCGAGCCCTTGTGTGCCGAAGGGGTTGCTGAACGGGTTGCTCAAGGGGCTGAACAGCGAGCCGTGGCGGCTCACGTCGCGCCAGAAATCATGCAAGGCCTGCTGAGCCTGGCGGCGCGCCTGCTGCGGCCCCCCGGCTTCGTGGCCATCCACATAGCCCGACAGCGCCACCGCGCCGTTGAGCGCTCCCGCGCTGGTGCCTGAGATGCCTGCGATGTCGACGCCATCGTCTTCGAGCAACCGGTCCAGCACGCCCCACGTGAAGGCCCCGTGGGAGCCGCCACCTTGCAGGGCGAGGTTGAGCCGGGGGCGGGCGGGAGAGGGAGGGCGCGACTTGGCGCGAGGGCGGACTGCTGTCATGCAGCCCAGTCTAGATGATTTTTGTTGCAGTGCAGCAAGTGTCGTTTCTTGCGCAGGTTCGTGAATCCGGGGGCACGAATCAGAGGGAAGAAAATTTGCAAATCAGGTACTGTACAAACATCCAGTCTTTGCCATAATCTCCTCATTCAATGTCATCACACAGGCACCACGCCGGAGAGAGCCCCATGGAACCCAAGTCGACCCTCAGCACCGAAAAGGCCAAGGCCCTCCAGGCCGCCCTCGCCCAGATCGAAAAGCAATTCGGCAAGGGATCCATCATGCGCCTCGGTGAAGGCGAGGCCGTCGAAGACATCCAGGTCGTTTCCACCGGCTCGCTGGGCCTGGACATTGCCTTGGGCGTCGGCGGTCTGCCGCGCGGTCGCGTCATCGAGATCTACGGTCCTGAGTCTTCCGGCAAGACCACGTTGACCCTGCAAGTCGTCTCCGAAATGCAAAAGCTCGGTGGCGTCTGCGCCTTCATCGACGCCGAACATGCGCTCGACGCGCAGTACGCTCAGAAGCTCGGCGTCAACCTGCAAGACCTGCTGATCTCCCAGCCCGACACGGGTGAGCAGGCCCTCGAAATCGTCGACGCCCTGGTGCGTTCCGGCTCGGTCGATCTCATCATCATCGACTCGGTGGCCGCCTTGACCCCCAAGGCCGAACTCGAAGGCGAAATGGGTGATGCCCTGCCTGGCCTCCAGGCCCGCTTGATGAGCCAGGCCCTGCGCAAGCTCACCGCCACCATCAAGAAGACCAACTGCACCGTCATCTTCATCAACCAGATCCGCATGAAGATCGGTGTGATGTTCGGCTCGCCCGAAACCACCACGGGAGGCAACGCGCTGAAGTTCTATGCCTCCGTGCGCCTGGACATCCGCCGCACCGGCTCCATCAAGAAGGGCGACGAGGTCATCGGCAACGAAACCAAGGTCAAGGTGGTCAAGAACAAGGTTTCGCCCCCCTTCAAGACCGCTGAATTCGACATCCTCTACGGCGAAGGCATCAGCCGCGAAGGCGAAGTCATCGACCTGGGCGTCACCGCCAAGGTGGTTGACAAGTCCGGTGCCTGGTATGCATACAACGGCGAGAAGATCGGCCAAGGCAAAGACAATGCCCGCGAGTTCCTGCGCGAGAACCCCGACCTTGCTCGCGAGATCGAAAACAAGATCCGCGACTCCTTGGGCGTTGCCCAGCGTCCGGCCTCTGCCGCCAACGACGAGTACGACGACAAGGCCGCCTGATCCATGATCGGCTCAGGCCTGCTGGCACCCATGGCAGACGAAGACGACTTTTCGCCTGACACGCCCAGGGCGCGAGAGCCGGCTCAGCGGTCGCAGCGTGGCAAGCCCATGCTTTCGCTGAAGGGGCGGGCGCTCAAGCTGCTATCCATGCGTGAGCATTCCCGGGTGGAGTTGCGCCGCAAGCTCGCCCCGCACGCCGAATCGGCCGAGCAGCTTGAAGCGGTGCTCGACGAAATGGCTGCCAACCGTTTCCTTTGCCTCGAGCGCTTCGCGGATTCCGTTGTGCACCGCAAGGCGGCCCGCTTTGGCAGCGCCCGCATCAAGGCGGAGCTGGCGCAGCACCAGTTGCCCAGCCATGTGGCCGAAGCCGTGGTGAACGGCCTGCGTGACACCGAACTCCAACGTGCCCACCAGCTTTGGGCTCGGCGTTTTGGAGAGGTCGCCCCTGCGCCGCAAGAGCAAGCACGTCAGGCGCGCTTCCTCCTTGCCCGAGGCTTCGCGGGGGACGTTGTTCGACGCGTGGTTCGCGGCGAAGGTGGGCCCGATCCCGATTCGGACCTCGACGACGAATCGCCGAGCTGAATTCCGTGCAAACCCGAGTTTCGCGCCCGGGTCGTCGGTGAGAAACCCAGGGGTGGCGGTGCTATGCTGCCCGACGCAGTGCAACCTGGCCCAAACGGCTGCGCGCTTGCACCCGCCTCTGCCCGATCGGCGGTGGCGGGTTCTGTCATGTTCGACCCGAACGCATCACCCACATCGCGAGATCCCCATGAAGATTCATGAGTACCAAGGCAAAGAGATCCTGAGCCGTTTTGGTGTGCCGGTCCCAAGAGGCATTCCGGCGTTTACCGTAGAAGAAGCCGTCGCAGCGGCTGAGAAACTCGGCGGCCCTGTCTGGGTCGTCAAGGCCCAGATCCACGCCGGTGGCCGTGGCAAGGGCGGCGGCGTCAAGGTCGCCAAGAGCCTGGACGACGTGAAGAAGCTGGCAGGCCAGATCCTGGGCATGCAGCTCAAGACCCACCAGACCGGCCCCGAGGGCCAGAAAGTCAACCGCCTCTACATCGAAGATGGCGCTGACATCCAGAAGGAATACTACGTGTCCGTGGTCACCGACCGCGGCACCCAGAAGGTCGCCATCATCGCCTCCAGCGAAGGCGGCATGGACATCGAAGAAGTCGCGCACAGCACGCCCGAGAAGATCATCAAGGTCTTCGTCGACCCGATCGCCGGCCTGACCGACGCACAGGCCAAGGAAGTCGCCGACGGCATCGGCATGCCGGCCGACTCCACCGCGCAAACGGTGGACATCCTCAAGAAGCTCTACCAGTGCTACATGGAGACGGACGCCTCTCTGGTCGAGATCAACCCCCTGAACCGTGATTCCAAGGGCAAGGTCATGGCCCTGGACGCCAAGTTCAACTTTGACGCCAACGCCCTGTTCCGCCACCCCGAGATCGTGGCGCTGCGCGACCTGGACGAAGAAGACCCCGCCGAAATCGAAGCCTCGAAGTTCGACCTGGCCTACATCCAGCTCGATGGCAACATCGGCTGCCTGGTCAATGGCGCCGGCCTGGCCATGGCCACGATGGACACCATCAAGCTCTTCGGCGGCGAGCCCGCCAACTTCCTGGACGTCGGCGGTGGCGCCACGGCCGAGAAGGTCACCGAAGCTTTCAAGATCATGCTCAAGAGCCCCAAGGTGAAGGCCATCCTGGTCAACATCTTTGGCGGCATCATGAAGTGCGACACCATCGCCGACGGTGTCATCACCGCCTGCAAGGCAGTGAACCTGCAAGTGCCGCTGGTCGTGCGCATGAAGGGCACCAACGAAGACCTGGGCAAGAAGATGCTGGCCGAATCCGGCCTGCCCATCATCTCCGCCGACACCATGGCCGAAGCCGCGACCAAAGTTGTCGCCGCCGTGGCCTGAGCACCGCACCCAGAGGATTCGTCATGAGCATCTACATCAACAAAGACACCAAGGTCATCACCCAAGGCATCACGGGCAAGACCGGTCAGTTCCACACCCTGGGTTGCCAGGCCTACGCCAACGGCAAGAACGCGTTCGTCGCCGGCGTGAACCCCAAGAAGGCGGGCGAGAAGTTCTCGGACATCCCCATCTACGCCTCGGTCAAGGAAGCCTCGCAGCAGACCGGCGCCACGGTTTCGGTCATCTACGTGCCGCCCGCTGGCGCCGCTGACGCCATCTGGGAAGCCGTCGAGGCCGACCTGGACCTGGTCATCGCCATCACCGAAGGCATCCCCGTGCGCGACATGCTGAACGTGCGCAACAAGATGAAGGCCAAGGAAGCCGCTGGTGGCAAGAAGACCCTGCTGCTCGGCCCCAACTGCCCTGGCCTGATCACGCCCGAAGAGATCAAGATCGGCATCATGCCCGGCCACATCCACAAGAAGGGCCGCATCGGCGTGGTCAGCCGCTCCGGCACGCTGACTTACGAAGCCGTGGCGCAACTGACCGAACTCGGCCTGGGCCAGTCCAGCGCCGTGGGCATCGGCGGTGACCCGATCAATGGCTTGAAGCACATCGACGTGATGAAGGCTTTCAACGATGACCCGGAAACCGACGCCGTGATCATGATCGGCGAGATCGGTGGCCCCGACGAAGCCGAAGCCGCGCAATGGTGCAAGGCCAACATGAAGAAGCCCATCGTCGGCTTCATCGCTGGTGTCACCGCACCCCCGGGCAAGCGCATGGGCCACGCCGGCGCGCTGATCTCCGGTGGCGCCGACACGGCCGATGCCAAGCTCGCCATCATGGAAGAGTGCGGCTTCAAGGTCACCCGCAACCCGTCTGAAATGGGCCGCATCCTGAAGTCCCTCCTCTGATGCCTGTGAGTGGTGAGTGAACACCCGTGTGCCAGCGAGCACACGGTGGTGCACGAAGCCCTCGAAGGCTCATCGAAGCCCACCGAAAGGCCCGTCGGGTCACCTCCTCAGCCCCTACACTCAGGGGCTGATTCTTTTTCCCGGACATGGAAGCATTCCTGACCCCCGAGTTCTGGCTCGCTGTTGGCCAGATCATCATGATCGACATCCTGCTGGGTGGCGACAACGCCATCGTGATCGCGATGGCGTGCCGCAACCTGCCGCCCGAGTTGCGCAGCAAGGGCATCCTATGGGGCACGGCGGGGGCCATCGCGCTGCGCGTGGTGCTGATCTTCTTTGCCATGTCCTTGCTGGCGCTGCCCTACCTGAAGCTGGTGGGCGCGGCGCTGCTGATCTGGATCGGTGTCAAGCTGCTCGTGCCCGAAGACGACGAGCACGGCGACCTCAAGGCCAGCGACAAGCTGCTGGGTGCGATCAAGACCATCATCCTGGCCGATTTCGTCATGAGCGTGGACAACGTCATCGGCATCGCCGGGGCGGCGCAGACGGCCGGCCACGAAGGCCACCAGATGCCGCTGGTCATCTTCGGGTTGCTGGTGAGCATCCCCATCATCGTCTGGGGCAGCAGCATCGTGCTCAAGCTCATGGACCGTTTCCCGGTCATCATCGTTGCTGGCGGCGCCCTGCTGGGCTGGATCGCCGGCACGCTCGCGGTGGGCGATCCGGCCATCCAGGGCTTCCTGCCCCAGGTCGAATCCCTGCGTTACCTGGCTGGCGGGGTTTGCGCCCTGCTGGTCGTGGCGGTGGGCAAGGCCCTGGCGGCTCGCGCCCCCGAGGCCAACTGAGGCGGAGGCCCGATGTCGCCGGTGGCCGGATGGATCCTCCTGCTGGCGGCCTGCGTCATGGGCGCAGGCTGGTGGTTCACGCGCCGTCGCGGCAGCAGTGGCCCGGATCGGTCGGCCGGCGGCGCCCGCAGCACCCAGTGGGCCGATTTTTCTGACACCTCGCCTTTGGCGGAAAGCGCCGCCGAACTGCAGCGGCGCAAGCGCCAAGCCTTGCAGGATTTCGTCGACTCGCGCGACGACAACCGACCCCCTTCGCGTTTCGCCGACACCAGCCCGGTGGCCTTCCATCCGCGCTTCCAGCGCTCCGGCCCGGTGCCTTTGTCGACGACGCCCGAGGTGGTGCCGATCGCGTCCATGCCGGCGCCCACCCCGCCGCGTGCGCCCACGCTGTCAATCAACCTGCCGTCCGACCCAGGCCGGCCCAGTGGCCGCCCGCCCTTGGACACCTGGTTCGACGACGTGACCGCGCCAGCCTCCATCACCGCGCCCCTGAGCACCCTCCCGGTAGAGCTGCTGGCTGATTTCTCCAATTCCCCCAATTCCCCCAATTCCCCCAATTCCCCCAATTCCCCCAATTCCCCCAATTCCCCTGGACGCTCCGATCACCACGGCCTCGCCGCACACCCGTCCGACCCCAGCGACGACCGCATCCAGCGTGCCCTGTTGACCCTCGGCGACGGCCCTGTCGACCAGGCCTGGGAGGCCTTGCGCGGCCACCTGCCGCCCGAGGGCCTGAAGGTCGCCACCCTCGAAACCTGCGAACTGGTCGCCGCAGCCTTCGAAGCCGAACAACGCTTTGACGCAGCGCGCGACGTTTACGAGCACATGGCCGACATCGACCCAGCCTGGCGCGATGTGCGCCAACGCCTGAGCCGAGCGCGTGACAAGGCCCAGGTGCGTGCCGTTGAATCGTGGGGCTCGGTCGAGGCGCGGCCCGCAGCGCACGGTGGCTTGTCCATGCTGGGCAAATACGTGCTCGACAAGCAACTGGGGCAAGGCGCGATGGGGGCCGTCTACCTGGCCCACGACCCGGCCAACGGCCAGCACGTTGCCATCAAGACCATGGCGCTGTCGCGCGAGTTCACGGGCGACGACCTGGCCGATGCGCGCAACCGCTTCCTGCGCGAAGCTGACATGGCCGGCCGCTTGCAGCACCCCGACATCGTCCAGATCTTGGACTCAGGCGAAACCGAAGGCCTGGCCTGGATCGCGATGGAGCTGGTCGATGGCGCCGACCTCGGCCAGCACACGCAACCAGCCCGCCTGCTGCCGCTGCCTGTGGTGCTGCGCGCCGTGGCCCGGGTGGCCGATGCCCTGGCCTACGCCCACACCCGAGGCGTCACGCACCGCGACATCAAGCCAGAAAACATCATGCTCGACATGCCCCGCGAGGGCGTCAAGGTGATGGATTTCGGCGTGGCCCGCTTGGCCGATGCCTCTCGCACGCGCACCGGCGTGGTCCTCGGCACGCCCACTTACATGTCGCCAGAGCAGCTCTCCGGCCAGCACGTCGACGGCCGCACCGACCTGTACTCGCTGGGTGTGACCCTCTTCCAACTGCTCACCGGTCGGCTGCCCTGCGAGGCCGACTCGCTGGGCGCCCTGATGCGAGCCATCGCCCGCGAAACCCCGCCCAACGTCTGCGACCTTCGCCCTGAACTGCCGGTGGCCCTCGGCGACGTGGTGGCGCTGGCGCTCCAGAAACACCCTGCCACCCGCTACAGCTCAGGCGAGCAGATGGCCGAAGACTTGCGTGCGGTCCTGAAGATGCTGCCTGACGCCGGCTTGCCCGGTGTCGACATCCCGCTGGCCTGACGACATCCCTGTGCCCGCACCCCGATAACCCGGCGACAATTTCCCCATGGAGTTCGAGTTCTACAGTCAGACCGACACCGGTCGCGTCCGCAGCAACAACGAGGACAGCGTCGCCATCGACCCGTCGTGCGCGCTGGCTGTGCTGGCCGATGGCATGGGCGGCTACGCGGCAGGCGAAGTCGCCAGCGGCATGGCCTGTGAGTTCATCAGCGCCGAGCTTGGTCGCTGGCTGAACGAAGCCGCCCCCCAGGCCAGCGACGGCGATGTGCGCCGCGCCATGGACATCTGCGTCGACAACGCCAATCGGGCCATCTTCGGCGCGGCCAACTCCAACCCGATGTACGCGGGCATGGGCACCACCCTGGTGGTTGGGGTCTTCCGCTCCGGCCGGCTCCTGCTGGGCCACATCGGCGATTCGCGTGGCTACCGCCTGCGCGCCGGGGTGTTGCAGCAGGTCACCAAAGACCATTCGTTACTGCAAGAGCAGATCGACGCTGGCATGCTCACGCCCGAACAGGCGCAGTTCGCGGCCAACAAGAACCTCGTCACCCGGGCCCTGGGCGTCGAGGACATGGCCCAGCTCGAAACCCACCAGCACGAAATCCAGTCTGGCGACGTCTACCTGATGTGCTCGGACGGCCTGTCCGACATGCTCCGAGACCACCAGATCGCCGAAGTCATGGCCCAGCACCAAAACCTCCCTGAGATGGGCGCCGCCCTGGTCGCGGCCGCCAACGAGGCGGGCGGGCGGGATAATATTGCGGTCGTTCTGGTGCGCGCCCAGGGAGTTGCTGAACCCGCGCCCAGATCCTGGTGGCCTTTCAAGCGCCTCGCTGGCCTGGGCTGAACGTCTCCACACACATCAAGATCCATAACGTAGAGGTTCCGCATGGGAAAACTGGTCGTCTCACTCGATGGCGTGGTGATCAAGGAAGTCCAGGTCACGAAGGACCGCACCACCCTCGGTCGTCGCCCATACAACGACATCGTGATCGACAACCTGGCGGTCAGTGGCGAACATGCCGTTCTGCAACTGGTCAGCGGCAGCGTCTTCATCGAAGACCTCAACAGCACCAACGGCACTTACATCAACGGCAAGGCCGTCAAGAAGCAACTGCTGCAACACAACGACACGGTCGAGATCGGCAAGTACAAGATCAAGTTCCTGGCGGACGAAGGCACCGACTACGAAAAGACCATGATCATGCGGCCCGGCACCCCCTTGCCGACCGCGCTGGGCGCCCAGGCGCCCGCCGCCGGTGCGCCGTCTGGCATGCCTGCCGCCTCGACGCCCGGGGCTTTTGCCGCCGCCGTTGCCCAGGGCCCCAGCGGGTTTGGCAGCCTGCCCAGCCAGAGCCCGGCCTCCATCAAGGTGCTCAACGGCGCTGCGGCGGGCCGCGAGGTCGCCCTGACCAAGGTGGTCACCACGGTGGGCAAGCCCGGCGTGCAGGTGGCGTCCATCACCAAGCGGCCAGGTGGCTACGTGTTCGCGCACGTCGAAGGCTCGGCCCGCCCGATGGTCAATGGCTCGCCCGTGGCGGCCGACCCGGTGCACCTCAAGAGCGGCGACGTGATCGAGCTGGCCGGCACCCAGATGCAGTTCGTTCAGGCCTGAACGAAGCGGCTCAACCAGGCGAGCCACCAACATGATCCGCGTCCTCGGCTGCTTCGGCTCCATCGCGGCGCGCTGCCACACCACGTCCTTCCTGCTCGACGACGACATCCTCATCGACGCCGGCAGCGGCGTGGGCGAGCTGCGCCTGGACGAACTCGCCCGCATCGACCACATCCTCATCACACACAGCCACCTCGACCACGTGCTCAGCATCCCGCTGCTGGCCGACACGGTCATCAAGCTGCGCATGGGCGGCGGCGGTTTGAGTGCGCTGCGCCCCATCCACGTCCACGCCCTGCCCGAAACGTTGGCCGCCCTGCGCGACCACATTTTCAACGGCGTGATCTGGCCCGACTTCACGCGCTTGCCCAGCGCCCAGCACCCGGTGCTGGTGTTCCATGAGTTCAAAGTGGGCGAGGCGCTGCGTTTTCCCGCGCGCGGTGGCCTGGGCGACCGGCTGGTGCACGTGCTGCCCGCAGCGCACACCGTGCCTGCGGTCGGCTTCGGCATCGAAACGCCGCAGGGCTGGTGGGTGTTCACGGGTGACACGGGGCCCAACCCGGCCTTGTGGCAGGCCCTGCAGGGCAAGCGCATCGCGCAGCTGGTGATCGAAACCGCCTTTGGCAACGAAGAGGCGCACCTGGCGGACATCAGCGGGCACCTGTCGCCGCAGACGCTGGCGCGGGAGCTGGCACAGCTCGATGGCGAAGTGAGTGTGTTCATCACCCACCCCAAGCCCGGCGAGGTGCCGGCGGTGCTCTCGCAGGTCAGGGCGCTGGACAGCCGGCATCGAATCGAGCCTTTGCGGGAGGGGTTGCGGTTTCATGCGCCGGCGGAAGAGTGAGTCGGGGGCCAGGGTTACCGGGGGCGGGTTGACTGTTTACTTGCGCCATGTAAAACTAGTCAGATGACTAGTTATTTTGGGTCTGCAATGCACACATGGCCAGTTCAAGATGCGAAAGCACGGTTCAGCGAGTTCCTGGACGCATGCCTGATCGAAGGGCCGCAAATGGTGACCCGGCGAGGCACCGAAGCTGCCGTGCTGGTGCCGGTGCAGGAATGGCGCCGCTTGCAGGCGGCTGCCCGACCTTCGCTCAAACAACTGCTCCTCTCCGAACATGCTCGCGCGAATGAGCTCGTGCCGCCACGGGGGCAGGGCAAGCGTCGCAAGGTGGAGCCTCTGCTGTGACGGCTGGCTACTTGCTGGACACGAATGTGGTGTCTGAACTCCGCAAACCACGTCCGCATGGTGGCGTGGTGGCCTGGTTGGAATCGATTGACGAAGCCAAGCTGTACCTGTCTGCGGTGACCCTGGGCGAAGTGCAAGCGGGCATCGAGCTGACACGCGAGCAGGATCCGGGCAAGGCGACAGAAATCGAAAGCTGGCTGGGCTTGCTGGCGGCTGCCTACAACGTGCTGCCGATGGATGCCGAGGCGTTCCGGGCATGGGCGCGGCTGATGCACAGGAAGTCCGACACACTCTACGAAGACGCCATGATCGCTGCCACGGCGCAAGTGCACGGCTTGACCGTGGCGAGCAGGAATGTGGCTGATTTCAAGGCGTTTGGCATGGAGGTGTTCAATCCGTTTGCGGTGGCGTAGCGCATTCGGATTGACGCTTTTGCCTTTCTTGAGGTAGCTTGTTCCCCCATGCCTTTGCAGCACTCAGACCTTGACCGCCGCAGCTTGGCCATCCACAGGCTGGCCGTGGAAAAGCTTGAGCGTGAGCCGGCGCTGTTGGAGCGCGCGCGCTCAATCCTGGCTCGCTGGCGCGAGGCTTCCTCTGCCCGCACCGCCCCAGCGCTGGATGAGTGGCAGCGCTTGCTCGATTCCGATGGTGGGCAGGGGGCCCTCTCAGCGGCCTTGGAAGAAACCGAGCGCGCAGCCCAACTGCGCCAGAGCTCGCCTCTTGCTTGCCTGCTGACCTCGCAAGAACGGTTCGCGATCATCAAGCAATGGCGGAGCCCCCATGCAAAGGCATGAGCTGGAGCACCTGATTCGGGCTGCGTCGGCCATCACCAACGATTACGAGGTGGTCGTGGTGGGCAGCCAGTCGATCCTGGGCGCGGTGCCCAACCCTCCGGATTCGCTGACGGTGTCGATGGAAGCTGACATTTATCCGGCCAACATGCCTGAACTGGCGGATTTGATCGATGGTGCCATCGGCGAAGGCTCGCCATTTCACGAACGTTTTGGCTACTACGCGCAAGGCGTTGGGCCGGAAACTGCTGTGCTGCCTGAAGGGTGGCAAGGGCGCCTGGTTCGCTTGCAGAACCAGAACACCGATCTGAAGGTGGGGCTGTGCCTGGATCCGTCCGATTTGTGTGCGGCCAAGCTGGCTGCGGGGCGCGACAAGGACTGGGTGTTCGTGCGCGAAGCCTTGAAGCACGGCATTGTGAATGCCGAGACCTTGGCTGCATTGGTTCGTGCGTTGCCGGTCGGGGCTGGCCAGCAGGATCGGCTGTTGGCGTGGTTGTCGACACAGGGCTGATCAAACCCCCTGGAACAGGCAATCGAGCGCAGCCACCACTTCGCGGGCCCGGTCCTGGGCGCTGAAAACCTGGGTCTTGAGCAGGCTGCAGGGCACAGCGGCCATGAATTGCGTGACCAGCACGTGAGGCGTGCCCTCGATGTCGAACACCGGGTTCAGTGCCTGCGCAGGTTTTGGGGCAGCCGTAGACGGCATCAACGGCACCACCACCCGCGTGTTGAGTTGGCTGAGCAGGTTGGCCTGCACATCCATCAGGTAGCCCGCCCCCTCCGGATTGGCGTAGACCGAAAACCTCGCCATCAGAACTGCCTGTGCCGAGCGAGCGGCAGGCCGTTGCGTTCCACGTGAGCGTTGGAGCTTTCAAGCGCTTCGAGGTTGGCCTGCAACCACAGCTCGGCGCGCTTGGCCGCCACCGCCTGGCTCAGACCCGCTTCTGCTGCTTGGGAAACGTTGATGCGCAACGCCTTGGCTTCAGCCAGCAGGTTGGCGCCCAGCGAGACGTTGGTGGCCTTGCGGGTGGATGCGGGTTGATCAACAGCCGTCATGCGCATGATGTGTCTCCATGTTGTATGCGCAAATGTTAGCGGGGGTGTGCTTGAAGGTGAAGGGCAAGCCTTCGCGAGGTGACCAAAATGGTCAGCTCAGACCTCTGGGTGACGTTTTTGGGCTGACTTCCTGAAACACATCCGACCAAGTGCGTTCGTTGCACCTAGTGGGCTGCGGGAAATCGCGCAAGAAATCACGGTTTTTCAGGGGCTGAAAGCTGGCACGCTGGCTGCACGGTGTCTGACGTGCGGTCGGCAAGTGTCGGTCGCTGACTGCAAAGAGTTTTGACCAGTGGGCCTGTGCGGCCGAGGAGTTCAACATGAAGCGAGTTCAACAAGGTTTCACCCTGATCGAACTGATGATCGTCGTGGCGATCATTGGTATTTTGGCGGCTGTGGCGTTGCCGGCTTATCAGGACTACACAATTCGCGCCAAGGTGACCGATGGTTTGTCCCTGGCAGATTCGGCAAAGATTGCGGTCGCAGAGAACGCAGCAAATGGTGCGCCATTTAATTCTGGTTGGACCGCTCCAAATGCGACGCCCAACGTCACCTCTGTTGCGATCAGCCCGACAACTGGTGCAATCACCATCCTATACACCACGGCAGTTGCACCGGCAGGCTCCAATTCGCTTGTGCTGACCCCTCTGGACGGTACAGCGGCTGCTGGTGGTAATCTGTCTGGGACTACTACGGGCTCTACCCCTCCCACGACGGGCTCGGTGACATGGGTGTGCAAGGCTGCGGGCAGCACGAATGCCAATACTAATGCTGCTGCGGGCACCCTGGCGGGAAAATACGTGCCTGCAGCTTGCCGTACCTGATAGCGGGCGCATGAGTGAAATAGAGATGTCTCGTGAGGGGCGTCTCTATTTTGGAACGTGGTGCCCTTGTGTCATCGGTAAGCTAATTTCGGTACACATGATTGCTAATCCTACTTTGCCACAAAAGTAGTTTTCACCTACGCGGCCGCAACACGGGCACTGATCCAGGCGTGCTATGAGCCGGCGGTCTCAAATCTGAAGTGCAACACCTTGCCCCTCCGGTAAGGGAAGGTCTGCATAAACCGCTCAGACATGTGCTTGGCCCCGACCTGATTGCCTAAGACCATTGAGCCCATGAAGCAGAGCAGCCTTGGATTGGGAACGTCGACGAAGCGCACGCGTCGGCGGGAGTT